>NZ_SLXE01000001.1 GCF_004341385.1 Uruburuella suis
AGCCGCTACGATAAGCTAAAGCGCAACTTCCACAGCACGGTTTTATTGGGATGCATTGTGATGTGGCTACCTTTATGACAAGTAATTGTGAACAGACCCTAAGGCCGTCTGAAAGGCTTTCAGACGGCCTTAGGGCTTTATTCGGCTTTCACCGCTTCGGGGTTGAGCGACACCAAAAGCTGGTCGATTTTGAGATTGTCGGTGTCGATGATTTCAAATTTGTAGCGGTCAAACAGCACAAAATCGGTTTTCTTGGGGATTTTACGCAGCGAATACATCATAAAGCCGCCAATGGTTTCGTAGTTTTCCGAATTGGGGAAATCCACAATATCCAGCGCGCGCATTACGTCTTCGAGCGGCGCGGCGCCTTCGATCAGCCAGGAAACGTCATCGCGCTGGATGATTTGCGGCTCTTCTTCGGTGGCCACCAATTCGCCCATCACGATGCTCATCACGTCTTTGAGTGTGACCACGCCCACCACCAGCGCATATTCGTTCACAATCACGGCAAAATCTTCGCCGGCGTTTTTAAAGGCTTCGAGCACTTCATAAAGCGAGAGCGTGTCGGGAATAAACAGCGCTTTGTGCAGCACGCGCTTGTCGGTGAGCTTGAGGTTTTGCTCTTTCAGGTAAAGCGTGAGCAAGGTGTGCGATTCGATATAGCCGATTACTTTTTCCAATTCGCCGTTGCACACTAAAAATTTGGCGTGCGGCTTTTCGGCCATCAGCGCGAGCACGGTGTCGGCGCTGTCGCTTTTGTCGAAATAGGCGATGTTTTCGCGCGTGGTCATGGTGGAGGTAACGGTGCGCGATTGCATGTCGAAAATATTTTCAATCAAATAATGCTCTTGCTGCTTGAGGACGCCGGCTTCGGCACCGGCGTCCACCACGGCATAAATGTCTTCCGAGGTGAGCTGGTCTTGGCGCACAGTGGAAATGCGCAGGGTTTTGAAAATCAGGTTGGCGATGCCGTCGAAAAACCACACCAAGGGCTTGAGCAGGAAAATCATCAGCATCATCGGCCGCACCACGCGCACGGCCACGCGCTCGGGGTGGGTCATAGCGAAGCGCTTGGGCATCAGGTCGGCAAACAGAATAAAGAGGCCGGTGACCAGAAAAAACGACAATAAAGAAGCGAGCGTGCCCGCCCAGGCCGCATCGCCCAAATGCTGCAACAGCGCGCCCAAATAAGGCCGCACCGCCGCTTCGCCCACAATACCGGCCAGAATCGCCACGGCATTGAGGCCGATTTGCACCACTGTGATAAAGCTGCCCGGCTGCTCCTGCATGTTCAACACATCCAGCGCGCGCGTGTCGCCCTCTTTGCCTAAAACCTGCAATTTGATTTTACGCGACGAGGCCAGCGCCAGCTCGGAGCACGACACAAACGCGCTCACGGCAACCAGCAGCAGCAAAATCAGAACGGCTTCAAAAATATTCATATAAAATATAAAGGAGTGGATAACTTTTGAATTATAACATTTTTGCATGATAAAGGCCGTCTGAACGCTTTCAGACGGCCTTTATCATGCAAGGTGAATTGTGAATAGAACCTAGGGTCTGTTCACATTTCATCACGCGGCAATATTTTGGCTCAAAAACGCGCCGGCTGCGTTGAAAATGCTCGCAAGGTGTTCAACCTTGCTGTGCTTTTCGCCTTGCAGTCACGCTTTTGCGCTCAAAATCTTACCGCGTGATGAATTGTGAACAGACCCTAAGATTTGCCGTCGCCGTTTTTCATGCTTTTAATCACCTGCGCGGCAGCCGGTACCGGAAAAATCAGATTCAGCGGGTTGGCCTTGATTTGTGCCCACACCGCTTTGAGCAGGCGCGGCAGGCTGTCGATGCGGGTGCCGCGCGCGCGCAGCGCCACGGTGAGCGCGAGCGAAAAGCTCACCCACAGATTAACCAAGCCGATGAGCAGCACGCCGAAGAGGTTCCAGGTAAAGGCGAGCGGGCCCAAATGGCCGCTCACGGCGGCATAGCCGATATTGGCGGAGGAAAACGCCACATGGCGGATATCGAGCGGCAGGCCGAAAAGGTGGCCGAAATAGCCGGTCATGCCGAGCAAAATGCCGAAAATAAAGTTGCCGGCCAGCGAGCCGTAGTTGTTGTGCACATAATCGGCAAAGCGTGCGCGCGTTTTTGAGGGCAGGATTTTGCGCAGCAGCGGCTGCACGGTGAGGCGGCGGCGCAGGTCGAGATAATCGGCGCGGTTGTCGAAAAAGCCGGCGATGATGCCCGAGCAAAAAAGCCACACGCCGGCAATGGCGGCATACCAAAGCGAGGGCTGGGTGAAAGGCTGCACCGATTTCACTTGATAAGCCACCGCATCGGCATCGAGCAGCGGCGTGTGCATATAGTGGGCAAAGCCAAACGCAATCAGCGCCGCCAGCGCAATGGCCACGCTCACATTGCCAAACACCGCCACGCTTTGCGAGCGCCCCACATCAATCAGCAGCGAAGAGAGCTTCATTTCCATCGAGCGCCCTTTTTCGCTGCGCTCCACCTGCTCGGCAAAGCTCGTGGCCGTCATGGCCGGCTGCTTGGTGGCCACGGTGAAATGCAGCATTTGAATCAGCACAAAGCCCAGGCCGTAATTGAGGCTGGACAACACGGCGGTGGTAAAGGCGCCAAAGCCCATTTCGCCGATGTGGATTTTATTGAGTGCCATCAGCGCAATCAACACGCCGCCGCCCGCGGCCGAGCGCAGCATGCCCCAATATTCGCTGCGGCTGCGGGTGATGTAGTGTTCGCCGTGGTCGCTCGTGTTTTCGGTGATGCTTTTGGCCAGCATCTGAATGCTGCGCCGGCGCAGCAGGCCGGTGCTGTGCTGCTCCACCGCGGCCATGGTCATTTCATTGAGCAGGCGGATGGTGAGGCGCAGCGATTGCGAGGTATCGGCGGCGGTTTGGATGCCCAGCAAAAGCTCGAGCCTGTCGAGGCTTTGCGCCAGCCGCTCGAGCAGATGCGCCACTTTCACCGAAGAGCCCGCGCCCGCACCGGCGCCGCGCCGGCGCAGGCGGATTACGGTGTCGCGGCTTTGTTGCAACATCACTTCGATATGCGCCGTGTCGTAAGCTTCTTCGCTGCCGCTGCGGTAATGCTGCACCAAGGCGGCGGTTTCGTGTTGCAGCGCGATAAAGGCCGAGTTCACATCGAGCAACTTGGGCTCGAGGCGCACGAAATTGGGCTCCAACTCTTCGGCGGCAATCCAGATGGAAAGCATTTCCAGCGCATGCAGACGCGCTTGGGTGAGCTGGCGCGCAGCCGACTGCACCACCGCCGGCTCGGCATCTTGCAGCAGCAATTGGTGCAGCGCGAGCCATTGGCGCAGCTTGATGGTTTGCAGCCATTTTTCATCGCGTGAATGAAACAGGTGCAGAAAAATATCGCGCAGGTTTTTGAAATCTTTAAACGAAGGATAAAAGCGCTCGTATAAGCGGATGCCCATCTCGCGGCTGAAGCCGCTGCGCGAAAAAATGCCCAAGGTGACCAGCGCGGGATACACATGCACATTGGCGAGCCAATGGTGAAAACGGTTGCCGAACGCCTGGCGCAGCGCGGCATCGTTTGCCAGCATATCCAGCAGCATATCGAAGCGCTCGGTGCCGTGGCGCGCACCGCCTTGGCGCAAAAAAGCCACAACTTTTTCCAGCGTGAGCACGAAAATTTCGCTTTCGAGCGTTTGGGAGAGGGCGGCGTGCAAGGTTTCGGGCAGGGTTTTTCGCATAAGCATTTCAAGGAATAGGTAAAGCAATGTTAACGCACATGGGGGCAGGCGGGAAAATTTCAAACCGGCAGCAGGCAGAAAAGCACTGATGCGCTGAGCGAGGCCGGCTCTTTGCTGCATGTGCGGCGGCCGGCGGCATGGGGTGCAATACCAATCCAAAAAAATAACCTAACTTCGTTGTCTCGCCTTGCCGTACTATCTGTACTGTCTGCGGCTCGCCGCCTTGTTAGCTTATTTTTTTGAATGGGTATAATAAACTGTGGCAGCGGCTTGGATTTCAGACGGCATTATTTAAATAATTATTGAAATATCGAAATATTGGGCATAAAATAAGCGCCATGAACACAACACAAGCAAGCAGATTATTCAGCACGCTGGGCGCAAGCACGCGCCTAGATATTTTTCGGCTTTTGGTAAAGCAGGGCGGGCAAGGCATGGTGGCGGGTGATATTGCCAAAGCGCTGGATGTGTCGCCGGCCAATCTTTCTTTTCATTTGAAAGAGTTGAGCCATGCCGGTTTGGTTGATGTGCAGCAGGAAGGGCGTTTTCAGCGCTATCGTGCCGATTTGGCGCTGATGCTTGATTTGGTGGCTTTTCTCACGGAAGAATGCTGTGCGCTCGATGCGCAAAACAGCGGCTGCACGCTTCACAATCTGCCGGTTTGCGGGCAAGTGCCGTTGCACGATGCTGATTAGTTTTCATACCAATCCAAAAAAATAACCTAACTTCGTTGTCTCGCCTTGCCGTACTGGTTGTACTGTCTGCGGCTCGCCGCCTTGTTAGCTTACTTTTTTGAATTGGTATCAGACGACCTGAAGGATAAGGCCGTCTGAAAACTGACTGAATGTGTTGGTTAAAGCAGGTTTGAAAATAATTTCACTTCGTTGGCTTGTCGTGCTCAATCAATTCGGCATTGCCCAAACCAAACCGCGCATTCGCGCAGGAGGCTCATCATGCAATCTGTAATCATATATCACAATCCGGCCTGCGGCACATCGCGCAATGTGCTGGCTTTCATCCGCAATGCGGGCATCGAGCCGGAAATCATCGAATATCTGCACGCGCCGCCCGATGAAGCCGCGCTGCGCCGCCTGCTGGCCGACAGCGGCTTGAGTGCGCGCGCGGCATTGCGGGTGAATGTGCCCGAATTTGCGCAATATGGTTTGGCGGATGAGGGTTTGTCTGAAGCGCAGATAATCGCGGCCATGCTGCAAGCGCCGATTTTAATCAACCGCCCGTTTGTGGTCACGGAAATCGGCACGGCTTTGTGCAGGCCGTCTGAAAAAGTGCTCGCTTTGCTGCCGGCGCCGCAGCAAGGTGCGTTTTTCAAAGAAGACGGCGGGCAAGTGGTGGATGAAAACGGGCAGCCGGTTTGACGGACGGTGGTTTTCAGACGGCCATGATTTCAATATTTGTTTAAATATCAAATGAAGGTAATGCAATGGGTGTGTTCGAGCGCTTTTTGAGCCTGTGGGTGGCGCTGGCGATTGCGGCGGGTGTGGCGCTGGGTGTGTGGCTGCCTTCCGTTTTCGAGGCGGTGGCGGCGATGGAAATCGCGCATGTGAATCTGCCGGTGGCGCTGCTGATTTGGTTGATGATTTATCCGATGATGATACAGATTGATTGGTCGGCGGTGAAAGATGTGGGCAAGCGCCCGAAAGGTTTGTGGCTCACGCTGGTGGTGAATTGGCTGATCAAGCCTTTTACCATGGCGGCGGTGGGCTGGTTGTTTTTCAGGGTGTTTTTTGCAGATTGGGTGTCGCCCGATGATGCGCAGCAATATATCGCCGGCATGATTTTGCTCGGCGTGGCGCCGTGCACGGCGATGGTGTTTGTGTGGAGCCAGCTGGTGAAGGGCGACCCGAATTACACGCTGGTGCAGGTGTCGGTGAACGATTTGATTATGATTGTGGCTTATGCGCCGATTGCCGGGCTGCTGCTGGGGGTGAGCAATATCGATATTCCGTGGGGCACGCTGCTGCTCTCCACCGTGCTTTATGTGGTGTTGCCGCTTTTGGCGGGTATGTTGACGCGCCGCTATTTGTTGGCCGCGGGCAAATCGGTGGCACAGTTTGCAGGTCGTCTGAAACCTTTTTCGATTGGCGGGCTGATTTTAACCGTGGTGTTGCTGTTTGGCTTTCAGGCGCAAACCATTTTGGCGCAGCCTGCGGTGATTGTGTTGATTGCCATTCCTTTGCTGGTGCAGACTTACGGCATTTATTTTATCGCCCGCTTCGGCGCGCGCCGGCTGGGGCTGCCGCATGAAATCGCCGCACCGGCCTGCCTGATCGGCACATCGAACTTTTTCGAGCTGGCGGTGGCGGTGGCGATTTCGCTGTTTGGTCTGAATTCGGGCGCGGCGCTGGCCACGGTGGTGGGCGTGTTGGTGGAAGTGCCGGTGATGCTCTCGCTGGTGTGGTTGATCAACCGCAGCCGGGCGGGTTAGTTTGAGCAGGCCGTCTGAATTTTCAGACAGCCTTGATGAGCCTTGATGAATAAGCCACGCCGGCCGCCTCGAAGCGGCCGGTGTTTTGGTTTATAATGGCGGCTTTTGCGTTTGCAGCGAATTTCATGAAAACCGTAGAGAAAAATGTATTGGTGCTGCACAGCGCCGAGCAGATGTTTGAGCTGGTCGACCGCGCCGAGGATTATCCGCAATTTCTGCCGTGGTACAGCAAAACCGAAATCATCGAGCGCAAGGGCAATGAGCTTAAGGCGCGTTTGTTTATGGATTATATGCGCGTGCAGCAATCGTTTGCCACGCACAACCACAATATTCCCGGGCGCGAAATCCGCATGGATTTGCTCGAGGGGCCGTTTAAAACGCTCAACGGCACTTGGAAATTTATCCCGCTGGGCGATGATGCCTGCAAAATCGAATTCCGGCTGCAATATGATTTTGCCGGCAGCATTTTGTCGGCGCTGATTTCGCCGGTGTTCAGCCATTTATCGGGCGCGCTGGTGGATGCGTTTATCAAAGAGGCCGACAGGCGCTATGGTCAAAATTGAAATTGTGTATGGCACGGCGCAAAAGCAGTTTTTGCAGCGGCTCGAAGTGGCTGCGGGCACAACCGCGCGCGAAGCGGTGCGGCTGAGCGATGTGGTGCGTGAATTTCCCGAAGCCGATATCGAAGCGGCACCTTTGGGCATTTTCGGCAAGGCGGTGAAAGACGATACCGTGCTGCGCGCGCGCGACCGCGTGGAAATCTACCGCCCTTTGCTGATCGACCCGAAAGAAGCGCGCCGCTTGCGCGTGCAATCGAAAACGGAAGACGAGGCCGTCTGAAAGCTTTCAGACGGCCTCAAGATAAAACCTCATTTGAGCACATCATGGCAGCAATCAAATTAATCGTCGGCCTAGGCAATCCGGGCCGTGAATATGAACACACCCGCCACAATGCGGGCTTTTGGTTCGCAGACGAATTGGCCTGGCAATGGAAGGCCGCCTTTAAAGAAGAAAAGAAATTTTTCGGCGAAGTGGCACGCGTGGCGCGGCCTGAGGGCGATGTGTGGCTTTTGAAGCCCAACACGTTTATGAATCGCTCCGGCCAGGCGGTGGTGGCGTTGGCGCAGTTTTACAAAATCAAGCCCGAAGAAATTATGGTGGCGCACGATGAGCTCGATATCGCCTGCGGGCGCATCAAATTCAAGCTCGGCGGTGGCAACGGCGGCCACAACGGCTTAAAAGACATGCAAGCGCGGCTGGGCACCCCAAATTTCTACCGCCTGCGCCTAGGCATTGATCACCCGGGCGATAAAAATCTGGTGGTGGGCTATGTGCTCAACAAACCCAGCGCACAAGAGCGCCAGCAAATCGACGAGGCCATCAGCAAATCGCTGCAAAGCATGCCGATAATCATGGCCGGCGAATTTGAAGAAGCGATGCGCGCGTTGCACAGCAAATAACCAAGGCAGGCCGTCTGATACCAATTCAAAAAAGTAAGCTAACAAGGCGGCGAGCTGCAGACAGTACAGATAGTACGGCAAGGCGAGACAACGAAGTTAGGTTATTTTTTTGGATTGGTATGAAACCATCAGCTTTCAGACGGCCTGAATACTTATGCAAAACCATCTTTCCAAAAAAGACCCGCTCGGCTCCGGCTGGATGATCATCGCGGCGCTGGCCTTCACCCTGATGAATATCTGGGTGAAAGAAGCCGGCAACCGCTTTGAATTGGGCTCGGGCGAATTGGTGTTTTGGCGCATGAGCTTTGCCGCGCTGGTGCTGGGCATGCTGGCCAAAGCGCAGGGCAAAACCTTTTTCACGCCGCATTGGCGCGCGCACTTGAGCCGCAGCGTGTCGGGCACGCTGGGCATGTTTTGCATATTTTATGCGGTGGTGCACCTGCCTCTGGCCACGGGGGTGACGCTCAGCTACACTTCGTCGATTTTTCTGGCGCTGCTCTCGATTATCGTGTTGCGCGAAAAGCTTTCCGGCTATAAGCAAATCATGCTGGTGCTGGGCTTTGCCGGCGTGGTAGTGCTGCTGCGCCCTTCGGTGGGCGGCGGCCAAGAGTGGCCGGCGCTGGTGGGCTTGCTGGGCGGCTTTTTTGCCGGCTGGGCCTATATGCAGGTGCGCGAATTGTCGCTTATGGGCGAGCCGGGCTGGCGGGTGGTGTTTTATTTATCGCTGGTGGGCATGGCAATGAGTGCGCTGTGGGCAACGGCCACGGGTTGGCACAGCTTGAGCTGGCAGGCGGCGCCTTATTTGTTTGGCATCGGCGCATCGGCGCTGGTGGCGCAGCTTTGCCTCACGCGCGCCTATAAAGTGGGCGACAAGCTCACCGTGGCGGCGCTCTCTTACCTCACCGTGGTGTTTTCCACTTTTGCCGGTATGTGGCTTTGGGGCGACAGCATAGGCTGGCAAGAAATGCTCGGTATGGGTATGATAATTGCCAGCGGCATGCTCAGCGGCGTGCATCCGCAGCAATGGCTGCATTATTTCAAAACCAAACATTAATCTTCAGGAGCGCACCATGATTTCCATCAGAGAACAATCTTACGGCTTGAATGTGGCCTTGTATAACGAATTCACCCTGGAAGATTTTCAGGAATTCGAAGCGGCCGCGCTTAAATGTGTTGAAAAAGTGCATCGCCCCGATATGCTGCTGGATTTGTCGATGCTGAAAGATTTCACCATCGATATGGCGGTGGAGCAGCTTAAATTTATGAGCAAGCACGAAGATGATTTCGGCCGCATCGCCATTGTGGTGGATGATGTGTGGATCAAGCTCGCATCGCGCCTGTCGGATTTGATCACGCAGCAACATCCCAAATATTTCGACGATGCCGCCGAAGCGCAAGCCTGGCTTTTGGGCTCGGGCTCGGAAGAGTAAGCATTTGCATCATCAATAGGGTTTGATTGTGGTGCCACACAAACGCGAGGCCGTCTGAAAGCTTTTCAGACGGCCTTTTATCTTTATTCCGATTTTGGTTTATGCCGATTCAAAAAAATAATCATGTTGCTTGCTTACACACAAGCATTCTTAATTTTTATATATGATTAAAAATAATTACCATTAGCTTTAATTTTAGCTATAATTGACTCTAATTTACAACTTGTTACCGATATTATGAAATTAAATACCATAACTTTCGCAATAATCAGTCTGGGTTTTTCGCAAGTGGCCATCGCTGAGCCGGCCGATAATGAACCTGAGGCATCCACTCAAGCCGAGCTGCAAACCGTTACCGTGAAAGGCAAGGCGGCGAAAGCGATTTCTGAAGCCACCAACAGCTATCAGCGTGATCGGGTGAATTTAGGCTTGCTCGGCCGCCAAAATGCATTTACCGCACCGATTACCGCTGTGAATTACGATGAAAAAGCCTTTGAGGATAAAGAGCCGCGCACGATTGTGGATGTGATTGCCAAAACCGATGCTTCGGTGATGGCGTTTGGCGGCGAGAGCAATACCTTGCAAGGCCTGTATGTGCGCGGTTTGCAGTTGGATGCACGTCAGTTCAGCGTTAACGGCTTGGCAGGTTTGTATTCTACTTACAATTCGCCCACTGCTGCGGTGGGCGCGGCGCAATTGATTAAAGGCGCATCGAGCGCCACGGTGGGTATGGATCCCGAGGGTGCAGTCGGCTCAGCGGTGAATATTGAAACCAAAAAAGCCAGTGATGAAGGCAACCGCAATTTGGGTCTGGCTTGGTTTAGCGACAGCCGCATCCAGCCATCTATCGATGTGGGGCAGCGTTTCGGCGAAAACAAACAATGGGGCGTGCGCTTCAACGGCAAATTCCGCGAAGGCGACACGGCGCGCGATCATTTTTCAGAAAATGCCAAAGAGGCAGCCTTGAATGTGGACTATCGCGGCGAGAAATTTCAGGCGGCGTTTGATGCCATGTATGCCAAACGCGCCACTCAAGGCGGGCGGGCGCGCTTTCAGGATATCCAATTGTTCGGTTTCAAACTGCCGGCCGCGCCGGACGGTAAAACCAATCTGGCACCCGCATGGCAGCGCCAAACCACTGACGATCGTTCGCTGCTGTTTACGTTTGACTATATGCCCAACGATTGGGTGGCGATTTCCGGCGGCATCGGCCATATGGAATCCAAATTTTACGGCAATGTCGCCCAGCTTCAGATGCTGGACGAACAGGGCAATTACCAAAACGGCGCATGGAACAACACCAGCAAGCGCTTTGTTGCCCAAGGTGCGCAGCCGGTGAGTTTTATTGCCCGCACCACCAGCGCCAACCTGAAAGCCCGCGGTTATTTCCAAACCGGGCCGGTGAGCCACAATTGGAACACGGCGTTTGACTATGTGCAGCGTTCGCGCGATCACGACACCGGCCGGCGGGCGAGCAGCACGCTGATGACGGATTTGAATATCTATCACCCCGAATTTCCCGCCGCGCCGGAGTTTGCCACCGCCGATATTCAGGGTGCAGACACCACCAACACTTCACCGAGCTGGGCGTTTTCCGACACTTTGGGTTTTAAAGACGATCAATTCCGCCTTACCTTGGGCGGCCGTCTGCAATGGATGAAGCAGGAAGACCACACCGTCGGTGGGGCGCAGCGCACGCACCGCTTCAGCCCGCTGCTGGCCGCCGCCTGGGTGCCGAGCAGCGATTTTGTGGTGTATGGCAATTATCTGGAAGACTTGGAGCCCGGTGCGGTAGATGAGGACGGTAATATGTCGCGCCCGCGCATCAGCCGCCAAATAGAATTGGGCGTGCGCAAAAACTGGGGTGATGTCGTGACCAGCGCCAGCGTGTACCAAATCAGCAAGCCCGGCTATTGGCGCACGGCCAGCACTTTCGACGGCTTGAGCCACGTTGCGGGTGCCACACAGGGCAAAGAGCGTAATCGCGGCATCGAGCTGAATGCCTATGCCAATCTGCTCAACAAAACCCTGCGCCCCAGCATCGGTTTGTCATATATCAAAGCCGATTTGCTTGATGTGCCGAGCTATAACGATGTGATTATCAGCGGCACGCAGGTATCCAGCCCGCGCATTATCGCCAAAGCCGGCGTGGAATGGGATACGCCGTTTGTGCAAGGCTTAACGCTGAATTCTGCCGTGCAATATTACGGCAAATCGTATCAAGATTATGCCAAAACCTATGCATTTCCGTCGTACACGCTTGTGGATGCCGGTGCGAAATACACGGTAAAAATGCGCAACAAGCAATCGCTCACCCTCAACGGTGGCATTGAAAACCTGCTTAACAAAAAGTATTGGCAGGTGCAGCGCGGCTTGTACGACCGCAGCTTTGCCGTGGTGGGGCTGCCGCGCACCTATTGGCTGAAACTGAATTACGCTTTTTAGAGAATGAAGCCGCTTTGCGCACGCTCGCTGTTTTGTCCCGCAGCAGGGTGTAATGCCCATTCAAGAAAGTAAACTAACAAGACGGAAACCTACGACAGTACAGATAGTACGGCAAGGCGAGGCAACGAAGTTAGGTTATTTTTTTGGATTGGTATAAGGGCGGGGAGGCCGTCTGAAACCCTATAGTGAAATGCAAGAAAAAGTGATACAAAACCACGCACTATCACGGAGTAGGTTGGGTTGATAAACCCAACGTTTCAGACGACCTGTGGGCTTGTTGGGTTTTCAACCCAACCTACTCGTTGTGTCACTTTTTTATGCATTCCACTATATATGGATTTCAGACGGCCTTTATGGATGGCTGCCGAGATTTTCAGCTTGCTGTTTTATTGGTGCTGCCGATGGCTGTGCTTGGCTGCAATGTGAACAAACCTTGATGTGACGGGCGAAAGGTCTGTGTTTTGATGATGGAATCGACGCTTCCCAAATGGCAGGCCGAGCTTGCCGGCACGCCGGCGTGGCTGCTGCAAACGTTTATCGGTGTGCTGGTCGTGGTGGTGCTGAGCGCCTGGCTTTTGAAGAAAACCCGCTTCGGCACCGAATTTTGGCATGTGCTGCGCCCCTGCCTCGACAAGAAAAGCAATTTTAAAGTGCTGTTGGTGCTGGCGGTGATGTTGGTGCTGCTGATCACCGAAATCCGCCTGTTTGTGTTGAACACCTTCACGTCAAACGGCATCTACACCGCCATGCAGGATTTGGATGTGGCGGCATTTTGGACGGTGGCGTTTATTAATGCCGGCATTTTGCTGCTGCGCACGGTGAATGTGGTGTTGAACGATTTTTTCGACCAATCGCTGGCCATCAAATGGTCGGAACGGCTCAATGCGCTATTGGTTTCGCGCTGGCTGGCCGACAAAAACTACCACCGCCTGCAAATGTTGCGCATCGCACCGGACAATATCGAGCAGCGTATCCAGCAAGATGCGCAGGATTTTATCGCCTCTACTTTTGAATTTATCCGCGGCATGCTCAATTCGGTGTTGTCTACCGTTGAATTTACGCTGGTGTTGTGGGGGCTGGCCGGGGCCTTACACCTATTTGGCTTCACCATTCCCAAAGGCTTGGTGTATTTTATTTTCATCTTTGTGATTGTCGCCACCGCCATTGCCATGTGGATAGGTAACCCGCTGATTAAATACAATTATCAAAACGAACAACTCAACGGCGATTACCGCTATTCGCTGATCCGCATCCGTGATAATTCGGAAAGCATCGCTTTTTATCACGGCGAATGGCGCGAACAGAAAAGCCTGTCGATGCGCTTTGGCGCCATTATCCGCAACCGTTGGCTGATTGTGCGCCAAAGCCTGATGCTCACCGGCTTTAATGATATCGTCACCCAAAGCATTAAGCTGTTGCCTATCTTGCTGCAAGCGCCGCGCTTGTTTGCCGGGCAAATCAAAATCGGCGATATCCAACAAACCGTACTGGTGTTTGTGCGTTTGCAAAACGCGCTGTCGTTTTTCCGCAATTTTTATAAGCAATTCACCGTTTACCGCGCCCGGCTGGAGCGGCTTTACGGCTTTATGCAAAGCATGGACGATGATTCCTGCACGCAGTTGCCGCAGCAGGAAACCGTTTCAGACGGCCTCCGGTTGCAAAATGCAACCCTTTATCGTGCAGATGGTGAAAAGCTAATAGAAAACATCAGCTTGGTTGTGAGTTCGGGGCAAAGCCTGTTGATACAGGGGCCGTCGGGCTGCGGCAAAACTTCGTTGCTGCGCATGATGGCGGGCCTGTGGCCGTTTGGCAGCAGCGGCAGCATCCGCAGCCCGCGTCACGAAGACACCATGTTTGTGCCGCAACGCGCTTATGTGCCGCAAGGCAGCCTGCGCGAAGCCGTGTGTTATCCCAATATCGATCCCCATCATCCCGAATTGGCGCAAGCGCTTACCCTTTGCCGGCTGGAGAAGCTGATCGATAAGCTCGATGAAGTGGGCAATTGGCAGCAAACCTTGTCTCCGGGTGAATTGCAGCGCGTGGCTTTTGCCCGCATTTTGCTGGGAAAGCCGAAATTGATATTGCTCGATGAGGCCACTTCCGCTTTGGATGAACCGACTGAAGCCGCGCTTTACCGCCTGCTGCGCCGGCAATTGCCGCACAGCATTATTGTGAGCATCGGCCATCGCGGCACACTGGCTGAGTTTCATGATAAAAGCATGTATATTGCCCGGGCCGGCTGCGCAGCATAAACGTGCTGCCGGATGGTTGTGAAGATTGGCGTGCATAGCAACAACAAGGCCGTCTGAAAGGTTTCAGACGGCCTTGTTGTTTGTCAGATAAAACGGCTGCTGTGCAGTCGTTTTCAAGCGTTCAGACGGCCTGCTTAATGCGTGCCGACTTTGATTTTCTGCCACAGGCTGACGGTGAGCTTTTTCGCATCGTCGCTCATTTGCGGCATCACAAAGCCGTCTTTCATGTCTTGCGCATTGGGGAAAATCGAGCGTGTGGCCACGAGCTCGGGGTTCATCAGCTTGCGCGCGGGCAGGCTGGCGGGCGCGAAGGTGACGAAATCGCCGTTTTTCGCGGCCACTTCGGGCTCGAGTGTGTAGTTGATGTATTTATGCGCATTGAGCACGTTTTTGGCATCGGCCGGAATCAGCCAAGATTCAATCCAAAAGCCCATGCCTTTGGGGGTGAGCACCTCGATGCCGACATTGCTTTTCACTTCTTCCGCACGCGCTTTGGCCATATTGAGGTCGCCGCCGTTGCCCGCTGCCAAGCACACATCGCCGCGTGCCAATTCGTCAATCACCGAGGGGCTGAAGCGCTTGATGTCGGGGCGGATGGCTTGCAGCATATCGGCCGCCGCTTTGATGTCGTCGGGATTGGTGCCTTTCGGGTCTTTGCCCAAATAGTTGAGCGCAATGGGGAACATCTCGCTGGGTGTGTCCCATAGGGCGATGCCGCAAGCTTTGAGCTTATTGGTGTATTCCGGCTTGAAGAGCAAATCCCAACCGTTTTCGGGCAGGGCGCCGCCGAGCGCTTCTTTGCCTTTGGCGGTGATCGCCAAAGTGTTGACGCCGGAGAAATAGGGTACGGCGTATTCATTGCCCGGGTCGGCGCTCTCGAGCATTTTTAAAAGCTCGGGGTCGATGTTTTGATAATTCGGAATCAGGTCTTTATGCACTTTTTGATAAGCGCTGGCACCGATTTGGCGCGGCAAAAAGGCAATGCCGGGCACCACCAAGTCGTAGCCTGATTTACCGGTGAGCACTTTGGCTTCGAGCGTTTCGTTGTTTTCATACAAATCGTAGGTGAGCTTCAGGTCGTTGGCTTTTTTGAAAGCTTCTACGGTGCTCTCGTCCACATAGTTGGACCAGTTGTAGATATTAAGGGTGTCGGTTACGGGCAGGCCGTCGGTGGCGGATACGGCGCTCGCCGTTGCATCGGATGCCGGGGATTGGGCGGGTTTTTGTTCGCTTTGGCCGCCGCAGGCTGCCAGCGCCAGCACGGTGAATACGCTTAATGCGGTTTTTTTCATACGGGTCGTTTTCCTGATGAAAGGTTGGTGAAAATCGGCCTGCCGCCCCTTTGCCGTTCCCGGCGGCAGGCCGGCGCTATTGTAATGGAATGCCTGATAAAAATCAAAATGATATGGCTGCGGCGCCCGGCGGCGGGGGATGTGGGTTTGGAAATGCAGGCCGTCTGAAGGGGCGGTGCGCCCCGGCGTGTTGTTTTCCGGCGTGTTTTACAAGCGCAGATAAGGATTTATCGCTAAAACGCTTGCATTGAGTTGGTGAAGCCATTAAAATTGCGCGTTTACGAAATTTGATTCTTATCAGGAGATAACCAATATGGCCAATAGCGCACAAGCCCGCAAACGTGCCCGCCAAGCTGTGAAAAACCGCGCCCACAACGCAAGCCTGCGTACCGCTTTCCGCACCGCGGTTAAGAAAGTACTGAAAGCTGTTGAAGCCGGCGATAAAGCTGCTGCGCAAACCGTTTACCGCGATTCTGTTAAAGTGATGGACCGCATTGCCGACAAAGGCGTGTATCACAAAAACAAAGCTGCCCGTCACAAGAGCCGCCTGTCTGCCAAAATCAAAGCCTTGGCTTAAATCGCAGCAGACGCTACGGCGCACATGCCCCGCGACGGACAAACCATTGTTCTTCGGGGGCATTGTTTTTTCGAGAGGCCGTCTGAACGAATGCTCAGAATGAGCCGCGCAGGCCGGCCGTTTTCAGACGGCCTGTTTGTTTATAAGAGGCGATACATGATGGTGAAACCCGCTTGGATATTGGCCGCTGCCAGCTTGGCTGCGGCTTGGCCGCCGGTTGCAAGTGCCGCCGCCAACGATGCGGCGCTGCAATGCACGCTGGTGCAGGATAATGCCATGCGCTTGGCGTGTTTCGATAAAGTGTATGCCGCGCAATTCCCGCCCGCTACGCCGCCCGCAGCGGCTATGGCCGGAGCAAAATCGGTGGATTTGGTGCGCACCGTTAACGAGAGCTTGGATAAAGGCGAAACCAAGATTGTGTTTGACGAGCGCCCCACGGTGGCAAACACCGAGCCGACGCAAACGCTGGTGGAAGCGGCCGAGGCCTACACGCCTTTGAGCCAGATGTATGACCTCGACCAAAACGATCCGCGCGGCATTTTGACGGTGCGCGAGCACAATCCCATGTATTTGCTGCCGGCCTGGTACAACAGCAGCCCCAACCGCTATCCCGAATCGCCCTCGCGCGGTGTGGCAGACGATGCGGTGTCGACCGAGCAAAAGCGGCTCGAAGCCAAAATGCAGGTGTCGTTTAAAACCAAATTGATGGAAGATTTGTTTAAAACCCGCGCCGATATGTGGTTTGGCTACACGCAAACCTCGCATTGGCAGCTGTGGAGCCAGGGTGAGAAATCGGCACCGTTTCGCAATAACGATTATATGCCCGAAATGTTTATCACCCAGCCGGTGAAAGCCGATCTGCCCGGCGGCGGCAAGCTGCGTATGTTGGGCGCGGGCATTGTGCATCAATCCAACGGGCAGGGGCGGCCGCTGTCGCGCTCGTGGAACCGGGTTTACGCCATGGCGGGTATGGAATGGGGCAAGTTTACGGTGATTCCCAAAGTGTGGGCGCCGGTGTTTAACGGCAACGGCGACGATAACGACAACCCCGATATTGCCGATTATATGGGCTATGGCAATTTGCGCCTGCAATACCGCTTTAACGACCAGCGCACCATGGCCGCCACCATGCGCTACAACCCGAAAACCGGCAAGGGCGGCGTGCAGGCCGATTACACCTTTCCGCTCAAAGGCCGTCTGAAAGCTTATGTGCAGGGCTTTCACGGCTATGGCGAGAGCCTGCTTGATTACAACCACAAGCACAACAGCATCGGCTTCGGTTTGATGTTTAATGATTGGGATGGGTTTTAGGGGCTGTTCACATTTCATCCGCACGTAAGATTTGAGGGCACAAGCGTGCTTGCAAGGCGAAAAGCCTCGCAAGGTGCCCAATCTCGCTGCGTTTTTGCTTTGCATCTGCATGCCCAGAAACAAAATCCCGCTCATAAACGAAATGTCAGAACACCCGTGCCCGTTTGTGCAAAAAAAAACATTCAGACGGCATCAAGCCGCCCAGCTCGCGGCTCTGCTTTTTGAGATGGGCGCCACACCGTTGGAAAACACTCGTTTCTTGCCGCCCGAGCGCGTATAATGCGCCGTTTGGGCAGCAATACAAAAGATTAAGCAACTCATGGCAAAAAACACGGCCGACAGCGGCGGCATAGGCAAGGCGCTGAAAAAATACCTTATCACCGGCATTTTGGTGTGGCTGCCGATAGCGGTAACCTTGTGGGTGATCACCTATATCGTTTCCGCCTCCGACCAGCTGATTAACCTGCTGCCCGAGCATTGGCAGCCTATGCATTTGATTGGTTTCAATATTCCCGGCTTGGGTGTGATTGTGGCCGTGTTGGTGCTGTTTGTAACCGGCTTGTTTGGCGCCAATGTGCTCGGCCGGCGCATCATCGCCGCCTGGGATGCGCTGCTCGGGCGCATTCCGGTGGTGAAATCGATTTATTCCAGCGTGAAAAAAGTGTCGGAATCACTGCTTTCCGATTCGCGCCAATCGTTTAAAACGCCGGTGCTGGTGCCGTTTCCGCAGCCCGATATCTGGACGCTGGCCTTTGTGTCGGGCAATATCCCCGACAACATCCGCCAAAGCCTGCCCGAAGGCGGCGAATACCTCAGCGTGTATGTGCCCACCACGCCCAATCCCACCGGCGGCTATTACATTATGGTGAGGAAAAGCGATGTGCGCACACTCGACATGAGCGTGGACGATGCGCTCAAATATGTGATTTCGCTGGGCATGGTGCTGCCCGAAGTGCCCAAACATTTGCAACACAGCCTGTTTGAATCGATGCCGTCTGAAAGCTCGGGCAATGCTGATGAAAAACCTTCAGACGGCCTTAAATGATTTAAAAAATGATTTAAATAATGAAAACACCCAAAGGGATGATTATGCGTACCAACTATTGTGGCTTGATTAACGAGCAATACCTCGACCAAACCGTTACCGTTAAAGGCTGGGTGCACCGCCGGCGCGACCACGGCGGTGTGATTTTTATCGACTTGCGCGACCGCGAAGGCATTGTGCAGGTGGTGATCGACCCCGACACCCCCGAAGCTTTTGCCACCGCCGATTCATCACGCAATGAATTCGTGCTCAGCATCACCGGCCGCGTGCGCAACCGCCCCGAAGGCACCACCAACGATAAAATGGTGTCCGGCAAAATCGAGATTTTGGCCAAAGAAATCGACATTTTAAATGCTGCGGCCACGCCGCCTTTCCAAATCGACGATGAAAACCTGAGCGAAAACGTGCGCCTGCAAAACCGCGTAATCGACCTGCGCCGCCCGGTGATGCAGAATAATCTGAAATTGCGCTATAAAGTGGCCATGGGCGTGCGCCGCTACTTGGATGCGCAAGGCTTTATCGACATCGAAACCCCCATGCTCACCCGCTCCACCCCTGAAGGCGCACGCGATTACCTCGTGCCCAGCCGCGTGCACCCGGGCGAATTTTTTGCGCTGCCGCAATCGCCGCAATTGTTCAAACAATTGCTGATGGTGGCCGGTTTCGACCGCTACTACCAAATCACCAAATGCTTCCGCGATGAAGATTTGCGTGCCGACCGCCAACCCGAATTCACCCAAATCGACTTGGAAACCTCATTCCTCGGCGAAGACGAAATCATGAACATCACCGAGGGCATGGCCAAGCAAGTATTTAAAGACGCGCTGAATGTAGAGTTGGGCGACTTCCCGCGCATGCCCTTTAGCGAAGCCATGTTTTACTACGGCTCCGACAAACCCGATTTGCGCGTCGACTTGAAATTCACCGAGCTTACCGAATTGATGAAAACGGAAGAATTCAAAGTGTTCCGCGGCGCAGCCGACATGAAAGGCGGCCGTGTGGTGGCCTTGCGCGTGCCCGGCGGTGCGAAATTGAGTCGCAAAGACATCGACGAATACACCAAATTTGTCGGCATTTACGGCGCCAAAGGCTTGGCCTACATTAAAGTGAACGATGTGACCAACCTTTCCAACGGCGAAGACAGCGGCCTGCAAAGCCCGATTGTGAAATTCTTGTCGGAAAACGCCCTGAAAGCCATTATCGAGCAAACCGGCGCCCAAAACGGCGACATCATCTTTTTTGGCGCGGATAAAGCCAAAGTGGTGAACGAAGCCATTGGTGCCTTGCGCATCAAAATCGGCCATGAGCACGGTGCAGAAGGCGGCTACTTCACCAACGAATGGCGGCCGCTGTGGGTAGTCGATTTCCCGATGTTTGAATACGACGAAGAAAACGACCGCTATGCTGCCATGCACCATCCGTTTACCTCGCCCAAACCCGGCCATGAAGACTTGATGGACAGCGACCCCGAAAACTGCCTCGCCCGCGCCTACGATATGGTGCTCAACGGCTGGGAAATCGGCGGCGGCTCCATCCGTATCCACCGCGCCGACATTCAGGAAAAAGTGTTTGCGGCGCTGAAAATCAGCCCGGAAGAACAGCAAAACAAATTCGGCTTCTTGCTCGACAACCTCAAATTCGGCGCGCCTCCGCACGGCGGCTTGGCCTTCGGCCTTGATCGCTTGGTAACATTGATGGCCGGTGCCGAATCCATCCGCGATGTGATTGCCTTCCCGAAAACCCAGCGCGCGCAAGACTTGCTGGTGGATGCGCCCAATCATGTGGACGATAAACAATTGCGCGAATTGGGTTTGCGTTTGCGCCAAAAAGCGGCAGAGAGCAAAGAAGTTTGATGCCTTGAGCTGCCATAAAGACAAAGGCCGTCTGAAACACAATAGTGTTTCAGACGGCCTTTTTTATCATGAAATCCATCAAAAAATGCTGCGGGATTACGCCGGCAGCAACAAGCGCTTTGCCTGTTGTTGCGTGAAATAAATGAAAAACGGATGATTGTGAAAAGGCCGTCTGAACCGTTCAGACGGCCTTTTGTTATTAATTTTATTAATATTCGATGGTGTTTCATTAATGAGGAAGGCGTGCGAAATGGTCGGATTTATGTCTGATTTTAAAATAATCATACAGTTTTAAAATAAATATTTCTGTAAATCTATTTATTTGTAACTGTATGTAATTAAAACGGGTTGAATACTAGAGAGTAAAAATGATCGAAAGCGTTGGAATAGATGAGGGTGACTAGATAAGATGTTGATGAAAATCGAGTTGTTTCATTTAAAGCATTGATTTTTATTTAAAATAATTGTAGCAATATTACTTTTATCAATAAATTAAATCTAGTTTAATTACTTGTGATTTTGCTGGTGCATTTATGTAAAATACACAAATTAATTTCATATAACTACAAGAAATAGATCAAATTTCATCCGCTTTTTACAAACAATAAATGTTTAGGAGGGTTTTTCTATGAGCCAACAATACACATGGTTGCATATCGGCCTGGGTTCTTTCCATCGCGCGCATCAAGCGTGGTATCTCAACGAATTGATTAAAGCCGGCAACGACAGCTGGGCGATTGCGGCAGGCAATATCCGCAACGACAGCGAACACACGGTGCAGGCGCTGCAGGCGCAAAACGGCGAATATGTGCTGGAAACCATCAGCCCGCATGATGAGCGCGCTTATGAGGTGATTAAGTCGATTAAAAAATTGCTGCCGTGGCAGGCCGATTTGGCACCGCTGATTGAAGAGGGCGCGGCTGAAGCCACTAAAGTGATTGCCTTTACCGTGACCGAAGCAGGCTATTATCTCGACAGTGCATACCGCTTGGACCAAAGCAACCCCAGCCTGCAAGCCGATTTGCAGGGCGGCCATGAAACCATCTACGGCATTATTGCCAAAATTCTGAAAAAGCGTATGCAGCTGGCCGATGGCAAAGTGACTTTGCTTTGCTGCGACAATGTGCGCCACAATGGCGAGCGTTTCCACGATGGTTTGGTGGAATTTCTCACGCTCACCGGCCAGCAAGATGTGATTGCTTGGCTGAAAGACAACGCCACCACGCCCAACACCATGGTCGACCGCATTGTGCCGCGCCCGGCCGAGGATTTGCCCGCGCGCATTCAGGAAAAAACCGGCATCGCGGATAAAGCGCCGGTGATGGGCGAAACCTTTATCCAATGGGTGGTTGAAGATAATTTCAAAGACAATGTGCGCCCGGCGCTGGAAGAAGTGGGCGTGGAACTGGTGGATTCGGTGATTCCGTATGAAGAGGCGAAAATCCGCGTGCTCAATGTGCCGCATGCCGTGATTGCGTGGGCGGGCACGTTGCAGGGCGAATCGTTTATCCACAACAGCACGCTGAACGAGCGCGTGCGCCAAGTGGCTTATGATTATGTTACCCAAGATGTGATTCCGAGCCTGGGCGACAACGGCATCGATTTGCCGGCCTATCGTGATGTGGTGTTGGAGCGCTTTACCAACCCGCATATCAAAGACACCAATCAACGCGTGGCGGCGGACGGTTTCTCGAAAATTCCCGCCCAAATCCAGCCGACGCTGATTGAGCGCTACCGCAGCGGCGTACGCCCCGAGGCCACGGCTTTGCTGCCGGCGCTGTTTTTCGTGTTTATGGAGCAATGGCATCAGGGCAAGCTGCCCTTTGCCTATCAAGACGGCATTATTGATGAAGCGGCGGTGCATGCCATGTATCAATCTGCCGATCCGGTGCAGGTGTTTGCCCAAGATAAAGCCTTGTTTGGCGAATTGGCCGGCAATGCCGACTTTGAAGCGCTGCTGCGTGAAAAAGTAGCCCAAGCCCGCACTTTTATCGCTTAAGGAGCAGGCCATGTATTTAGGTCTTGATTTCGGCACTTCTGAAATCAAGGCGCTGCTGATGGATGAGCACGGCCGAATCGTGCTCAGCCACGGCATGCCCTTGACGATTCAGCGCCCTTATCCCCAATGGTCGGAGCAATCGGCCGCCGAATGGTGGCAAGTAACCAATGATTTAATCGCCCATCTGCGTGCGCAAGCCGGCGCGCGTTGGCAAGCGGTGAGTGCCATCGGTTTATCCGGCCAGATGCACGGTGCGGTGCTGTTGGATGCTGCCGACAAACTTCTGCGGCCGGTGATTTTGTGGAACGACACCCGCAGCGCTCAAGAATGCGCCGAGTTGGAAGCGGCCGCGCCTAATCTGCATGCCATTACCGGCAATCTGGCCATGCCCGGCTTTACCGCGCCCAAACTTTTGTGGGTGAAAAAGCACGAGCCGGAAATATTTGCCCAAACCGCCACGGTGTTGCTGCCAAAAGACTATATCCGCCTGCTGATGACCGGCAAAAAAATATCCGATGTGTCGGATGCCGCCGGCACTTTATGGCTGGATGTGGCCAAGCGCAACTGGTCGGATGAAATCCTTGCAAAATGCGGCTTAAGCCGAAGCCATATGCCTGCTTTGGTGGAAGGCAGCGCCAACAGCGGCACGCTGCTGCCCGAAATTGCACGGCAATGGGGCTTGAGTGCAAGCGTGATTGTGGCCGGCGGCGGGGGCGACAATGCCGCCAGCGCCGTGGGCGTGGGTGCGGTGCAGCCGGGCGATGCGTTTATTTCATTGGGCACATCGGGCGTGGTGTTTGTGGTAAACGAAGCTTACCGCCCGGCACCCGAATCGGCCGTGCATTGCTTTTGCCATGCTTTGCCCGAGCGCTGGCATCAAATGAGCGTGATGCTTTCCGCCGCGGCTTGCTTGAGCTGGTATTGCAGGCTGGTGGGGGTGAAAGAGGCCGAATTGCTGCAAGAAATCGAAGCGTTGAGCGATGAAGCCAAAGCGCAAGCGCCTGTTTTTCTGCCTTATCTTTCGGGCGAGCGCACGCCGCACAATGATCCGGCTGCCGTCGGTATGTTTTACGGCATCCGCCACAATGCCGACCGCGCGGTAATGGGCTATGCGGTGCTCGAAGGCGTGGGCTTCGGCTTAGCCGACGGTGTGCGGGTGTTGAAAGAGAGCGGCACGGGCATCAGCCAATGCTCTTTGCTCGGTGGCGGCGCCCGCAGCCCTTTTTGGGCGCAATTGCTGGCCGATATTTTGCAGCTGCACATTTTCACCCATCAAGGCGGCGCCACCGGCGGCGCGCTCGGCGCGGCACGGCTGGCGGCTTTGGCCGATGGCAAAACCGAAGCCGAAGTGTGCACCAAGCCTGAGGTCGACAAGGTTTACCGGCCGCAGCCGCAGCGATTGGCAGATTTGCAAAGGCGCTATCAAATATTTCGTTCGTTGTATCAAAACGATTCGGCATCCAGGGAAAAATCATCTTTTTAATCAGCTGCGGCAGGCTGCCGTAGCGGCTTGCCGGCACGGGTGCAGTCTTTTTTCAGACGGCCCCGCTTCTGTTTCAAGCGAGAGAGGTATTTTATGAACACTTCCGCAGTGACCAAGCAATGGCTGGGTCTGCCCCTGAATCTGGTATGGGGCTATATCGCCATTGCGCTGTTTATGACCGGCGACGGCTTTGAGCTGGCGTTTCTTTCCCATCACATTACCAGCTTGGGCTTCACGCAATCGCAATCTTCGCTGGCTTTTTCCGTTTACGGTTTGGCCGCGGCGCTATCGGCTTGGGTGTCGGGCGTGTTTGCCGAAATCATCACGCCGCGCAAGGCGATGATTATCGGCTTTGTGCTGTGGTGTGTGTTTCACATACTCTTTTTGGTGTTTGGCTTGGGTGATGCCAATTATCCGCTGATTTTATTGTTTTACGGCATACGCGGCTTCGCTTATCCGCTGTTTCTCTATTCATTTATCGTGATGATTGTGCAAAATGTGCACAGCTCGCAAATCAGCCCGGCAATGGGCTGGTTTTGGACCACTTATTCAATCGGCATCGGTGTGGCCGGCAGCTATATTCCGAGCTTCACCATTCCAGTGATCGGCGAGCGCGGCACGCTGTGGCTGGCGCTGGTGTTTTGCTTTGCCGGCGGCATGGTGGCGGTGACCATGTTGCGCAAGGTGAATGCTTCTTCACATATGCACAATCTTTCCACGAGGGAAAAATTCACCGAGTTGAGCCGAGCGGTGACGCTTTTGGTGAGCAACCGCAATGTGCTTTATGCCAGCATGATCCGCATTATCAATACCTTGTCGCTGTTTGGCTTTGCGGTGATTATGCCGATGATGTTTGTGGATGAGCTGGGCTTTTCCACGCCCGAATGGCTGCAAATCTGGGGTGTGTTTTTCGCCACCACGCTGTTTTCCAATGTGTTGTGGGGCATAGTCGGCGAGAAGCTGGGCTGGATGAAAGTGGTGCGCTGGTTTGGCTGCATCGGTATGGCGGTGTCGACGCTGTGCTTTTATTATCTGCCGCAGCATTTCGGCCACAATTTCTACATGGCTTGGATTCCGGCGATTTTGCTGGGCATATTTGTGGCGGCCTTTGTGCCGATGACGGCGGTGTTTACCACGCTGGAACCAAACCATAAAGGCGCGGCGATTTCGATTTATAATTTGTCTGCCGGCATGTCTAATTTCCTCGCGCCCACCATTGCCACCATTTTGCTGCCTTACTATAGCTTTATCGGTGTGGTGTATGCTTATGCCGCGCTTTACCTGTTTGCTTTTGTGCTCACTTATCTTTTGAAAGTGAAGCAGCCGGGCTTTGATGCACCGGCGGAGGACGCGCAACAGGTCGGTTGACGAGCGGCAAGCAGCATGGCCGGCCACAGGCCGTCTGAAAGGTTTCAGACGGCCTGTTTGTTGTTTGCAAAACAAATGAGTGCAATAAGACAAACTGGGTGTCGCAAACCAAACGGCAAAGCGGCTGGGCATGGAAACAGTGGGCGGAATATATTTTCAGCTTCTTCAATTGTTTAATCGGTTTATCCGTTATAATCCGCCTCTTTGCATTGAACCGCGTTCAGACGGCCTGAACGTGGCTTATGTCCAATCTATAAAAATAACCTGATGCACCGGCTTGTTATTTTATTTTTTAGATTGGGCACGACCCCGAAAGGCAAGCCATGACTGTTTACTCTCTTTTTATCACCTGCCCGCGCGGCTTGGAAAACGTGTTGGCGGCGGAATTGCAGGCGCAAGGCTGCGCTCAGATCGAGCCGACCGACGGCGGTGTGGCCTGCAAAGGCGGCTTGGAGCAAGTGTATCGCGCCAATTTGCATGCGCGCACCGCCAGCCGCGTGTTGCTTCAGCTCACCAAAGGCAGCTACCGCGATGAAGACGACATCTATAAGCTCGCCCGCAACATCAAATGGGGCAACTGGTTTGCGCTCGAGCAAACCTTTAAGGTGAAAGTGGAAGGCAAGCGGGCGCAGGTGAAAAGCCTCGATTTTGTGGGGCTGAAAATCAAAGATGCCTTGTGCGATGCTTTTCGCGAAGTCTGCAACGCGCGCCCGAGCGTGGGCAAATTCCAGCCCGATGTGCGCGTGCACGCGTTTTTAAACGACAAAACCGTGCAGATTTTTATCGACACCAGCGGCGAAGCCTTATTCAAACGCGGCTACCGTCAAGACACGGGCGAAGCGCCGCTGCGCGAAAACCTCGCCGCCGGCCTGCTGCTTTTGGCCGGCTACGACGGCAGCCAGCCGTTTCAAGACCCATTCTGCGGCAGCGGCACCATCGCCATCGAAGCGGCTTGGATTGCCACACAGCGCGCGCCCGGCCTGATGCGCCGCTTCGGCTTTGAAAAGCTCAAAGGTTTCGATAAAGCGCTGTGGGATAAAATCCGCCGCGAAGCCGAAACCAAAATCGTGTTTCAAACCGCCGCGCCGATAGCCGGCAGCGATAACGACCGCCACATCATACGCGCCGCCATGGCCAATGCCGAAGCGGCCGAGGTGAACGATTTAATCCGCTGGCAGGTGCAAGATGTACAAGCCACGCGCCCCAACGGCGAGGGCGGCATCATGATTTCCAACCCGCCCTACGGCGTGCGCCTGGCCGAAGTGCAGGCTTTGCAGGCGCTTTATCCGCAATTGGGCAGCTGGCTCAAGCAGCATTACGCCGGCTGGCTGGCCGGCATGCTCACCGCCGACCGCGACATGCCCAAGCTCATGCGCCTGCAACCCAAGCGCAAAATCCCGCTTTACAACGGCAACCTCGATTGCCGCCTGTTTCTGATCGATATGGTTAAAGGTTCCAACCGCGGATAATATGGTTTTGTGAACAAATAGGCCGTCTGAAACCTTTCAGACGGCCTGCGGTTTTTGCGTTACCCTGCACGCCGGAAAACATACCCCGCAGATTTGCTCTGTTATAATCACGCTTTATGATTCAGGCCGCAGCCACTCAAACAGACCGCGGCATCGTTGAAAGGCAGCCATGCAAAATAATCCTCAAGACACAGTGCGCCTCTCCAAGCGCATGGCCGAGCTGGGCTTGTGCTCCCGCCGCGAGGCCGACAGCTATATCGAGCAGGGCTGGGTAAAGGTCAACGGCGAAGTGGCCGTGCTCGGCCAAAAAGTAAGCACGGCAGACCGCATCGATCTAAACAAACAGGCGCACGAGCGCCAAGCGCAGCGGGTAACGATTTTGCTCAACAAGCCCGTGGGCTATGTGAGCGCACAAGCCGAAAAAGGCTATCAATCCGCCGCCGAATTAATCACACCGCAAAACCATTGGCCGGGCGACGAGAGCCGCATCACCTTTACCGAGCAACACAAATTCGGCCTCGCGCCCGCCGGCCGGCTCGATATCGATTCTGTCGGCTTATTGGTGCTCACGCAAGACGGCCGCATTGCCAAGCAGCTGATCGGCGAGGGCAGCGGCATCGAAAAAGAATACCTCGTGCGCGTAAAAGGCACGCTTTCCGAAGCAGGCCTGCGTCTGCTCAACCATGGCCTCAGCCTCGATGGCGAAGCGCTGCGCCCGGCCAAAGTGGAATGGCAAAACGAAGACCAATTGCGCTTTGTGTTGCAACAAGGCAAAAAGCGCCAAATCCGCCGCATGTGTGAGCTGGTGGGCTTGCGCGTAACCGGCCTCAAACGCATCCGCATGGGCAAAGTCAAACTCGGCCGCCTGCCGCCCGGGCAATGGCGCTATTTGGGCGCAAACGAGCGCTTTTGATAACTAACGCTTTTAATGATGATGTTTTAATGGAAGAGGCCGTCTGAAAGATTCAGACGGCCTTTGTTATGTGATACTCATTTAAAAAATAACCTTTCAACATTGAAGTGGAATCAATGCGGCGATTTCTAATACCAATCCAAAAAAATAACCTAACTTCGTTATCTCGTCTTGCCGTACTATCTGTACTGTCTGCGGCTCGCCGTCTTGTTAGCTTACTTTTTTGAATTGATACAACATCAGTGCTTATCCTGAACTCATGTTAATTAAAAACGCCCCTGGTAAGGGGCGTTTGTTGTTGTCATATAAAATAGAATCATGGTTTCAACTCACGTTCCAGCTAGATAGCAGAACGAGGTGATTATTTTACGCGTGGTTTATTTATTTTGCGAATTAATTAATTTAAATTATAATATAGATTTATGGAACTATTTATTGAGAGTGAATTAAGACTTATCTCTCAAATTGGTGCTGATTTGCTTCGCCGCCCTTAGTTTTTTGGAAGGAATGGGGTATATGGGGGTGTTTGGGGAAATAAATGGATGGCAGGTGCCATCTGTCGCTTTATGATGACATGTTGAAAATTTTAATAAGGGTTAATGGAATATGAATTTCCAAGATATCGCAAATCAAGCTTATGAAAATGCTCCGGTAGAGCAAGAAACGGGTAATAAAAACGTAAAGGATATCGCTTTTGAAGCATATAAAATTTACATCAAATTCCAATTTCCAAATATGCTGAATTATTGGCCTGTGGTTTCAGGAACACATTATAAAATTGGCCGTTTTGGTGATTTTTATGTGGTGATATTGATTGATCAAGGGCCAACAGTTTTTGTGCAAACTATGGGTATTGATGAACTCAATTTACCTTTAACGGGAAAGGATAAAAATAATCCTGAATTAATCAGAAAGGAAGTATTTAAGCTGATGAATCTTAAAAGGCGGGATGCAGTTTTCTTGTTTGACAGCAGTAATGGTTTTGAAAACTGGGTTATTGATTTAGAGCGTGATTTGAAATTAAATTTTTTACAACATAAGGTAGAAATGAGTATGCAGCCGATGAAAATTTTTCTTAGCCATAAAAGTATTAATAAAAATAGAGTTCGGCATTTTAAAAGCACTTTGGAATTATTAGGTTTTTCGCCTTGGTTAGATGAGGAAGATATGTCTGCGGGCGTGAATTTAGAAAGAGCTTTACAGCAAGGAATGTCAGATTCTTGCGCAGCAATATTTTTCATTACTCCTGATTATACTGATGAAAAATATTTGGCCAGTGAGATTGATTATGCAATTGCAAAAAAACGCCAAGAAGAAAATTTTTCAATTATTACTTTGGTGTTCGCTAATGAAAATGGAGAAAAGGGAATTGTACCGGCTATGCTGAAGCCTTATGTCTGGAAAAAGCCTGCTAATGATTTGATTGCATTGAATGAAATATTGAAAGCATTGCCATTGGAAGTGGGAGATGTTCGATTTAAATCAAATGTAATTAAATAGGATTTGGATGCCAGCATGACTTGCTAAAATGAAACAACAAAGAAAATAAAATGCATAAGCTGCTGTTTCAAACCCTGCAAGCCAAGAAACAGGAAAAAATCGTCCACCCCTATTTGCAGGAAGAAGTGGAAATCGGCCTGCTGCCCCATATCCAAGCCATGCTGCTGGCGCGGCACCTGCGCGGCACCTGCGCGGCGATCTGGCCGAATACCCACCGTTTCTGATGCGCTAAAGGCTACCTGAAATGCTGATGCTGATTACCTACGACATCTCCCTAGCCGACCCCGAAGGCCAAACCCGCCTGCGCCGCATCGCCAAACACTGCCTCGACTACGGCGTGCGGGTGCAATATTCCGTATTCGAATGCGACCTCGCGCCCGACCAATGGGTGCAGCTGAAAGCCAAACTGCTGGCCACCTATCAACCCGAAACCGACAGCCTGCGCTTTTACCACCTCGGCAGCAAATGGCGGCGCAAAGTAGAACACCACGGCGCCAAAGCCGCAGTGGATATTTTTAAAGACACCCTGATTATCTGAACTTGTGGCGAATTATCTGAACGGATTGCACGAGCGCTAACCTGTAGTGCTCATCAAAAAGCCCGCAGATCAGCGCGGCTTGATTTCTTTAACAATTTGGAAAAAACCGGCCTTACTTGGCTGTGATATAGTAAGGCCATGTGTCTTCGGTGAAACCTTAGCGAAACAGGGCGATGCAAGCCTTGCGGGCCAAGGGTTTCAGCGGCGGCACCAGCCGCCTTCGGGCGGCTGTGAGTTGAAACGGGTCTAGCGTCATTTCTTCCGCCTGCTGCTGCAACCAGCCGCCTTCGGGCGGCTGTGAGTTGAAACATTTTCCAAGACAAAGAGGGTGTCGAAGTATTGCCCAGCCGCCTTCGGGCGGCTGTGAGTTGAAACAACAACTTTCTTAACCCTTTCAATACCCCCATCCAGCCGCCTTCGGGCGGCTGTGAGTTGAAACTGAAAACGTACCTAGCTTGCCCTCAATCCCCAGCCAGCCGCCTTCGGGCGGCTGTGAGTTGAAACTCAAACCCTACCTGTACTTCTCGTGTCAGTTCTTCCAGCCGCCTTCGGGCGGCTGTGAGTTGAAACTGTCATACCGCCTTTGAACCCTCCTGTACTAAACACCAGCCGCCTTCGGGCGGCTGTGAGTTGAAACAGACTGTAGTGCACATCATAGTTCTCATACGAGGTCCAGCCGCCTTCGGGCGGCTGTGAGTTGAAACTTAGCGGAAGGTGATTCTGCTGCTGCGACCATCAACCAGCCGCCTTCGGGCGGCTGTGAGTTGAAACTTTATAGACTGGTTCAATTTGATACAGATCAACCCAGCCGCCTTCGGGCGGCTGTGAGTTGAAACTGTTGATTGAGCAATTGCTTCGGTTTTCAGTTGGCCAGCCGCCTTCGGGCGGCTGTGAGTTGAAACGTTTAAGATGTTTCCATTGTATTATGACTCATTCCCAGCCGCCTTCGGGCGGCTGTGAGTTGAAACTTTAATATTGTAGTTGTTTGTCTGTATGATGGTGCCAGCCGCCTTCGGGCGGCTGTGAGTTGAAACTTCAGACATCTCACCCGAAAAATAGACCACATTGCCAGCCGCCTTCGGGCGGCTGTGAGTTGAAACTAGAGTTGTGCGAACAGACTCCTGTTCGAGCGTGGCCAGCCGCCTTCGGGCGGCTGTGAGTTGAAACGTCAGAACAATCAGCGCGTGCAACAGACAAGGCTGCCAGCCGCCTTCGGGCGGCTGTGAGTTGAAACAGCTGATGAATTCTTAAAAACGACATTGGCATTTCCAGCCGCCTTCGGGCGGCTGTGAGTTGAAACCGTCTGATGAATGCGCGAAGCAATGGCTGTACAACTAGCCGCCTTCGCATGGCTGTGAGTTACACCTTATACATCTTCATAGCCACAGCCGCCTGCAAGTGGCTGGGAAATGGTCTGATGTATTTGACGATGTTTGCTTTGGTTGGCCGCTTGGGTTGATTGTTATGCTTGATGCAGTAGTGTGCTCAAGTGCTGCACGATGGCGGCGGCGGTGTCGTGTTTGCTCATTTCGGGTAGGGGGGTGTCGCCGTATGCATCGATAATGGTCACTTGATTACGGCTGCTGCCCATGGCGATTGAGACTTCGTTGGCCACCAGCATGGGGATGCTTTTTTTCAGGCGTTTGGCGCGGGCGTGTTCGAGCACGTTGTGGCTCTCGGCGGCAAAGCCGATGCAAAAAGGGGCATCGGGCAGGGCGGCGACTGAGGCGAGAATGTCGGGGTTTTCGGCCAACTCAATCACGGGTGGGGTGCTGTCAGCGCTTTTTTTGAGCTTTTGTGTGCTGCTGTTGCGCACTTTGTAGTCGGCGATGGCGGCTACGCTGATGAAGATGTCTTGCGTATGAATGCGGTGGTGCACGGCTTCGTGCATGGCTTGTGCGCTCAGGGCATGCACGTTTTCGGCCATGCCCGGCGGCAGAGCGGTTTGGATTTGGCCGTAAATCAATGTGACTTCGGCACCGGCGGCGCGGCAGGCGCGGGCGAGGGCGGTGCCCATTTGGCCGCTGGAAATATTGGTGATGCCGCGCACGGGATCGATGGCTTCAAAGGTGGCGCCGGTGGTGATGAGCACTTTTTTTCCGGCTAGGATTTTGGGTGTCCATAAATCGGGAATGAGATCGGCCAGCTCGGCGGCTTCGGGCATGCGCCCTACACCTGTTTCGCCGCAGGCTTGCTCACCGCTGGCGGGCGGGAATATGCTGATGCCGTCGGCCTGCAATCGGGCGATGTTACGTTGGTTGGCGGGGTTGAACCACATTTCTACATTCATTGCCGGTGCTGCGGCCAACGGGCATTTGCGTGCGGCAGCCAAATTGGTGAGCAAGTTGTCGGCGATGCCGCCGGCGATTTTGGCCAAGGTGTTGGCGCTGGCGGGGGCGATCACAAACACGTCGGCGGTGCGGGTGAGGTTGATGTGTGCCATGCCGTTGCCGCCGGATTCGCCGCTATGGGTGTCGGCCAACACGGGGTGGCCGCTTAAAGCCTGAAAGGTGAGCGGCGACACGAATTCGGTGGCGGCGCGGCTCATGGCCACGCTCACTTCATGGCCTTGTTTTTTCAATAAGCGCACGAGTTCGCAGGATTTATAGGCGGCAATGCCGCCGCTGATGCCGAGCAGAATGTGTTTTTTAGTGGTCATAAGATTATATTGTTGAAATATATAGTGAAATGTAAGAAAAAAGTGGCGCAACGGGTAGGTTGGGTTGAAAACCCAACAAGTCCACAGGCCGTCTGAAACGTTGGGTTTGACAACCCAACCTACCTCGTTGTGGTGCGTAGTTTTGTATCACTTTTTCTTGCATTCAACTATAGATGAATTTTAAATATCAATGATTATACCAATTCAAAAAAGTAAGCTAACAAGGCGGCGAGCCGCAGACAGTACAGATAGTACGGCAAGGCGAGACAACGAAGTTAGATTATTTTTTTGGATTGGTATTAGGCCGTCTGAAAGGTTTCAGACGACCTAATATAGCAGACTTGGCTTAAAGTGATAAAACTTTGTTTGTGTTTGCCGGCAATGCTGCCGCATGTGCGTTAGGGCTTCGGACAAATGGCTAAAGCGATTTTTTCGCTGTAGTCGGTTTTGCTCCAAGCATCGGCATCAACGGATAGGGGTTCGCCAGTATTTTGTTGGGGGGCATTGGCTTGTAAACGGGTTTGGCAGTTAATCAATATCGGCCAGGTTTGTGCGCTCATGCGGCGCTCGAAAAAATAAAGATTGGTTTGCAATACTTGGCCGCTTTCGCCGACGGGGGCGGTTTTGGCGGTGTCGATGGCCACGAATTTCAATACTTGCGGTTTAATATACGACCAAGGCTTGTAAAACGCGTTTTCCGGCACTTCGGCCACCACCACGGCGCTCTCGGGCAGCAATGAGCGGGTGTGGCTAAACCAAGTGTATTCGCTATAAACCTGAAAGCCTATCATGCCTAGGCCGGCCGCTGCCGGCACCAGCCATTTGGGCAGCTTTTTAATAAACAGGCGGATCATCATCATGATGCCGGCGGCACCGATGCCGGCGGATAGGGTGGCAACGAATTCCCAAATCATGGGCGCTCCTTTGTGTTAAATGATTTGGGCTTCCTGATGCGGAAGCCCAAACCGATTGGTTAAGTTAATGCTTAGTGGTCGACTGCTCCGCCGGCACCGCGCGGATAACGCACACTTTCCACCAGATCTTGCACTTCTTGCGGCGGCGCTTTGCCCAAGCTGGACACCACGAACGCGACAACGAAGTTGATGATAGCACCCACTGCACCGAACGACAACGGAGAGATGCCGAACAGCCAGTTGGCTTCTACGTTTTCAAAAGTGTTGGTGCCCGGGATGAAGAACCAGCCCAAATACAGGAAGATATACACGCAAGTGGAAATCAAACCTGCCAACATGCCTGCGGTGGCGCCTGCGCTGTTGATGCGTTTAGAGAAAATACCCATCATCAAAGCCGGGAAAATTGAGGCAGCGGCAATACCGAAGGCCAGCGCCACCACTTGTGCGGCAAAGCCCGGCGGGTTGATGCCCAACCAAGTGGCGATCACAATGGCAACGGTCATCGAGATGCGCGCAGCCATCAATTCGCCTTTTTCGCTGATATCGGGTTTGAGTGTTTTCTTAATCAAATCGTGCGAAATGGCGGATGAAATGGCGAGCAGCAAGCCTGCGGCGGTAGAGAGCGCAGCAGCCAAGCCGCCGGCGGCAATCAGGCCGATCACCCAAGAGGGCAGGTTGGCGATTTCAGGGTTGGCCAATACCAAGATATCGTTGTTTACAGTCAGCTCGTTGCCTTTCCAGCCGCGTTCGGCAGCGGTGGCTTCAAAGCCTGCGGATTTGTCGTTGTAATACTGGATTCTGCCGTCGCTGTTTTTGTCGTCAAACTTCAAAAGGCCGGTGGTTTCCCATGATTTCATCCACTCGGGGCGCGCTTCGAATTCAATCGGTGCAGCAGCGGCGCCTTGCGGATAGATGGTGTCGATAAGATTGATGCGGGCCATTGAGCCGACAGCCGGTGCGGTGGTGTAAAGCAGCGCGATAAACACCAGTGCCCAGCCGGCAGACGAGCGGGCATCGGATACTTTAGGCACGGTGAAAAAGCGGATAATCACGTGCGGCAGGCCGGCGGTGCCGATCATCAGCGAGAGGGTAAACAAGAACATATTGAGCTTGTTGGGAATATCGGCCGTGTAGGCAGTGAAGCCCAGATCGGTTACCAATAAATCAAGCTTTTGCAGCAGCGGCATGCCTGAGGCGGTTTCGTTGCTGAAAAGACCCAAAGGCGGAATCGGGTTGCCGGTGAGGTTGAGCGAAATAAACACGGCCGGAATGGTGTAGGCAATAATCAACACCACATATTGAGCCACTTGGGTGTAGGTGATGCCTTTCATGCCGCCCAACACCGCGTAAAAAAGCACCACAATCGATGCAATAATCAGGCCGGTGGTGCTGCTTACTTCAAGGAAACGCGAGAAAGCCACGCCGGCACCGGTCATTTGGCCGATCACGTAAGTGGTGGAAGCGATAATCAAACAGGCCACAGCCACCAAGCGGGCGGTGCGGCTGTAGAAGCGGTCGCCGATAAAGTCGGGCACGGTGAATTTGCCGAATTTGCGCAAATAAGGTGCTAAAAGCAGCGCCAGCAATACATAGCCGCCGGTCCAGCCCATCAGATAGGCCGAGGCACCGTAGCCGCCCATGGCGAGCAGGCCGGCCATTGAGATGAAAGATGCTGCGCTCATCCAGTCGGCTGCGGTGGCCATGCCGTTGAGCACCGGGTGCACCCCGCCGCCGGCCACATAAAATTCTTTGGTTGAACCGGCGCGCGCCCAAATGGCGATGCCGAAATAGAGCGCAAAAGAAGCGCCCACGAATATCAAGTTAATCACAAATTGACTCATGGTATTACTCCTCGTGTACGCCGAATTCTTCGTCGAGCTTATTCATTCTCCAAGAGTAGAAGAAAATAATCGCGATGAAGGTGAGAATCGAGCCTTGTTGAGCAAACCAGAAGCCCAAATCGGTGCCCCCGATATGGATGCCGGCCAAGAGCGGCCGTAAGACGATGCCGAAACCGTAAGAGCATAATGCCCACACCACCAAACAAATGGTGATAATGCGCACGTTTGCCTTCCAGTAGCTGGTTGAATCATGTTTGTTGACAGACATGACTTCCTCCTTTGTCGATGACAATTTTATAATTAGAAATGCCGTTTTCCTTGTTTGAAATCAGGGGCAAAAAGCCTTCAATTTCAGCGAACCGACACAATTTTCAGTGATTCAAACCAATCACGTGTGGGGAGAATAGCATAGTTGAAAATATTTGATACTAACTTATCCTGATGGTTTCCATAAAAATGCAAGATATCGCTTAATGCAATATATAAATAAAAATACATAAATTAGGGTAAATAAAGGCTTTGTTAACGCAATTTAACTTATAAATATGGAAATGAAAAAAGGGTGCATAAAGCGTTTCTGCGTGGATAATTTGCTCTAAATTGTTTGGATTGAGGTGAAACATGCAGGGGAAAACAGTATTTAGGGCGTTGGAAAAAGTGAAAAGGCCGTCTGAAAGTTTTCAGACGGCCTAAATGTTTCAAATGACGAAAACCAAGGTGGGCAACACTTGTGTGCAAAAGCTGGGTGTGTGCGCTATCGGCGGCGTTTGCGCGCTTCCAGCGCCAGCAGCATCATGGCCACGTTGATGGCATCGTTGAGCGCATCGTGGCGGGGCAGGTCGGGTATGCCGAGCTTTTTCACCATGGTGGCCATGCGCAGATCGATATAGGCGTTGTGGATATTGCTTTCGGCCTGTTGCTGGTAATAAATGCTCGACACTTCGATTTGTTTGTTGGGCAGGCGGATGCCGAGCATGGGCTTGAGAAATTTATTGATCATGGCAACATCGTATTCCAGATAATAGCCCACCAAAGGGCGCCCGCCGATAAAATCAAGCAGCTGATAGACCGCTTCTTCTACCGGAATGCCGTCTGAAAGGTCTTTCGGGCGCAGGCCGTGCACTTTCACATTGGCCGCCTGCATCAGGCCTTCGGGCTTGACCAATACATAAAACGATTCGCTGGTGAGAATTTCTCTGCCGCGGATTTTCACAGCGCCGATGGAGATGATTTCGGCTTCTTTTACATCCAGGCTGGTGGTTTCGCAATCGAAGCTGACCATTTCATCCGGGTGCGGCTCGTAGAGGAAATCGTATTGCGGGTTGGCGAGCTTTTTGCGCTCGCGCGCGCGCAAAAAGCGTTCGATTATCTGCATCAGCGCACCCCCAGATGAAAGTGGTTGTGTATCATCTGCTTGAAGCGTTTCACCACTTGCAGCGCATCTTTGAGTAAATCGCGCTCGAGCGTGGAGAGGCTTTGTAAGTCGATTTGGTTGGCTTCTTCGGGTATTTCGTTGCTCAGGGCGGCAAAGCCTGCTTTCAGGCGCAAATCCATCAGATAGCTGAGCGCTTCGGCGGTGTCTTTGCCCAGCTGCTCATCCAGCACGCGAGCCTGCATCAGCTTTTGAATGCGCTCGAAGGTGTTGGTTTCTTCGATGCGCGCTTCCAGCCCCAAGGCGCGCACACCGTGCACCACCGGGAACACGCCCATTTTTTTGATGTCCATCTTTTCGTTTTGGCCGCGGCTGAGCAGCTGCGAGAAAAAGCCGCGGCTGTGGCCGTCAAACAATTCCACCGAGCGGGCAAACGCCATCAGCATGCCGGCATCGTTGATCATGGTTTTTTGCAGATGCGCTTTCACTTCATCGAGCAGCGCCGCATCGCCGGCCACGGGCTTGGCATCGATAAAGATGGCCAGGTTCATCATGGATTCGGGGCTGGGAGAATAGCACCAGCTGCTGACCATTTTTTTGAATTCGGGCAGGGTTTTGCGCCAAGCCGGGTTGTTGACCATGATGTGGCCGGGGCAGGGCGGATAGCCCAGGCGCTCGAGGGTGGCGGAAAATTGCTCGGCGGTTTGCTCTGCCAAAGCCAAATCGGCATGTTCGCGCAGAATCAGGGCGTTGTCTTGGTCGGTTTTGAGGATTTGCTCGCCGCGCCCTTCCGAGCCCATCACAATCAGGCAGCTTTGTTCGTATAATTCGGGCGTGGCCAAAAGGCGCCAGGCTTTTTCAAACAGGCTCGTGTTGAGCACCTGCATCAATTGCGCCAGCTGCGGTGCGCGCACGCCGTTTTTGCGCAAAATCTGAATGGAATGCGTCATTTGGGCGGCAATGCCCACCAGCTCATCTATGGTTTGGGCGCGCTCCAGCCTTTGCGCCACCAAGTGGGTGTGGTTGGAAAAATAAGCCAGCACGTCGATTTGCTCGAGCGCACCCACCGGCTTGCCTGCTTGGTTCACAATCACGCGCTGGATGTTGAATTGGGTCATGCGCAGCAAGGCGTTGAACACATAATCGTCGATATCGATGCCGATCAGATCGAAAGTGGACCATTCCGAAATCGGTGCATCGCTTGGTGCGCCGGCAATGGCGATGTCGCGGAAGGCCGATTCGGTGAACAGACCGATTTGCTCATGGTGGCGCACCAGCACCGATTTGGTTTTGTGTGTTTTCATGGTTTGCGCGGCATCGAGTATGCTGGCGCTGCCATCGAGCCAAACGGTGTTTTGCCGGTAGGCATCGCTCACTTTGGCGGTGAAGAGGCTTTCAAACTCGCTGTTGTTGCGATCGCCCGAGAGGCTGGCCATTTTTTCGGCCACGCTGGTGTAGAAATAAGCGCTGAAACGGGGGCTGGAATGCATGATGTCGAGCACGGTGGCTTTGGGTATGGTGTAAACCAGCGCCTGCTCCTGCACCACAAATTGATGCTGGCTGTGGCCTTCCATCAAGGCGCGTGCTTCAAAAGTGTCGCGCGCCCGATAAAGGGCGATCACCTCGCCATCGCTGCCGATTTCTTTCACCAGCCCTTTAATCACCACATATAAATGCTCAATGGGCTGCTGCGGCCGGATAATGATTTCTTCATCGTTGAAAAAAGCAATGTCCACGGCTTTTTCCAGCATGAGCCGCTCGGTGTTGTTGAGATGGTCGAAAGGCGGGTGGTTGAAGTCGAACCGTTCCATGCTCTATTTCCTTGTTTATTTTTGTAGTGATTACGGATACTGTAAAACGGCTTGGATAGGCTGTAAATAGTTTGAGCGGCAAAGTTTTTATGGAAAGCAGATAATGAGATAACAATAAAACGAAGCGGTTGATACAGTAAAAGGCCGTCTGAACATTAACAGGTGTTCAGACGGCCTTTTATATTGATGATGATATAAATGAAATAGCAGGTGCAGTAATACCAATCCAAAAAAATAACCTAACTTCGTTGTCTCGCCTTGCCGTACGCTCTGTACTGTCGCAGGCTTCCGTCTTGTAAGCTCACTTTTTTGAATCGGTATAAAGTGTTGTGTCGGGATAAGGTATGAGCTTTTACATCCGCCGCATTATCAACAGAAAATAACCGCCGCCGAGCAGCGTTGCCATCAAACCGGCCGGGATTTCATAGGGAAAGCCGATTTGCCTGCCCAGCCAGTCGGCCAAGAGCATCACCGTTGCGCCAATCAGGGCCGCGGCGGTTAGCTGTTGGTGCGGCAGGCGTGCGCCGAGCATATTGGCCAGATGGGGCGCGAGCAGGCCGACGAAGCTCAAGGGGCCGATAAGCAGGGTCGCCAGCGCGGTGAGCAATGCGCTGAAAACAATCAAAACTGTGCGTGCGGCGGCCACGTTCACGCCCGCCGATTGCGCCACAACTGCGTTAAAACCCAGCAAGCCCAGCCAGCGGCTCAGGGGTAGGGCGGCGGCTAAGAGCAGTATGGATGCTGCGAATACCGTACCCGAAAGCAGTGGTGTGGCTTGATAGGTAGAACCGGAAAGCCATATCAAAAGCTGTTGAACACGCAAATCGCCGCCTGCCGTCCACACGCGGATAAAGGCATCAGACAGTGCGGCCACGGCAATGCCGGTGAGCAATACTTTTTCGGGCAGCAAGCCGTTTTTACGGTTAAACAGCATAATCAGCCACAAAGTAAACAAGGCCGAGCTGATGCCGATGAACCAAAACACGCTGCTGAGCACCTGCACATCAAACAGCAACACCGCAGCCAACACGCCCAGAGCCGTGCCGGAGCTGATGCCGAGCAATTCGGGGCTGGCCATCGGATTTTGTGTGAGCCGTTGCAGAAATACGCCGGCGGTGGCGAGCATGATGCCGCAAGCGGCAGCGGTGAAGAGGCGCAGGTAACGCAGATTGAGAAAATCGGGGTGAAAGGTAAGCTGCCAGCCGTTGGCACTTTGTCCTGCCAGCAAAGCCAAAGTTGCCGCAAACAGCAGCAATAAAGGCAATCTGAGCAACCAGGGCGAAGCTTGGGTGCGCGCCACGGTTTGCGCCGAGGCCGTCTGAAAGGGTGCTCGGGCAGGCAGACGCATCATCAGCCACAATAATAAAGGCGCACCAATCAGCCCTGTTACTGCGCCGGCAGGTAAATCGACTTGATGGTAATGGTTGAGCAATACCAATAAGTTATCCGTGAGCAGCAGCATCAGCGCGCCGAACACAAACGCCATCGGCAAACGCGCCCACAAAGTGCGCACGCCCAGTTGCCGCACCGCCGTGGCCGCCGCCAGGCCGACAAAACCCATCATGCCCACCATCCCGACCACGTTGGCGCTGAGAAAAGCCGCCGCTGCCAATGCCGCCAAACGGATGGTTTTCACCGGCATGCCGAGCGCGGCGGCCTGGGTGTCGCTCAGGCTCATCATCGCCAGTGGTTTTGCCAATATGGCAATCAGCGCGGCAGCCGCAGCAATGCGCCACAAGAGTTGCAAACTATCGTGCCAACTGTCTTGCAGCAGCGAGCCGGCCCCCCAAAGCATGATGCCGCGCGTTTCTTCCGAATAAAACAGCGTGATGATGCCCGCAAATGCGCCCAAATAAAGCGCCGTCACCAAACCGGCCAACACCACCAAGAGCGGCACCAAATCCCGCCGGGCCGACAGCCACAACACCAGCGCCAATGCCAACGCCGCACCGCCGAATGCTACCGGCGCATTGCCCCAAGCCAGCAAGGCAGGCGCGAATACCGTAGCGGCCACCAAAGCCGTTTGCGCGCCGCTGCTCACGGCCAAAGTGCTGTCGGAAGCGAGTGGATTGCGCATGATTTGTTGCAGCAACATGGTGGCCAAAGCCAGTGCGCCGCCCGCAAGCAAAGCCATGGCCATGCGCGGCAAGGTATTGTTCTGCACTATCAGCGCATCAATGGGCAGCGCATCGGGCGCGGCAAACCAATCGGCCGGCGGCCAATGCCATTGCAGTTTTAAAATCCAGCCGCTGCTCATGATCGCAGTCAACAACAAAACCCAAGTCCAGCAGGTAATAGGCCGTCTGAAAACATTTACCATGCGATTTCCTTTTCAGACGGCAGTTTTGCTGCTAATTCATCGGCAAAACGCTGCATAGAAGGCAATGCGCCGTAGCTCCATGCCTGCGGCAACACGCGGCGGTTTTGCGGCTTGCTAAACGGCAGCCGCTGCCACAATGCGCTTTTATCCAGCGCGGCGCGGGTGTTGCGCGGGTGCGGCTGTATGATAATTAAGAGCGTATCGGGGGGCAGCTTGGCCAAATCGGTAAGCGCGATATTGGCAAAGCCCCACGCGTTTGATTCGCCCTGCCAAGCATTTTTCAGGCCGAGTTTTTGCATCACCACGTTAAACAGGCTGGTGTTGCCGTAGATGCGTAAATGGCGCGCATCGACAAACTGCACCACCGCCAACGGCCGCTTGCGGTATGGAAAAAGCGTGTTTTTTTGCTGTTGGAATTGCTTTTCTGTTTGCTGAATCAAACGTTCGGCAGCAGCTTTGTCGCCGATGATGCTGCCGAGTTCGCGCGTGGCCGCCAGCGTTTGCGGATAAGCGATGCCCTTGTCGCCGGCAAAGCTGATTTCGCGCACGGGCGCTACTTTTTCAAACTGCGGTTTCAAATGTGCAAACCACGGCGATTGGATAAACATATCGGGCTTAATCTGATACAGCCGCTCCAAATTCGGCTGGAAACGCAAACCCGCATCCAGCGTGGTGTTTGGCAGCGGCGGATAATTGACCCAGTTGCCGTAAGCGCGTTTGTCGCCCACGCTCACGGGCGGATGTCCCATCGCGGTCAGCGTTTCGGCGGTGCTCCAATCGGAAGTGGCCACACGTGGCGCCGCTTGTATGGGCGCAGGGAGCAGGAATAAAACGAGCAGGGCGGTTTTGAGGCCGTCTGAAAAGTGTTTTTGCATAAGTGTTTGTATGGGTTTCAGACGGCCTTTTGCGTTGTTCAGCCGTCTGAATGCGTGTGGTTGATTGGCCGGGTTTTGTGGTTTTTACATTCTCGGTTTTTTACGCAAAAGGAATATAAAAGGAATAGATGACAGGCCGTCTGAAAGTTTGCAGGAAACGGTTTATTGTGCTGCAAACTTTCAGACGGCCTGCCAACCTTCCGCACAATAAAAGCGGTTTTTCAAGGTAACGCCACCGGCACGCCGGTTTGCGGATGGCGGATAATGTTCATCTGCACACTGTAAATATCGTTCAACACTTCGGCGGTCATAATTTCGGTAGGTTTGCCCTGTTTGAGCAAGCGGCCTTGCTTCAATGCCACCAACTCGTCGCAATATTGTGCGGCCAGATTGATGTCGTGAATCACGATAATCACGCCCAAATGCAGGCGGTGCGACAAATCGCGGATTAAGGCCATCACTTCGAGTTGGTGGGCGATGTCGAGAGCGGCCAATGGTTCGTCAAGCAGTAGAAAGCGGCTTTGCTGCGCCAAGCACATTGCAAGCCAGATGCGCGAGCGTTCGCCGCCGGACAAGGTGTCGACAATCTGGTCGGCGAATTTTTCCGTGTGCGTGAGTGCGAAAGCTTCGGCAACCGCTTGTTTGTCCGCCTTGCTGCTGCGCCCGAGCAGGCCGCTCCAGGCATAGCGCCCCATATTGATGAGTTCGGCGGCGGTCAGTGCGGTGGCAGCGGGGCAGGTGTTGTGGCAGATAAGCCACGTGTTTGGCGTAATTGTGGGCGGAATAGGCGGCAATATTCTGATTATCCAGCAAAAGATTGCCGGATGTGGGCTGGTTTTGGCGGGTAAGCAGTTTCAATAAAGTGGATTTGCCCGAGCCGTTGTGGCCGATTAATCCATAAACTTTATCCGGCTTGAATTCAAGGGAAATATCGTGCAGCAACACGCGGCCGGGCACGCTGAAGGTGAGGTTTTGAAGCTGGAACACAGGAGGCCGCATGAAAAATAAGATGGTATAGTTTAAATGATAGTTATTATTATTACAATTCTGATTGTGCGCAGACACTGATAAGGCCGTCTGAAACGTTGGGTTTATCAACCCAACCTACCTGTTATAGTGCGTAGTGTTGTATCACTTTTTCTTGCATTTCACGGTATTTATTGAAAGAAGACTCTGAATAATGCATGGCGGCGTTTTTTGCCGTGTATAAAATTTCCGGCGAAACCCACTCGCCAGCGCTATTCGGAGCTTCCTTAAAAAAATGATTTTTCAAATGGTTATCAGAATTTATAGCTGACAGAGCCCAATATGCTGCGGCCTTGGCCGTAATAGCAGTAGCTCGCATCGCAGGCGGCGATGTATTTGCGGTTGCCGATATTGTCCACATTCACTTGCGCGGTCCAATTGCGGGCGAAATCGTAGCGGGCAAACAGGTCGAACACGGTGGATGAGGGCACTTTCAAACCTTTGTAGGCGGCCACTGCCCATTGTCCGTCTACTTTGCTGCTGCCGACATAGCGCACGCCCGCGCCCAGCGATAAGCCGTTCAAGGTGCCTTGGTCGAAGGCGTACACGCCGCGCAAGCTGGCGGAGTGTTTGGCAAATAAGGTGTTGTGGTAGTCGATGCCGTCTGAGCCGCGATCGGTGCGGGTTTGATAGGTGTAGGCAAGCTGGCCGCTCAAGTTGTCGGTGATTTGTGCTTGTGCTTGCAGCTCAACGCCTTTGCGTTTGGAAACATCGCCGCTGACGGTATTGCCTGTGCCGCCGGCATTGGAAATCAGCGCGCCTTTGTCGTTGGCTTTAAAGGCTGCAATGGAAAGGGTGCCGTCTAACCAGGCGGGCAGGTATTTCAAACCGATTTCATATTGCTCGGTGGTTTGCGGGTCGTACAGGGTTTGGTTGCCGCTCAAGCCGGTGGGCAGGCGGAATGATTCGGTGTAGGCGAAATAGGGGTTTAGGCCGAACGGTGCGAAATACATAATCGAACCGGCATATGAAGTGTGGTTGGCTTTAACCGATTGGTTGTTGGTGTATTCCTCACTTTTGGCGCGATCATGGCGAACGCCCGCGCTAATGCCTACTTTGTCAAACAGGCGCACGCTGTCTTGCAGGTAGAAGCCGAGCTGGCTGGCTTTCAAATCGTTGCGCGGGATGTTGGACGTGTCCACGCTGATGCCGTAAGTGGGCGAGAAGATATTAACCGTGCCGGGGGAAACGATGGTGGGGATGGCAAACGATTGGTACACGCCGTTGACTTTTTGTTGGCGGTAATCCACACCGGCAACCAGTGTGTTGCGAATGTTTTCGTTGTGCCAACGCCAAGTGATGCGGTTGTCGATGCTGTGATTTTTGGCGGTGCCGTCGTTGAACACGGCATCGCGGGTGGCGGTGTAGTTTGTGGGGTCAACGCTTGACCATACGTAAGTGCCTAAATGATGGTTGTCGATATGGGTGTAGCGGTAGTTGGAGCTGAAGCTCAGGCTGTCGTTGAAATCGTGGCTGAATTCGTAGCCCAATGAATATTGTTTGTTGGTTTCATGGTCAACCGAAGGATCGCCAAGGTTGGTGGTCGGGTTGACTTTTTGCCCGTCGATGGCAACCAAAGAACCTGCCATCGGCACAAAATTGCTGCTCGGTGTGCCTTTGTCGCGCTGATAGCTGGCAAGCAGGCTCAGGCGGGTGCGGTCGGTGATGTCCCAAGCCAAAGAGGGCGCAAGATAAAAGGTTTTATTGTCGGTGCCGTTCCAATCGCCATCGGCAGCACGAAACGAGCCGACCAGGCGGTAGCGCAGGCTTTGATCGGCATTCAGGCTGCCGGTGTAATCGGCTGCAATGCCGTATTGGCCGTTGTTGCCGGCTTGGGCTTTAACTTCGCCTTTACCGACTTGGCTTTTGTGCGGGCGCTTGCTGATGTAGTTGATCAGGCCGCCGGGGTTGGCTGCGCCGTAGGTCAGTGAATCTGCGCCCTTGGTGATTTCAACGGCTTCGATACCGAACGTATCGACGTGCGGGGTAAAGAAGCCGTAATTGTTGACGGGGGCGCCGTCAAAAGATTGGCTGGCTTCCGCACCTCGGATGCGAAACCAGTTGGTGTTGGTGTCGCTGCCATAGGGCTGGTTGGTAAAGCCTGATTAGTAGCGGCCGATTTCGTCGGCTTTTTCCACGCCTTCTTCGGAAAGCGTTGCGGCGGTAATGTTGACTGCATCTTTGGCCTGCAAAAACGGCACGGTTTGCAGTTTGTTCATTGAGCCGACCACGTTAACCGTTTCCAGCTCGGCGCTTTGCGTGTCGCCATCGGCGGCAAAACCGTGGGTATAAGCGCTCAAGATGGCGGCGGCCAGCAGGCTGCGGGTAAAGAAAATAGTGTGTTGCATCAAGAATCCTTTTTCGAATAAATCAGGCCGTCTGAAATCATGCTTCGGCGTTTCAGACGGCCTGATTGTGAATGATTTTTAATTCGGTAAGGATTATAACGATTTTATGGCAGCTTGTAGTTTGGAAAACGGTTAAACAGAGAATATCGACCGGAAGCGAAAAAGACTATTGTGTGAATGATACGAATTTTTGTTTGTGTTTGGATGGGCCGTCTGAAGCTTTAACGGCTGTGTTCGTCTGCCACTCTAACCGCTTCTTCCGCGCCGTATTCACTCAATAAGCCGTGTTTCATTGAGATGATGCGTTCGGCATGGTGGAAATATTTGTCGTCGTGGCTGATGGCAAACACGGTGCAGCCTTGCTGTTGCAGCAGCGGCAGCAGGGTTTCGTAAAACATGCGGCGAAATTGCGGGTCTTGGTCGGCAGCCCATTCGTCGAGTATCAGCATGCTGCGGTTTTCAAGCGCGGCGGCTAAGAGCCCCAAGCGCTTTTTCTGGCCTTGCGAAAGTTTGCTGTTGAGAATGCGGCTTTGCTCGATTTTCACTTTTTCATCCATTTTCAGACGGCCTAACCATTCGGCAATCAATTCGGCCGAGACGTCTTCGCCTTTATCGCCGACCAGTTTTTCAAACAAATGGAAATCGGTGAACACGCTGGCAAACAGTTGGCGGTAGGCGCTGCGGTTGGCTTCGGTGATTTCGGTGTTGTCGACAAATATTTTGCCGCTTTGCGGTGTGTATAAGCCCGCCAATACCATCGACAACGTGGATTTGCCCGAACCGTTGGCGCCAATCAGAAACACGGTTTCGCCACGCTTGAGGGTGAGATTGACGGGTTGGAGCGCAAAATGATGGCCGCCTTGCATGGGATGGGCATAGGTGATGTTTTCAAGGCGGATGCTCTGCCAGTTTTGCGGCAGGGTTTCGTTGCCGTGAAAGCTGCTTTGGTAATCGGTTAAGCCCAAATCATTCAAGGCATTGAGCGCGACTTGGCTGTTCATCAGCATGGGAAAGGCACCGATGGCCTGCGAGAGCGGCGAACGCATAAACAATACGGTCATGGTAATGGTGGCGGCATCGGCAAGGCTTGCCCAATGGTGGTAAATCGAGAGGTAGAAAATGATGCCGACGGCGGCTAGCATCAGGGTGTTGCCCCAGTTGACGGCGAAGGCGTGGTAGCTGTCGGCGCGGATGGCGTAATGGCGGTTTTGTGCGGCTGCGGCGGTGAAATCTTCGTTGTAGAAGCGTTCGGCGCGGTAGCGGTTGAGTTTCAGCTCTTTGTGGCCGTCAAGGCTGGTTTCGTAGTGGGCGTAGAGCTTGTCTTCAAAGCCGCGCATGGCTTTGAAGCTGGTGTAGACGCGTTTGACCACATAATGGCTGCCCAAAATCATAACGGTAAGAATCAAGGCGGTGACGATAAACAGCTTCGGCGACAGCCAAATCAGATAGGCGCTGCAACCGAAAGTAAACAAAACACCCTGCACCAATTCGGGCAGCCGCGCAAAAGCCATGCTGATGCTGCGGATGTCGTTGGACAAGCTGGCCAAAAGCCTGGGTTTGCCGGTAAGCTGGATTTGCGCATCGTGCGAATCCATGATGCGTTTGAGCAATTGCGTGCGCAGTTCGAACACAAACTGATGCCCGAGTTTCGACAAACGGATTTGCGCAAATGTGGCGGCGGCAAGATAAAGCACCAGCAAGGCGGCAAATTGCCACATCACGCCCTGCACAGTGGTTTCACCGCTTTGCAGCAGGTAGCTGTTGATAAAAACCAATACGCCGATGCCGAGCAGGCCGGAAAGCAGCGTGAGGGCAAACATGGCCAGAAAAGGTTTGCGGTGCTGGTGGAAAACAAGGCTGATGATGTTCATGGGTGGGAGCAGAGGAGTAAAAAGCGGGAAGTATCAGGATTCAGGCCGTCTGAACATCGTTTCAGACGGCCTTGAGGTAAAACGGTATCAAGTTAGCGGACAATTGTGCCGGCAGCGGTGGCTACGCCTTCATTAAGCGATTCCACCATGGCGGTGTAGCCGTCGCCTTGTTGCGGCGTTTCGGCGTTGAAATTTCGGCTTTGCCCATCAGGCCATACGCTATAACCGCGCACAAGGGTTTGCCCCTGATAGCTGCCCTGAAAGGCTTCTATATAGATTTTCAGTGTGGGCGCGCCTACGCTGCTTCTGTTGGCAGGGGTAAAACGGTAGCGTGAGTTAAGACGGTTGAGTTTGTTGCTGAAGCTGGCGGCCAGCGCGTTATCGAGTGCGCTTGCCCACAAATGGTTGCGGGCGAAATTGATGCGGTAGGCATCGGTTTGATAAACCAGGCCGCCGTTGTTTAAAGGCTCGCTCAAAATCACACGCACGGCGATTTCGCTGCCGCGTTGCGGCGGCAGGCTGTATTGGCTGTCGGGCAGGGTGAAATATTGTGTGGCTTGCGGTGTGCTGCATGCCGCCAGCGCGGTTGCGGCGATGCCGGCAAGGATTAATCGGCGCATCAGCGGCTTCCTTTCGGTGTCGGATCTTTGATGTTGCTGTTGAAAATCAGTGCGTTGGGCTTTTCTTTCAAGGTATTGATAAGCGGCTGCGCATCTTTCAGGGTTTGGTCTATGCTTTGCAGGGTGGCCTGCACGTCGCCGTAAAGCGGCGATTGCGGCGACACGCCTTGCAGGGTTTGGCGCAATTCGGCCAAGGTTTGGTTGAGCGCTTGCGGCATGGCTTGTGTTTGCGGCTGGCTGATGAGGCGCTCGGCTGATTTGAGGGTGGTTTGCAGATTGCGCAGCGAGGCATTGAGCTCGCCCACGGTTTGCTCGAGCGGCAGTTTGTTGAATTTATCCAGCAAGGAGGCCAGCTTGGCCTGCAAATCGTCGAGGCCGCCGCCTTGGGTGGCAATCACGGTTTGGCCGGCATAATCGGCATAAGGCTTGAGCCTGCTGCTGCCCTCGGCCGCTTCCACGAGCTCAATCATTTTGCTGCCGAGCACGAGATTGTTGCTGCTTAAGGTGGCGGTGAGGCCTTTGTTGAGCGCGGTTTGAAGCTGGCTTTGCCAATGCTCGCGGCTTTGTGCTTGGGCGTTGATTTCCATGCGCGCAGGCTCAAGGCGGATGCGCACAGGCACCCAGCCGTTTTGGAACAATTTCAGGCTGTCGTTGTGGGCGAAATAGGGCACATCGGCCACGGTACCGACATTGATGCCTTTGTATTCCACCGGTGCGCCCACAGCGAGGCCGCGCACGCTGCTTTTGAAAAAGGCCACATAATAAAGCGCTCTTTGGCCGGGCAGGTTGTCGATTTCGTTGCGGTTGTTGTAAAGCTCGAAAGTGTCTTCATTGGCCGGCGTTGCGCCTTTGTCGCCGCCGATGGGCGGGGCGAAAGAAATGGCACCGGAGAGCAGCGCGGGCAGCGGTGCGGAATCAATATGGATGCCGCTGCCGGTGGTGTTGATGCTGAATCCGGTTTCGAGCCAGAATTGGCTGTTTTTCCCCACTAATTTGTCGTTGGGGCTTTGGATGAAAATGGTGTAGTCGACGGTTTCGTTTTTCGGGTTGAAGCGGGCGCTTTCAATTTGGCCGACGGTGAAGTTTTCATACAATATCGGGCTGCCGACGCTGAGCATTTTGTTGTTTTTGCCTGAGAGCTTCAGGCGCAAACCGCTTTGGCCGATGGCGGCGATAGGCGGCATGTCGAGCACGGTGAAAGTGTCTTGGTTTTCAGCGCTTTTGCCGGGCGTAAAGGCGATGTAGGCGCCTGACACCAAGGTGTTGAGGCCAGTAACGCCGCTTTGGTCGATGCGCGGTTTCACCACCCAAAATTGGGTGTCTTGGCGCATTAAATCTTTAGCATCGGCGCTGAGGCGGGCGGTGACGGCCACGCCTTTTTGGTCGGCGCGCAACTTGATGCGGGTAACGCGGCCCACTTCAACGCTGAGCACTTTAATCACGGTGTTGTTCACTTCGATGCCCTCGGCGCTGTCCATCAGCAAGGTGATTTCGGGGCCGGTATTGCGGATATTCTGCATCAAAAGCCAGCCGCCGGCGAAAAGGGCGATCAGCGGAATGAGCCACACCACAGAGGTGAACACATTGGTTTTGCGCACACGGGCGGGCACAGGTTGGGTGGGGGGATGGGTTTTATCGGTCATATCGGGCGGAAAGGGCGGTAAGGTTTTCAGACGGCCTGTTTTCTGCCTGCTCGCGTGCTTTATCCCAAATCAGGCGGGGGTCGAAAAAATAGGCCGAAAGCATGGTTAAAATCACCACAAGGCAGAAATAGAGCGAGGCGGCGCCGGGTGTGACGCGGGCAAGCGGCGTGTGAAAAGCGCTCATCAAAATAATAATCACAAAAATATCAATCATCGACCAGCGCCCCACCGCATCGGTGAGCCGGTAGATCAGCGCCATTTTCGGCGCGCTTAAGGGCGGGTGGAAACGGGCGCTGGCAATCAGAAAGCCCATCGACACGATTTTCAGCGTGGGCACCAAAATGCTGGCGCTGAAAATAATCAGCGCAATTAATTTATCGCCGTCGCGCCACATATAGGCAATGCCGTTGAGGATGGTGCTCACTTCTGTTTTGAGCGGGTTGGCCGAAATCATGATGGGCAGCACATTGGCCGGAATATACAGCACCGCGGCGGCCAGCAGCAAGGCCAGCGAAATGCTCAGGCTTTTGGGGCGGCGGCGAAAGAGCGCCGAGCCGCACACGCCGCAGGTGGTTTCGGTGCGGTTGCGGAAATAAAGGCATCTGCTGCAACAAATTTTATCAGCAGAGGCCGTCTGAATCGCATTTCGCCCCTGCATGGCGTGGATTTTGTAATACACCCAATGCTGCGGAATCGACACCGCGGTGCGGATCAGCATCACCGAAAGCGCAAACATCAGCCAAAAAGCCGCACCAAACTGCACCTGCGCCACGGCGGCAAGCTTGATATAGGCCACCAGCGTGGCGATGAAAAACACATCCACCATAATCCAATGGCGCAGCCGCGAGAGTATGCGCGTGGCATAAAACAGGCCGGGATAGTTTTTTTTGCGCACCAGCGCCGTGTAAACATAAAGGCATAAAAATAAAAACAGCGCCGGTGTGCCGAAAGTGAGCACAAACATCACCTCGGCCAAAAAGCCGAAGTCGAATAAAATCAGCGATTGGAGCATCGATGGCAGCGTGAGGATGGCCGTTGCCCCCGGTAGCGACACGGTGATAAACATCATGCTGTAGGCAAAAGTCATCAAAATCAAGGCGGTGGAAGCATAGGCCAGCGGCGCGAGATAAGGATTTTTTTCAACCTCCACCAATTCATAACCGCAAGTGGGGCAATGCGCTTCCTGACCTTGGCGCAGGCGCGGCAAGTGCACCCGCTGGCCGCATTCGGGGCAGTCGAGCGTGTGCGCGGGCAAAGTGGCATCGGGGCGGAAAAGCTGATAGCGCCACCAGCGGCGGTAGGCATAAACGGGTTTGTAAATTGGGGGCATATTGCGGTTGGCTAAAGCGGCTTAGGGCGTTGGCAAGGCAGAATTATAACGGAAAAACAATATGCGCCCGGCAATCTTTGCAAATTATGCAAAAGGCCGTCTGAAAGCTTTTTCAGACGGCCTGAAGCCAACTTGATTTGAAAAACACACGTTCAATAACCATAGCGCCGATAGCGGTAAAAACCGGCGGCGTAACGGGTGTTTTGCAAATCAAACTGTTGCCATGCGTGCATGATGATGCCTTTCGGGTTTCTATGTGTTGAGGCCGTCTGAAAAAAAATCAGAGGGTAATGGCCGGCAAGGTGTGTGCCAATGCCAGGCTGTCGGCCACGATATTGCCGCTGATGGGGCAGGCGTGTTCGGTTTCGATAATCAGCAGGTTGGCGGGGCGGCCGGCGTGCAGGCTCATGCGCATTTCGGCGGCGGCAAAAGGCAGGCCGCGGGCGCGGGCAAAGGCTTGGGCGCGGCGGTTGGCGGTGTGCAGCATGGGCGCGAGGGTGATGTCGAGGTGGAAGCGGCGCACGCCCAGCACGATAATGCGCGCGGCAAACCAATCGGCCTCTTCGGTGAACACATCGGGGCTGGCTTGGCTGAAATCGTGGCGCATGGCGGCAATCAGCGTGGCGGTGGTGCGGATTTGCGGCAGCAGCGCTTCGCTGATGAGCGCAGCCTGTTTGCCCTCGGGCAGCGGGTGGCGGCACAAATCGGTGCGGTGGCTGTTGCCGTCTACAATTAAATGGCTGCGGTGCAAAGGCGCGGTTTCGATAGCGGGGTGTTGGGCTTGGGGTGCGGTTTTCATTTTATCTGCTCCTGTGTGGCGGGTGGCGGCGGCAAATAAAAAAGCCGCCCGATTTATCTGTGGCGGCTGAAGTTTTCGCGTTTGCTTAAAGTTTGGAATCTGAACGAATCAGACAAGCGCAAAAAAGTACCGCACGTTTGTGGGGTACCAATAAAAATAAGCAAAGGGGCGAATGGCTTGTGAGTTCATGGCTGGCAGGTTAAAACAAAGCATCGAGTATTGTCAATATCCATTTGGCGAAAGCTGCAATCATGGCGATAAATTGTTGTAAAGCTTCCATATTATTTTTCGCCCCATTTGCGCATCAAGGTGTGCGGAATGCGCAATTGGTCGAGAATACGCGCCACCACGAAATCAACCAAATCACCGATTTGCTGCGGGTGGTGGTAAAAGCCGGGCGAGGGCGGCAGAATCACGGCGCCGTATTGCGAGAGCTTGAGCAGGTTTTCCAGATGCAGGGTGGAAAAAGGCGTTTCGCGCGGCACAATAATCAGCGGGCGGCGCTCTTTCAGCGCCACATCGGCGGCGCGCTCGATTAAGTGATCGGAAGTGCCGTGCGCCACCGCGGCCACCACGCCCATGCTGGCCGGGCAGATAATCATCGCGTCGGCAGGATTGGTGCCCGAGGCGGGTGGCGCAAACCATTCGTCTTTGCCAAACACGCGCAAACTCTCGGCGGACACGTTAAATTGCGCACACAAAGCCGCTTGGCAGGCAGCGGCCGAAGCGGGCAGGCTCAGCCCCATTTCCTGCTGCGCCACCACTTGCGCCGCCTGCGAATAAAGCAGCCACACGGTTTTGTCCGCGCTCAGCAGGCATTCGAGCAGGCGCATACCGTAAGGCATGCCGGAAGCGCCGGTGAAGGCGAGGGTGACGGTTTGAATCGGATGGGCGGGCGTGTTCATAAAGGCGGCAATTTGCAAAATCAGGCGCTTATTGTAGCAAAAGGCAGAGGCCGTCTGAAAGCATGCAGAAAAATCTTTTCAGACGGCCTTGAATATTTTGAGCGGCTTCCCCATCTATTAAAAGATTCAAACCAGCCCAACAAGGATTGTTAATATGATTAAACTGCACACCAATTTCGGCACCATCGGCATCGAGCTCGACCATGAAAAAGCGCCCGTTACCGCGGCCAACTTCGAGCAATATGTGAAAGACGGCTTTTACGACGGCGTGATTTTCCACCGCGTCATCAAAGGCTTTATGATTCAGGGCGGCGGCATGGATGAAAACATGAACGAAAAAGCCACCCGCGAGCCGATTCAAAACGAAGCGCAAAACGGCCTGAAAAACGATAAATACACCGTGGCGATGGCGCGCACCCAAGCGCCGCATTCGGCTTCGGCGCAGTTTTTCATCAACACCAAAAACAACGACTTTTTGAACCACACCGATCCGAGCATGCACGGCTGGGGCTATGCCGTGTTTGGCAAAGTGGTGGAAGGCCAAGATGTGGTGGATGCGATTGAAGGCGTGAAAACCAAACGCCACGGCTATCATGATGATGTGCCGCAAGATGCGGTGGTGATCACCAAAGCCGAAATCGTATAAGCGTTTTACCGCAACAGGCCGTCTGAAAAGATTTCAGACGGCCTTTGACATCATACACACGGACGATTATGAACACCGATTTACTCACCCTCAAAATCCGCAACCCCGACTATATCCGCCTGATAGCCGAACACAGCGCAGGCTTCAGCGATGCCGAGCAAAGCTTACTGGCCGAGATTGTGGACAATTTTGAATTCGACGTGGTGCAAGCGCAGGCGTTGGCGCAGGCTGTGATGCAGCAGGCGAGGTTCGATCCCAACGCGCTGCACATCGAAGAAGACGATGAAGACATCACCGGCGTGTGCCCGCATTGCCTCAATCCGCCCGTGCCGCCGCTGCGCGATTACCTGATGTGGCGCGAGCAGCGCGGCTGAAGAAAACGGTGGAAAATCTTTCAAGCCCAGTTTGAGAAATGCGGATTCGGGGTTTGTCCGCATTTCATTTTGCTGCAGGCCGTCTGAAACTTGGCCGGCACATATTTCCAGACGGCTTTTCAGACGGCCTTTGCAAGCCAAAGCTGTTGTTTTCAGGTATCATCCAACTGATTTTTACCAAAGCCCACCATCATGCTGCAAACCGACAAGCTCACCGCCGCCGCGCCTCAGCGCATCATCACCGCGCAAAGCATTTCTTCGCAAGAAGAGCTGCTCGAACGCGCTCTGCGCCCGAAAACATTGGCCGATTATATCGGCCAGGCCAAAGCCAAAGAGCAATTGGCGATTTTTATCGAGGCGGCCAAAAAGCGCGGCGAAGCGCTCGACCACACTTTATTATTCGGCCCGCCGGGCTTGGGCAAAACCACGTTGGCGCACATTATCGCCAAAGAATTGGGCGTGAACCTGCGCCAAACCAGCGGCCCCGTGCTCGAGCGCGCCGGCGATTTGGCGGCGCTGCTCACCAATTTAGAGCCGCACGATGTGCTCTTTATCGATGAAATCCACCGCTTAAGCCCGGTGGTGGAAGAAATTCTTTATCCGGCGCTCGAAGATTACCAGCTCGACATCATGATCGGCGAAGGCCCGGCGGCGCGTTCGGTAAAAATCGACTTGCCGCCTTTCACGCTGGTGGGCGCCACCACCCGCGCCGGTATGCTCACCAACCCTTTGCGCGACCGCTTCGGCATTGTGTCGCGGCTGGAATTTTACGAAACCCACGATTTGGCCACCATTGTGGCGCGTTCGGCGCAATTGCTGCAATTGAACATGGGCGCAGAGGGCGCGTGGGAAATCGCCCGCCGCAGCCGCGGCACACCGCGCATCGCCAACCGCCTGCTGCGGCGCGTGCGCGATTATGCCGAGGTGAAAAACAACGGCATCATCAGCGCCGAAGTGGCCGATGCGGCGCTTTCCATGCTCGATGTGGATGCGGCGGGGCTTGATGTGATGGACCGGAAATTTCTCGAAGCCATTTTGCACAAATTCAGCGGCGGCCCGGTGGGGCTGGAAAACGTGGCCGCCGCCATCGGCGAATCCACCGACACCATTGAAGACGTGATCGAGCCTTATCTGATTCAGCAAGGCTTTTTGCAGCGCACCCCGCGCGGGCGCATGGCCACGCAAATCAGCTATCTGCACTTTGGTTTGCAGCAGGAAAAAGAATAGCGAGAGGCCGTCTGAAAAGTTTTCAGACGGCCTTTTACATCATTGATTTGAATTTTTTGGCAAGCGGCAGTATATTTTTAACTATAGTTAGCATAACTTAAACGGCATCCGCTTAGAATAATCAAGTTAACCCCGGATAATAAAGAACACACCATGTCTGAACATTCTCCGATTATCATTGCCACTTATAATATGCACAAAGGCATGTCGGCGCTCAACCGCAAAGTGCAGGTTGAAAGCATGGCCGAGGCCTTGCAGGGCTTGAAATCCGACGTGCTTTTTTTGCAGGAGGTGCAGGGTGAAAACCTGCGCCGCCAGCTCAAGCTGCCCGCGTTTCCCGCCCAGCCGCATTACGACATCATCAGCGAGCATCTTTCGTTTTACAGCAGCTACGGCAAAAACGCAGTGTTTCCCGAGCGCCATCATGGTAATGCCATTTTGAGCCATCTGCCGATTGAAACGCGCCACAACCTCAATATCAGTGTGAACAAACTCGAGCAGCGCGGCGTGCTGCATTGCGAAATCCATCCCGAAGGCTGGCCGTTTCCGCTGGTGTGTTTGTGTGCGCATCTGAATTTGCGCGAGCCCGACCGCAACAAGCAATATCAGGCCATTTTTGAATATGTGAGCCGGCATGTGCACCCGATGAGCCCGCTGATTATCGCCGGCGATTTTAACGATTGGCGGCAAAAATCCTGTCTTTCGCTCGGCAGTGCGCTCAATTTACAGGAAGTGTTTATCGACACGCTGGGGCAGCGCCCGAAAACGTTCCCCGCACGCATGCCGCTGCTCAGCCTCGACCGCATCTACACGCGCAATTTGGAAGTGCTCGATGCGCAAGTGCACAAAAGCCGGCAATGGCAGCTTTTGTCCGACCATCTGCCCTTGAGCGCCAAAGTGCGCCCGCGCCTGCCTTGAGCGGTGTGGATGTTGGCTATCTTGAGGCCGTCTGAAGCCGTTGCTCATGGTTTCAGACGGCCTTTGCGGTGTGATAATGCCGGTTCGGCCAAAATTTGCTGCCCATATCCGGCGCCCCGATAATCTGCATATTGTGCGTTAATATTGTGTTAAAACGCGGTATAATCGCGCTTTCAGACGGCCTCTTGCCGCCGCGCACCTGTTTTGCGAAAGAACATCATGCTCTTGATGATAGACAATTACGACAGCTTCACCTACAACATCGTGCAATATTTCGCCGAGCTCGGCCAAGAAGTGCTGGTGCGCCGCAACGACGACATCACGCCGGCCGAAATCGAAGCGCTCAAGCCCCAATATCTGGTGATAGGCCCCGGCCCCTGTTCGCCGCGCGAGGCCGGCATTTCTGTGGCCGCGATTCAGCATTTTGCCGGCAAGCTGCCGATTATGGGCGTTTGCTTGGGCCATCAGGCCATCGGCGAAGCCTTTGGCGGCCATATTGTGCGCGCCAAAACGCTGATGCACGGCAAAGTGTCGCCGGTGCATCACCATGCTCAAGGCATGTTTCAAGGCCTGCCCAACCCGGTAACGTGCACGCGCTACCACAGCTTGGTGATCGAGCGCGAAAGCCTGCCCGAATGCCTGAACATCAGCGCCTGGACCGACGACGGCGAAATCATGGGCGTGCGCCATCAAAGCCTGCCGCTCGAAGGCGTGCAGTTTCACCCCGAAGCGCTGCTCACCGAGCACGGCCACGAGATGCTGAATAATTTCTTGATTGAATTCAAAAACTTTCAGACGGCCTTTTAAATCATCCGCATAAAGAGAACCTTATGATTACGCCCCAGCAAGCGCTTGCGCGGCTTTTAGACAACAACGAATTGTTTCACGATGAAATGAGCGGCCTGATGCGCCAAATCATGAGCGCGCAGGTGGCGCCGGAAATGGTGGCCGCTTTGTTGGTGGCCTTGCGCATGAAGGTGGAAACCGTGGCCGAAATCGCCGCCGCCGCCGGCGTGATGCGCGAATTCGCCACGCCGGTGCCCGTGGCCGGCAAGCAGCATTTGGTGGACATTGTGGGCACCGGCGGCGATGGCGCGCACACGTTCAATATTTCCAGCACCGCCATGTTTGTGGCCGCGGCGGCCGGCGCCAAAGTGGCCAAACACGGCGGGCGCTCGGTGTCGTCATCCAGCGGCGCGGCCGATGTGATGGAAGAGATGGGCGTGTCGCTCGGCCTCTCGCCTGAAAAAGTGGGGCAATGCATCGAAGAAACCGGCATGGGCTTTATGTTTGCGCCCAACCACCACAGCAGCATGCGTCATGTAGCGCCCGTGCGCAAAGCCTTAGGCGTGAAAACCGTGTTTAATATTTTGGGGCCGCTCACCAATCCGGCCGCCGCGCCCAATCAGGTGTTGGGCGTGTTTCACGTTGATTTGGTGGGCATACTTTCGCGCGTGTTGCAGCAGCTGGGCGCCGAGCATGTGTTGGTGGTGCACGGCAGCGACGGGCTCGATGAAATCACCCTCACCGGCCAGAGCCGCGTGGCCGAGCTTAAAAACGGCGAAATCAGCGAATACAGTATCCACCCCGAGCAATTCGGCATTGCCGTGCGCGAAAACCTCGACGACATCAAAGTGGCCGATGCCGCCCAATCGCTGGCGATGATGAACCGCGTGTTGGCCGGCGAAGCCGGTGCTGCGCGCGATATCGTGCTGCTCAATGCGGCGGCCACCATTTATGCGGCGAATGTTGCCGATTCTTTGGAAGCGGGCGTGGAAGCCGCGCGCGAAGCCATCGATTCGGGCAGGGCGCGCGCCAAACAGCAAGAATTGGTGGCCGCATCGCAGCGCTTGGCTCAGGGTTGAAAATAAACAGGCTTGTTAAAATGCCGTCTGAAAGCTTTCAGATGGCATTTTTTATGGGTATCAATAAACTGGAAGCCGATGTTTTATAGATCAGGCTGAGGCCTTTGTAAAACACCCTTTCCGTCGCTCCTGCGCAGGCGGGTGTCCAGTGCAAAGCAGCGCCTTGCTTATCTCACATATTTCTGAAAATAATAAATTTTTTATAAAATCAAATATTTGATTTCTCATATTTTCATGGTAGCTACCTGCCCGACAACTGAAGCTGCGCTTCAGACTGGGCTCCTGCCTGCGCAGGAGCGACGGAAAGGGTGTTTTGCAAAGGCCTCAGGCTGTATACATTTCAGGCCGTCTGAAAAAGTTTCAGACGGCCTGAAATCTGCGCCAAAAAAGCGTGCATGATTTCAACGCAATCCAAGCATGAAAATCAAGCGCAAGATGCGGATGGCTTTGTTTTAATAGCAATCCCAATTAAACCAGCTGCGCTCGAAATGCCCGCCCGCCAAATCTTCGGCGTTGATAAAAAACGCGCCCACGCCGCTGTCGCCCCACAAAATATCCACATCGTTGCCGTGGCCGGCGGAATCGAGTTGGAACAATAATATATCTTCCTGCTTTGCTGCATGGTAATAGCGCGGATCGGTTTGGGTGAAGAAGGGGTAGCCCATCAAATGGTTGCTGCTTTGCTGGCGGTTGATAATGGCTTCGATCGCTTCGATGGCATCGTCGCTCAGGCCTTGTTGCTGCGCCCATTGATATAAGGGCGCGCCGTGGTGTTGCGCAAATTCAAAGCTGTCGTGCAGCAGATATTGGCTTTGCAGGCTGCCTGAAACGGCGTATTCGCCGGACACCGGATGCCCCCAGTAAGGCGCGGATTCATCATCCGCGAGCGTGTGCATTTCCGGCATTAATTGGCGGCAGCAGGCGGTTTTGGCGGGGTTCATTTCTTGCTGCAATGCATACAGGCGTTGGTCGCTGGCGACGGGGTTGCCAATCAGCATCAATGCGTCGGTGCGGCTGCGGATGCTGGCGATTTGCGGCAGCAGCACGGCGCGCTCGGACGACCACAGTGTGCTCAATTCGGCATCATCCAGCGCGGCGACTTGGCGGTCGTTGTCGGCGATAAAGGTGTGCAGAATCGCTTGGGCGGCTTCGGCTTCGTTTTCATCGTCGGCGCTGTCGGTGTCGGCATAGATGCCGAATAAGTCGCGCACTTGCAGCAGCTGCTCGCGGCTGGGGGCGATATTCGCGGGCATGGCGGTGCTTTCGTCCACAGTCAAACCGGCGGCCTGAAAATGCGCCGCCAGCCGCGCCATGCGCCCGCCGAGCATGGTGCGTTCCAAGCCGCTGATGCGCGTCCGCAAGTCGGCATCGGCGCTGATGGCCGCCTGCATGGCAGCGGCGGTGTCGGGTATGGCCATGGCCAGCAGCATGTCTAATTGTTCGGCTTGCTCGAATAGGGCGCCTTGGGCAATCAAGGTGTCGGCCGCGGCCTGCATTTTTGCCCGCTCCTGTGCCCAGGTTTGGCTGAGTTTGGCATCGCCAAAGGCGGCCACCAATTCATCCTGCATTTGCCAATCCACTTCCAGCACGGCTTGCGGGTGGCTGCGCCAATAGGCTTGCCATTGCGATTGGCTGCGCACACCGGCAATGGCGTCGAGCAGGGCGGCATCGTCCATTTCATCGCTCAGCGCCCATAAATCGACATAAGGGCTCTGCCCCATCAATTCGATAATGGCCGCTTCGCTGCGCGGGCACAAGGCCGCCAGCGCCTGCCCCAATTGCGCGGGATTGCGCAAGGGCTCAAGCTTGTTGAGGCTGGCAATGCGCGCTTTGATGTTGCTCAGTATGGCGCTGTGTTCGGCCTGCCAAGCTTCGTTTAATCCGGCATGGTTGATGGCTTTGACCAGATGGTTTTTGCGCGCCGCCCAGCCTTGTATCAGCGCTTCGGGGTGGTGTTGCCAATCGGCCTGGAAAGCTTCATCGGTTTGCTGCCAATCCGAATTAACGGCCACGGGCTCGCCATTCACATAAAGCGCGGTGTCGTGCATATACCAATCCATCAGCGCCATGGTGTGCTCGCCGGAAGCCATTAAATCCAGCACCCGTTTTTCGCTTTGCGCCAGCCACGGTGATGCCGCCGCACTGATGGCGCTGATGTCGTTCACTTCTTTTTGCTCGATTTCAGCCACAAATGCAGGCAACGCGGCCAGCATGGCGGCTTCTTCCTGCTGCCAATAGCGGCTTAACTCGGCATCGGCCACTTTGGCCGCCACGGCTGCTTTGAGCGCCAGCCAGCGGCGGATTTCGGCTTGTGGGTCTGCCGCCCAGCGTGCTTGAAATTCGGGGTCGGCCAAGGTTTCCGGTTCGCCGTCTTCATCTTCGTAAAAGGCGTTGGCGGGAAAGAGGGCGCGTTGCTCGGCGCGGCTGAGCGAGGCGGCGGCGGTGTCGGCAAAATACACGGTGGCGATGCCGCTGCGGTTGTCGGGATTGTCGTAATCCATGCCCAAGCCGTCATCAAACGGGTCGATGTAAAAGGCCAGCAGGCCGGCGGCGGGCAAGGCCGGGTGCGGCGGCAGCTCGGCCAGATTAAATTGCGCCAACAAAGCCAGCGGCTGGCCGCGGCAATTGCGCGGGTAATCGCGCTGTTGCGGCCAATAGCCGATGCCGCCCACGCGTGAAGAGGTGGGCGGCAATGAGTCCGGCGCGGGTGATAAGGTGAGCGCCAACACGTTTTGCGCGCTGGCGGCGATGCGCTCGATTTGCTCGGCGCTCAGATGGGCTTTTAATTGATTCAGCATGGTTTCCCCTTTTGTTGTGATACTGTATCTATCATGAATGTGCCGGAGTTTAGCACAATTGAATGATAAAATCATGTTCTGATTCAATAGGTTTTAGCGGCAAAAGGGCAGCTTGCAGGCCGTCTGAAAGCATGCGTTCAGACGGCCCCTTGCCCGGCGCTTTGCCCGTTTGCTTCAACCGGATCTTGATGCACCATCACTTCCGCATCTTCAAATAAAGCCCTTACCTGTGCGGCCACGGCCACGGCGATATCGTGTGCTTCCACAATGTTCAGCCGCGCATCCAAATCAATATGCATTTGAATAAAATGGCGCGCACCGGAGAGGCGGGTGCGCAAATCGTGGAGGCCGAGCACGCCGGGAACGGCTAGCGCGGCGGCTTCGATGCGGGCAACATCGGCCGGTGGCAGGGCTTTGTCCATCAAGGTGTTTACCGCTTCTATCGCAATTTTCGCGGCGCTCCAGAAAATCCAGCCGCCCAAAAGCAGCGCTAGCACGGCATCGGCACGCTGCCAGCCCCAAGCCGCCAGCACCAGCGCCACCAGCACCACGATATTGGAAGCGAAATCGGTTACATAATGCAGGCTATCGGCCGACACGGCTTGCGATTGCGCGTGGCGCAACACCCAGCGTTGAAACAGCACCAGCGCCAGCGTGAGCAGTAGCGACACCAACATCACGGCAATGCCCAGCGTGGTTTGCTGCAAAGGCTGCGGATGCAAGAGCCGCTCCACGGCATTGAGCAGCAAAAACACCGCCGAGCCGCCGATAAAGGCCGATTGCGCCAGCGCCGAGAGGCTCTCGGCCTTGCCGTGGCCGAAAGGGTGGTTGTCATCGGCCGGGCGCAAAGCCAGCCGCACGGCAAATAAATTCACGATGCTGGCCAGCGAATCGGTGAGCGAATCGACCAAGCTGGCCAAAAGGCTCACCGAGCCGCTGGCCAGCCAGGCCCAGGTTTTCAAGCCCACCAGCAAAATGGCGGTGGCTACTGAAGCATAAGTGGCCAGCGGCAGCAGGGTTTCACGTTTGGTATCCATAAAAGGTTTCCGTTTGGGCGGGTGTTGGCATGAAAGCAAAAGCAATATTGATGCAGTATAAACATCTGATGCTTAAGGCCGTCTGAAGCGCATGCAAACGCTGGCTTCGTTATGGCGTTGTGTTACAATATTTTAGAGTCAGTTTACAATCTTTTCTTGTGTTGTTTGCATGCTGAAACCGGCTGCAAATCAAGATGGCGAACAGGCTCTTAGAGATTCGCTTTTCGGTTGACCACTCAATTAAAACAAAGGATTTGCTTATGGCTACCATCGCCCGCGACATTTTCAAGGCCTACGATATCCGCGGTATCGTCGGCAAAACGCTCACCAACGAAGCGGCTTATCTGATTGGCCGCGCCATCGGCACGCAGGCGGCAGAAAAAAATATCCGCCAAATTGCGCTGGGTCGCGATGGCCGCCTCAGCGGCCCCGAATTGATGGAAAACCTCACGCGCGGCATCACCGAGAGCGGCATCGATGTGCTCAATGTGGGCATGGTGGCCACGCCCATGCTTTATTTTGCAGCCTGGCAGCATTCCGAAGGCAGCGGCGTGATGATCACTGGCAGCCACAATCCGCCCGATTATAACGGCTTTAAAATGATGTTGGGCGGCGAAACATTGGCCGGCGAGCTGATTCAGGATTTGTTGGCCATTATTGAAAAAGATGCCTTCAACACCTCCGCGAAGCCCGGCAGCGTGACCGAGAAAAACATCGCCGCCGAATATCAGGCGCATATTGTCGGCCACATCAAGCTCAAGCGGCCGATGAAAATCGTGATTGATGCGGGCAACGGCGTGGCCGGTGCCTTTGCCGGCGATCTGTATCGCGCTTTGGGCTGCGAAGTGACCGAGCTCTTTTGCGATGTCGACGGCCATTTCCCCAACCACCATCCCGATCCGGCCAAGCCGGAAAACCTGCAAGATCTGATTCGCGCCCTGCAAGAGAGCGATGCGGAAATCGGCTTTGCCTTTGACGGCGACGGCGACCGCTTGGGCGTGGTCACCAAAGATGCGCAGATTATTTATCCCGATCGCCAATTGATGCTGTTTGCACAAGATGTGTTGAGCCGCAACCCGGGCGCAAAAGTGATTTACGATGTGAAATCCACCCGCCTGCTGGCACCGTGGATTCGTGAGCACGGCGGCGAGCCGGTGATGGAAAAAACCGGCCACAGCTTTATCAAAGCTTCGATGAAGAAAAACGGCGCGCTGATGGCCGGTGAAATGAGCGGCCACGTGTTTTTCAAAGAGCGCTGGTTCGGCTTTGACGACGGCATGTATGCCGGCGCGCGCATGCTGGAAATCTTGTCGGCTTTCGACAGCCCCACAGCCGTGCTCAATGCGCTGCCCAACAGCATTTCCACACCCGAGCTCAACATTCATCTGGCCGAGGGCAGCAACGGCCACGAAGTGATTGCGAAGCTGGCGCAAACGGCGCAATTTGCCGGCAGCGACGAAATCATCACCATCGACGGCCTGCGCGTGGAATACCCCGACGGCTTCGGCCTGATGCGCGCTTCCAACACCACGCCGGTGCTGGTGTTGCGCTTTGAAGCCGACAGCGATGAAGCCATTGCGCGTATTCAAAACCAGTTTAAAGCCGTGGTGGAAAGCTACCCGGGCTTGCGCTGGCCGCTGTAAAGGCTGTTGGATTGATTGAAGCGGTAAAAGCCGTCGGTTTGCTAGGATACCCTAGGGTCTGTTCACAATTCATCCGCGAGTAAGATTTTGAGCGCAAAAGCGTGGCTGCAAGGCGAAAAGCACAGCAAGGTTGAACACCTTGCGAGCATTTTCAACGCAGCAGGCGCGTTTTTGAGCCAAAAGATTGCCGCGTGATGAAATGTGAACAGACCCTAAAGCGCCGGCGGCTTTTTTCGTGCAGGGTGTATTGATTTTATAGCGGTGTACAAAGGCCGCCTGAAAAGCTTTCAGACGGCCTTTGTGCCAAATCTGAAAATAATCTAACTGCATTAGCTCGCCTTGAATGCGCCAAACAAAGCGATGCCGTCTGAAAAAAATGTTTCAGACGGCATCTGAGTGTCATGCGCACGATTACGCTTTGTTTTGACAAAGCTAATCGTATCTACGTTTGCTGTTTCATAGGCTTGCATAATAAAGCTTTCAAAGGTATTATTAAAAGACCTTTTAAAAAAATTTTAGGTGGTAGTATGTGGTTTCATAGATTGGAATCAGTAGAATTTAATGAGTTGATATCATTCAATAAATATAATGATGGTTTCGGAAGGTTTATATTTGAACCGCTTATGCTGTATCCGCGTAAAATATATAATTTGTTGGAAGAGATATTCCTGGAAAACCTAGAGAATAGAGAGAAGCTTTCGGCTTTTTTACATGCTGAGTATGGAATTTGCTGTTTTTATCAATATTGGGATTCTTTGGAGACAATACGGAAAACAGTAATAAAAGATTACGGTTTGATGATTTTGAGAAAGTTGTTTGTAAAAAAGGTAGAGCAAAAGCAACCTGCTAATTTGATACCCATTAAGCAAAACAATCAGGAAATTTTTAACGTTCGACCAATTATCAGATTGATGCTTTTGACTGCCCGGTTCAATACTCCTTTATACAATAATCAGGAGCTTTATCATGATTAAACAAATATTCAGCCGTTATGTGGCAAGTATCAGTGATCTGAAAAAAAATCCGATGGAAACCGTTGGTAATGCAAATGGCGAGCCAGTGGCGATTTTAAACCGCAATACGCCTGCATTTTACTGTGTTCCTGCCCGCCTGTATGAAAAAATGCTTGATATTTTGGAAGATCAGGATTTGGTGAAACTTGCGATAGAGCGGGAAAATGACCCTGTTGTGAAAGTTTCTATTGATGAATTACGAACTAGAATTCAGCAAAAAAGCACTGAAAGAATTTGATAAGCTCAGTCCGGATATTGCGGAACAATTTTTGAAAAAATTGGAAAAGGTTTTGGAAAGCCCCCGCATCCCGGGAAACAAGCTACACGGTGCCAAGTATAAAGATTTGTATAAAATTAAATTGCGCTCGAGCGGATTCCGTTTGCTGTATGAAGTGAACGATGGCAGGGTGGTGGTCATAGTGGTTGCCGTGGGGCGCAGAGATACCATTTACGGACGATTGGGTTAAGCCTTTTACTGTTTGATGGGTATCAAGACAAAGGCCGTCTGAAAGCTTTTCAGACGGCCTTTGTTTGCCGCATCTTCACAGTCGTGTCACGCTCAACACGCCTTTCACCTCGGCCAGGCTGGCGAGCACGCGCGGCAATTCGTTTACTTGTTTTACTTCCACGGTGAAGCGCATGCTGGCTTCCAGATCGCGTGATTGGGTTTGCACGGCGGTGACGTTGAGCTTGTGGCGGGCGAGCGTGTCGGACACATCGCGCAACAAGCCGCCGCGGTCTTGTGCGCGGATTTCCAAATCCACGGCAAACACTTGGCCGTCTGAAAGGCCGGCCCAGCTTGCGGGCAGCACTTTGTCGGGCGATTGTTCGGCCAGATATTGGAAAGAGGGGCAGCTTTGACGGTGCACCGAAATGCCGCGCTCGCGGGTGACAAAGCCGATAATCTGGTCGGGCGGTGCGGGTTTGCAGCATTTGGCCAAGGTGGTCATCAGGCCGTCTTCGCCATCGATGAGCACGCCGCTTTTGCCGGTTTTTTTGATTTTCGATTGCTTGACGATGCTGGTTTCGCTCACCGGCGCGGGCGGCGGCTCGTTAAGCGCGCCGCAGGCTTTTTGAATGGCGCGCGCCGATATTTCGCCCTGGCCCACGGCGCTGTAGAGCTCGTCGATTTTTTTGAAACCGAGCTTTTCCGATAAATCTTGCAGATTGGGTTTGGGCGAGATTTTGGCGATTTGTTTTTCAAATTGGTTGCGGCCGTTTTCGCGCACGGCGTCGGCGTTTTGCTGGCGGATAAAGGCACGGATTTTGCTGATGGCGCGTGGGCTTTTTACCCAGCCTTCATAAAGCCAGTTTACCGAGGGCGAGCCTTCTTTGGCGGTGATGATTTCCACCCGTTGGCCGTTTTCGAGCGGGGTGGAAAGCGGCACAATCTGGCCTTCCACTTTGGCGCCGCGGCAGCGGTCGCCCACGCTGCTGTGCAGGGCGTAGGCAAAGTCGATGGGGGTGGCGCCCACGGGAAGCGACAGCACTTTGCCGTGCGGGGTGAGCACGTAAATGGTGTCGTTGAAAAGCTCGGTGCGAAAGGCGCTGGCCAAATCTTCGCGGTCGTTGTCGGCCATGTTTTCGCGCCAGTCGAGCAATTGGCGCAGCCAGGCGATTTTCTGCTCGTAAGCGCCGTCGCCCTTGCCGCCTTCTTTGTAGCGCCAGTGGGCGGCCACGCCGAATTCGTTGAATTGGTGCATGTCGAACGTGCGGATCTGCACTTCCACGCCTTTGTCTTCCGGCCCCACCACCACGGTGTGCAGGCTTTTGTAGCCGTTGCCTTTGGGGTAGGCGATGTAGTCGTCAAATTCGCCCGGTATCGGCTGCCACAGGCTGTGCACAAGGCCTAATGTGGTGTAGCACTCGGGCACGGAGTCCACCAAAATGCGCACGGCGCGGATGTCGTAAAGGCCGTCGAAATCGAGCTTTTTCTTAACCATTTTTTTGTAAATGGAATAAATATGCTTGGGGCGGCCGGCCACATCATAGCGGATGCCGTATTTATCCAGCTCGGTGCGCAGGGCGTTGAGGAAATTTTCGATATATTCGAGCCGCTCGGTGCGTTTTTCATCGAGCAGGCGGGCGATTTTTTTATACTCTTCGGGGTTTTGGTGGCGAAAGCCCAAATCTTCGAGCTGCCATTTGAGCTGCCACACGCCCAAACGGTTGGCCAGCGGCGCGAAAATATCGAGCGTTTCTTTGGCCAGCGCGCGCTTTTCGGGGCTGTCGGGCTGGGTGCCGATAAATTGCATGGTGCGGGTGCGCAGCGCCAGCTTGATGAGCACCACGCGGATGTCGCTCACCATCGCCAGCAGCATTTTACGCATGGTTTCGGCCTGCTCGGCACGCTCTTCGGGCGTAGCGAGGCTGTCGACTTTGGCAAAATGGGTGAGCTTTTGCACTTCATCGATGCCTTTGACCAAAGAGGCGATGTCGGCATTGCACGCTTCGGTGGTTTTTTCCTGCCAGCTCGGGCAATAGCTGGAAATATCGGTGAGCAAGGTGGCGGCCACGGCATCGGGCAGCAAATCCATATCGGCCACCATTTCGGCAGCGCCCAAGAGGTTGCTCAGTAAGGGCTCGCCGTTGGGGGTGAGCGCATCGGCAGGGTAATGGGCTTCGGCCAGCGAAAGTGCGTTTTGCAGCAGCTTGGCATCGGCTTCGGGCAGCTTGGCAAGATAGGTGTCAAACCACGGCCGGTAGTGGTCCAGATTGGGGGCGATGCTGCTGGGCGCTTGTCGGATGCTGGCCATTGCGATTCTCGATTGGGCTGATGAAGAGAGGCTATTGTAGCAAATTTGTGCCGGCTATTTTATAACTTTTGCCGCGCTTCGATATGCTTTGCGGTGATTTTGAGCGTTGCCGCAGGCGGGCGTTGTTTCAGACGGCCTAAAGTGCTAAGGTAAACAAGTTTCGATGTTTATAAAGATGTTTATAAAATGAAAGGTGTTGCGATGAAGCTTTATATTTACGATCATTGCCCGTTTTGCGTGCGCGCGCGCATGATTTTCGGCTTGCGCGATGTGGCGGTGGATGAAGAAGTGTTGCTCAACGATGATGAAGATACGCCCATCGGCTTGATTGGCGCCAAACAGGTGCCGATTTTAATCAAGCCCGACGGCACGGCGATGGGCGAGAGCCTGGATATTGTGCGCTTTATTGATGAATATGCGGGCAAAGAGCGCTTGAACGAAGCCGTTCGAGTCGAAGTGCAAACGTGGTATGACGAAGTTAATGAGTATTACAACAAGCTCGTGCAGCCGCGCGACATCAAGCTGGGTTTGCCCGAATTTGCCACGCAGGCGGCAATGGATTATTTTGTGCGCAAAAAAGAAAAAACCATCGGCAATTTCGACACCAATCTGGCCAACACCAAAAAATACCTGGCACGCGTGCACACGCATTTGGCCGAACTCGAAGCGCTGGTGCAATCGCCCGAGGCTTTCGCCGGCGAATTGGGCATAGAAGATATTTTGATTTTTCCGGTGCTGCGCAACCTCACCATGGTGCGCGGGTTGGAAATGCCGCCCAAGGTGCTGGCCTACACGCTGGCGATGAGCGAAAAAAGCGCGGTGCCGCTTTATTTCGATCGGGCTTTGTGATTTTTTAAAGGCAGCTTGAAAGGCCGTCTGAAAGCTTTCAGACGGCATCTGTCGTCATGCGTACGATTTGATAGCGAAGTGCAAGAAAAAGTGGCAGGAAACTGCATTCCACAACGGCGTAGGTTGGGTTGACAACTCAACCTACCCGCCTGCGCTGTCCGCCTTGAATGCGGAAAATAAACGATGCCGTCTGAAACCTTTCAGACGGCATCTGTGTGCCATGCGTAGGATGACGCTTTGGTTTGACAAAGCTCATCATTCTTACGTTTCAGACGGCCTTTCAAATTCAAAACAAATCGCCTTGTGCGCGGCGCAGATAATTCTGCAAAGGTTTGGGCAAACCATAATCGGCCCATTCCGATTCAAGCAGCCATAAGCCGTTGCCCTCGTGCCGGCTTTCAGACGGCCTGTCGGTGCGGCCGGCAAACGGCGTAATCAGCAGCAGGCGGTGGGTGAGGCGGTGGGTGAGCGCGGGGGCTTCTTCGAGGCCGTCTGAAGCGATGCCGTGTTGTGCGGCAAAGCGGTGCATATCGCTGAGCGATTCGAAGCAGGGCACGCAGTAAAGGCCGCCCCAAATGCCTTTTTGCGGCCGCTTTTCCAGCAGCAGCGCGCCTTTTCGGTTGCGCAGCAGCAGCCAATAAAGCGGCAGGGTTTTCACCTCGGCCGCTTCTTTTTTGCGCGGCAAATCGGCAATGCGGTTTTGCGCTTTGGCCAGGCAGCCGTCGGCCATCGGGCATTGCGCGCACAAAGGCTTGCTGCGTTTGCACACGGTGGCGCCCAAATCCATCAGCCCTTGCGTGTAGGCGGGCATATTTTCATTTTCAGGCGGCAGCAGGCTTTCGGCCAGCGCCCATAAAGCCTGCTCGAATTTTTTATCGGCCGGATTGCCATCTTGTGCAAACACGCGGCAGAGCACGCGCTTCACATTGCCGTCCAGAATCGCTTCGCGCCCGTGAAAGGCAAAGGCGGCAATCGCGGCGGCCGTGCTTCTGCCCACGCCGCACAGCGTTTCCAAAGCTTGGCGCTGCGGCGGAAACGCGCCGCCGAAATCATGCACCACTTGCTTGGCGGCCTTGTGCAGATTGCGGGCGCGGCTGTAGTAGCCCAGGCCTGCCCACAAATTGAGCACATCATCTTGCGGCGCGGCGGCCAGCGCGGCCACATCGGGAAAGCGGGCGATAAAGCGCGGGTAATAATCGAGCACGGTGGCCACTTGGGTTTGCTGCAACATGATTTCCGAGAGCCACACCCGATAAGGCTCGCGCACCTGCCAAGGCAGATGGTGGCGGCCATGCTGGCGCTGCCAGGCAATCAGGCGTCGGGAAAAATCGGTAGGAGAAATCATCGGTGGGCAGGCCGTCTGAAAGAAAGCGCGTATTGTAGCGTGAAATGAATAAAAAAGTGCGGCGGCGGATAAGCGTGTTTTGTTGGCATCGCTTTTCTCCTGATTTCGCAATATGGCGAAAGCTCAAGCCTGTGCCGGCGCAGCAAAACGCGTTTTCAGACGGCCTGTGTTATATAATAACAATTTGAAATATAAAAGTAATTTGACTTTAAAATAAGCTTTGGCCTACACTGAAGCTATCATTTTATTGCAAGCAGCTATGCTGCCGGCATCTACCCGGAGAAAGGAAAGCAATATGAAAGCCATGGTCTATCACGCCGCCAACGATATTCGTTTGGAAGAGAAGCCCAAGCCGCAAATTATCGATCCCACCGATGCCGTGGTGCGCATTGTGAAAACCACCATCTGCGGCACCGATTTGGGCATTTGGAAAGGCAAAAATCCGGAAGTGGCCGACGGGCGCATTCTCGGCCATGAAGGCGTGGGCATCGTCGAAGAAGTGGGCGCTGCGGTGAAAAACATCAAAAAAGGCGATAAAGTTATCATTTCATGCGTGAGCAAGTGCTGCTCGTGCGACAACTGCAAAAAGCAGCTTTATTCACATTGCCGCAACGGCGGCTGGATTCTGGGTTATATGATCGACGGCACACAGGCCGAATATGTACGCACGCCGTTTGCAGACAACAGCCTGATTCCGCTGCCGGAAAATGTAGACGATGAAATCGCCTTGCTCTTGAGCGATGTGCTGCCCACCGGCCATGAAATCGGCGTGCAATACGGCGATGTGAAGCCGGGTGACACCGTGTTTATCGCCGGCGCCGGCCCCGTGGGCATGGGCGTGTTGGTGACGGCGCAGTTTTACAGCCCGTCGGTGATTATTGTGTGTGATATGGATGAAAACCGCCTCAAAATGGCCAAAGCGCTCGGCGCCACCCACACCATCAACCCGAGCGATGGCGATGTGGCGGCCAAAGTAAAAGCTATTGTGGGCGAAGACGGCGTGGATTGCGCCATCGAAGCCGTGGGCGTGCCCGCCACTTGGGCGATGTGCCAAGATATGGTAAAAGCCGGCGGCCACATCGCCGTGGTGGGCGTGCACGGCAAGCCGGTGGATTTCAACCTCGAGCGTTTGTGGATTAAAAACCTCGCCATCACCACCGGCTTGGTGAATTCCAACACCACCGAAATGCTGCTCAAAGCCATTTCCACGAGCCCGGTGGATTTCACTGCCATGCTCACCCACCGTTTCAAGCTCAGCGAGCTGGAAGAGGCTTATGATGTGTTCAAACACGCGGCTGAAAACGGCGCGATGAAAGTGGTGTTGGTGAATGAATAAAAGTTTGGCTGAATGAGCAACAGGCCGTCTGAAAACTTTTTTCAGACGGCCTGTTTGTTTGCCGGCGGTGTTTTATTTCCAATAGCGCCACCAAGGCATGGTGTCGGCTTTCCAAGCTTGGGTGAGATAGGGGCTGTTGGGGAAGTTTTGCGCCAAAATGCGGCGGGTGTCTTCGGCCAGCTGCGGCTGGTTTATGTGCTGGTAAGACTGCGCCATAATCGCCAGCGCTTCTTCCACAAAGCGGGTGTTTTGATATTGCTGCACCACTTTTTGGGCGCGATTGTTGGCCGCCAGATAAGCGCCGCGGCGCATATAATAGCGGGCCACGGCGATTTCGTTGCCGCCCAAAGCGTCTACAAGCTTGGCCATGCGCTCGGTGGCGTCGGGCGCGTAGCGGCTGTCGGGATAACGTTGCACCAGTTCGGCAAAAGCCTGATAAGCTTCGCGGTTGGCTTTGGGGTCGCGGTCGGACCAATCTTGCGAAGCCAAGCGGTTGAGGAAGGATTGGTCTTCGTTAAAGAGCACCAAGCCTTTGAGATAAAGGGCATAATCCATATTCGGATGCTGCGGATACATGCGCTGGAAACGCTCGATGGCGGCCAGCGCTTTAGCCGGCTCATCGTCTTTATAATAAGCATAGGCGGTGTCGAGCTGTGCTTGCTGGGCGTGGCGGCCGTTGGGGAAGCGCGATTCCAAAATTTCGTATAACTTGACAGCTCGCGTATAATTGTTGCTGTTTAATTCGTCTTGCGCTTCGGTGTAGAGACGATCCACCGTCCAATCCTGGGTCATCTGCGCATCTTTATCGATGGTGCCGGTGTTAGCGCAGCCGGCCAGCGCCAAGCCCAGGGTAACTACTAAAAGAATTTTTTTCATGCAAAACACTTCCTTTGACAATGAAGCCGATTATAACGATGATTTGGCTTTTTCGGCAGCCCCTGATGCAGAAAGTTGCATAAATTTAACTGTGCCGGTGGATTTGGCCGGTTTGCGGCTGGATGCGGCTTTGGCCAAAATGCTGCCCGATTATTCGCGCAGCCGCCTCACCGGCTGGATTAAAGAGGGCGCGGTTAAGGTAAACGGCCGCGCCGCGCAGCCGAAAGATAAGCTGGTGGGCGCGGAGCGCATCGAAGTGGCGGTGCCGCAGAGCGAAGAAGTGCTGGCATTTACGCCCGAGCCGATGGATTTGGACATTATCTACGAAGACGACAGCGTGATGGTGCTCAATAAGCCCGCCGGCATGGTGGTGCACCCGGCAGCAGGCAATTGGAGCGGCACGCTGCTCAACGGCCTTTTGGCACACAACCCCGCGCTGGCGCAGATTCCGCGCGCCGGCATTGTGCACCGGCTCGATAAAGACACCAGCGGTCTGATGGTGGTGGCCAAAACGCTGCCGGCGCAAAACCATCTGGTGCAGCAATTGCAGGCGCGCACGGTGAAGCGCATTTATCGCGCCGTGGCCAACGGCGTGGTGCCGTTTGACGGCAAAATCGACACCTTAATCGGACGCGACCCGCACAACCGCCTGAAAATGGCGGTGGTGAAATTCGGCGGCAAAGAGGCGGTTACGCATGTGAAAGTGCTGGAGCGCTATCCGGCGCACAGCTATATCGAATGCGCGCTGGAAACCGGCCGCACCCACCAAATCCGCGTGCACATGCGCGAAGCCAACCACCCGCTCGCGGGCGATGCGGTGTATGGCAACCCGCGCCATGCCTGCTCCGATGTGGCCAAAGACGCAGTGAAAGGGCTGGCGCGCCAGGCGCTGCACGCTTACCGCTTGAGCTTTGTGCACCCGCAAACGGGCGAAACCGTGCAGTTTGAAGCGCCGATTCCGGACGATATGTATCATTTATTGTCGGTGCTGCGCCTCGAAGCCGGGTTGGATTCTTCGCTGAGCAACGAAGTAGAATGGCAAAACAAAATCGACGATGACGATGATGATTGGGACGACGACGATTATGATGTTGAAGTGATGTATGTGAAAGATTAACTTTTCATACCAATCCAAAAAAATAACCTAACTTCGTTGTCTCGCCTTGCCGTACTATCTGTACTGTCGCAGGCTTCCGCCTTGTTAGCTTACTTTTTTGAATTGGTATAAGACGGCCTTTCGTTTTGTTGATAAAAAGCCGATAGATACAAGGCCGTCTGAAACCGCGAAAGCACAACATGAGCCAAAAACTGAATCTGGATTTAAACGCCGCCATCGGCCTGCCGCAATACGACACACCGTTTTTGCGCGCCGATTGGCCGGCACCGGCGCAGGTGAAAACGCTGCTCACCACCCGCAAAGGCGGTGTGAGCAGAGCGCCTTTTGCCGGCTTGAATGTGGGCGCGCATGTGGGCGATGCGCCTGCCGATGTGGCACATAATCGGGCGCTCGTGGCGGCCGAAGCAGGGCGGCCGGTGGCTTATCTCAATCAGATTCACAGCCCCGATGTGGTGGAAGCCGCGCAAAGTGTGCACACCGCGCCGGATGCCGATGCCGCCGTCGACCGCAGCGGTGCGGCCGCCTGCGCGGTGATGACGGCCGATTGCCTGCCGGTGCTTTTTTGCGACCGCGCCGGCACCGTGGTGGGCGCGGCGCATGCCGGCTGGCGCGGGTTGGCGGCGGGTGTGTTGGAAAACACCGTGGCCGCTATGGGCGTGCCGGCGGCGGAAATCATGGCTTATCTGGGCCCTGCCATCGGCCCGGATGCGTTTGAAGTGGGGCAGGATGTGTTCGACACATTCTGCCTGCCGCTGCCGCAAGCCGAAGCCGCATTCGAGCCGATTGGCGGCGGCAAGTATTTGGCCGATATTTATGCGCTGGCGCGGCTGCGGCTGCAACGCGAGGGCGTGACGCAGATTTACGGCGGCACGCATTGCACGGTGCTCGAGCGCGACACGTTTTTCTCTTACCGCCGCGACGGCCAAACCGGCCGCATGGTGAGCCTGATTTGGCTGGAAAAGCCGGAAGGTTGAGGTTTGCGGCACGGGTTGTGTTGATCAGCAGAATAGGCCGTCTGAAAGTTTCAGACGGCCTTTATTTATTTTTAAAATCATCGTGTTAAATTTGAATGATTGGGCGGGGCAGTAAAAATAGCGGATACGGCGCAACACAGGAAATGCCATTTTCTGTAAAAAATCTGTTATATTCCACCCTTTTGCAGCGTTTTTGACGTGCTCGCGCCATCGGATGCCGAGGCCGTCTGAAAGCCTGCCGGCGCCGGATGTTTGGTGCGCCAACGTGTTGAACCGATTGATAAAATAAGAAGGTGTGTGTATGGCAACCTCTACTCCCGCGGCCGGTGATAAATCTTTGTTTTGGGCGACCGGCCTGATGCTGTTTGCGCTGTTTTTCGGTGCGGGCAATTTGATTTTTCCTGCGGCCATGGGGCAGCAGGCAGGTGAGCATATTGTGTCGGCGATGTTGGGCTTTATGCTCACCGGCGCGGGTTTGCCGCTTTTGGGCGTGGCCGCCATCGGCTATTCGGGCTCGCGCGATGTGCAAGAGCTCGCTTCGCGTGTGACGCCACTTTACGGGCTGTTGTTTGCGGTGTTGCTTTATTTGTCGATAGGCCCTTTGTTTGCCATTCCGCGCACGGCCACGGTGTCGTTTGAAATCGGCGTGGTGCCGTTTTTGGGCGAGCCTTCCGAATCGCAGCGCACTTGGGCGCTGGCTGTGTTCAGCATTGCTTTTTTTGCGGTGTCTTATTGGCTGGCGATGTCGCCGGGCAAGCTGATCGACCGCATCGGCAAGGTGCTGACGCCGTTTTTGCTGCTGTGTATTGCGGTGTTGGTGGGCGCTTCGGTGTTGTGGCCGATGGGAGATTTTCAGGCGGCGCAGGGCGAATTTGTGACCCGGCCGCTGGTGAAAGGCTTTTTGGAAGGCTACAACACCATGGATGCGCTCGCTTCGCTGGTGTTTGCCATTATTGTGATCGACTCTATCCGCGCGCGCGGTGTGAGCGATAAAAAAGCGCTCACTTCGCTCACCATCCGCGCCGGTGTGTTGGCGGCGGCCTGTTTGGCGCTGGTGTATGCGCTGATTGCCTATATGGGCGCGAGCAGCGTGGGCTTGTTTGGCATGTTGGGCAATGGCGCGGCGGTGCTCTCGCAGGTGGCGCAGCATTATTTCGGCATGAGCGGCAATATTTTGCTGGCGGCCATTGTGTTTTTGGCGTGTTTGAGCACATCGGTGGGCTTGATTACCTCGTGTGCGGAATATTTCAACCGCATTTGGCCGCGCGTGTCTTACCGGCATTTTGCGATTGTGTTTACGTTGGTTTCCTGCCTGCTGGCGAATAAAGGTTTGGCCGGGATTATCAGCTTTTCGATTCCGATGCTGATGCTGCTTTATCCGCTTACGGTGGTGATTATTCTGCTGGCCTTCCTCGATAAATTGTTCGGCGGCAGCCGCTTGGTGTATGTGTGCACCATTTTCGCCACTTTGGTGGTGGGCTTGCTCGATGCCTATAAAACCGCTTTCGGCTTCAGTGATGAAGCGGCGGCGGCCATCAACAATGCTTTGCCGCTCTATGATATCGGCCTGGGCTGGCTGATGCCTGCGGCGGCGGGCTTTGTGTTGGGCTGCATTTTGAATGTGGCGAGTAAAAAGAAAAATTGATTGGTTTTATCAAACAGGCCGTCTGAAAGGTTTTCAGACGGCCTTTATGTTTTATACGGGTTTGTTTTATGCATATAGTGGCATGCAAGAAAAAGTGACACTAAACTGTATTCTGCAATAGCGTAGATTGGGTTGATAAACCCAAGGTTTCAGACGGCCTGTCGGCTTGTTGGGTTTTCAACCCAACCTACCCGCTTACGCCGCAAAAAGTGCGGTGTGCGCACCTCGGTCGAAAGCGGACGTAGATACGATTAGCTTTGCAAAGTAAAGTGTGATTGGGCGAATGAAACAGAAATGCCGTTTGAAAGCTTTCAGACGGCATCTGCGCTTCATTCTTTGCTTTTTTGCGCCAACATGGCAGTGAGGCCGGCGAGGCGGCTTTTGCCCTCGGCTTTGTCTATAATCGGCTCACCACCTTTGCGCCCCAATATTTTCAGGTCTTCCTGCGGCATTTCGTCGATAAAGCGGCTGGGCTCGGGAAACTGCCATTGCCCCTGCCTTTTGCGTTTGACGCAATAAGTGAGCGTGAGCTGGCGTTTGGCGCGGGTGATGCCCACATACATCAGCCGGCGCTCTTCTTCGAGGTTGCCCTCTTCAACGCTGTCGCCGTGGGGAAACAGGCCTTCTTCGCAGCCGACCAGAAACACAAACGGATATTCCAGCCCTTTGGAAGCATGCAGGGTAGACATTTTCACGGCATCCACTTCTTCATCGTCGCGGCCTTCGAGTAGGGTCATCAGGGCGATGGTTTGGGCGATTTCGATGATGTTTTTGCCGTCTTCTTCACCTTTGCGTGTGAGCCAGCCGGCCAAATCCTGCACGTTTCGCCATTTGATTTCGCCGGCTTTGCCTTCTTCGCTGCCCAGCAGATGGGCTTCGTAGCCGATGTCGGCGAGCAGGCTTTGCACCAAGGCACCCGCAGGCTCTTGTTCGGCGCGGCTTTGGTAATCGTGCATCAGCTGCATAAATTGTTGCAGATGCTCGCGGCTTTTGCTGTTGAGCTCAGCCAAGGCTTCCATGCTCGAGGCCGTCTGAAACAGGCTGCAACTGTGTTGGCGTGCATATTCGTTGAGCTTGCCCAAGGTGGTGTCGCCGATGCCGCGCTTAGGCGTGGTGGCGGCGCGCAGAAAGGCGGGGTCGTCGTCGGGGTTGGCCAATAGGCGGATGTAGGCGAGCACATCTTTGATTTCGGCTTTGTCGAAAAAGCTTTGGCCGCCGGAGAGCTGATAGGGAATGCGGGCGGCGCGCAGCGCTTCTTCAAACACGCGCGCCTGATGGTTGCCGCGATAGAGAATGGCAAAATCGGCATAATTCACTTTGTCGCCGCCGATGAGCTTTTGGCGGCTGATGTAGCCGGTGACCACTTCGGCTTCGTGCTGCTCGTGCTGGCAGGCCACCACTTTCACAGGCTCGCCCAGGCCGTATTGCGACCATAATGTTTTGGGAAAAAGCTTGGGATTATTGGCAATCACTTGGTTGGCCACTTTGAGAATGCGCGCGCTAGAGCGGTAGTTTTGCTCGAGCTTGATGATTTTGAGCTGCGGATAGTCGGTTTGCAGCAGGCGCAGGTTTTCCATATTGGCGCCACGCCAGGCGTAGATGCTTTGGTCGTCGTCGCCCACGGCGGTAAACATGCCCTCAGCGCCGGTGAGAAGGCGCATCAGCGCGTATTGACAGGTGTTGGTGTCTTGGCATTCGTCCACCAAAAGATAGCGCAGCCGCAGCTGCCATTTGTGGCGCACTTCGCTGTTGCGCTGCAACAATAAGGTGGGTAGGCGGATTAAGTCATCGAAATCAACGGCTTGATAGCTTTCTAATGTGGCTTGGTAGCCGGCGTAAATCACGGCGATTTGGCGCTCCCATTCGTTGGCCGCCGCTTGCAGCGCCTGCTCGGGCGTTTGCAGATCGTTTTTCCACAGTGAGATTTGGTGCTGCGCTTTAAATACGGCTTCGCGGCCGCTACTGCCCAATAATTCGTTGATGATTTTGCTGCTGTCGGTGGCATCGAGAATGGAGAAATTCTTTTTATAGCCGATGTGCGGCGCTTCTTCGCGCAGCATGCGCATGCCTAAAGAGTGAAAAGTGCACACGGTGAGCCCGCGCATGGCTTTTTTGCTCAACATGCCGCCGATGCGCTCCTGCATTTCTTTGGCGGCTTTGTTGGTAAAAGTGATGGCGGCGATATTGTGCGGCGGCCAGCCTTTTTGGGTGATCATATAGGCGATTTTTTCGGTGATCACACGGGTTTTGCCGCTGCCGGCACCGGCCAGCACGAATAAGGGGCCGCCGAGATAATGAATGGCTTGTTGCTGCTGGGGGTTGAGCTTCATGGTGTGTGCCGTGGAAAGAGGCCGTCTGAAAAGAGTGGTTGATTATAGCGCAATTTATCGCGCTGCCGATGCTGCGGCCTGATGGCGGTTGCTGTTTTCCTTGAGGTTGGCTTGTTGTATGATAAAGCTGTGGCGGCCCGAAGAACGCGTTTATGTTGCACTTAATTTAAATATAAATGAAAATATCTTATCCATAGAAAATTTAGATTTTATTTTTATATATTTCATATGGTTATAATAAAAATTAAAATAATGTGTGAAATACATATCCATAAGCTGTTGAGTTTACGCCGGCCATACCCATATGGCTTTTATTCGACCATTGATCTATAGCGATATAAGGAGTGTATTGATGAGATTTGATAAATTAACCGCCAAATTCCAGCAAGCCCTACAAACCGGGCAGAGTTTGGCTTTGGCGCAGGATTGCGGCTATTTGGAAGCCGGTTTTGTGTTGAAAGCGCTGCTGGATGATGCCGACAGCGGCATGTCTGCCCTCTTGGTGAAGGCCGGCGGCAATGTGGCGCAAATCAAGCGCGCTTTGCAGCAACAGCTTGATGCGCTGCCCAAAGTGTCGGGGCAGGGCGGTGAAATTCTGCCCAGCCGCGAGCTGCAAAACACCTTAAACCTGATGGACAAAGCCGCCGCGAAGCGCGGCGATGCCTATATTGCCAGCGAATTGTTTTTGCTGGCGCTGGTGCAGGAAAACGGCACCACCGGCAAAATTCTGAAAAACGCCGGCATTACCGAGAGCAAATTAAACGAAGCCATTGATGAAGTGCGTGGAGGAGAAACCGTGGACAACCCCAATGCCGAAGACCAACGTGAAGCCTTGAGCAAATACACGCTTGATTTAACCGAGCGCGCCCGCGAAGGCAAGCTCGACCCCGTGATCGGCCGCGACGATGAAATCCGCCGCGCCATTCAGGTGCTGCAACGGCGCACCAAGAATAATCCCGTGCTCATCGGCGAGCCCGGCGTGGGCAAAACCGCGATTGTGGAAGGCCTGGCTCAGCGCATCGTGGATGGCGAAGTGCCCGACAGCCTGCGCAACAAGCGCCTGCTGGTGCTCGATTTGGCCGCGCTGATTGCCGGTGCCAAATATCGCGGCGAATTTGAAGAGCGGCTCAAAGCCGTGCTCAACGATTTGGCCAAAGACGACGGCCAAACCCTGATTTTTATTGATGAAATCCACACCTTGGTGGGTGCGGGCAAAACCGATGGCGCGATGGATGCCGGCAATATGCTGAAACCTGCCTTGGCGCGCGGCGAATTGCACTGCATCGGCGCCACCACGCTCGATGAATACCGCCAATATATTGAAAAAGATGCCGCGCTGGAGCGCCGTTTCCAAAAAGTGCTGGTGAGCGAGCCGAGCGTGGAAGACACCATTGCCATTTTACGCGGTCTGCAAGAGCGCTATGAAATCCACCACGGCATCGACATCACCGACCCGGCGATTGTGGCTGCCGCCGAATTGAGCGACCGCTACATCACCGACCGCTTTTTACCCGATAAAGCGATTGATTTGATTGACGAAGCGGCCAGCCGCATCAAAATGGAACTCGACAGCAAACCCGAGCAGATGGATAAGCTCGACCGGCGCATCATCCAATTGCGCATGGAAAAAATGCACGTTGAAAAAGAAAGCGACGAGGCGAGCAAAAAACGCTTGGTGCTGATCGACGAAGAAATCAGCGGCCTGCAAAAAGAATACGCCGATTTGGATGAAATCTGGAAAGCCGAAAAAGCGTCTTCTTCCAGCACCGCCGACATCAAAAAACAAATCGACGATATTAAAGTGAAAATCGAGCAGGCCAAGCGCCAAGGCGATTTCGGCCGTGCATCCGAGTTGGAATACGGCGAACTGCCCAAGCTGGGCGCGCAGCTGCAATCGGCAGAGAGCAACCCCGAAGCCAAGCAGGCCAACAAGCTTTTCCGCACCAAAGTGGGTGCCGACGAAGTGGCCGAAATCGTGTCGCGCATCACCGGCATTCCGGTGGCCAAAATGATGGAAGGCGAGCGTGAAAAGCTCTTGAAAATGGAAGATGTGCTGCATGCGCGCGTGGTGGGGCAGGATGAAGCCGTGCGCGCCGTGTCCGACGCCATCCGCCGCTCGCGCTCCGGCCTGGCCGACCCCAATAAACCTTACGGCAGCTTCTTATTTTTAGGCCCCACCGGCGTGGGCAAAACCGAATTGTGCAAAACGCTGGCGAGCTTTTTGTTTGACAGTGAAGACCATTTAATCCGCATCGATATGTCGGAATACATGGAAAAACACAGCGTTGCCCGCCTGATCGGCGCGCCGCCGGGCTATGTGGGCTATGAAGAGGGCGGCTACCTCACCGAGCAGGTGCGCCGCAAGCCTTACAGCGTGATTTTGCTCGACGAAGTGGAAAAAGCCCACCCCGATGTGTTTAACATTTTGCTGCAAGTGCTCGACGACGGCCGCCTCACCGACGGCCAAGGGCGCACGGTAGACTTTAAAAACACCGTGATTGTGATGACTTCCAATATCGGCAGCCAGCACATCCAGCAAATGGGCACCCACGATTACGAAGCGCTCAAAGAAGTGGTGATGGAAGACGTGAAAGCGCATTTCCGCCCCGAGCTGATCAACCGTATCGACGAAGTGGTGGTGTTCCACGGCTTGGATCAGGCCAATATCCGCAGCATCGCCAAAATCCAGCTGCGCAGTCTCGAAAAACGCCTGGCCGCCCAAAACCTGCATCTGCATGTGGACGATGCCGCGCTGGACATCATCGCCGAAGCCGGCTTCGACCCCGTGTATGGCGCCCGCCCGCTCAAACGCGCAATTCAGTCGGAAATCGAAAACCCGCTGGCCAAAGCGCTTTTGGAAGGTCGCTATCCGGCCGACAGCAGCATTAAAGTTGAAGCCGATCACGGCAGGCTGGTGTTTAAAAACTAAAGCGGTTTTGATGTGATGGAATCAATGTGATGCAAAAGGCCGTCTGAAAAACTTTCAGACGGCCTTTTTATTACCGCAAGATTGCGCTTAATGCTGGCTGTCTAGCCAGCGCTCAGCATCAAGCGCAGCTTGGCAGCCGGAGGCGGCGCTGGTGACGGCTTGGCGGTAGGTGTGGTCTTTCACATCGCCGGCGGCCCATACGCCTTCGATATTGGTGGCACCCACGTTGTCGGCGCTGCCGCCGCGGGTTTTCAGGTAGCCGGTGGCATCCATATCGAGCTGGCCTTTGAAGATTTCGGTGTTGGGCTGGTGGCCGATGGCGATAAACACGCCGCTCACGGCCAAATCTTCGCGGCTGCCGTCTTTATAGAGCAGGCGCGCGCCGGTTACGCCCATGTCGTTGCCGAGAATGTCTTCCAGGGTGGCGTTGAGCTTGAGGATGATTTTGCCTTCGGCCACGCGCTGCATCAGTTTGTCGACCATGATTTTTTCGGCACGGAAGGTGTCACGGCGGTGGATGAGGGTGACGGTGTTGGCGATATTGGCTAAATAAAGCGCTTCTTCTACGGCGGTGTTGCCGCCGCCGACCACGGCGATGTCTTGTTTTTTATAGAAAAAGCCGTCGCAGGTGGCGCAGGCCGACACGCCTTTGCCGGCGAAAATCTGCTCGCCGGGTAGGCCGAGGTATTTGGCTGATGCGCCGGTGGCGATAATCAGCGCGTCGCAGGTGTATTCGCCCGCATCGCCTTTGAGTGTGAAAGGGCGGTGCTGTAAATCCACGCTGTGGATTTGGTCGAAAATCATTTCGGTGCCGAAGCGCTCGGCGTGCGCCTGAAAGCGCGCCATCAGCTCGGGCCCTTGCACGCCTTGCGGGTCGGCGGGCCAGTTGTCTACATCGGTGGTGGTCATCAGCTGGCCGCCTTGGGCGATGCCGGTGATGATCACGGGGTGCAGGTTGGCGCGGGCGGCGTAAACGGCGGCGGTGTAGCCGGCGGGGCCGGAGCCGAGAATAATCAGTTTGTGGTGTTGGCTCATGATGCTTCCTTGAATGGAATGGGCAGAAAAGATTCAGACGGCCTATTTTACTATGAAACAGGCCGTCTGAAAGGGCAATAGTGCCGTTTGATGGTGCCGGTTAGCGGCGGCGGCCGAAGCTGCGGCGCTGCGGCTTGCGGTGGTTGGGCTGGGCTTGCTGCGCTTGGCGGTAGTTGGGGTTGGCGGCGCGGTTGGCATTTTGCGCGGGCACGGTGCGGGTGTTGAGCTGCTGGCTGCTCTGGCCGCGGAATTGCGCCGATTGGTGGTAATTGTTGCGCACTTGCTGGGCGGCCGGCGAATTGGCGGGCGCTTTGCTGAATTTGTTGGCCAGCATATTGCCGAGCATGGCGCCGGCGGCCGCGCCAATGAGGCTTTGCAGCAGCCAGCTGCCGCTGGATTGGTCGTAAACATATTGCTGGCCGTCGGTGCCGGTTACCGGCTCGCCGTTGTTACCGTTTTGGAATTCGGCCGGAATGGTGGAAGCCACGGCATCGGCGTTGAGCTGATACACGGTGTCGTCTTGCGCGGCCTGGCCGGCTTGGTTTTGCTGGGTAAGCTGTTGTTGCAGCGCTTCGATTTGCTTTTGCTGCGCTTGCAGCTGGGCTTGGGTGTCGTCTTTGCAGGCGGCCAGCGCGAAGGCGGAAAGGGCGGCCAGGGCGATTATGCGTTTCATGTGTTTTCCGTGTCGATTGAAGGAATAGGCGTTAATATGGGGTGGTTTGGGGGCTTATCAAGGGATTTGTTAAAAGCAAGGCCGTCTGAAACTTTTTCAGACGGCCTTGCTTTCAATTGACTAATCAATCGAGCTTTTTAAAATGTTTGCGGCGCTCGTGCTCTTGCAGCCAGCGTTTGCGCAGGCGGATGGATTGCGGGGTGATTTCCACCAATTCATCATCGTCGATAAATTCCACGGCGCTCTCAAGGGTGAGCTTCACCGGCGTGGTGAGGCGCACGGCTTCGTCGGTGCCGCTGGCGCGCACGTTGGTGAGCTTTTTGCCTTTGAGCGGATTCACCACCAAGTCGTTGTCGCGGCTGTGGATGCCGATAATCATGCCTTCGTAGATTTTGTCGCCGGGCGATACAAACATGCGGCCGCGGTCTTCCAAGTTCCACAATGCATAAGCCACGGCTTCACCTTGCTCTTGCGATACCAACACGCCGTTGTGGCGGCCGGGCATATCGGGTTTTACCGGGGCGTAGTCGTCAAACACATGGCTCATCAGGCCGGTGCCGCGCGTCATGGTCATGAATTCGCCTTGAAAGCCGATCAGGCCGCGGGCGGGCATGTGGTATTCGAGGCGGGTGCGGCCGTGGCCGTCGCTTTCCATATTGGTGAGCTCGCCGCGGCGGCGGCCCAGTTCTTCCATCACCGCGCCCTGGTTGTCGTCGGGCACATCGACGGTGAGGTTTTCATAAGGCTCGCATTTTTCGCCGTTGATGTCGCGATACACCACGCGCGGCTTGGCCACGGCCAATTCAAAGCCTTCGCGGCGCATGTTTTCCAGCAAAATGGTGAGGTGCAATTCGCCGCGGCCGGACACGCGGAAGATGTCGGCATCTTCGGTGTCTTCCACTCGCAAGGCCACGTTGGTGAGCAGCTCTTTTTGCAGGCGGTCGCGGATTTGGCGGCTGGTGACGAATTTGCCTTCGGTGCCGGCCAAGGGGCTGGTGTTCACCATAAAGTCCATGGTGAGGGTGGGCTCATCGACGCTGAGCATGGGCACGCCCACGGGGTTGTCTTTTTCGCAAATGGTCACGCCGATGCCGATGTCGTCGATGCCGGAAATAATCACGATTTCGCCGGCTTCGGCTTCATCTTGTGCCACACGCTCGAGGCCTTTGAAACCGAGCAGTTGGTTGATGCGGCCTTGTGCCACTTGTTTTTCGTGGTTCATCACCGCCACCACTTGGCCGGGCTTGATGCGGCCGTTGAGGATGCGGCCGATGCCTAGGCGGCCGGTGTAGCTGTCGTAATCGAGTTGCGAGATTTGTAGCTGCAACGGCGCATCGGCGCTGCCTGAGGGCGGCGGGGTGTGTTTGAGGATGGTTTCAAACAGCGGGCGCATATCGGTGCTGTCGTCTTCTTCTTCCAGTTTGGCAAAGCCGGAGAGGCCGGAAGCGTAAACAATGGGAAAATCGAGCTGCTCGTCGCTGGCGCCCAATTTGTCAAACAATTCAAATGTTTGGTCGACCACCCAGCTCGGGCGCGCGCTCGGCTTGTCGATTTTGTTGATCACCACAATCGGGCGCAAGCCCAGCGCCAAGGCTTTTTTGGTCACAAAACGGGTTTGCGGCATCGGGCCTTCTTGCGCATCCACCAGCAGCACCACGCAATCGACCATGCCCAACACGCGCTCCACTTCGCCGCCGAAATCGGCGTGTCCGGGGGTGTCGACGATATTGATGTGGTAGCCTTCGTATTCGATGGCGGTGTTTTTGGCCAAAATGGTGATGCCGCGCTCTTTTTCGATGTCGCCGCTGTCCATCACGCGCTCGTCAACGTGCTGGTTGCTGCGGAAGGTGCCTGATTGACGCAATAATTGGTCGACCAGGGTGGTTTTGCCGTGATCGACGTGGGCGATAATGGCGATGTTGCGGATTTGTTTCATGGCGGTTTATATGCCTTGTTTGATGTGATAATAAAAAGTAACTGCGGATTATAACACGGTTTTATGGCAGCTCTGTGGCACGGCTTGGGGCGTGTTTTGGGCGATGTTGGTTAAAAAACGTAAATTAATAAACTTTATGTGATAGGTTCTCAATATCATAAGCAACAAAATATCAGCGTAAACAGGCCGCTAGCTTTTCAGACGGCCTTTTTTTGATGTTGTTATATTTGATAATTATTTGTATTTTAAATAGAAAATTTGAAAAAAGTAGAAAGTTTGCTAGAATTCAAATCATCACAAAGATTGACGCACATCACCAAAAGGCGCTTTCAGACGGCCTTGTCAACGCCCAAGCGGCGCCACCACATCGAAAGGAAAGATTATGAAAGGCAATCAAGAAGTTATCGCTTATATGAACGAATTGCTCGCAGGCGAATTGGCCGCGCGCGACCAATATTTCATTCACTCGCGCATGTATGCCGAATGGGGCTACAACAAACTTTTCGAGCGCATCGGCCACGAAATGGAAGATGAAACCCAGCACGCCGAAGCCTTTATCCGCCGCATTTTGATGCTGGAGGGCACACCCAATATGGTGCCGGCCAAAATCACCGTGGGCAAAGACGTGGTGGAAATGCTCAAAGCCGATTTAAACACCGAGTATGAAGTGCGCGACCACCTCAAAAAAGGCATCGCCTTGTGCGAGGAAAAGCAAGATTACGTTACCCGCGATTTGTTGGTCGGCCAATTGAAAGACACCGAAGAAGACCACGCCCATTGGCTGGAGCAGCAGCTGCGCCTGATTGATTTGATCGGCCTGCAAAACTATCTGCAAAGCCAGCTCTAAGTTTGACGCACCCTAAACACACCACATTAAATTAATAAGAGAGGAAAAATCATGCAAGGCGACCGTATGGTAATTCGCGAGCTGAATAAAAATCTCGGCTTGCTGCTGGTAACCATCAACCAGTATTTCCTGCACGCACGCATTCTGAAAAACTGGGGTTTTGAAGAGCTGGGCGAGCATTTTTACAAACAATCCATCACCGAAATGAAAGCGGCCGATGAAATTATCGAGCGCGTGCTGCTGCTCGAAGGCCTGCCCAACCTGCAAGAATTGGGCAAGCTTCTGATTGGCGAAGCGCCTGCCGAAATCATCGCTTGTGATTTAACCAAAGAGCGCGAAAAACACGAAGCGCTCACGGCAGCCATCGCGCTGTGTGAAGAGAAGCAGGATTATGTCAGCCGCGCTTTGTTGGAAAAGCAGAAAGACACCAACGAAGAGCACATCGACTGGCTGGAAACCCAGCAGGAATTGATTAGCAGCATCGGCCTGCCCAATTACCTGCAAAGCGGGGCGCAAGAGGACTAAAACCAAACCACTGCCAAAATAGCGGTTCTCAAGCGTTAAACAAGCGGCGCACCTTTTTCAGGTGTGCCGTTTTTTATCTGAGTTGGGCGGCGCAAACAAAAAAATACGGCAAATTAAAAAACTGAGGCCGTCTGAAAATATATGCCGCCGTTTGGCAAACATTATCGGCAAATCAGGTAAAATAACCCCTTTGCCTGCTTTTTTGCACACCGCCACATTCATGATAGAAATCAAAAACCTCACCCTGCAACGCGGCCTGAAAGTGTTGCTCGACAAAGCCAACCTCACCATCAACCCCAATCAGCGCGTGGGCTTGATCGGCAAAAACGGCACCGGCAAATCCAGCCTGTTTGCCCTGATAAAAGGCGAAATCAGCGCCGATGGCGGCGAAGTGCAACTGCCCAAACATTGGCGCCTGGCCTCTGTGGCGCAGGAAACGCCGGCGCTGGATGTTTCCGCGCTCGATTATGTGTTGCAGGGCGATAGGCAATTGCAAACCTTTCAGACGGCCTTGGCCGAAGCCGAAGCCGCCAACGAGGGCATGAAAATCGCCGAGTACCATGCCCGGTTGGAAGAAATCGATGCCTACACGGCACCCGCGCGGGCAGCCAAGCTGCTCAACGGGCTGGGCTTTGCGCAAGAAGAGCACATGCAGCCGGTAAAAGCCTTTTCCGGCGGCTGGCGCATGCGCTTGAATCTGGCGCAGGCCTTGATGTGCCGCGCCGATTTGCTGCTGCTTGATGAGCCCACCAACCACCTCGATTTAGAAACCGTGCTGTGGCTGGAAAACCATTTGGCCAATCTGCCGTGCACCCAAATCATCATCTCGCACGACCGCGATTTTCTCAACGCCACCACCACCCAAACCGTGGAATTGGCACAGCAAAAGCTCAGCCAATACGGCGGCAATTATGATTTCTACCAAACCGAGCGCGCCCAGCGCCTGGCGCAGCAGCAATCGGCTTACCAAAAGCAGCAAACCCAAATCAAGCACCTGCAATCGTTTATCGACCGCTTCAAAGCCAAAGCCACCAAAGCCGTGCAGGCGCAAAGCCGCATGAAAGCGCTGGCGCGGCTGGAGCGCATCGCACCGGCGCATTTGGACAGCGAATTTTCATTCGAATTCGACACCCCCGCCCATCTGCCCAACCCCTTGCTCAAGCTCGACCAAATCAACTTGGGCTATGAGGGCAAAGCCGTGGTGCACGACATCAATCTTTCGCTCGAAAGCGGCGCGCGCTACGGCTTGCTCGGCGTAAACGGCAGCGGCAAATCTACCTTGATTAAAGCGCTTTCAGACGGCCTCAAGCCCTTGAGCGGGCAGATTATCCGCGCCGACAAACTCAATATCGGCTATTTCGCCCAGCACCAGCTCGACACTTTGCGTGCAGACCAAAGCCCCGTGTGGCACATCCAACAGCTGTCGCCTGAAGTGCGGGAGCAGGAAATCCGCAATTTTCTCGGCGGCTTCCACTTTGTCGGCGACATGGCTTTGCAGGCCATCGAACCTTTTTCCGGCGGTGAAAAAGCGCGGCTCGCGCTGGCGATGATTGTGTGGCAAAAGCCCAATTTATTGCTGCTCGACGAGCCCACCAACCACCTCGATTTAGACATGCGCCACGCGCTCACGCTCGCCCTGCAAAGTTTTCAAGGCGCATTGATTGTGGTGTCGCACGACCGCAGCCTGCTGGAGGCCACCACCGATCAGTTTTTGCTGATTCACCAAGGCCGTCTGAACGAATTCGACGGCGATTTGAACGACTACCGCCTCTGGCGCCTAGCGCAGGAAAACGCCGCCGCTGCGCCCGCCGCATCCACGCCCGGCCAAAGCCGCAAAGAGGCCAAACGCCAGGAAGCGCAAATCCGCCAGGAAAAAGCCCGCCGCGTCAAACCTGTGCAGCAGCAAATCGACAAAGCCGAAAAAGAGATGGCACGTTTGGGGGGCGAGCAGGCCGAGTGTGAAGCATTTTTGGCACAAGAAGATGCGTATCTTGATGAAAATAAAGCCCGTTTGCAGCAAACACTCGCGCAATTGGCCGAAGTCAAAGTAAAATTATCCCAGTTGGAAGAAAATTGGCTGGCTTGGCAAGAAGAATTGGAGCAAATCCATCGCGAAATCGAGGCCGGCAGCTTTGTTTGATGTTTGAGAATAAGGGGGCGTTATGTGGCTTAAATCAGCCATTTTATTTGCTGTGTTGAGTGGTGGCATTGCCGCAGCCGATGCGGCGCCCGTGTATCACTGCGATAGCGGCAGCAGCCGAGTTTACACCTCAGAGCCGCAGCCCGATTGCCGCGAGCAGGCCGCGTTGCCGAAAATCAGCGCCTACACCGCCAGTCAAACCAAAGCCGCGCCCCGCAAAGCCGCCGCTTCCAAAAAGCAAACCCGCAAAAGCCCGGCCAAAAAAAATCAATCCCAGCCGGTGCGGCAGGCTGCCAAGCACAAAGCCGCAAGCACACCTAAGAAAACCTCTGAAAAAGGGCGCGGCCATAAAGGCTTTCCCGCCGCATTACCCAGCACAAAACCTGCACCATGAAAACATTACTTACCCTGAGCACATTGGCCATCGGCCTGCTGCCCATGCAGCTTGCCCATGCCGGCAAAATTTACACCTGCACCGCCAACGGCCGTGTGACCTACACCACCAAGCCCAGCGGCAATTGCCACAGCGCCGATTTGCCGCCGATAGGCCGCTACAGCAGCCTGCGCTACGATGCCCCGCAAGCGCGCAGCGAGCCTGCCGCACAGCCACCGGCACCGGCCAAGAGCCGTACCGCCAAAGCCGCCGCGCCGCGCAATGTGCAAACCGCCGCCGCGCCGGTGGTGCCCGCTGCGCCGAAAGCAGCCGGCAGCAACGGCCGGCGTGCCATTTTGCAGCAAGAGCTGGCCAACGAGCGCCAAGCGCTTTCCAGCGACCAACAAGCACTCACGTCCGCCCGCACCGCCCAAGGCGGCTCGGTTAACCAGCAATTGGTTCACCGCCTGCAAGGCAGCGTGCTCGACCGCCAGCAGAATATTCAGGCTTTGCAGCGCGAATTGGCGCGCATGTAGCAGAAAAGTTCGGCGCTGATTTGTTTGTCGAGTAAGCATTCAAGGCCGTCTGAAAGGTTTTTTCAGACGGCCTTGAACAATTGCCGCTTGATTATTCGAGCGAGTGGAAATCTTTGAATCACTGCAATCTTTCAGCGGTGCGTAGGCCGGATTCTCGAATCCGACACTTGTTCGCAGAACAAGCATCAAGGCTGTGGAAAATGTCGGATACAAGTATCCGACCTGCGGGTTGCAACCATGATTCAATTCACTTGCTATAGTGGAATGCAAAAAAAGTTATACAAAACTACGCTCTATAACGAAGCAGGCTGGGTTGATAAACCCAAAGTTTCAGACGGCCTGTGGGCTTGTTGGGTTTTCAACCCAACCTACCCGTTGTGTCACTTTTTTATGCATTCCACTATATCTGTATTGCCGCAGGCTTCTGCTTTCTTAGCTTACTTTTTTGAATGGGTATAAAACACCAAACACTTAAAATCAATAAATCAATCAAGCGCATAAAAGGCCGTCTGAAAAAGTTTTCAGACGGCCTTTTTATACTGCGGCTGTTTATTTGGCCGGCATTTTGTTGCCTTCCACAATTTTTAGGCCGGCAGACACCAAGGCGCCGATGTCGGCCACGTTGGCGGGCATAATCAAGGTGTTGTTTTCTTTGGCGAGCTTGCCGAAGGCTTCCACATATTGCTCGGCCACTTTCAGGTTCACCGCTTCGTTGCCGCCGGGGTTTTGCAGGGCAGCGGCCACGGCGCGGATGGCGTCGGCATTGGCTTCAGCCACCAGGCGTAGGGCTTCGGCTTCACCTTGGGCGCGGTTGACTTGGGCGATGCGTTGGCCGTTGGATTCGTTGATGGCGGCCTGCATTTCGCCTTCGGATTGCTGGATGTCGGCTTCGCGGCGGCCGCTGGCGAGGTTGATTTGCTCGATTTTGCGGCCTTCGGATTCGGCGATGCGGGCACGTTTTTCACGCTCGGCGGTGATTTGTGCCTGCATGGAGCGCAAAATTTCTTGCGGCGGCACCAAATCTTTGATTTCGTAGCGCAACACTTTCACGCCCCAAGAAATGGCGGCTTGGTCGAGCGAGGCCACTACGGTGGCGTTGATGTCGTCGCGCTCTTCAAAGGTTTTGTCCAATTCCATGCGGCCGATGACCGAGCGCAGCGTGGTTTGCGCCAGCTGGGTGATGGCCATGATGTAGTTGCTGGAGCCGTATGAAGCGAGCTTGGGGTCGGTTACTTGGAAATAAATGATGCCGTCGACGGTGAGCTGGGTGTTGTCGCGGGTGATACACACTTGGCTGGGCACATCGAGCGGGATTTCTTTCAAGGTGTGTTTGTAGGCGATGCGGTCGATAAACGGAATCAGGATATTCAGGCCGGGGTTGAGCACTTTGTGGAAGCGGCCGAGGCGCTCGACCACATAGGCTTCTTGCTGCGGCACCACGGTGAATGATTTGAAACCGAAAATAATCACGGCGAGCAAGATTAAGAGGGGAAAGCTCAGCAGCAGCTCCATAGGGTTCTCCTTGTGTGTGATGGGTGAATTAATTGATTTGAATCAGCAAGATGTTGCCGTTTTTGCCGGTGATGACGGCGGTTTGCGCATCGTTGGCGCCGCTTGAGCCGACGGCTTCGGCCTGCCATTGTGCGCCGCGGTAAAACACTTCATATTGGTTGCCGTGCAGATGGCGCACGATTTGCACGGTTTGGCCGACATCCAAATCGCTGCGGGCGGCTTCGATTTCGGGCGCGCGGCGGTGGCGGCGTATCCAGCCTTTTGCCCACCAAATGCCCACGGCGGCGAGCACGGCGGCGGTGAGCACGCTGATGGTGGTTTGCCCGAACAATAATTCGGCCAAGCCGGCCCCGAAAAGCGCGGCGCTGACCACCAAGAGATAAATGGTGCCGACAAATAATTCGAAAATCAGAATCAGGGCGGCGGCGATAAACCAGCTCAGCATGAGAAGCGCTCCTTTTTGGCGGGATGGGATTTCAGACGGCCTGGGCAATGCTTGGTTGCGATGGCGGGCGTGTGTTGAATATGAGGCCTTTTGCCCATGTTGCAAGAATCATAACAGAATATGAGCCGATTTCCGGCAAACGGCGGGGATATTTGTGTTTTTGAGAAAGATGTTGTTCAGGCCGTCTAAAACTTTTTCAGACGGCCTGATGTTTTATGCTTGCTCGGTTTTTAAGGTGCGCTGGCGGCGGGTTTCGCTCAACACCATGCCGGCGGACACGGAAACATTCATGCTCTCTACCGTGCCGAACATCGGTATCGACACCAATAAATCGCAATGCTCGCGCGTGAGGCGGCGCATGCCTTCGCCCTCGTTGCCCATCACCCAAGCCACGCTCTCGGGCAGCGCGCAGTGAAACAGGTCGGCCTCGCCGCCCATGTCGGTGCCCACGATCCAAATGCCGTATTCTTTCAGCTCGCGCAAGGTGCGGGCGAGGTTGGTGACGGTGATGTAGGGCACGGTTTCGGCGGCGCCGCAGGCCACTTTGCTCACGGTGGCGTTGAGCCCGGCGCTTTTGTCTTTCGGCGCAATCACCGCGTGCACGCCCATGGCGTCGGCGGTGCGCAGGCAGGCGCCCAGATTGTGCGGGTCGGTGATGCCGTCGAGCACCAAAAGCAAGGGTGGCTCGCTCAGGTTTTCGAGCACGTCTTCGAGGTGCACATGGTTTTTCGAGGCATCGATAAAGCCGGCCACGCCCTGATGGCGCGCGCCTTTGCTGATGGCATCGAGCCTCGCGGCATCGGCAAAATGTACGCGCACGTTTTCGGCGGCGGCTTTTTCGAGCACATCGCGGGTGCGGGCATCGTTTCTGCCTTCTTGGATATACAGCTCGGTGATGCTTTTCGGGTTTTGCCACAGGCGGGCATTAACGGCGTGAAAGCCGTAAATCAATCGTTGGTTGGCCATGGTGTGCTTTAAAAATGGTTTCAGACGGCATTATACAGGGTTTGGCTTTAGGGTCTGTTCACATTTCATCACGCGGCAATATTGTGGCTCAAAAACGCGCTTGCTGCGTTGAAAATGCGCGCAAGGTGTTCAACCTTGCTGTGCTTTTTGCCTTGCAAGCGCGCTTTTGCGCTCAAAATCTTACGCACGGATAAAATGTGAACAGACCCTAGGCCGTCTGAAACCCGTTCTAAAAAATAAGCTGTTTGGTTTTGAATGTGGAAAATAAAGCAATGCCGTCTGAAAAAAGTTTCAGACGGCATTTGTGTGCCATGCGTACGATTACGCTTTGTTTTGACAAAGCTAATCGTACCTACACGTTGCTTGGCATACGATGCAATAAGGGTTTATTTAAGGCTTAAAAAAAGCGTTTTGCTTTTCAGACGGCCTGAATGCAGGCATATTGATAACTTTGGTGATATGATTTTTACGTCATTATCATTGCTGCGGAGATTATCGTTTGCGGGCTTATCTGTTGCCATTTTGGGCGCTGGGCGTGATTTTATCGTTTGCGCTGCCTGCCGTGCCTGCGTGGCCGGCGGTGGCGGCGCTGTGGCTGCTTTTGCTGGCGGTGGCTTGGCGCTGCAAGCCTTTTATGTTGCTGTGTGCTTTGTTGGCGGGCATGGCTTACGGCGTGTGGCGCACCGAGCGGGATTTGGCGGCGCAATGGCCGTTGCAGGCGGCGGGCGGGGTGGCTTTGGTGATTACGGTGGCGGATTTGCCACAGCGCGATGAGCGGCGGGTGCGCTTTGCGGCGGATGCGGTGGATGAGGCTGGGCGGCGCTATCGTTTGCAGCTTTCGGATTATCAGTTGCGCGAGTGGCCCTCGGGCAGCCGCTGGCGTGTGGCGGCGCGCATCAGGCCGCCGGTGGGCGAGGTGAATCCGGCCGGTTTCAATCGCGAAGCGTGGGCGCTGGCCGGTGGCATCGGCGGCATGGGCACGCTGGGCAAGGAGCGGCTGGAAATGCCGTCTGAAAGCGCGGGGCTTGTTTCGCCGCTTTTGGGCTGGCGCGAACACATCAGCCGCCGCTGGCAGGCGGTGGACACGCGCGGCCATGCGCTTTCAGACGGCCTCGGCTTGATGCGGGCGCTGAGCATAGGCGAGCAGGGCGCGTTGCCGCCGCAGGCTTGGCAGGCGTTTCGGCCTTTGGGGGTGAACCATTTGGTGAGCATTTCGGGGCTGCATGTGGGCATGGTGGCACTGATGGCGGGCTGGCTGATGAAAAAGCTGCTGCGTTTTTCGCCTTATCTGCCCGGCCGGCCGCGCGTGTGGGTGCTGGCGGCTGCTGTGGCGGCGGGCTTGCTTTATGCGGGCTTGGCGGGCTTTTCGGTGCCGACACAACGCAGCGTGTTGATGCTGCTGGCCTTGGCTTGGGCATGGTGGCGCGGCAGCGGCGCTTCGGTGTGGCGCGGTTGGTGGCAGGCTTTGGCGCTGGTGCTGCTGATGGCACCGGCGGCGGCGCTGAGCGTGGGTTTTTGGCTCTCGTTTGGTTTGGTGGCGGCTTTGCTGTGGGTGTCGTTCGGGCGGCTTGATGAGGGCAGGCGCGGCTGGCGATTGGCGCTGGAAGGGCAATGGGCGGTGTCGTTGCTGTCGGTGGTGGCGCTGGGGGTGTTGTTTGCTTCGCTGCCGCTGATCAGCCCGCTGGTGAATGCGCTGGCGATTCCTTGGTTTTCGTGGGTGTTGGTGCCTTTGGCGCTCATCGCTTCGCTGCTGCCGTGGCCGCCTTTGCAATGGCTGGCGGCGGCGGCCGGCGAATACACTCTGCGCGCGCTGATTTGGCTGGCGGGGCATGCGCCGGAATATGCGGTGGCGGCGGCACCGTGGCCGCTGGTGGGGCTCTCGGTGGCCGCGGTGGGGCTTTTGCTGCTGCCGCGCGGCTTGGGTTTGCGGCCGTTTGCGCTGCTGGTGTTGGCAGGCTTTGTGTGTTACCGCCCGCCGCCGGTGGCGGAAGGCCGTCTGAAAGCGGTGGTGTGGGATGCGGGGCAGGGTTTGTCGGTGTGGCTGCAAACGGCCGATTATGCGCTGTTGTTTGACACGGGCACCGAGGGTGCGGCCAATATGGCGGTGCTGCCGAGCCTGAATGCGGTGGGCGTGCGGCATCTGGATGCGTTGGTGCTCTCACATCAAGATGCCGACCACGATGGCGGCTTTGCTGCGGTGGCGCAGGCGAAAAAGCCGGCGGTGTTGTGGGCGGGGCAGCCTGAGTTTTATCCGCAGGCGCAGCATTGCGCAGAGCAAAGCTGGCAATGGAACAGCGTGCATTTTGAGTTTTTGAGGCCGTCTGAAGATTTTGCCGGCCAAAGCGACAACGACCAAAGCTGCGTGTTGCGTGTGTTGGCGGGCAGCTCGGCTTTATTGCTCACCGGCGATTTGGGGCAGGCGGGCGAGCGGGCGCTGGTGGCACGCTATGGCGAAAAACTTTATAGCCAGGTGCTGCTGCTCGGCCATCACGGCAGCAATTCTTCATCGGCCGGCACGTTTCTAAATGCAGTTTCGCCGCGCTATGCCGTGGCTTCGAGCGGCTATGCCAATGCGTATAACCACCCCGCACCGGCCGTGCAAGCGCGAGTGCGCGCCCACGGCGGCACGCTCTTGCGCACCGACAGGCAGGGGGCATTGCTTTTTGAGCTGGACGGAGAAGAAGTAACGGCAGGCCGTCTGAAAACATGGCAGCCTTATTGGCAGAAAAAACCGTTTGCGGATTAAGGTTTGGTTACCATTCATCCGTTAATGTGGCGGCCGGCAGGCTTGATTCATAAAGCCTTTTTAAAGCAATAATTCGACATGAAATAAGCCGAAAATGTAATAAAGATGCCGTCTGAAATGTTCAGGCGGCATCTTTATTGCAGATTGAATGATGAGTGTATATAACATAATAAATTATGTTATATTTTTAAAAAAATCAATAAAACCCAAGCTGCATAATTTAATTATTTTTAAAAATAGGGGAAACACATTGAAAACAGAATATATCGCCCACGTCCGCCATGGCAGCGATGTGAAACAATCGCTTGCCACCCACCTCACCGAAACCGCCGCCATCGCCAAAATGCTGGCCGCTAAGCTGGGCTTGGATTTGGCCGGTGAATTGCTCGGCCTGATGCACGATTTCGGCAAATATTCTTTGAAATTCCAAAAATATATTTACGATGCCACGGGCTTGATTAATCCGGATTTGGATGATGAAGAAAGCACGCCCGGCGGCAGTAAGGTGGATCATTCTACTGCCGGTGCGCAATGGGTTTACCGCCGTTTGGCGGCGATGGGGCAGAAAGAAAGCGGTGTGTTATGCGGGCAGATGCTGGGCTTGTGCATTGCCTCGCACCACGGCGCAGGCTTGATTGATTGCCTCGATGACGAAGGCAATGTGGTGTGGCAAAAGCGCTTTAATAAAGACGACAGCCTCACCCATTTGAGCGAATGCCTGCAAAATGCCGATGAATCGGTGTTGCGGCAGGCCGAAGGTTTGGCAGACAAGGCTTTGCTGGTGCAGATGCTCGCGCCGCTTAAAGCGGTGTTGATGCTGCCTGAAGCGCAGGCCTGCCATCAAATCAAAGAATTTTATCTGGGCTGCTTCACCCGCTTTCTTTTCAGCTGCCTGATTGATGCCGACCGCATCAACAGCGCCGATTTCGAGCGGGAAAATCAAAAAGAAATCCGCCGCTTGCAAGAAAAACCCGATTGGCAAGCGGCCATCAACAAGCTGGAAGCGAAGTTGGCGCAATTTGAGCGGCGCTATCCGATTGACGAAATCCGCCGCCAAATCGCCGATGATTGCTTGCAAAGAGCCGCCGATGCGCAAGGCATTTACACCTTAACCGTGCCCACCGGCGGCGGCAAAACGCTGGCCAGCCTGCGCCATGCTTTGCACCATGCCCAAACACACGGGCTGGAACGCATTATCTATATCATTCCCTATACTTCGATTATCGACCAAAACGCCGAAGCCGTGCGCGATATTCTGGGCGACGAGTGGGTGCTGGAGCACCATTCCAATCTGGATCCGGAAAAGCAAACCTGGCAAAACAAACTCTTGTCGGAAAACTGGAACAAACCGATTGTGTTCACCACCATGGTGCAGTTTCTCGATGCCTGGTTTGGCGGCGGCACCCGCGGCGCGCGGCATATCCACCCGATGGCCAACAGCGTGCTGATTTTTGATGAAATCCAAACGCTGCCGGTGAAATGCGTGCACCTGTTTTGCAATGCCCTCAATTGGCTGGTGCAGTTTGGCGGCAGCAGCGCGGTGTTGTGCACCGCCACCCAGCCTTTGCTCAGCGCGTGTGGCGTGGACGAATTCCCTGAAGACAAAAGAGCGCTCGTTAAAGCCCGCGGCTTGCTTCAGCTTGCGTCCAATGCCGAGATTATGGGCAAAAATCAGGCTTTGGATAAGCTTTTTGCCGACTTATCGCGCGTGGAAATTAAGTTTAACGAAAAAGCCGGCGGCTGGTCGGTGGATGAAGCAGGCGCTTTTTTGCTGACGCAGTTTCAGACGGCCTTGAGCTGCCTGTTTATCGTCAACACCAAAAAGTGGGCGAAAGCCCTTTATCAATATTGCCAACAGCAGAATGTGCCGTCTGAAGCCTTGTTTCACCTGAGCACCAATCAATGCGCCGCGCACCGCAAAGCCTTGTTTGCGCGAATGAAGCAGCGCTTGGAGCAAAAATTGCCGGTAGTGTGCATCAGCACCCAACTAATCGAAGCGGGCGTGGATATTTCCATGGCTTGCGTGATTCGCGCTTTGGGCGGGCTCGACAGCATTGCCCAAGCCGCCGGGCGCTGCAACCGCCACGGAGAAAACGCGGGCAAAGGGCGGGTGTGGGTGTTGAACCTGCAAGAGCCGAGCTTGGCAAAAGTGCTGCCCGATATTGATGCAGGCCAACAACAGGCGGAGCGCGTGTTGCGCGAGTTTGCCGGGCAGGATATTTTGCAGCCAAAGGCCATGCGGCAATATTTTGAATATTATTTTTACCAGCGCAGCGATGAAATGGCCTATGCCGTTAAAAACAGCGCTTCAGGCAGCCTTTTGGATTGGCTGAGTGACAACGGCTCCAACAACTACGCGGCAAAAAACGACCAACGCCGCCAAACCAAGCAATATCCCTTGCTGATGCACTCGTTTAAAAGTGCCGGCCGCGCGTTTCAAGTGATTAATGCGCCCACCCGCGCCGTGATTGTGCCCTATGGTGAAGGCAAGGCGCTGATTGCCAAGCTGTGCGGCGAATATGAGCCCAAGGCTTTTTATGGCTACCTGAATCAAGCCCAGCGGTTTAGCGTGAATGTGTTCCCCAATGTGTGGAAAAAATTAATTGAATCAAATGCCATACATGAAATTGCTGATACAGGCGTTTATTATTTAAACGAACGCCATTACAGCGAAGAATACGGCTTGGCGGCGGATGAGGTCGCGCCAATGGATTTCTATGATTTATAAGGAGAAATAATGAATAACACAATCAGTTTCCGCGTGTGGGGGCGGCAGGCTTTATTTACCGACCCGGTAACCAAAATCGGCGGTGAAAAATTCAGCTATCAAGTGCCCACTTATGAAGCCTTAAAAGGCATTGCCCGCAGCATTTATTGGAAGCCGACCTTGATTTGGCACATCGACCGCGTGCGCATTATCAAGCCCATCCGCACCCAAAGCAAATCCACCAAACCGCTCAATTGGGACGGCGGCAACACCTTGGCGATTTACACTTTTTTGCAAGATGTAGAATATCAGGTGGAAGCCCATTTCGAATGGAACGAACACCGCCCCGATTTGGCAGGCGACCGCATTGCCGGCAAACATCTGGCCATCGCCGAGCGCATGCTGGCGCGCGGCGGGCGGCAGGATATTTTTCTGGGCACACGCGATTGCCAGGGCTATGTGGAGCCGTGCGAATTCGGCAGCGGCGAGGGTGCTTATGATAAGGAAAAACTGGGTGAGCATAACCTTGATTTCGGCCTGATGTTTCACAGCTTTGCCTATCCCGAAGAAACCGGCAAACACGAATTGCTCAGCCGCTTTTGGCCGGCCAATATGCAAAACGGCGTGATTACCTTTCCGAGCACACAAGATGACTCAGGCCGTCTGAAAAGCCGCGTTATCCGCAAAATGCTGCCTGAAAAAGCATTTGTGCTCGGCGCCAATATGAAATCAGTGGCCGATGAAGCGAAGGAGCTGGGCTTATGAGCTGGATGCAGAAGCTGTATCAAACGTATAACGCCGCCTTGGCACACAATCTGAAAAACACAGATGCCCCGCTCACGCCGGTGGGTCATACTTTGCAAACCGCTCATATCGTGGTGGTGATTGATGGTGCGGGTGATTTTCAGACGGCACGGGTGATGGCACCAAAAACGGTGGTGATGCTGCCGGTGACTGAATCGTCGGAAAGTAGATCCGGCACCAAGCCACCACCCCATCCGTTGGCCGATAAGATTCAATATGTTGCTAAAGATTATGCAAATTACGGCGGCAGTAAAGACTCATTTTTCGACGGATATTTCAATCAATTACAAAAATGGTGTGAATCATCTTTCATGCATCCTAAAGTGTTGGCCATTTCACGTTATGTGGGCAAAGGGCGGGTGATGGCCGATTTGGTTCAAGCCGGTATTTTTCAGTTGGATTCAGACGGCCATATTTTGAATAAATGGATAGAAGACGGAGATGCACCACCCATTTTTTCGGTGTTGCCCAAAACCAAAGGAGAAATAGAGCCGGGTGCGGCTTTAGTGTGCTGGCAAGTAGAAATTGCCGGCGACGTCGAAAGCGAAACATGGGAGGATAAATCCATTCAAGAGGCTTGGACAGCCTATGTGGCGAGCAGTGATGCGGCAGAAAAAGGGTTTTGCGTAGTCCAAGGTAAAGAAGCGGTAGTTTCAACGCTACACCCCGCCAAATTGCGCCACACCGGCGATAAAGCCAAGCTGATTTCCGCCAACGACAAAAGCGGCTACACTTTTCGCGGCCGTTTTGAAGCCGCCGAAGAAGCCGCCAGCGTTTCATCGGAAGTGTCTGCAAAAGCGCACAGTGCCTTGCGCTGGCTGATTGCGCGCCAAGGCATCCGCAATGGCGATCAGGTGAGCGTGGCTTGGGCAATCAATGGCGCAACCGTGCCCGCGCCGCTGCAAGACAGCTACCATTATCTGGACGATGAAGACGATACGGATAACGCTGCGCCATCCCTTGCCAACGAAAGGCCGTCTGAAACAGCAAATACGCTGGATTGGTCCATCAATATCGGCCGCAAAGCCGCCCAAATCATCAAAAAGAAAATGCACGGCTTTAAAGCAAAATTAAGCGCGCACGAGCAAATTTCTTTGCTGATGCTGGATTCGGCCACACCCGGGCGCATGGCGCTAACCTATTATCAGGAATTTCTGCCTGCCGATTATTTCGATAATCTAAATGTCTGGGTCGACGATTTCGCTTGGTATCAGCGCTACACGCGTGAAACGCAAGAGGGCAAAAAAACAGCCAAACAAACCGTATGGCCGTGGATGCCGCCATCGCCTTTGGCCATCGCCCAAACCGTGTATGGCCGCTCATTGAGCGACACCTTGAAAAAGCAAGTCTATGCGCGTCTGCTGCCGGTGATTGCCGGCGGACAAAATGTGCCGATACCTTTCGATTGGGTGCAGCAAAGCTTTCAGGTAGCCTGCAGCCCCAGCGGTTATGAGCGCTGGGAATGGGAGCGCAATGTGGGCGTGGCCTGCGCCCTATACAAAGGCTGGCGGGCGCGTCATCATGATTTATTACAACGGAGAACATTTACTATGAGTTTGGAAACGGAAAATACTTCCCGTGACTATTTGTTTGGCAGGTTATTCGCGGTTTTGGAAAGAATTGAATCGAAAGCCCTGCAAGTGGCGGGAGAAACACGCTCAACCAACGCAGAGCGCTATCTGCAGCGTTTTGCAATGCGGCCTTTAACCACATGGTTGCAGATTGCAAACGGATTGGAACCTTATAAAGACAGATTGCGCAATAACCGTTATATGGGTTTCTTACGGAATCGTGAAAAAGAGCTGGATGAAATCGGCGTGGCACTGAACGAATATCGAAAAGCAGGCATAGCCATGGATGATCCATTGAATGGGGAGTTTTTATTGGGTTATCACAGCCAAAAAATGGCTTATCGACACCAATGGAATGCTGCAAATGACGCCAATGAAGATGAACAAGTTGACAACGAAACCGTTTAAATTTTAACAAGGAAAACACCATGAGCTTAACTAAAAAAATCGACTTCGCCCTGATTATCGGCGTGAAAAATGCCAACCCCAACGGCGATCCCTTAAACGGCAACCGCCCGCGTGCCGATTTTTCCGGCATCGGCGAGATGACCGACGTGTGCCTGAAACGCAAAATCCGCGACCGCCTGCAAGAGAATGGTGAGATGATTTTTGTTCAAGCCAATGAGCGTAAGGATGATGGCATGGTGAGTTTGAAAAATCGCTATGACGGATTTATCAAGCATTTGGAAGAAAAGAATAATTCACAAACTACCGATTTATTGGGAGATGAAGTAGAGACAAAATCCAAAAAGAAAACAAGCAAGAAAGATGTGAAAAAAGATGAAATCGCAAAGAGTGCCTGTGAAAATTGGTTTGATGTGCGCAGTTTCGGGCAGGTGTTTGCATTTAGCGGTAAAGATGAAGACGGTGTTTCCATTGCAGTAAGGGGGCCTGTAACACTTCATTCGGCATACAGCATTGAGCCTATTAATATTACCAGTACACAGATTACCAAAAGCGTAAATGGTGATGGAGATAGTGACGTGAAGAAAAGCTCCGACACCATGGGCATGAAACACCGTGTAGACAGCGGCGTGTATGTGGCCTATGGCGCCATGTCGCCGCAATTGGCCGAGCGCACCGGCTTTTCCGATGCCGATGCCGAAAAAATCAAAACCGTGTTAACCCAATTATTCGAAGGCGATGCCTCTTCCGCCCGCCCCGAAGGCAGCATGCAGGTATTAAAGCTGATTTGGTGGGAGCATAACTGCAAATCCGGCCAATATTCATCCGCCAAAGTGCACGGCAGTTTAAAAGTCAATGCAGACGGCAGCTATGTATTGAGCCAATTGGATGGCTTAACGCCCGACGCGATTGACGGCTTCTAAACATGCGCACCATCCCGCTCGCCGCCCTGCAACACTACGCCTTCTGCCCGCGCCAATGCGCGTTGATCCACAATGAGCAGGCGTGGGCGGAGAATTTCCTCACCGCGCAGGGCAGGGTGCTGCACGAGCGGGTGGACGGCGGCGAGCCGGAAACCCGCAAAGGCGTTCGCTTTGAGCGCAGCGTGCACGCATCGGCAGAAAAGCTCGGCATCAGCGGCGTGCTCGATATGATTGAGCACGAATTGGCCACAGGCCGTCTGAAACCGGTGGAATACAAACGCGGCAAACCCAAAGTAGGCTTGTGGGACAAAATCCAACTCTGCGCCCAAGCTTTGTGTTTGGAAGAAATGACCGGCAAAACGGTAGAAGAAGGCGCGCTGTGGTATCAGCAAACCCGCCATCGCGAGCCGGTGGTGTTTTCAGGTAGCCTTAGGCAGGAAACGCTGGCGGTGATTGAAAAAGTGCGGTTGCTGCTGGAAAGCGGCAGCACCCCGCCGCCGGTGTATGGCAAGCATTGCAAAGCTTGCTCGCTGGTGGAGATTTGCCAGCCGCAGTTGATGGGGAGGGATAGGTCGGCGGGGTATGTTGAGGGGTTGTTTGGGGAGTGAAGGATAAAATAATGAATAGGGTAAATGTTTTAGAACTGACTTATGACGAGGCAAGAAAGTTTTTCTTAAAACAGGAAAGTTATTGCAATATTGATTTGCCAAAGTATTTTTCGTTTTCAGAGTTGTTGGATAAAATATCTCATGAATTTACAGAGCCAAAGCGATTAACTGATTTTAGTATGTCAAAAGGTGCAATAGGGGAATTAGATGATGTAAATCACCTAATATATGCTAATAAAGATGGCAAGCTTTCGTGGAGGCCTTTGCAGCTTATTCATCCGTTGGTATATGTTGACTTAGTGCATGAAATCACCAAAAAAGATAATTGGGGAAAATTGCAAGCGAGGTTTAAAAAATTTCAAAAAAATAAAAAAATAAAATGTTTGAGCATTCCTGTTCAATCAGAAAGTAGACAGTCGGACAAAGCACAGCAAATTTTGAAGTGGTGGGAGTTGGTTGAGCAGGAATCTATTTTTCTTTCGCTAGAATACGATTATGTTTTTGATACAGATGTAGCGGATTGTTATGGTTCAATTTATACACATTCTATTGCATGGGCAGTGGAAAGTAAGCAAGTTGCTAAGCAAGATAGAAGTGGAAACAGACTTGGTAATTTTATAGATAAAAGTATTCAAAATGCACAGTATCAGCAAACTAATGGTATTCCCCAAGGTTCGGTACTGATGGATTTTATTGCAGAAATTGTATTAGGTTATATTGACCGAATGTTGAGTGCTGTTTTGCAAAAGCAGAAGATAATTAAATATCAAATTTTGCGTTATCGAGATGATTATCGGATATTTGTTTGTAATGCTAATGATGGGGAGAAAATCTTAAAATTATTGTCGGAAATTATGATGCCTCTTGGGTTGAAGTTAAATGCTAGTAAAACGAAAGGTAGTCAAGATGTTATTACACAATCAATTAAAAAAGATAAATTGGCATGGTTAAAAATTAAGCAGAGTCATAGAAATTTACAAAAACAACTTTTGGTTATTAGACAGCATGGTATTGAATATCCAAACTCTGGCAGCTTGACTGTTGCATTAAATCAATTTGACAAAAAAATAGAGTTAGTAAAAAGAACACCAAATAGTATTAAACAGCTTATTAGTATTGTTACAGATATTGCTTATCATAATCCTAAAACAATTCCAATATGTTGTTCGATTATTAGTAAGTTATTTTCTTATATGGAGCAATCATCTGAAGATATTGCGCTTTTGGTTCATGATAAATTGAGCAAAATGCCAAACTCGGGATTTGCTCAAATTTGGTTACAACGCATGCTGAAATCTGATTTAGCTCCATTTTATTTTTCTGAAAAGTTGTGTTTATTAGCTAATGAGGAAAAAATTTCTTTATGGAATCATGATTGGATAAAAGGAAAAAATATGAAGAGAATTTTGGAAAATACAGCTATTTTTTTAAAAGATGACTTTAATAGATTAGATAATATTATTTATAACAAAGAAATTGATATTTTTGATTATTAATGATTTTTTTATTTTTATAGGGAATGTGGATTGAATTGGTTAGAGGGATAACTTAACAAATATCTCAAAGAAAATAAAAGACCGCCTGAAAACGTTTCAGGTAGCCTAAACAGTGGGCTTGCATTCATTTTACATTTGCATATCATCATTTATCAGAAAAAAACCATAATAAAAGAGCGGTCAAAACCAAGGGAATTCACCATGCGCAAACTACAAAACACGCTCTACATCACCACCCAAGGCAGTTATCTGCACAAAGAGCGCGAAACGTTGGTGATTGAGCAAACCGTAGCGCAGGAGCGCAAAAAAGTGGCGCAATTGCCGGTGCATGCCATCGGCCATATTTTTTGTTTCGGCAACGTGCTGGTGTCGCCGTTTTTAATGGGTTTTTGTGGTGAGAATAACGTTAATCTGGCTTTTTTCACCGAATATGGCCGCTTTCTCGGGCGTTTGCAGGGGCGGCAGAGCGGCAATGTGTTGCTGCGCCGCGCCCAATATCGCTTATCCGAAAGCAACCCTGTGCCGATTGCGCGCCATATTATTGCCGCCAAAATCCAGTCGGCCAAACGCGTGTTGCAGCGCCGCCAACGCAACCACGGCGAGCATAGCGAGATTCAGACGGCCATTAGCGCATTGAATTTCAGTTTGCAACAATTGCAGCGGGCGCACACATTGGACTTAATCCGCGGCATAGAAGGCGATGCCGCTGCCCGCTATTTCGGCGTATTCCAACATCTGCTCACCGAAAAGAGCGGTTTCACCTTTGGCGGCCGCAACCGCCGCCCGCCGCGCGATCCGGTGAACGCCTTATTGTCGTTTCTCTACAGCGTGCTCGGCAAAGACATCAGCGGCGCCCTGCAAAGCGTGGGGCTGGACCCGCAAGTGGGCTTTTTGCACGCCGACCGCCCCGGCCGCGACAGCCTGGCGCAAGACCTACTGGAAGAATTCCGCGCTTGGTGGGCTGACCGCCTGGTGCTGAGCCTAATCAACCGCGGCCAAATCCGGCTGCAAGACTTCAGCACCGAAGCCGGCGGCGCCGTCAACATCAAGCCCGAAGCCCGCAAGTTGCTGTTTCAAACCCTGCAAGCCAAGAAACAGGAAAAAATCGTCCACCCCTATTTGCAGGAAGAAGTGGAAATCGGCCTGCTGCCCCATATCCAAGCCATGCTGCTGGCGCGGCACCTGCGCGGCGATCTGGCCGAATACCCACCGTTTTTGATGCGCTAAAGGCTACCTGAAATGCTGATGCTGATTACTTACGACATCTCCCTGGCCGACCCCGAAGGCCAAACCCGCCTGCGCCGCATCGCCAAACACTGCCTCGACTACGGCGTGCGCGTACAATATTCCGTATTCGAATGCGACCTCGCGCCCGACCAATGGGTGCAGCTGAAAGCCAAACTGCTGGCCACCTATCAACCCGAAACCGACAGCCTGCGCTTTTACCATCTGGGCAGCAAATGGCGGCGCAAAGTAGAACACCACGGCGCCAAAGCCGCAGTAGATATTTTTAAAGACACCCTGATTATCTGAACTTGTGGCGAATTATCTGAACGGATTGCACGAGCGCTAACCTGTAGTGCTCATCAAAAAGCCCGCAGATCAGCGAGGCTTGATTTCTTTAACAATTTGGAAAAATCGGCCTTACTTGGCTGTGATATAGTAAGGTCATGTGTCTTCGGTGAAACCTTAGCGAAACAGGGCGATGCAAGCCTTGCGGGCCAAGGGTTTCAGCGGCGGCACCAGCCGCCTTCGGGCGGCTGTGAGTTGAAACCGCTGCACCGTCTTTATCCGGTTCCGGCTCTTGCGCCAGCCGCCTTCGGGCGGCTGTGAGTTGAAACGATTGCTTGAGAACTGGTCTATCCTGTGTTGGCTCCCAGCCGCCTTCGGGCGGCTGTGAGTTGAAACAGCCTCTACTGGCGGCCAAATGACCGCCGATAGCCCAGCCGCCTTCGGGCGGCTGTGAGTTGAAACGTTTTCACGTTTTTCCATGTTTAAATTCCTTGTCAACCAGCCGCCTTCGGGCGGCTGTGAGTTGAAACCCGTTCTTGAATATGCTCCAAAATATGACGGCCACCCAGCCGCCTTCGGGCGGCTGTGAGTTGAAACGACACAGGGGAGGGATTATGGACTATTTGTGGTTTGCCAGCCGCCTTCGGGCGGCTGTGAGTTGAAACGTCTTAGCTCTCTTAAGACCTTTTTCATGTGTCCAACCAGCCGCCTTCGGGCGGCTGTGAGTTGAAACGGGCAGCACTTTGGCGCTGGCGCTCACCGCCTTGCCAGCCGCCTTCGGGCGGCTGTGAGTTGAAACGGGCACGGCATCGCCGGCGGTGCCGCGCGGCTTGCCAGCCGCCTTCGGGCGGCTGTGAGTTGAAACTGCGCTGATTTCGGGGCGGTGGCGCGGTGACACATGCCAGCCGCCTTCGGGCGGCTGTGAGTTGAAACTTTGAAAACGCTCACCATGGCAACATTTTTAAAAACCAGCCGCCTTCGGGCGGCTGTGAGTTGAAACATCGCGGCGACAAGGGCAGGATTGCCCAAACCCTCCCAGCCGCCTTCGGGCGGCTGTGAGTTGAAACAAACCTGAATCTGTTTGCTCGTGCAGCGTTTTCAACCCCAGCCGCCTTCGGGCGGCTGTGAGTTGAAACGAAAACGCGATGCAGGAAGTGGCCGGCTTGTCGGCCAGCCGCCTTCGGGCGGCTGCGAGTTGAAACAATTTCAGCATCTGCCAAAAGTACCACACATTATCCAGCCGCCTTCGGGCGGCTGTGAAAAGGCCGTCTGAAAGCATGTTGTGCTTTCAGACGGCCTTTCATTAAATAAAATATGACAAATTATTTATTGCGGCTGAAGATCATTTTGGTTGCTTGCCAAGCCACGCAGCAGGCGCCGCCGATGAAGATCAGGTCGGCGATGGTGCGCACCCAGCGCAAGGTGTCGAGCAGCTCTTGCTGCATAAAGCCTTCGCTGCGGGCATACCACAGGCCTTGTGAAATGCTGGCATGTGCTTGGAATACGCCTATGGGCAAGAGGCTGATTACAATCATCAGGGTGAGGCCGATGTTGAGCAGCCAGAAGCCCCAAGTCATCAGCTTGTCGTCAAAGGCTACGTTGGGGCGGATGTAGCGCGCCACCAAGAGCACGAAGCCTAAGGCGAGGAAGCCATACACACCGAAGAGGGCGGCGTGCGCGTGCACGGCGGTGGTGTTGAGGCCTTGCAGGTAGAAGAGTGAAATCGGCGGGTTGATCAAGAAGCCGAACACGCCGGCGCCGACCATGTTCCAGAATGCCACGGCCACAAAACACATCAGCGGCCAGCGCAGGCGGCGCGCCCACGGTGCGGCGTTTTGGTAAGACCAATGCTCATAAGCTTCTTTGCCCAGCAAAATCAGCGGCACCACTTCGAGTGCGGAGAAAGATGCGCCCACGGCCATCACCGGGGTGGTGGTGCCTGAGAAATACAGGTGGTGGAAGGTGCCGGGCACGCCGCCGACCATAAACAGGCTGGCTGCCACTAATGAAGCCACGGTAGCCATTTTTTTGGTGACCAAGCCCATGCTGTAGAAGATAAAGGCCAGTGCGGCGGTGGCAAACACTTCGAAGAAGCCTTCCACCCACAGATGCACCACCCACCAGCGCCAGTATTCCATAATGGTCAGGCTGGTGTGTTCGCCATACATCAGGCCGGGGCCGTAAAACACGCCTACGCCTATCATTGAAGCCACGAAAATGGCGAGCAGGTTTTTATCGCTGGTTTTGTCTTTAAAGGCGCTGATGGTGCAGCGCAGCATCAGCCACAGCCACAAAAGCAGGCCGACAAAGAGCAGAATTTGCCAAAAGCGGCCCAAATCCAAATATTCATAACCTTGATGGCCAAACCAGAAATTCAGGTGCGAAGGCATGATGTGGCTTAAGGCAAAGAAGTTGCCTGCATAAGAGCCGGCCACCACGATAAACAGGGCAACGTAAAGCAGGTTTACGCCCAGCGCCTGATATTTCGGGTCTTTGCCGCCGTTTACAATCGGTGCCAGGAAAAGGCCGGCGGTGAGAAAGCCTGTGGCAATCCAGAAAATGGCCGATTGAATGTGCCAGGTGCGCACTAAGGCATAGGGAAACCACTCGGAAAGGTTGATGCCGTAAAACTGTTGGCCTTCCACGGTGTAGTGGGCGGTAATGCCGCCGAGCAGCACTTGCACCACAAACAGCGCCACGGTGAGAAACACATATTTACCCAAAGCTTTTTGCGAAGGGGTGAGCACCACTTTCGAGAGCGGGTCTTCGCTTTGGCTGTTGAGCTCGTGCGGGTTTTTGCTGCTCAGGAAAGAGAAGCCCCACACCAACAAGCCGATGCCCAAGAGCAAAAACACCACCGATGCAAACGACCACATATAGTTTTCAGTGGTGGGCACATTATTGATTAAAGGCTCGTGCGGCCAGTTGTTGGTATAAGTGGCATCGTGATCGGGGCGGTTGGTGGAGGCGGCCCATGCAGTCCAGAAGAAGAAGTTGGTGAGCTTTTGGCGCGCTTCTTCGCTGGGCAGGGTGTTGTTTTTCATCGCGAAATGTTCGCGCGTGGTGATCATGGAAGGATCATTGCCATAAAGGGTGATGTAGTAGGGCGCCACGCTTTGAATCGCCTTGATGCGGGTGTCTGAAAGCACCACATTGCCATCGCTGCCCACGCGGCTTTGATTGCGGTATTCCTCGGCCATGCGCTCGCGCAGATTGGCTTGTGTGGCTTTATCCAGCTCGGCATAAGGTTTGCCGTGTTCGGCTTGCGCGGTGATGTCCAGCCACGCCACCAGCTCGCGGTGCAGCCAGTCGGCTGTCCAGTCGGGCGCTTGATAAGCGCCGTGGCCGAGAATCGAGCCCAGCTCCATGCCGCCGGTGCTCTGCCAGGCAGATTGGCCGGCCAGAATATCTTCTTTGCTCATCAGCACTTGGCCGGAAGCAGAAACATATTGCTGCGGAAAAGGCGGGGCCTTGCGGTAAACCTCGACGCCTAAATAGCCGAGGATGGAGAAAGTAATCGTCAGCACGGCAATCAGCGCGTACCAAAGCTTTTTATACTGTCCCATTTTGTGCTCCTGAAAGGGTTGTTTGGGTGGTTTTTAATTCATATTATATGAATGTTAAAGATTGTATCACGGCTGTTTTTCAAAAAACAAGCTTTCAGACGGCCTATGTCTTTTCCGGTTGGAATATGTGGCAAAATAGATAAATTGATTATATTTCAGCTATTTTTTTGAAAAGAATCATTAATTTTAAAAATCAAGGCTGATTGGGTGGCAAAAAATCTAGTTACAAAGAACTACATTCCTGCTTAAAGATTCATAATTTTTGAATAATTTGATGTGCATCAAAGAAGGTAAAACAGGCTTAACACATAATCCGTAAAAAAGCGTAAAGCGCAATTGCTACGCCTTCCTACAACAATATTTCTCCCGGCAGGGAAGAAAAGGAACCACCATGAAACGCCAAACCTTAGCCGCACTGATTGCCTCCGTTTTTGCCTTGGCTGCCTGCGGCCAGAGCGCTGAAAAAGCAGAAGCGCCCGCACCGGCCGCCTCCGGCGCCAGCCAACAAGCCGCGGCTCAAGAGCCGCAGGGCGAATTGCCGGTGATTGATGCCGTGGTAACGCACGCACCTGATGTGCCGCCGCCGATTGATCGCGACCATGCGGCCAAAGTGGTGGTGAAAATCGAGGTGTTGGAAAAAGTGATGCAGATGGCCGATGGTGTCGACTATAAATATTGGACATTCGGCGGCGATGTGCCCGGCCAATTTATCCGTGTGCGCGAGGGCGACCAAGTGGAAGTGCAATTCTCCAACCATCCCACTTCCACAGTGCCGCACAATATCGACTTTCATGCGGCCACAGGCCCCGGCGGCGGTGCTGCGGCTTCATTCACCGCGCCCGGCCACACCTCTACATTCAGCTTCAAAGCCTTGCAGCCCGGTCTTTATATTTATCACTGCGCCACCGCGCCGGTGGGGATGCACATTGCCAACGGCATGTATGGCTTGATTTTGGTCGAGCCCAAAGGCGGCCTGCCCAAAGTGGATAAAGAATTTTATGTGGTGCAAGGCGATTTCTACACCAAAGGCGCTTATGGCGAACGCGGCCTGCAACCTTTCGACATGGAAAAAGCCATCAAAGAGCAGGCTGATTATGTGGTGTTTAACGGCCATGTCGGCGCGATTGCCGGCGACAATGCGCTCAAAGCCAATGTGGGCGAAACCGTGCGCATGTTTGTGGGCAACGGCGGCCCCAATTTGGTGTCTTCATTCCATGTGATCGGTGAGATTTTCGATAATGTGCATGTAGAAGGCGGCGATTTGGTCAATAAAAACATTCAAACCACACTGGTGCCTGCCGGCGGTGCGGTGATGGTTGATTTCAAAGTGGATGTGCCCGGCAGCTACACTTTGGTCGATCACTCGATTTTCCGTGCCTTCAACAAAGGTGCGCTCGGCCAATTGGTGGTGGAAGGCCCTGAAAATAAAGAAATCTTCTCCGGAAAAATCGGCGACACGGTTTACCAGCCTGAAGGCGGCGCGATTCAAACCGTGCCTTTGAGCGCCAGCGAAGCGGCTCGTGTGGAAGCCGGCCCCGCCAAAGCGGCCAGCAAAGAAGACCAAATCAAGCTGGGCAAAGCGGTGTATGAGTCCAACTGTTTGGCCTGCCACCAAGCCAACGGCCAAGGTGTGGAAGGCGCATTCCCGCCGCTGGCCAAGTCGGATTATCTGGCGGCCGACACCAAACGCGGCATCCATGCCATCTTGCGCGGCGTGAGCGGCAAGATTACCGTTAACGGCAAGGAATACAGCAGCGTGATGCCGGCTGTAGCGCTCAACGACGAGCAAACCGCCAACGTGCTTACCTATATCCTCAACAGCTGGGGTAATGCCGGCGGCCAAGTTACACCGGCCGAGGTTGCCACCGAACGCAAAGCCAAGTAAAAGCACAGAGGCCGTCTGAAAGGTTTCAGACGGCCTTTAAAACAAAAAAACGGCAACAGAATGCTTTTTATACGGCTTTTGCAAAAAGGCCGTCTGAAAAACATTTTGATGATAAAGATAAAGACACCCGCCATGAACACAGCCAAACTGCTCTCCCTCAGCCTGTTGATGCTCTGCGGCTCGGCCTTTGCCGCCGATATGGCCAAAATCAGCGGCGGCAGCTATCGGCCGCTCTATCTGAAAAAAGACACGCCCATGATCGCCGTGGCCGCGTTTGAATTGGATAAAACGCCGGTAACCAACCGCGAATTTGCCCAATTTGTGCAGAAAAATCCGCAATGGCAGCGCGGCAAAATCAGCAGCAAGCAGGCCGACGGCCACTATTTACAGCAATGGGTGAAAAGCGGCCAAAGCTTTGCACCCAAAGCCGGTGATGCCGATAAACCGGTCACCAACGTATCGTGGTTTGCCGCCAACGCCTATTGCGCCGCACAAGGCAAACGCCTGCCCACCATCGACCAATGGGAATATGCCGGCCAGGCTTCGGCCACCCGCAAAAACGGCACCACCGAGCCCGGCTACAGCCGCACCATTTTGGATTGGTATGCCGACAGCAGCCAGCAAGGCTTGCGCGAAGTGGGCAAAAGCCGCGCCAATTATTGGGGTGTGCACGACATGCACGGCCTGATTTGGGAATGGACAGAAGACTTCAACAGCAGCCTTTTGAGCTCCGGCAGCGCGGATGCCAATATGTTTTGCAGCGGTGCGGCCATCGGCACCGCCGACCCGAGCGATTATGCCGCCTTTTTGCGCTACGGTTTGCGCACCAGCCTGCAAGCCAAATTCTCATTGCACAACCTGGGTTTCAGGTGTGCCAAAGCATAGATTGCTTCCTCCTGCATGAGCCAGTCTCAGCAAGCAGCTTCGGCGATACGCTTAAACGTATCGCCGCTTTTTTTGTGTTTGGACAATATTTTGCAAGCATTCAAATATAGTGGAATCAAAGAAAAACCGACGCAAAACAATAAACCTCAAACCGTGCGCAGGGTGTGGCGCAGCCACGCACACGGTTTAAACGGCTTTGGCGTGCAGGGTTTGCTGTATGCGGCTGTATCAGTTTTGCATTCATTCCACTATAAATAAGGCATTGCATGATGAATCATATGCAAAGGCCGTCTGAAACCTTTCAGACGGCCTGCTCAACCTTTACATTATCCGTGCAAACAGCCAAGAAATTGCATCGGGTAACACCATCCGCCGTTTTGACTTGCCGCAGCTTCAACCCATTTTTCAAAAACATAGAAACATTTCATCAGCATTCTCTGATTGTCAAATCCTGTAAAGCCCGTTAGTATCACCTCACCGCCAACAAGCGGCCATAAATAAAACAAACACCCACAAAGGAAGAAAACATGAAACGCAAACTCACCGCCGCCCTGATTGCGGCTCTGCCGGCGCTTGCCTTGGGGCAAAACGTGGTCGTGTTCGGCGACAGCCTCAGCGACACCGGCCAGCCCGGCTGGGCGCTCAAAGCCAGCTACCTCGATGCCAACGGCCAAATGCACAAGCTCTACGACGAGCATGTGGCCGCCGCGCTCGGCAGCAGCCTCACCGCTTCGGGCAGCGGCGGCAGCAATTATGCCTACAGCGGCGGCGTGGTGCTGGGCAGCAACAGCGCGCTCACCGCCGCGCAGCCTAACCTCGCCCTGCAACAGCAAATTGCGAATTACACCGCCCAAGGCGTGCGCCCTGAAAGCCTGCATATTTTATGGGGCGGCGGCAACGATATGGCCGCCATTCTCGAGCGCGCCCAAAGTGCTGCCTCGCCCACCGCATCGGTGAGCGCCGACACCGCCGCCGCCGCTGCCGAAAGCGCCCGCCAATGGCAAACGTTGCGCAGCGCCGGCGTGGATTTGGCGGTGATACCCAACGTGCCCAATGTGGTCTACACGCCCACGCTGTTTCAAAGCTTCGGCCAAGCCGCCGCGCAAGGTTTCGGCGCACAAGTGGAGCAGGTTGCGCCGAATATGGGCAGCGCCGCCACCGCCGCTTTTAATCAGGCTTTTCAAGCGGCTTCAGCCGCGCTGGCGCAAACCGAGCAACAATCGCTGGCCGATTTCAACAGCGCCCGCGCCACCGTGCTGGCCAACACCGCCGCCGCAATCTACAGCAGCCCGCTCGGCCAAGCGTTGAGCGCCGCCGGCATCAGCGAAGCGGCGTTTAACGCCAATCTGCAAACGCAATACCAAAGCTTTGCCGCCAGCGCCACCAGCGCCACCACCTTGCTCAACAGCCAAACCACCGCCGCGCTCAATCAAGTGGGCGGCAACATCGTGCGCATCGACACCGACCGCCTCTTTGCCGATATGCTCGCCAGCCCCGAGCGCTACGGCTTGGCCAACACCACCGCCCCGGCTTGCAGCGGCAGCACCGCACAAAGCCTGTGCCGGCCTGCCGATGCCGCGCAGGCCGACAGCCGCCTGTTTGCCGACGGCTTCCACCCCGGCCCCGCCGCACACCAAATTATGGCCGACTACATCATCAACACCCTGCAAGCGCCGCAAGACATGGCAGCTCTGCGCCGCAGCGTCATGGAGCAAAGCCGCAACGTGCAAGACTTTGTGCGCGAAGAGAGCAACCGCCAACGCAGCAACCCGCAAGCGCCGCACACGCTCGATGCCATCGCCGCCTACCAGCGCCACAGCGGCGACGGCCACAGCATTCATGCCGGTGCCAAAGCGCAATTTAATGAAAACTGGCAGGCAGGTGCCGTGTTCAGCCGCAGCGAAAACGAACAAAGCAGCGGCCGCACCGACATCGAGGGCAAAACCAACAGCCTCAGCGGCTTTATCCGCTACGATCAACCGCGCTGGTGGCTGGGCGGCTTGGTGCAGATTAACGACAGCGATTACACCACCCGCCGCCATTTCAACCTCGGCCAAGCTGCATTAACCCAAAGCGGCGACACCAGTGGCAACAGCCGCGCCGGCGGCCTCTTTGGTGGCTACGATGTGTGGCAGAGCAACAGCACGCGCCTATCTGCCTTGGCCGACCTCACCCTCACCAAAGGCAAAATCAACGGCTTTGCCGAGCAGGGCAGCGATGCCGCCCGCATGCAGTTTGGCAAGCAAAACCTGCATTCGCTGCAAAGTGGGCTGGGCTTTGAAGTGCGCCACCAAAGCGGCAGCTGGCAGCCTTTTGCCAACCTGCGCTGGGTGAAAGAATGGAAAAAAGACGATCAGGGCATCAGCGCAGGCTTGGGCGGCAGCCACTTTTATTCCGCCACGCCCGAGCAAGACCGCAGCTGGCTGGGCGCGCTCGCCGGCGTGCAATGGCAGCCGCAAGGCAGCCCGCTGCACGCTTTTGCCGCCGCCAGCCGAGATTTCGGCCACCGCAACCAAAGCCACACCGGCCTGCAAATCGGCATAGGCGCACGCTTTTAAACAAATATTGGTGGTTTAAGCAGCGATGCCGTCTGAAACTTTTCAGACGGCATCGTTTTGTTTTTCACATTCAAATAAACGTAGCTACAATTAGCTTTGTGAAAGCAAAGCGTAATCGTACGCATGACACACCAATGCCGTCTGAAACTTTTTTCAGACGGCCTCGCTTCATTTCCCACATACAAATAAACGTTGGCACGATTAGCCTGTAGGTCGGATTCTCGAATCCGACACTTGTTCGCAGAACAAGGCACGCACATCGCTTTGGCCGTTGGCCAAACTACGCGGATGCTGCTGCTGAACTGCTTTATTTGTAAGGTTATTTTTTAGAATTGGTATGACACACCAATGCCGTCTGAAACCGTTTTGAATGGGTATTAATTCGCCTCCGGGCTGATTTTATTCAAACGCGCCTGCAAGCGCTCGATGTCGTCGCGCAGGCGCTCCACTTCGGCGGTCCAGGCATCGAATTCTTCGCGGCTGATCACCGGCGCTTCGGGCTCGCGGGCAAAGTCGCCCCATTGTGCCATCAGGCTTTGGCCGATCTGCTTGAGCGTGCCGCCCACTTGCGCCGCGCGCCGGTTGATGCCGCCGGCTGCGGCATCGCCAAACAGGCGGCTGATGTCGTCGTTGGCATAATAGCGCAGGCTGCCCATCAGTGGCAGCAGCGCCAAGGCCAGCTCGGTGTCGCCATCGAGCGCCACATCGCCCACGCCGGGGGTTTGCCCTTGCAGCACTTTTTGCAGCGCCGATTGGTGAAACGTGATTTCGGCATCGGCTTCACGATCGCTTTCTTCCAAAAAGCCCTCGGCGTTGAAGCGGCCGTGCAGGACAAGGCCGGCGGCATTGATGCGCAACACAATGCCGTTGTAGCCGGCCAGCGCGGCTTGGGTTTCGCGGTTTTGCTGAATCAAATGGTTGATAATCGCTAAGGCAAACATGGTGTTCTCGCTTGGCAGGCCGCCAAAAGTGTTCAGACGGCCTGCGGAATAAAATCGTTATAAAGGCTGGCCACAATTTTGCCGCCGCGCGTGTCGGCCATATCGAAATCGGCTTCAGGCAGGCCGAGCTTGGCGGCTTCGGCGCGGTAAAATTCGTGTTTGGGCGGGTGCGCGGGCGACACGATATTGCGGATGCGCACGCCCGCCGGATGCGCGGCAGCATGGAGCAGGGCGGCCACGGCGCTTTCTTGGTGCAGCATATTCACCGGCTGCTGTGCGCCGCCGATACGGCTTTTTTTGAGCAGGCTGGTGAGCGGGTGGCGGCTGGCGGAATAAAGGCCGCCCAGGCGCAAAATGTCGATGTGTGCGATGCCGCTGTTTAAAAAAAGCTGCTCGGCGGCCAGCACTTTTTCGGCAGACGCGGTGTGCGGATTGAGCGTGCTGGCTTCGTTGCACAAGCGCGCTTCATCGCCATACACGCTGATGCTGCTGCCATAAATAATGTGTTGCACGCCAAAGGTTTGAGCCAAGCTCAGCCAATTTTGCAGCACCATCGCATAATCGGCCACGGCAGAGGGCGGCAGCAGGCAAAACCACAAGGGCTTATCGGCCCAATCTTGCCAACGTGCCGCGTCAAAAGCCTGCGCGGCATTCAAATCGTGCGCGCTGAGGCTGACTTCGGGCGGCAGATTGATGTCGTCGGAAGTGAGGTGGCGTTTGATGGCGGCCACGCGGCGGCCTTGCTGGTAGAGCTTTTCGGCCAAAGGGCGGCCGAGATAGCCCAGCCCCAACACCGCTGCATCGGGCGCGCCCATTTCAGACGGCCTCGCTCTGCCAGGCGGGCGCCACCCATTTTGCGGCTTCCACAAAACGGTAGTCGGCCATTTTTTGCAACAGCGCGGCCGGATGATCCGCCACACACAGCAGGCTCATATTGGCCTGCGGCATAAAGCCCTCATCGGCGGTTTGCTGCATCATCGCCAACAGGCCGTCGAAAAAGCCGCCGATATTGAGCACGCCCACGGGCTTGGCATGCAGGCGCAGTTGCGCTTGCGACACTACTTCAAACAATTCTTCGTAAGTGCCCAGACCGCCGGGCAGGGCGATGAAGGCATCGGCCAATTCGATCATTTTGTTTTTGCGCTCGGTCATGTCGGCAGTTTCGATTAATTGGCTCAAGCCCAAATGCGCCACTTCTTTTTCGCGCAAAAAAGTGGGTATCACGCCGATTACTTGGCCGCCTTCGGCCAGCGCCGCATCGGCCACCGTGCCCATCAGGCCGATTTTGCCGCCGCCATACACCAGCGTGCTGCCACGCTCGGCAATGGCTTTGCCCATGGCTTGGGCGGCTTCGAAATAAGCGGGTTTGTTGCCCAGATTGGAGCCGCAATACACTACGATATGGTTCATTTTATTCATGTTTTCTCTGATTTTCTTTTATTTGGTTTTCAGACGGCCTGAATGTTGGCAGGCCGTCTGAAAGCTTGTTTTACAACACCGCCTGCGGGTAAGCGCCGACCACTTTCACAAACGATGCGCGTTCGCCCAATTCGGCCAGCGCCTGCTGCACTTTGGCATCGTTGCGGTGGCCTTCGATGTCGATAAAAAACAGATAATCCCACAAGCCCGAGCGGCTGGGGCGGCTTTCGAATTTGGTCATCGAAATGCCCAGCTCGGTAAAGGGCTTGAGCAGGGCGTTTACCGCGCCGGCTTTGTTGGGGGTGGAAATCACCAGCGAGGTTTTGTCGCGGCCGGTGGGCGCGGTGTCTTGATGGCCGAGCACGAGAAAGCGGGTGGTGTTGTTGGGCTCGTCTTCAATATTTTCGGCCACTTTCACCAATTGATAAATTTCGGCGGCGCTCTGGCCGGCAATCGCCGCCACGCCGGCTTCGCCACTCTGAGCCGCCAGCCGCGCGGCTTCGGCATTGCTCGACACGGAAATGCACACCGCATCGGGCAGGTGGCGGCTCAGCCAGTCGTGGCATTGCGCCAGCGCCTGCGCATGGGCATAAACCTTGCTGATGCCGGCCATTTGGGCATGGTCTTTGCGCAATAAATGATGGTGGATGCGCAGCACCACTTCTCCGCACGCCTGCAAGGGCGACACCGACAATAAATCCAGCGTGCGCCCCACGCTGCCCTCGGTGGAATTTTCCACCGGCGCCACCACATAATCGGCGCGGCGCGCTTCCACCATGCGGAAGCATTCGTCGATGGTGGTGCAGGCCTGCGTGTGGGCGGCGTGGCCGAAATGCTTGACGGCCGCCTGCTGGGTGAAGGTGCCGGCCGGGCCCAGATAGGCGATGGTGAGCGGGCGCTCCACCGCCAAGCATTCGCTCATGATTTCGCGAAACAGCCGCGCCACCGCCTCGCCCGGCAAAGGGCCGGTGTTGAGGCTTTGAATACGCCGCAACACTTCGGCCTCGCGCTCGGGGCGATACACCACGCCCGTGCCTTTCAATTCACCAATGGCGCGCGCATGCCCGGCCCGCTCGTTGAGCAAGCGCAAAACAGCGGCATCGATTTCGTCAATGGCATTGCGGTGCGGCAAAAGCGGATCATGGGCAGACATGGCATTCTTTCTGTGAAAACGGTGAAAAAGGGGTGGAAAAAGCAGGCGTTATTCTAGCATTAAAGAAAATGGCCGTCTGAAAATATGCGCTTTCAGACGGCCTGACACAGATTACACATGCTGCGGCCGTTCACGCCAGGCATCGCGCGAAAACGCCAGCAGCAGCACCATGCCGCACACCGTGGCCGCGAGCATCATGCCCGCCATCACCTGCGGCGTGCCGTTGTGCAGCCAGGTGGTGAGCATGCCCACCGCCGCGCCGATCAGCGATTGGCACACGCCCAGCACCGCATTGGCGCTGCCGCCTTCTTCTTTGAAATAGCCCATAAAGCAAGCCTGCGTGTTGGCCACAATCAAGCCTTGCGTGCCCACCGACACCATCACGCAGCCCACCAGCCACCACAAAGGCGGCATGCCGGTGAGCATCACCGCCGCCACCATCAGCGCATTGGCGGCCAATTGAATGAGAATGCCCCATTTCAAAATATCTTTCGCATCGCTGCCGGTTTTCAATTTCCAGGCGGTGATGCGGTTAAACGTGGCCATGGTGATGATGTTGAGGCCGAAAACCCATGCATAAGCATGCGCCGACAAGCCGTAAAGATTCATATACACAAACGACGATTCGGTGAGAAAAACAAACATCGATGAAAAACTAAACGCCTGAAAAAACAAAAAGCCCAGCGCCGGCCGCGTGCTCAGCACATGGCGGTAGCGCGCCGCCACCGTGCGGAAAATGCTGCGGTTGATGGCATCGGTGTGCACCGGTTTGGCCAAAAAGCGATAAAGCAAGCCCCACACAATGGCCGCATAAAGCGCCAAAAAGCCGAAAATCAGCCGCCAGCCGCCCAAAGCCTTCAAAGCCGCGCCCAGCATCGGCGCCACCAAAGGCGCGCCCATCATAATGATGCCGATCAGCGCAAACATCTGCGCCGCCTTATTGCCCTCATAATTGTCGCGCACGATGGCGCCCACCACCACCACCGTCATGCCCGCGCCGAAAGCCTGCACCATGCGCAAGAGCAGCAATTCATCTGCCGAACGGATAAACACCAGCCCGATTACGCTGGCGATATACACCACCAAGCCCGTGAGCGCCACCACGCGCCGCCCTTTGATGTCGGCTATCGAGCCGCCCACGAGCTGCCCCGCCGCCACGCCGAACATAAATGTGCTCAAACTCTGCTCGATGCGGTGGATATCCGCACCCAGAGAATCGGCCATGGCAGGAATCGCCGGCAGATAGGCATCAACGGAAAAAGGCATAATCGCCACCAGCATGGCCAGCAGAGCGGCCATCTGCTTATCGCTTAAAGTTTGCGGAGCTTGAGTCATATTTGCTTCTCAAAAGGCAAGCCGCCCGAAGGCGGCTGCAAAAATAAATAATGTGGCAATGATTATACGCGCTTTTCAGACGGCCTGTCGGCATAATAATAAAATCATGCACTTGCATGGGTTTGGCGCGCTATAAAAGGCCGTCTGAAACCCGTTCAGACGGCCTTGCCTATTCCCGCTTACCAAAATAAATTTTGGCTCGGGTACGGATATTCGATATTGGCCGCAGCCCTGGAAAATGGGTTTTGCAAACCAGCGCTGTCGCAGTTAGGTTATCTTTTCGAATGGGTATAAATTCCGACCGAGTTATTGCCTGATCTAGTTATTGCCTGATCTAAGGTGCTTCACAACACAATATGATGCCGTGGATTGTGCCAAACAAATTGATTGGATTAAGATAAAACCGATTGATTTTTATTGTCTGCAAAGGCCGCCTGAAAGTAAAATTGCGGCCAGGCCAATCTTTCAGGCAAGCGGTCGTGGCAAAACCGAATCAGCCTCAAAAAAGTTAGCCTGCACAGCAAACCATTTCACCTCTTCAAAGGCATTTATGAAAATCATCCGTAGCGCTGAGTTCAAAGCAGAGTGCCCTTGGGGCGCAATAAATATTGCAAACATGAATGGGGTGACAAATGACACATTAATGACGGTGAGGAAATTTTTGCGGTGCTCAATGGCTCTGTGGAAATGTTTTACAAAGAAGATGGCGCGGAAAAATCTTCAATCCTCAATGCAGGGGATATTTTCTTTGCATCCATTGGCACTGAGCACGTTGCGCACCCAATTGGGGAGGCCAGAATTCTGGTTGTAGAACATGAAGGCAGCATTTGAAAATCGATGCAGCCCAGCCATTCATCCAAACCGGCCTTGCTTCGGCTCGGCTTCACTCAGGCGTTTAAGTTTATGAAAAAAATCCTTGCCTTATCCCTCTTCATCGCTGCATCAAACGCGGCCATGGCCGCGGAAGTTTGCCCGGTTACCGAGCAGGCGCTGGCCGGTGCTTGGAGTCGCAGCAGCCATACCGGTGAATTCGAAGAATTTTTACTCGATACGGAAAACGGCACGCGCACATTCCACTCATGGCTTCATCAAGTGCCCGAGCTTTCCGCTGCCTCGTGGAAGGTAGAAAACTGCCGATTGGTGGTCACCTCACGATTGGGAGAATATCCGCAGGTGCGTTTAAAAATACTTGGCCTGCGAAAGGGCAAGCTGCGCCTTTATGATGAAGCGCATCGGGAGGAATCGATTTATACCCGTGTGCCGGATAAGCCCTAAGCATTCGTTTGCATGGCGTTCAGCCTATCAGCCAAAGGCTACCTGAAACCGTTTCAGGTAGCCTTTATTATTTTCACTCCCCAAAATAAGTTGTAGGTCGGATACGGGTAGCCGATATTTACCACCGCGTTGATGCTTGTTCTTTGAACAAGCGTCGGATTCAAGAATCCGACGCTACGCACTGAATAACGACTTTTCTTTTTTCTCTTGGCTGTTCAAAGCATTCAGACGGCCTTTCACCCTAAACCGCTTTTCTGCGCGCCACCCGGCTGCGCACCCACACGAAAAACAGCGGCACAAACAGCAAGCCCAAAAGGGTGGAGATGATGGTGCCGCCGAGCACGGCGGTGCCGATGGCGATGCGTCCGGCCGCGCCCGCGCCGCTGCCCAGCGCCAAGGGCAGCACGCCGAAGCCGAAGGCGAGCGAAGTCATGATAATCGGGCGCAGGCGCAGGCGCGCGGCTTCGATGGCCGCTTGGGTGAGGCTGCGGCCTTTTTGTTGCAGCTGCACCGCGAATTCCACAATCAAAATGGCGTTTTTCGAAGCCAAGCCCACGGTGGTGAGCAAGCCCACTTGGAAAAACACATCGTTGTTCAGCCCGCGCAGCGAAGTGGCCGCCAGCGCGCCAAACAAGCCCAAGGCCGCGGCCAAAATAACCGCCAGCGGCACGCTCCAGCTTTCATACAGCGCCGCCAGACACAAAAACACAAACACCATTGAGAGCACATAAAGCAGCGGCGCTTGCGCCCCGGCACGCTGCTCTTGCAGTGATGCGCCGGTCCATTCGTAATCGAAGCCGCGCGGCAATTCAGCCATAATGGCCTGCACCGCCCGCATGGCGTCGCCCGAGCTCACGCCGTTTTGCACCGAAGCCTGCATATCCATCGCCGGGCTGCCGTTAAAGCGCAGCAATTGCGGCGGCGCCACCGCCCAGCGCACGCTGCTGAACATGGAAAGCGGAATCATCTCGCCCGCATTATTGCGCACCCGCCATTCGCCCACATGCTGCGGCTGCATGCGAAAGGGCGCGTCGCCCTGGATATACACGCGCTTCACGCGGCCGTTGTGGATAAAATCGTTCACATAAGTGCCGCCGAGCGCATCGCTGAGCAGGCGGTTGACCACATCAGGCTCGATTTGGTGGGCCACGGCTTGATCGTTGTCGATGTCCACCACCAATTGCGTGCGCGCATCTTGGTTGTTGGTGCGCACATTGCGCAGATAAGCGTTGTTTTGCGAGAGCGATATAAAGTGGTCTTTAGCGGCCACCAGCGCCTCATAGCCCGCGCCGTTCATGTCTTTAATCACAAAGCTCACGCCGCTGGCGGAACCGAGGCTGCGCACCACCGGCGGCAGGCTCACGAAAATGCGCGCATCGGTGCGGCTGCGGAAGAGGCGGCTGGCGCGCGCTTCCAAGGCGGCTGCGCTTTGTTCGGCACTCGGCCGCTCATCCCAAGGCTTGAGCCGCACGGTGAGCCGCCCGAAGCCCTGGTTGCCGCCGATGCCGGTAATCGCCGACACAGTGGTCACTTCCGGCTGTTGGGCAAAATAATCGCTCAATTCGCCGATGGTGGCTTGCAGGCGCTCATCGGTGGCGCCGGGCGGCATGGTTACACTCACCGTGAGAAAGCCTTGGTCTTCTTCGGGCAGAAACGAAGTGGGCAGCCAGGCAAACAGCACGGCGCACACCGCCAGCAGCGAAACAAACGCCGCCAACATGATTTTGCTGCGGCGCAATAATTTGGCTTCGGTGCGGCCATATTGTTTGGTCAGGCGCTCAAAGCCGCGGTTAAATGCGGCAAACAAGCGTGCAAACAGGCTTTGGCGCGGCTTTGCATGCGCTTTGGGCTTGAGAAACTGCGCACACATCGCCGGCGAGAGCGTGAGCGCCACCCACACCGAAAACGCCATCGCCGCAATAATGGTGACGGCAAATTGGCGGTAAATCACGCCGGTGGAGCCGGGAAAAAACGCCATCGGCACAAACACCGCCGAGAGCACCACGCCGATGCCCACCAGTGCCGGCGCGATTTCCCGCATCGATTGCTCGGTGGCGGCTTTGGCATCCAGCCCCTGCTCGTGCATCACCCGCTCTACGTTTTCCACCACCACAATCGCATCGTCTACCAATAAGCCGATGGCCAGCACCAGCGCAAACATGGTGAGCATATTGATGGAATAGCCAAACAAGGCGAGCACGCCGAATGTGCCCATCAACACCACCGGCACCGCCACCGCCGGAATCAGCGTGGCGCGCCAGCTTTGCAAAAACACATAAATCACCACCACCACCAACACAATCGCTTCCAGCAGCGTGTTCACCACTTCTTTCACCGAAGCTTTCACAAACGGCACGCTGTCTTGGCTGGTTTGCGCCTTGATGCCATAGGGAAAATCCGGCTCCATATCGCGGATGCGCGCTTCCACCGCCGCGGCCACTTCCAGCGCATTGGCGCCATCGGCCAGCACAATCGCCAGCGCGCCGGCATTGCGTCCGTTGAGCTTGTTTTGCACATCGGCGCTTTCGGCCGCCAATTCCACCCGCGCCACGTCTTTAATCCGCACCGTGGCGCCGCTACCGCTGCTTTTCAGAATAATGTTTTCAAACTGCGCCGCCGTTTGCAGCTTGCCGCGCGCCTGTATCGGCACATTGAGCATCTGCCCGGCCACCGAAGGCAGCTGGCCGAGCTGGCCGGCAGACACCTGCACATTTTGCCGCTCGATGGCGCTGCGCACATCGGCGGGCATCAGCTGGTATTGTTCTAATTTGTAAGGATCGAGCCAAATGCGCATCGCATAAGGGCTGCCGTATAACACCACTTCGGCCACGCCGTCGATGCGGCCGAGCACATCCACCAGATTGCTGGCCAGATAATCGGTGATGGCCACGCGCGGCACATCGGCCTCTTGCGGCACAAACATCCACGTCACCAAATTTTCCTGGCCGCCCTTGGTTACGTTCACCCCGCGCTGCTGCACTTCATCAGGCAGGCGGCTCATCGCCTGCTGCAAAGCATTTTGCACCTGCACCTGCGCCACATCGGTGTCGGTGCCCGGCTCAAACGTGAGCGTGGTGCGCGACTGCCCCGAAGAATCGGCACTGGAGCTCATATACATCAGCCCGTCGAGCCCCTTCATCTGCTGCTCGATGATTTGCGTCACCGAATCGTTTACCGTGTCGGCAGAAGCACCGTTATAACGCGCCGACACCGACACCTGCGGCGGCGCCACATCGGGATATTGCTCCAGCGGCAGGCGCAATAAGGATAACGCACCGGCAAAGGTGATGAGAATGGCGAGCACCCAGGCAAACACGGGGTGGTGGATAAAAAATCGGGACATAAACAACCTTGGTTTCGGAAAGGAGAAAACGAATGTTTGCAGAGCCGGCTGCGTGCATCAGATGCCGATTTTAATGTACAAAAGCAGCCGATACATTAAAAAACAGCAACAGATTGCGCGTATCGTGTGAATGAAAAAATGCAGGTTTGTTGTCAAAGCAAACAATGCCGCATTGTAGAGGCGGGCAGCCTCTTTGCGTAAAGCTGGTTTTCTTCTCAGGAAAGGTAAAAATGTATAATACCCATTCGAAAACAAGGCCGTCTGAACGATTAATGTTTCAGACGGCCTTGTTTTTTAGCGCCAATACAGCTAACCCAAGCCAGTCAAACCGTGTGCGTGGTTGCGCCACACATCCTACTGCCGGGCGCGGTTTCTTGTTTGATTTTGCACAAGATTGCGCCGCTTCACGGCTTATTCTTCTTCGTCGCCGTAATATTTCACGCCGATTTTAATCGGGGCGCGACCTTGCGATTTGCGGTGGTGGTTGGAATCGCGCAGCGAATAGGCGCAGCCGCAATATTCTTGCTGATAAAAATGCTCGCGTTTGCTGATTTCTATCATGCGCGCGCTGCCGCCGCCTTTGCGCCAGTTGTATTGCCAATATTGCAGCTCGGGGTATTTTTCAGCCGCGCGCACGCCGCAATCGTTGATTTGGTTCATGTTTTTCCAGCGCGAAATGCCCAGGCTGCTGGTGATCACGGGAAAGCCGTGCTCGTGGGCATAAAGCGCGGTGCGCTCGAAACGCATGTCGAAACACATGGTGCAGCGGCGGCCGCGTTCAGGGTCCATCTCCATGCCGCGTGCGCGCTCAAACCAATTGTCCACATCGTAATCGGCGTCGATAAAGGGGATGTTGTGTTTTTCGGCAAAGGCGATGTTTTCGTTTTTGCGGATTTCGTATTCTTTTTTGGGGTGGATATTGGGGTTGTAGAAATAAATGGTGAAATCGATGCCCGAAGCGAGCATGGCTTCCATCACTTCGCCCGAGCAGGGGGCGCAGCAGGAATGCAGCAACACTTTTTTGTGGCCGTCGGGCGGGGTGAGGGTGGGGCGGTCGATGGGGGTGGTTTCGGCTTTGGGCTGGCTCATGGCGATGCTCTTTTTGAGATTAAGGCGTTCAGACTGCCTTTTTGTTTGGTGGCAGTTGAACGGTGTGTGGGGCGTTATTTTAGCAGAATCAGTTGTTAAGATGTGTAGCAGGCCGTCTGAACGGGGTTCAGACGGCCTTTTACTCTTGATTCCAATAAGCCCGTAGGTCGGATTCTTGAATCCGACACTTGTTCGCAGAACAAGGTGTTCACATCACTTTGGCCAATGGCCAAACATCGGATTCAAAAATCCGACCTACGCGGGTGTTGTTGTCGAACTGCTTTTATTTTGTAAACTTATTTTTCGAATGGGTTTCAGACGGCCTGTTTTGTGGTGATTGATGCCGATAAGCCTCACAAGCCCATGGCGTGTTTAATCAGGCGCTGTTTCAGCGGCGCGGCGGCATTCACCCAGTTGAGGCCGTTGTTGCGCAGCCACGGCAGCGCGGGCAGGTGGTTTTCGCCAAACAGGTGAAACAGGCCGTCGCAGCCAAGCTGCATGGTGCGCACGGGCTCGAGGCGGTTTTGCGCATAGCGTTTTAAAAGCTGGTGTGCGCCCAAATCGGCGGCGTTTTGGCTGAGGCGGGCAAATTCGATTGCATCGCCAAAACCCAGGTTCACGCCCTGGCCAGCCAGCGGATGGATGGTGTGGGCGGCATCGCCGATCAGCATGATGCGTTGCGCCACGGTGGTAGCGGGGCGGCGCAAAATCAGCTCAAAGGCAAAAGCGGGCGAGAGCGGCGAGAGGCGGCCGAGCATGCCTTCGCCTTGCGCGGTAACGGCGGCGGCCAGATCATCGGGCGCGAGCGCGGTGAGTTTTTCCGGCGCGGCGGTGCTCCACACGATGGAAATTTTATGGTCCGGCAGCGGCAGATAGGCCAGCACTTCGCCGTGTTTAAACCATTGATAAGCGGTGCCGTGGTGGCTTTTTTCGGTGTGGAAATTGGCCACCACGCCGTGATGGCCGTAGGCGTTTTCCTGCACGGTAATGCCTGCTTGCGCGCGCACCCACGAGTTGGCACCGTCGGCACCGATAATCAGCCGCGTTTTGAGCGTTTCGCCATTGGCCAGCGTGAGCGTGGCCGCTTCGACATCGGTGTGGATGGCGGCGGCTTCGGTGAATACGGGAATTTCCAGCACTTCAATCTGCCGCCACAAAGCCGCGAGCAGCCAGCGGTTTTCGGCAATGCTGGTAAGTCTGTCGGCTTGGATGTCGGCAGCGGCAAATTCGATGCGCCCGCCGCCATCGCCGCGCACGTCCATGCGCGCCACGGGCTGAATGCGGCTTTCAGACGGCCAAGCGTGCAGCGATTGCAAAAATTGGCGGTTGACGGGGCTGATGGCATAAATGCGCGCATCCCAGCCTTTTTCGAGGCGCTCGGCATCTGTGGTGGGCGGGCGGATTTCGAGCAAGGCAACGCGGCGTTGCTGCTGCTTGAGCGCCACCGCCATCGCCGCGCCCACGAGGCCGCCGCCGATAATCAGGGTGTCGTAAATCATAATATTGGCCTTATACCCAATCTGAAAAACAATCTAATGCGTTGTTCGCCTTGCCGTGCTCTCTGTGCTGCCTGCGGAGAGCCGTTTTGTTAGCTTGTTTGTTAGGTTTGGTATTGTTGGTGTGATGATGCTGATTATACCTGTTTCTTATACCTGTTTCAGACGGCCTGTTTGGTTTTTGCGCTGTTTGGGCGTGCTAAATGCAGGCGCTGAAGGCATTGGATTGGCAGGCCGTCTGAAGATGGATTATGGCTGGTTTTGGGCATATTGCGGCAAATCGTCGTTGATGTGCAGCCAGCGGATTTTGCTGCCGGTCCAAATATGATAGGCGGGCGCGATGCGGTCGGGGTGGTCGAGGCTGGCGAGGGTGAAATCGAGCGTGGTAGGCTCGGCTTCGCTGCAAAAAAGTAGCTGCGTGCCGCAATGGCGGCAGAATTCGCGCCGGCTGTGTGCCCCCGATGCAAAATGGGCGGGTTTGCCTTGGCTGTATTCAAAGCTGCCGCGCGCCACGGTGGCCCAGGCTTGCACAGGCGCGCCGGCGGAATGCTGGCACAGGCGGCAATGGCAATAGCCGGCATCGATGGGTGCGTGCAACACGCGGTAGCGGATGCGGCCGCACAGGCAGCCGCCGAGCAGGGGATAGGGCATGGTATTTGGCCGATCAGGTTTCATATCAATCCAAAAAAATAACCTAACTTCGTTGTCTCGCCTTGCCGTACTATCTGTACTGTCGCAGGCTTCCGCCTTGTTAGCTTACTTTTTTGAATGGGTATCAGACGGCCTTATCATAAGGAAGCGCTGCTTAAACGGCAAGGGTTTGGCGGCGCTTGTGTGTGGTGCGGGGCTTTAGGGTCTGTTCACAATTCATCTCGTGGCAATCTTTTGGCTCAAAAACGCGCCTGCCGCGTTGAAAATGCTCGCAAGGTGTTCAACCTTGCTGCGCTTTTCGCCTTGCAAGCGCGCTTTTGCGCTCAAAATCTTACGCACGGATGAAATGTGAACAGACCCTAGTACGGCAAGGCGAGACAACGCAGTTAGGTTATTTTTTCGAATTGGTATAAGGCCGTCTGAAACTATTGGCGCAATGGTTTTCAGACGGCCTTTGTTTTATTCGGCGCAATCAGCGGGTGCCGAAGATTTTGTCGCCGGCATCGCCGAGGCCGGGAATGATATAGCCGTGTTCATCCAAATGGCTGTCGAGCGCGGCGCTGTAGATGGTGACATCGGGATGCGCTTCGTTTACCGCTTTCACGCCTTCGGGCGCGGCCACGAGCACCAGCACTTTGATGTTGCGGCAGCCTTTGCTTTTGAGCAGATTGATGGTGGCGTTCACCGAGCCGCCGGTGGCGAGCATGGGGTCGAGAATCAGCGCCGGGCGCTCGTTCATGCTGTCGACCAGCTTTTCAAAATACGACACCGGTTGCAGGGTTTCTTCATCACGTTGCAGGCCGACCACGCTGATTTTGGCGGTGGGAATCAAATCGAGCACGCCGTCGAGCATGCCCAAACCGGCGCGCAGAATCGGCACCACGGTGAGGGTTTTGCCTTTGATGCGCTGGCCTTCGATGTCGCCGCACCAGCCGTCGAGAATATAGTTTTCGGTTTCGAAATCGCGGCTGGCTTCATAAGCCATCAGGCGCGCCAGCTCTTTGGCCAGAGCGCGGAATTTGTAGGTGCTCGATTCGGCTTCGCGCATCAGGGTGAGCTTGTGTTTGACCAGCGGGTGGTCGATGATGGTGATGTTCATAATCAATCTTTCGGTGGGCGCGTTCAGACGGCCTGTGAAATAAAATACCGGCGCTATTATATAAGCTTTGCGGCCTGCTTGTGAATGGCTTGGGCGGCGCAGCCACAAAAAAACCCTGCTTCAAGCAGGGTTTCGGCGCAATATCATCACGCTTTGAGCGCATCTTGCAATTCGCCGGCTTCATACATTTCCATCATGATGTCGGAGCCGCCGAGAAATTCGCCGTTAACATATAACTGGGGAATGGTGGGCCAATTGCTGTATTCTTTGATGCCTTGGCGCACGGCTTCGTTTTCCAACACATTAACGGTGACGAAATCTTCGCAGCCCGAAGCTTGCAGCAGCTGCACGGCACGCGATGAGAAGCCGCATTGCGGAAACTGCTTGGTGCCTTTCATAAACAATACCACGCGGTGTGTGTTCACCACTTCTTTGATTTGCTCTTGAATGCTCATTTTTTGATCCTTGATGAATAAATCGGTTTTCGGCCGAGGGATAATATAAGGGCGTTTGGCGCAATGCGCAATAGTCCGTTCAGCTTAGCGCGGGCTTTTCAAACACAGCGGCGAAAAAGCCGTCGGTGTGGTGTTCGGCCACATTCATTTTCAGGCAGCGGCCGGTGTCGAGGTTGATTTTGGCGGCGGCCAGCAATTGGGCGCAATCGAGCTGCACCCAGCCGGGATGGTTTGCTAAAAAGCGCGCCACTTGCTGCTCGTTTTCCTGCGGCAGCACGCTGCAGGTGGCATGCACCAGGCGGCCGCCGTCTTTCACGAGCTTGGCCGCTTCGGCCAAAATGCTCGCCTGCTGCTGTTGCAGCTTGGCCAGGGTTTCGGGCGATTGGCGGTATTTCAAATCGGGGTTGCGGCGCAAAGTGCCGAGTCCGGAGCAGGGCGCATCCACCAGCACGCGGTCGGCTTTGCCGGCCAGGCGCGCGATGCGGGCATCGTGTTCATTGTCGATACGCTGCGGGTGGATGGTGGTTACGCCGGCGCGGGTCATGCGCGGTTTGAGGTTGGCGAGGCGTTTTTCGGCGATATCGAAAGCATAAATGCGGCCTTTGTTGGCCATCATGGCGGCGATGGCCAGCGTTTTGCCGCCGGCGCCGGCGCAGAAATCCACCACGATTTCGCCGCGCTTGGCGCCCACCAGTAAGGCCAAAAGCTGGCTGCCTTCATCTTGCACTTCAAGCGTGCCGTCGAGAAACAGCGGGTGTTTGTTGAGTGCGATTTTTTCCTGAAAGCGGATGCCCCAAGGCGAATAAGGCGTGGCGGCAGCGGCGAGCCCTTCGGTTTCGAGCGCCGCCAGCACTTTATCGCGCCGGCCTTTGAGCGTGTTCACCCGCACATCGAGCGGCGCGCTTTGGTTGACGCTGCGGCCGAAAGCGAGAATATCGGTTTCGCCCAGATGCTCGGCGAGCGTGTCGATCAGCCATTGCGGCAGCTCGGCGGCGGTGTTGGGCTGGCTGGCAAATTCGGCTTTGCGCGCTTTGAGCTTGCTTAGAAATTCGGTGCGTTCTTCATCCAGCAAAGGTTCGATTTGGCTCAGGTTGATGCTGCGCCCAAGCACCAGCGCGGCCAGCGCGGCTTTTTCAGGTTGCGCGTGCGGGCGGCGCAGGGCGGCGCTGATTTTTTGATAATGGCGCAAGGCGGCGAATGCGGTTTCGGCGATTTCATGGCGGTCGCCGCGGCCAAGCTTGCTGTGGGCGCGGAAATAGGCCGAGAGCACGGCATCGGCAGGCTGCTTGAAAGTGAGCATGTCGGCCAATACGGCGGCGGTGTGGCTGAGTTGATTGGGGGTCATGGTGGATCTTGATAAAGGTGGATGGGCGATTATACGCGATATCGACCATAAAAAGTTTCAGACGGCCTCCACAGGCCGTCTGAAACTTTTATGGTTGGATTTAAGGCTTCACGGTTTGGCCGTTGATTTTGACGCTGGTGAGCTTTAAATCATAAGTTTTGCCGTCGTCGCTGTAGCTGATTTGGGCGGGAATATTGTTAAAGGCCGGGGCAAAGGCGTAATTCACGGTGCTGTCGCCGCGCTGCACGCGGTATTTGTTTACCGTGGTGCGGCCGCCGGCAATGCTGAACTGGCTGCTGCCTGCCGGGCTCAAGCCGCCTACGTTATAAAGCTTTTTGCCGTTGGTGATTTTCAGGCCGGCGGGAAGCTTGGCATCGTTGGCGGCCAATTGCCAGGCAAGCGTGAATAAATCCATGGTGGGGCCGGCCACCGATTCGGTTTTTTGTTCGCCGGCTTTTCCATAGGTGACTTTGCCGCCGCTGAAACGGGCTTCGGCATAGGTTTTGCCGCTGCGGACGTCTTTATAATAAGTGGGGCGCAAGGTGTTGCCTGAAATGGTGCCGCCCGATTCGAAGCGGATGCTGTAAAGCGGCACTTTGATGTTGGACACGATTTTATAATTGTTGCCGTTGCGGGTGAAGGTCATCACGGCGGGAATGCCGTAGCTGCCCGAATAGCGCAATTCGGCCGATTGCGGCAGCTCGGCGGCAAAAGCGGGCGCGGCCAAGGCGGCTGCGGCGGCGAAAGCGGCGGTGTGTAAAATGGTTTTGTTCATATTTTCCTCTCTATGCTTGTTACTGGCTTTTAGGCCAAAAGCGCATCGGCGCTTGCCTGATGGTGGATGTTGCGCACGCGGTTGCCGTCGATTTTTAAGCGGCCTGCCACAAAATCGGCCACCGCGCGGGGAAACAATTGATGCTCCACGGCCAACACGCGCGCGGCGATGTTGTCGGCGCTGTCGTTGTCGTGCACCGGCACCACGCCTTGGGCGATAATCGGGCCGCAATCGAGCTCGGGGGTAACGAAATGGATGGTGCAGCCGGCAATGCGGCAGCCCGCTTCCAGCGCACGCTCGTGGGTGTGCAAACCGGTGAAAGCGGGCAGCAGCGAAGGGTGGATATTGATCAGGCGGCCGGAATAATGCGTGCAGAATTCAGGCGTGAGAATGCGCATAAAGCCGGCCAGCACCACCAAGTCGGGCTGATAAGCATCGATTTTCTGCATCATGGCCTGATCGAATTCGAGGCGGCTGCCGAATGCTTTGTGCTCGAGGCTGTCGGTGGCGATGCCGCGTTCGGCCGCCCAAGCCAGCCCGGCGGCATCGGCGCGGTTGCTCAGCACCGCCGCAATGCGGGCATTGGGAATAGCGGCTTCTACAATGGCCTGCATATTGCTGCCGCGGCCGGAAATCAGGATAACGATGTTTTTCATAGTGGGCTGTATTGTGCAGATAAGGGCAAGATAAGCATATATTTTGCGGAAAACAAGGCATTTAGCCGGATTTAACCGAAAGTGTGCCAAGTTTTCAGACGGCCTTGATGTTTAAAATCAGGCCGTCTGAAAAGATAACGGATATTGTAATCCCGAAACACACCTTATACCAACAATACTTGCTGAGCCTGCCTGAGCAAGCCTGCGGCCAGATAAAGCATCATCAGCGCAATGCCACCATCGAGCAGCTGCCACACCCGCTCGCGCCGAAACAGCGGCAGCAGCAGGCGCGTGCCGAAGCCGATCAGGGCAAACCACAGCGCCGAGGCGAGCACCGCGCCGGCGGTGAACCACATTTTCTGCGGCACCGGCAAGCTTGCCGCGCTGCCGCCGATCAGCATCACCGCATCCACATACACATGCGGGTTGAGCAGCGTGAGCGCCAGCGTGATGCCGATGGCTTTGAGCGTGCCCATGCCCGCTTCGTTGCCGCCGGCCGCCTGCATTTGGCCGCCGCCTTTCCAAGCGCGCCTGGCGCTTAAGGCGGCATAGGCCAGCAGAAAAAGGCCGCCGGCCAGCGAGAGCAGCGCCGCGGCCACGGGGCGGCCGGAGAGCAGGGCGCCGATGCCGAACACGCCGGCAGAAATCAGCAACACATCGCACAGCCAGCAAGTGAGCACAATGGCGGTGATGTTGTGTTTAATCAGGCCTTGTTTCAGCACAAAAGCATTTTGTGCGCCGATGGCAACAATCAGGCCGGCGGTGATCATTAATCCGGAGAAAAAAGCAGTCATGGCAATATCGCAAAAAAATGAAGAGATGCGCCATTATCGGCAGCGCAGCAGCGCCTTGCCAGCAAGTTAAATATTTTTCAGACGGCCTGAAAAACACTTCATCAATCTGTTATCACTTTTTGAGGCCGTCTGAAAGCGCAGATGGCAGCGATAGGCATTAACGTTTACAATCGACGCAGTAAACAATCAAGGGAAACCTTTATGCAATGGGACGGCAAACAAATGGCGGCGCTGGCCGCCGCTGCCGACAGCGGCAGCTTCGAGCAGGCCGCGGCGCAATTGCGCATCACGCCATCGGCTGTGTCGCAGCGCATTCGCGCGCTGGAAGAGGCCGCCGGCGCGCTTTTGCTCAGCCGCTCGCGCCCCTGCCGCCCGACCGAGCACGGCCGGCGGCTGTTGCGTTATTGGCGCCAGGTGATGAGTTTGCAGCAAGAGCTGGATAATGAGCTGCAACAGCAATCTTCGCAGCTGGCGCTGGCGGCCAATCACGATTCGCTCGACACCTGGCTGCTGCCGCTCTTGGCAGAAGCGGCGGCCGAGGAGCAATTGCTGCTCGATATCCAGACGGAAGATCAGGAGCACACCCGCGCGCTGATGGCCGAAGGGCGCGTGATGGCGGCGGTGAGCAGCGAGGCGGTGCCGATACACGGCTGCGAAGCTTACCCGCTGGGCAGCCTGCGCTACCGCCTAATGGCCGCGCCCGCTTTTGCCGAGCGCTATTTTTCAGACGGCCTCAGCCCGGCCGCCTTGCGGCGCGCGCCTTTATTGGTGTTTAACCGCAAAGACAATCTTCAGGCCGATTTTTTGCGCACGCATTTGCAGGCCGATGCGGCGATGTGCCCCACGCACTATATTCCTTCTTCTTATGCGTTTTTTCAGGCAGTGTGCTTGGGGTTGGGCTACGGCATGTTGTTTGACCAGCAGCTGCAAAGTGTGCAGCCGCAAGGGCGGCATCTGCGCGATTTGTGCCCCGGGAAGCATATCGATGTGCCGCTTTTCTGGCATTGCTGGCAGGTGCAGCCGCCCAAATGGCAGCGTTTGCGGCAGCGAGTGCAGCAGGCGGCGAAGCTGCATTTGGCTGTGGATTAGGGTCTGCCCGCCTTTTATTGTATGGCTATATTTTGGCGGAAGCATAAAAAGGCCGTCTGAAATTTTCTTTCAGACGGCCTTTTTGTTTTTATTTACAGGTTGATAGTTGGTGCGGTTTGCCGGCGTTATACCAATCCAAAAAAATAACCTAACTTCGTTGTCTCGCCTTGCCGTACTATCTGTACTGTCGCAGGCTTCCGCCTTGTTAGCTTACTTTTTTGAATTGGTATTATTTCTGTTTGGGGCGAAATGCTTGGCAAACGGCTTCATCGGTTTCGATAAATGCGCCGCCGATTAAGTCGATGCAATACGGAATGGCACTGAAAAGGCCGTGCACCTGGATATTGCCCGCTGCATCGCGCACGCCGCCGAGGGTTTCGGCGATGGCTTTGGGGCGGCCGGGCAGGTTTACAATCAAACAGCGGCCGCGTATGCCGGCGGTTTGGCGCGATAAAATGGCGGTGGGCACATAATAAAGGCTGATTTGGCGCATTTGCTCGCCAAAGCCCGGCATTTCTTTATCGATTACTGCCAGCGTGGCTTCGGGGGTGATGTCGCGCAGGGCGGGGCCGGTGCCGCCGGTGGTAAACACCGCATCGCAGCCTTCGTCATCGGCCATGCGGCGCAAGACGGCTTCGATTTCGGCCTGCTCATCGGGAATCAGCGCTTCCACAAAGCGGATGGGGTTTTTCACCGTGCTGCCGAGCCAGTTTTTCAATGCCGGTATGCCCTCATCGGCATACACGCCGCTGCTGGCTCTGTCGCTGGTGGCAATCAGGCCGAAGGTGATGGTTTGCATAGATTTATCCTTTCAGACGGCCTATAAATCCACCAGCAAACGGCGGATGGTTTCGATGGCCTGATGGGTTTGGCGGCTGCGGAAATCGGGCGAATTATCGGCCTGGCCGTTGACGCCGGCAATGCCGATCACGCCGCACAAATGGGCATAAGGCAGGCCCACTTCGCGCGCGAGCACGGCTTCGGGCATGCCGGTCATGCCGATTACGTCAACACCGTCGCGACGGTATTTTTTCAATTCGGCCAAGGTGGGCAGGCGCGGGCCCTGAATGCAGCCATACACACCCCGGCTCACCACGGCGGTGCCTTGTTGCTCGGCGTGTTGCAGAATATTGAGGCGCAATTCGTGATCATAAGGGTGGGTGAAATCGATGTGCACCACTTCTTGCGAGCGGCCTTCAAAAAAGGTGCAGGCGCGGCCGGAGGTGTAGTCGATGATGTTGTCGGGCACAATCAGCGAGCCGGGCTCGTGCGCTTCGTTGAGGCCGGCCACCGTGGCCACGGAAATAATGTGGTCTGCTTTGGCCGAATGCAGCGCCCAAATATTGGCGCGGTAATTGATTTCATGCGGTGAGAGCGTGTGGTTGAGGCCGTGGCGGGCGATAAACATGATTTCATGGCTGCCCAGTTTGCCCATCATCAACGGGCTGCTCGGCAGGCCGTAGGGCGTGCGCACGATGCGGCGGTGGGTAATGTTCATTTCGGGCAGGCGGGTGAGGCCGCTGCCGCCGATAATCGCTATCATGGGCGCTGCTTTCGTGAGGAAGGAGAGAGAAGCATTGTAAAGGATTCGACTGCTGCTGGGTAGGCAGTTCGGATAGGGCGAAATAAAGGCCGTCTGAAATATTTTTCAGACGGCCTTTGTGCAAATTGTTTACTTCATATCATTTATTTGATGTGCGGCGCGATGATTTGCAGCATTTGTGCCAACACTTTCGGGTTGGCCGCCACCACATCGCCGCTTTCCAGCCAGCTCTCGTTGCCCTGCATATCGGTAACGATGCCGCCGGCTTCCTGCACAATCAGTGCACCGGCGGCGATGTCCCACGGCTTGAGGTTGAATTCGAAAAAGCCATCGAGGCGGCCGCAGGCCAGGGCGCACAAATCAAGCGCGGCTGCGCCTTCGCGGCGGCCGCCGGCGGTTTTGGCGAGGAAGTCTTTCAAAATGGCCAGATAAGTGTCCATCATGCTTTGGTCAACCACGGGAAAGCCGGTGCCGATCAGGCAGCGGTTGAGCTCGATGCGATTGGATACGCGGATGCGGCGGTCGTTGCGCAGCGCGCCTTGGCCGCGCGACGCCATATAGCAATCGTTGCGCTCGGGCGCGTAAACCAGCGCTTCCTGCAACTTGCCTTTGTGCAGCAAAGCCATTGAAATGGCATATTGAGGGTGGCCGTGCAGGTAATTGGTGGTGCCGTCGAGTGGATCGATAATCCATTCGTATTCAGGCACGGCCGGCACATCGGCGGCATCCACCTGCTCGATGGTCACACCTTCGCGGGTTTTGCTGGCGCGAAAATAGCCGCCTTCTTCGCTGCGCACGAGATGGGTGGGATAGCTGTAAAAGAGGGTGTCGAGCAGAATCGATTCGGATTGGCGGTCGATATCGGAAACAAAATCGTTAAACGCTTTGCTGTCTACTTTAACGGCATCGAGATTGGCCGAAGCGCGAATCATCATATCGCCGGCTTTGCGCGCGGCTTTGAATGCGGTGTTTAAAATCGGGTTCATGGTGCTCTTTCTATCGGGTACAATGCGCCAAACCGCCGAAAAGCGGTGCAGCAAAACGTGAAACAGGCAGAAACCGCAAGCCCTCGGGGGCGGCTTCCAATGTTAAAGATCAGGTTTCAGACGGCCTGCACCTGCACCTGCATCAGCGAAGCAGGCCGTCTGAATATTTTTCGCGCATTATACGCGCTTTCCGTCAATCTTTCCGAAAATAAATCAAGCATGACAAACCCAAAAACCGGCATCCCCGCTTATTTGAACCATATCCGCATCGTGCTCTCGCGCACCAGCCATCCGGCCAATATCGGCGCCGCCGCGCGCGCCATGAAAACCATGGGCTTGAGCCGGCTCACCTTGGTGGCGCCGCAATTAATCGCCACCCCGATGACGCCCGAACCGCCGCTTTTCGATGCCGCCTGCCCGCAGGCATTCAAGCTGCCGCAAGAGAGCTTTGTGCTGGCTTCGGGTGCGGCCGATGTGTTGGAAAACGCGCAAATCGCCGCCACGCTGGCAGAAGCGCTGGCCGACACCACCTTGAGCTGCGCACTCACCAGCCGCAGGCGCGAGCTCACCTCGCCGCTGCAAACGCCGCGCGAATTGGTGCCCGAATTATTGCAGGCAGCGCAAGCCGGGCAGCAAGTGGCTTTGGTGTTTGGCAATGAAACCTTCGGCCTCAATATCGAAGAAGTGCAAAGCTGCAACCGGCTGATGACCATCAACGGCAACCCCGATTATTTTTCGCTGAACCTCTCGCAAGCAGTGCAGGTGGTGTGCTATGAATTGTTCAGCCAAGTGGGCGCGCCGATGACGCACCTCGAGCGGGAAACCAACCCCGCCACCCAAGCGCAAATCGCCGGCATGGTGGCGCATTTGGAAAGCGTGATGAACGATGTCGGTTTCTTCAACCGCCGCAACAGCGAGCGCCTGATGCGGCGCATGCAAAACCTGTTTGCCCGCGCCAACACCGAAACCGAAGACATCGATATCTTGCGCGGCTTCCTCAACACAGTAAAACGCAATCTGAAATAGGCCGTCTGAAATGAATTATGCCCTCGATGCGCTGTGGTGGCGCCTGACCGACCCCAATGTGCGCGACCTAGCCGCCATCCTCACCGCGCCGCCTTTGTGGCACAGCGGCTGCGAATTGCCGCTGCGCGAATTGCTGGGTGAAACAGGCTTTCGCTATTTATTGGCGCTCGACAGCCAACCCGCGCCTTTGCAGCAGCATCTGGCCGCAGAAGCGCCGTTTGCCCACCGCTTGGGCTTTTATGCCGAAAGCCTGCTGGCATTTTGGCTGCAACACGCGCCGCATGCGCAATTGTTTGCGCGCAACCTGCCGGTGAAAAACGAACAAAACGGCCAAACACTCGGCGCGTTGGATTTCGTTTGCGCGCTAAACGGCAAAATCTACCATCTCGAATTAACCTGCAAATATTACGGCGCAACCAGCGGCAGGCCGTCTGAAATGGCCGGCCTCAATCCGCACGACCGCTTGATTGATAAAGCCGGCAAACTCACGCAACAGCTGGCGTGGAGCCGCCATGCGGCAGGCGTAGCCGCTTTGCAGCAGGCCGGCATTGCCGCCGATAAAATGCATGCAGCCTCATTGGTGCGCGGCATTGGCTTTTCCGCTGCCGGCCAAGCCGCTTCGATTGCACCTTTGAATGCTTGCGGCTGGCACGGCCTATATATCGGCGATTGGGCACAATATCCGCATTCAGACGGCCTGCAAACACGCTGTTATCTGCTGCCGCCGATGCACATCTTGTCGCCCGCCCGCGTGCCGCCAGCGTATGCCGAAGAAATCGGCGCATTGGCGCAAATCCACTTCGGGCAAGTGGCTTTGCTGCAAAAGCGCCCCGACGGCTATTGGCATGAAACCGCACGCCTGATGAAGGCCATCGGCTCTGAGGCCGTCTGAAACCATGCAGAAATATATTTTATTTTCACATTGTGATACACTTGCAATTTACTTTTAAAGCCCCAATTATCGGGGCTGCAAACAACCAAAGCAGGCAAAACGCCTGCTTGCATTGATTAACACCAACAGAATTAAGGGCTTATAATGAGCGTAACCGTAGAAACTTTAGAAAACCTCGAGCGCAAAGTTGTTTTGTCTTTGCCGTGGAGCGAGATTAACGCCGAAACCGACAAACGTTTGCAGCAAACCCAACGCCGCGTGAAAATCGACGGCTTCCGCCCGGGCAAAGCGCCGATGAAAATGGTGGAATCCATGTATGGCGCCGGTGTGCAAAACGATGTGATGAACGAGCGGGCTCAAAAAGCATTCTACGATATTGCCGTGAGCGAAGATTTGCGCGTGGCCGGCATGCCCCGTTTTGAAGGTGTGGACGAGCAAGACGACAAAGAAGCCTTTAAAGTGGCTGCCATTTTCGAAGTGTTTCCCGAAGTGACCGTGGGCGACTTGAGCGCACAAGAAGTGGAAAAAGTTACCGCCGAAGTGGGCGATGCCGAAATCGACAAAACCATCGAAATCCTGCGTCAACAACGCACCCGCTTCAACCACGTTGAGCGCGAAGCCCAAAACGGCGACCGTGTGATTATCGATTTCGAAGGCAAAATCGACGGCACCCCGTTTGAGGGCGGCGCTTCGCAAAATTACCCGTTTGTGCTGGGCAACGGCCAAATGCTGCCCGAATTCGAAGCCGGCGTATTGGGCTTGAAAGCAGGCGAAAGCAAAGATGTGGAAGTGAATTTCCCTGAAGATTATCACGGCAAAGATGTGGCCGGCAAAACCGCCGTGTTCACCATCACCTTGAGCAATGTTTCCGAAGCCGCGCTGCCGGAAGTGGATGAGCAATTTGCCAAAGCCTTGGGCATTGCCGATGGCGATGTGGCCAAAATGCGCGAAGAAGTAAAGAAAAACGTGTCGCGCGAAGTTGCGCGCCGCACTGCAGAGCAAACCAAAGAAGCGGCAATGGAAGCCCTGCTCAAAGCCACTGAAATCCAGCTGCCCAAATCCTTGGTGGCCGAAGAAGCCGCCCGCCTGGCTGCCGAAATGAAGCAAAATTTCGTTAACCAAGGCATGGCCGATGCTGCCAACTTGGATCTGCCAGCCGATATATTTAACGAGCAAGCCGAACGCCGCGTGGCATTGGGCTTGATTTTGGCCAAGCTCGTAGAAGAAAACAAACTCGAGCCCACCGAAGAGCAAATCAAAGGTGTGGTGAGCGAATTTGCCGACAGCTATGAAGATCCGCAAGAAGTAATCGATTGGTATTTCGCCGACCAACAGCGTCTGCAAGGCCCGACTTCTCTGGCTATTGAAGCCAATGTGGTGGATTTTGTGTTGGGCAAGGCCAAAGTAAACGAAAAAGCTTTGTCATTTGATGAAGTGATGGGCGCACAAGCCTGATGATGGCAAAGGCCGTCTGAACGCACAAAAGCACTCAGGCTGCGCTTGGGTGCTTTTTTAGCACCACAAGCAAAGCCTGAGCCGGAAAACGCAATCTTGCTGTTTGATGGATTGCCGTGCCGGTTGTTTGACTTTGTTGTATGGTTTCATTGTATTTTTGATTATTTATTTCATTATTGCCGGACAGGAGCGCATATGATTCCCGAAATCGAAAACAGCTATTTGGTGCCGACCGTTATCGAGCAAAGCGGCCGCGGCGAGCGCGCATTTGATATTTATTCGCGCCTGCTTAAAGAGCGCATCATCTTTATGGTGGGGCCGGTAAACGACCAAACCGCCAATCTGGTGGTGGCGCAATTATTGTTTTTGGAAAGCGAAAACCCCGATAAAGATATTTTCCTGTATATCAACTCGCCCGGCGGCTCGGTAACCGCAGGCATGTCGATTTACGACACCATGAATTTTATCAAGCCCGATGTGTCGACATTGTGCCTCGGCCAAGCCGCCAGCATGGGCGCGTTTTTGCTCTCGGCCGGCGCCAAAGGCAAGCGCTTTGCGCTGCCCAATAGCCGTGTGATGATTCACCAGCCCTTGATTAGCGGCGGTTTGGGCGGCCAGGCTTCCGACATCGAAATCCATGCTCGGGAGCTGCTGAAATTGAAAGACAAGCTCAACCGCCTGCTGGCCCAGCATTGCGGCCGCGATTTGGCCGATTTGGAGCGCGACACCGACCGCGACAATTATATGTCGGCTGAAGAAGCACGCGTTTACGGCTTGATCGACCAAGTGCTGGAAACCCGCGATAGCATCAAGGCAGATTAAACCTGCTTGCATTTCATCACGGCAGTGTCTTTTATGTATAAAGTGCGCCTGCCGTGTTGAACATAAAACAGGCCGTCTGAAAGTTTTTCAGACGGCCTGTTTATTTTATCGGCAACAACAACTTATACCAAACCTAAAAAATAAGATAACAAGGCGGCGAGCCGCAGACAGTACAACTATCGTGAAATGCTTAAAAAAGTGCCACAACGGGTAGGTTGGGTTGCAAACCCAACAAAACCTGCAAACCGCAAGAAACGTTGGGTTTGCAACCCAACCTACACCGCTGTGACTTGCTAGGTTGTATAAGTTTTTCATTCATTCCACTATAGTACGGCAAGGCGAGACAACGAAGTTAGGTTATTTTTTTGGATTGGTATTACTTAATGATGATGGCCGTGTTCGCCGTGGGCATGGCCGTGGGCGATTTCTTCAGCGCTGGCTTCGCGCACGCCATCCACCGTGGCTTTAAAGCGGATTTTCATGCCTGCCAGCGGGTGGTTGCCGTCCACCACGGCTTTGCCGTCGGCCACGTCGGTTACGCGGTAAACCAGCACATCGCCGGTTTCGGGGTCGTCGGCTTCAAACATCATGCCGGCTTCCACTTCTACTGGAAACACGCCCACATCTTCGATGCGCACCAATTCCGGATCTTGCTCGCCGAAGGCATCATCGGGAGAGAGCACCACATCCACGGTGTCGCCCACCTCTTTGCCGTGCAGCGCTTCTTCCACCAGCGGGAAGATGCCGTCGTAGCCGCCGTGCAGATAAGCAATCGGCTGCTCGGTTTTGTCGATCAGCTGGTCGTTGGCATCAAACATTTCGTAATTCAAGGTGACAACAGAGTTTTTTGCAATACCCATTTTGGGAGTCCTTTTGCTGTAGGTTGGGTTGGTGACGGGCTATTGTAGCACAGAGCGTCTGCCGCCACAGCGATTCTTGGGTGTAGGAAAATGCATTGTGTTTTCCGTCTGCCGAATGAAATTGTAGTATTTTTGCAACTTTTTCAAAAAAGCAAAACGCACCGCAAAGCTGCTTGCAATAAATGTTTTTGTTGTTGCTTTGTTTCTTAAATTTTTGAAATATATAGATAAATGCCAATCTATCTGCAAAATATGAAATAAATCATCTTTTTGAGGTGAACTTCTTACCGCTTTTGTCATACTAACGGATACATTCTTACTGAATCGTATGTTTTGTTTCGTTGCGTTAGCATAAGGCGTGGGGCATAATTGCTAAAAATTCAGTAATGAATTTGCAATAAGGCTGTGCCATAATGGTCGGCTATTTTAGTTTTCTTGAAATTGATCAAATATAAAGAAGGTATTGAAATGAAAAAATCACTGTTTGCTGCTGCTTTGATGTCTTTGTTCCTGGCTGCTTGCGGCCAAGCTGAAAAAACTACCGAAGCTGCTGCTTCTGCAGCCTCTGCTGCCTCTGAAGCTGTTACCGAAGCCGCTTCTGCTGCTTCTGAAGCTGCAACCACTGCTACTGAAGCCGCTGCTTCTGCTACTGAAGCTGCCGCTTCTGCTACTGAAGCCGCTGCCTCTGCTGTTGAAGCTGCCGCTTCTGAAGCTGCTTCAGCTGCAAAATAATTATATTCTTTCGAATATAGTGCAAAAGCAGGATACTTAAATGTATCCTGCTTTTGTTTTGTTGTGCAGCGTTCAGACGGCCTATTGCAAACAGGCCGTCTGAGCGCTATTGTGCGATAAGCAAATGGCTTTGATACATCATTTCAAAATGTCAGATTGAAACAGGGACACATTTATGCAGGCGCAGGAAATCAAACGGCAATTGCAGGCTTTTTTATCGGGTGCAGAAATTATTGAGGCGGACGATGCTTTTTTGCTGGATCAGCGCCGCCGTTATCGCGGCCGTGCGGATTGGGTGGTGCAGCCGGCCAGCGTAGAAAATGTGCAGCATGTGATGCGGTTTTGCTTTGAACACGGCATTGCGGTTACACCGCAGGGCGGTAACACCGGCCTGTGCGGCGCTGCGGTGCCGGATGGCGGCTTGCTGCTCAGCTTGAGCCGGCTCAACCGCATCCGCAGCATCAGCTTGGCCGACAATGCCATCACGGTGGATGCCGGTGCGGTGCTGCAAAATGTGCAGCAGGCGGCGGCCGAAGCAGGGCGCTTGTTTCCCTTGAGCTTGGCCAGTGAAGGTTCGTGCCAAATCGGCGGCAATATCGCCTGCAATGCCGGCGGCCTGAATGTGTTGCGCTATGGCACCATGCGTGATTTGGTGTTGGGGCTGGAAGTGGTATTGCCCAATGGCGAGTTGATTTCGCATTTGCCGCCCTTGCATAAAAACACCACCGGCTATGATTTGCGCCATTTGTTTATCGGCAGCGAAGGCACGCTGGGCATCATCACCGGTGCGTCATTAAAGCTGTTTGCGCAGCCGCAAACCACAGAAACCGCGTGGGTGGGCGTGGCGACAATCAGCCAGGCCGTGGCATTGCTCACGCTGATGCAGGCCGAGTTTGCCGAGCGTTTGTGCAGCTTTGAGCTGGTGAGCCGTTTTGCGCTGGATTTGTCGGCCGATTTCAGCAAAATCGCCGGCCCGGTGGATGCGCCGTGGCATGTGTTGCTAGAGCTCACCGATTCGGTGGCGCGTGATGATTTGGGTGATTTGCTGGCCGAATTTTTGGTGGCACACGGTTTTGACAATGCGGTGTTGGCACAATCGGAATCGGAGCGGCAGAATTTATGGACCTTGCGTGAAAATATCTCTGCCTCGCAACGCAATCTGGGCGCCAGCATCAAACATGATATTGCCGTGCCGATCGAGCGGGTGGCCGAGTTTGTTGAACGTTGCGCGCCGGCTTTGCAGACGGCGTTTGCCGGCATTCAGATTGTGGTGTTCGGCCATTTGGGTGACGGCAGCCTGCATTACAACACTTTTCTACCTGGTGTGTTGGGCAACGAGGTGTATCAATATGAAGATGCGGTGAACACGATTGTGTATGAAAACGTGCTGGCTTGTGCGGGCACGATTGCTGCCGAGCACGGCATCGGCCAAGTGAAAAACCAATGGTTGCCGCGGGTGCGCAGCGAGGTGGAAATCGCCTTAATGCGGGCCATTAAAGCAGAGCTGGATCCGGGCAATCTCTTGAATGCAAATAAATTATTGCCCTAGGGCCTGTTCACAATTCATCTCGTGGCAATCTTTTGGCTCAAAAACGCGCCTGCCGCGTTGAAAATGCTCGCAAGGTGTCCAACCTTGCTGCGCTTTTCGCCTTGCAAGCGCGCTTTTGCGCTCAAAATCTTACGCACGGATGAAATGTGAACAGACCCTAGAAAAAAGCAGGGCATAAAATAAGGCCGTCTGAAAAATATTTCAGACGGCCTTATTTTTGAGGCACATACTTATATCTATTTTACTCCGTTGGGCTGAATTTTCCAGCGTATTTTCAGACTACATTTTGTTTCATGACTTAAGTCAAATTAGTAATTTTATTTCTTGTAAACGCCTACAGGGCAGTCGCAATTAGTGCTATCCTATTCGTATAAATTTTCTCGTATATTTGTTTTAAGCTAACCAAAACAGGAGTTTATCATGGCAACCACCGCACAAGAGCGCCCCGCAGCATGGGCAGGCTTCCAATCAGGCGATTGGGAGAACAATATCAATGTTCGTGATTTCATCCAAAAAAACTACACGCCTTATGAAGGCGCTGCCGACTTTTTGGCACCGGCCACTGAAGCCACCGTTAAATTGTGGGACGATGTGATGGAAGGCATCAAAGTGGAAAACCGCACCCACGCGCCCTACAAAATCGACTCGCAAATCGTGGCCGGCATCAACACCCACGCCGCCGGCTATATCGATAAAGATTTGGAAACCATCGTCGGCCTGCAAACCGATGAGCCGCTCAAACGCGCCATTATGCCTTACGGCGGCCTGAAAATGGTGATGGATTCCTGCAAAATCTACGAAAGCCCGCTGAATCCCGAAGTGCAAAAAGCCTTCACCGAATACCGCAAAACCCATAACCAAGGCGTGTTTGACGTTTACACCCCCGATATCCGCCGCTGTCGCAAGTCCGGCGTGCTCACCGGCCTGCCCGATGCTTATGGCCGCGGCCGCATCATCGGCGACTACCGCCGCGTAGCACTTTACGGTATTGATGCGTTGATGGCCGACAAAGTGGCGCAATTCAATTCATTGCAAGCTGATTTGGAAAACGGCAAAGATTTGGAAGAAACCATCCGCCGCCGCGAAGAAATCAACGACCAACACAAAGCGCTGGGTCAAATGAAAGAAATGGCTGCCCGCTATGGTTTTGACATTTCCCGCCCGGCCACCAATGCCCGCGAAGCGGTGCAATGGACTTATTTCGCTTATTTGGCAGCGGTGAAATCGCAAAACGGTGCCGCCATGTCGTTTGGCCGTGTGGCGACTTTCCTCGATATTTTCATCGAGCGCGACCTCAAAGCCGGCCTGATTACCGAGAGCGAAGCGCAAGAGCTGATCGACCATTTGGTGATGAAACTGCGCATGGTGCGCTTCCTGCGCACACCGGAATATGATGAACTCTTTTCCGGCGACCCGATTTGGGCCACCGAATCTATCGGCGGCATGGGCTTGGACGGCCGCACGCTGGTAACTAAAAACAGCTTCCGCTTCCTGCACACGCTTTACAACATGGGTCCGTCTCCCGAGCCGAACATCACTGTGTTGTGGTCTGAGCAACTGCCGGAAGGTTTCAAACACTTCTGCGCCAAAGTATCCATCGACACTTCATCTATCCAGTATGAAAACGACGATTTGATGCGCCCGGATTTCAACAGCGATGATTATGCCATTGCCTGCTGCGTGAGCCCGATGGTGGTTGGCAAACAAATGCAGTTTTTCGGCGCCCGCGCCAACTTGGCCAAAACCATGCTCTACGCCATCAACGGCGGTATTGATGAAAAAACCAAAGAGCAGGTAGGCCCGAAAACCGAGAAAATTCTGGACGAAGTGCTCGATTACGACACCGTGTTGGATCGCATGGATAACTTCATGGATTGGCTGGCCACCCAATATGTGACCGCGCTTAATGTGATTCATTACATGCACGATAAATATTCATACGAAGCCGCGCTGATGGCCTTGCACGACCGCGACATCAAACGCACCATGGCTTGCGGTATTGCCGGCTTGTCGGTGGCTGCCGACTCACTGTCCGCCATCAAATACGCCAAAGTGCGCCCGGTGCGCGATGAAAACAACATTGCCGTAGATTTCGAAATCGAAGGCGACTACCCGCAATTCGGCAACAACGATGACCGTGTAGACAGCATTGCCTGCGATTTGGTAGAGCGCTTTATGAAAAAAGTGGCTTCGCACAAAATGTATCGTGATGCCATCCCGACACAATCGGTACTCACCATCACCTCTAACGTGGTTTACGGCAAAAAAACCGGCAACACGCCCGACGGCCGCCGCGCAGGCGCACCATTCGGCCCGGGTGCCAACCCGATGCACGGCCGCGATGTAAACGGTGCTGTAGCCTCTTTGAGCTCTGTGGCCAAACTGCCGTTTGAGTTTGCCAAAGACGGCATCTCCTACACCTTCTCCATCGTGCCGGGCGCTTTGGGCAAAGATGAAGGCTCACGCGAGAAAAACCTCGCCGGCTTGATGGATGGTTATTTCCACCACGAAAGCGGCGTGGAAGGCGGCCAACATCTGAACGTAAACGTGCTCAACCGCGAAATGCTGATTGAAGCGATGAACGATCCCGAGCTTTACCCGCAGCTGACCATCCGCGTGTCCGGCTATGCAGTGCGCTTTAACTCGCTCACCAAAGAGCAGCAGCAAGACGTGATTACCCGCACCTTCACTGCCAGCATGTAATCCGGCAGCCAAAGCGGCACAAGCCAACGCGCCGGAAGCGATTCCGGCGCGTTTTAGCGTTTGGCAAAAAGCATCCGATTAACTTTTTCAGACGGCATATACCAAGATACATCAGGTGTATAATAAAGGCCGTCTGAACACCATTATCCAAGTTGCGCACACCATGCAAACACACACCATACATCCGGCCGCTTCTTCAGACGGCCACCGTCATTACCACGGCAAAGGCATTGTGCACTCCATCGAGAGCTGCGGCACGGTCGACGGCCCCGGCCTGCGCTTTGTGCTGTTTATGCAAGGCTGCCTGATGCGCTGCCTTTATTGCCATAACCGCGACACTTGGGACATGCGCACCGACAAAGCGCAAGAATTGAGTGTTGACGAAGTGATGAAGCAGGTGATTTCCTACCGCCATTATCTGCGCGCCACCGGCGGCGGCGTAACCGCTACCGGCGGCGAGCCTTTGCTGCAATACGAATTTATCCGCGATTGGTTTACAGCCTGCAAAGCCAACGATATCCACACCTGCCTCGACACCAACGGCTATGCGCTGCACTATGATCACATTCTCGATGATTTGCTCGATCACACCGATTTGGTGATGCTTGATTTGAAGCAGGTTGATCCCGAAATCCACAAAGCGCTGGTGGGCATCCCCAACACCAAAACCCTCAAATTCGCCCGCTATCTGGCCGAGCGCAATCAGGCCGCGCGCGTGCGCTATGTGATTGTGCCGGGCTACACCGATGACGATCGCTCCGCCCATTTGCTCGGCGAATTCATCGGCGATATGGAAAACATCGACACGGTCGAGCTTTTGCCGTATCACGAATTAGGCGCACACAAATGGGAATTGTGCGGCGATGCATACAAGCTCACCGGCGTGCGCCCGCCGCCGAAAGAAACCGTGTTGCACATCAAAGAAATTTTGGAAGGCTACGGCAAAAACATCATTTATTGATATCGGTAGCGCCATCAATAAAAAGGCCGTCTGAAACTTGCTTTCAGACGGCCTGAAATCTTTGCAAAACCGAATATCTGTCGCATCTGCGATGGCAGGTGCCCAGTGCAAAGCAACGCTTTGCCTGCCTCGCATATTTCTGAAAATAATCCATTCTCCATATAATATTTAATACAATCAAATATTTACTTATTCAAGATCTGGTGATGATTGCCTATCCCGCAACTGAGGCTGTGCTTCAGACTAGGCTCCTGCCTGCGCAGGAGCGACAGAACGGGCGTTTTGCAAATAGCTCAAGCCCGCCGATATGGTGCTTTCGCGCGGCCGTTTTCACAAGCCCAAGGCATCGGCATGAAACTCAATATGGCTGTCGATAAAGCTGGCGATAAAATAATAGCTGTGGTCGTAGCCCGGGCGCATATTGAATTGAACATTCAAACCGTGTTGCTTGGCGGCGGCCACAAATTTTTCGGGTTGTAATTGCGCGGGGTAAAAAGTGTCTGCATCGCCTTGGTCTATTAAAATCGGCAAGGCCGGCTGCTTTGCGGCATTGGCGAGCAGGGCGGTGCTGTCGTAGGGCAGCCAGGCCTGTTTGTCGCTGCCCAAATAAGCAGCAAAAGCTTGCTGCCCCCAAGGTGTGTCGGCCGGGTTGACGATGGGTGCAAACGCCGACACCGCCGCATAACGGCCCGGGTTTTTCAGCGCAATCTGCAAAGCGCCGTGGCCGCCCATGCTGTGGCCGAAAATGCTGCGGCGCTCATCCACCGGAAAATGCGCCTCAATCAAGGCCGGCAATTCGTGCACAATATAGTCATACATCTGATAATGTGCCGCCCACGGCGCTTGCGTGGCATTCACATAAAAGCCCGCACCCCGGCCTAAATCGTATTGCGGCGCATCGGCCACATCATCGCCGCGCGGAGAAGTGTCGGGCATGATCAACGCCACACCCCATTGCGCCGCAAAACGCTGCGCACCGGCTTTGGTGGTGAAATTTTCATCGGTGCAGGTTAGGCCCGAGAGCCAATAAAGCGCCGGCACGCGATAGCCTTGCAGCGCCTGCGGCGGCAAATACACGGCAAACGTCATTTCGCAGGCACAGCTTTCCGAGTGGTGGGTGTAGCGTTCTTGATGGCCGTTAAACATTTTATGGCGGCTGATAAGCGTGGGGGCGGGCATGATGTTCTCCAGATCGGTTGAGCGCTCCAATATAACCGAAAAGCCGCTGAAAATAAAACCGGTGCAGAAAACGGGCGGCAAGTGGCGGATAATGGCCGCTTGATCAGCAAGCGCAGCTGCGATTGGCTTTGTTAAAACGAAGCATCATCTTACGCATGACACACAGATGCCGTCTGAAACCCTGAAACCTCTTTTTCAGACGGCATACAGACGGCATTGCCTAGGGTCTGTTCACCATTCATCTCGTGACAAGATTTTGAGCCAAAAGATTGCCACGAGATGAATGATGAACAGCCTCTTGCAAGCTTATTTTTTTGAATGGACATAAAGCGTATAATCAAGCTTTTGCCCACAGGCCGTCTGAAACCCATGCCTAAAAAAACCGATGCGTTTACCCGCCTGATCAATGCTTTGAAAGTGCTGCCCAATGTCGGCCCCAAATCGGCGCAGCGCATGGCTTATCAATTGCTGCAACACAACCGCGAGGGCGCGGCCGAGCTCGTGGCCGCGCTGCAACAAGCCTTGAGCCAGGTGCATCATTGCAGCCGCTGCAACACTTTTTGCGAAAACAGCCTGTGTGAAATTTGTGCCGATGCCGATCGCGACGGCAGCCGGCTGATGATTGTGCATATGCCCGCCGATGTGGCCGGTATAGAAGCGGCGCATTGCCACGACGGCCTTTATTTTGTGCTGATGGGGCAGGTGAGCCCGGCGCAAGGCATGGATTTGAGCCACATTGCGCTCGAGCAATTGGTGGCGCGCCTGCAAGGCAGCGAGGTAGAAGAAATCATTATCGCCACCAATTTCACCGCCGAGGGCGATGCCACTGCTTATGTGTTGTCGGAATTATTGAAAAATCTGCCGTATAAAATCAGCCGCTTGGCGCGCGGCATGCCTTTGGGCGGTGAGCTGGAATATGTGGATGCGGGCACACTGGCGCAAGCCGTGCATGAGCGCCGTTTGCTGAAAGAATAATCAATCAACCCAAATAAACCCAAATAAACCCAAATAAACCCAAATAAACCCAAATAAACCAACAGGCCGTCTGAAAACTTTCAGACGGCCTGTTTGAGATTATATCAACCGCTTATTTCTTTTCAAAACGCGCTTTGATATCGTTTTTCAGATTGGTGACCTTATCGCCCACTTCTTCTTTCCAATTGTCGAACTTATCTTTCCATTCGGCTTTTTGTTTTTCACGCAATACTTTGCGGGCTTCTTTGGCGGCGGCTTCTTGCGCTTCTTCCGCAGCAGCGATTTCAACCAGCAACGCCTCAACCGGGCGGCGCAGCAGCAGGCCGTTGCCCAAGCCTTGCACAATAGCATCCACGGCAGCGTTATCGCTTTCTTCCACTTCGGCCAACACAGCAACCGCGCCTAGCGGAATGGCGTGCGACATTTGCTCCAGCAGGCTGGTGCGGGTTTCTACGGTGTCGATCGACAGAGCGAGCCCAAAAAGCCGCCGGTAGCGCCCAGCATCAGCACACCCAAGGGGCCGCCCAACACGCCCACCAATGCGCCGATGGCGGTGCCGGCCAGTGCCGCATCGCCGGCCGCGCCATCGCTGGCACCGTCGCCGAATTTCAGTGAGCCATCAAGATTGCGCTCTACCACAGCGGCGGTGTTGAGGCCGATTTTGCCTTGCACGGCAGCTTGTTTCAGTTCGCTCAAGGCTTGATAGGCTTTGCTGCTTTCTTCAAAAGACAATAAAACAACGTTGGTTTGCATGATGACTCCTTCATTAAGGTCAAGGCTGAGAAAATTGTGCCGGCAAGCAGGCCTGCCTACACAGGAAAACGCCGATTTGTGTGTTCGGTTGATTTATTGTTGTAAGAATATGATATTCGCTAGCCGATTTAAGTCAAATATTTAACCTGATTTAAATAAAACCGCCATCTCGGCAGGCCGTCTGAATGCGTTTCAGACGGCCTGCCGATATTGGCGTATAATTACGGCCGGTAAAACATACGGAAAACACAATGCCCGCCACCGCTTACACACAGCAACTTATTGAAAAAAAGCAATATATTAAAACTTTATTTGCCGGCCTTGCCACGCCCGAATGGGCGCTTTTCGAATCGCCCGAGCAACACTACCGCATGCGGGCTGAATTTCGCGTGTGGCACGAGGGCGAGGAAATGTTTTACGCTATGTTTACACGCGGGCAAAAAGCCGGCGGCGGCTCGCTAATCCGCTGCGATCAGTTTGCCCCGGCTTGCGCGGCCATCAATGATTTGATGCCGCGCATGCTGGCTGCGGCCGATAAAGCGCCGGTGCTGAAAACCCGCTGGTATGCGGTGGAATTTCTGGCCACTTTAAGCGGCGAGATGTTGGTGACGATGATTTACCACAAAAAGTTGGATGACGAATGGCGCGCCGCCGCCGAAGCATTGCAGGCGCAATTGGGCGTGTGGATTATCGGGCGCAGCCGCGGCCAGAAAGTGGTGTTGGCGCAAGATTTCGTTACCGAAAAGCTCAATGTGGGCGGCGAAACTTTTTGCTACCGCCAAATCGAGGGCAGCTTCACCCAGCCCAATGCCGAAGTGTGCGAAAAAATGCTGGCCTGGGCCTGCGCCTGCGCCGAAGGTTTGGGCGGCGACATGCTCGAGCTTTATTGCGGCAACGGCAATTTCACCTTGCCGCTGGCGCGCAAATTCCGGCGCGTGTTGGCCACGGAAGTGTCGAAAACTTCCGTGAACGCGGCTTTGTGGAATATTGAAGCCAATCAAAGCCATAATGTGCAAATCGCGCGTTTGTCTGCCGAAGAATTCACCGAAGCTTATCTGGGCGGGCGCGAATTCCGTCGCTTGCAGGAGCAGGGCATTGCGCTGGCGGATTATGATTTTTCCACCATTTTTGTCGACCCGCCGCGCGCCGGCATTGATGAGGCAACTTTAAAATTGGTGGCGCAGTTTGAGCATGTGATCTATATTTCGTGCAACCCCGAAACCTTGCGCGCCAATCTGGATATCTTGGTGCAAAGCCACGACATCGTGCGCACGGCTTTGTTTGACCAATTTCCGTTTACCCACCATATCGAAAGCGGCGTGTTGCTGAAAAAGCGCCGATAAACAAACAGATAAATCAAACAGGCCGTCTGAAACAATATGTTTTCAGACGGCCTGTTTGATTTCGATATCACACTTCTTCATTCAATATTTTATTGGGCGCTTCTTTGGGCAGCACCATATTGAGCACAATCGCCAAAATCGCGCACAAGCCCACGCCGGCAAAGCTCATGCTGCCGAATTTGATTACCATGCCGCCCACGCCGGTGGTGAGCACGGCGCTCACAATCACCAGGTTTTTCGGCTGCATCAAATCCACTTTGGCATCAATCACGGTTTTCAAGCCCAGCGAAGCGATGGTGCCGAAAAGCAGAATCATCACGCCGCCCATCACCGGCAGCGGAATCGAAGCCAAAAAAGCATTGAATTTGCCGAAAAAAGCCATGCAAATCGCGAAAACGGCCGCCCATGTCATGATTTTCGGGTTGCTGTTTTTGGTCAGCATCACTGCGCCGGTCACTTCGCCGTAAGTGGTTACGGGCGGGCCGCCGATGAGGCCGGCCACGCACACGCCGATGCCGTCGCCGGCGAGCGTTTTATCGAGCCCAGGGTCTTTGGCATAATCTTTGCCGGTCACCTTGCCGATGGCCATCACGCCGCCGATGTGCTCGATGGCCGGCGCAATCGCCACCGGCAGCATAAAGAGCGCCGCATGCCAGTTGACTTGCGGGATTTCAAAATGCGGCACCGCAAACCACGGCGCATTCAGAATCGGCGTGATGTCGACCAAGCCCATAAACAAAGCCGCCGTGTAGCCCGCCGCCACGCCGATTAAAATCGGTACCAGCCGCATCATCTTGCTGCCAAACACCGCCACCATCACGGTAACGATAAAAGTAAAGCCCGAAAGCAGCAGCGCCTGGCTATAGTCCACCACTTGCACGCCGCCGGCCTGGCCCATGGCCATCTGGCTGGCCACCATCGCCACCGACAAGCCGATCACCATAATCACGGGGCCTATCACCACCGGCGGCAGCAGCCGGTTTACCGCCGCCAGCCCGCGCCATTTGATCAGCAGCGCAAACACAAAATACATAAAACCGGCCGCAAAAAGGCCGAACATGGTCGAGGGCAGCCCCCATTCGGCAATCGAATAAATAATCGGTGCGATAAAGGCAAACGAAGAGCCCAAAAAAATCGGCACTTTGCGCTTGGTTACCAATTGGAAAAGCAAAGTGCCGATGCCCGCGCCCAAAAGCGCCATGGCCGGATTCAGGCCGGTGAGCAGCGGCACCAGCACCATCGCGCCAAAGGCGACAAACAGAATTTGTGCGCCGGAAATGGCTAATTTGAGTTGTTGCATGTGAATAACCGTTAAGAAATTTTAATAAACGGTGCGGATTATAACGCTCCAAGCCAAGTTTGTGTGAAATGCTTGAGCGCATGCTTCAGACGGCCTGCTTAACTCACTTGCCGCTCGACACGAAGTAATACAAAGGCATGGTAAAGGCGCTTAATATTGAATTAAAAACATGAATCAAAGGCCGTCTGAACGTTTTCAGACGGCCTCTCGTATATTGGTCACTCAATGGCCCGCGCAACCCATTCAAGCGCGCAAGTCGGCAAACACGTCAAAATAAGTGGGGAAGGTTTTGTGTGTGCATTTGGGGTCGTTGATGATCACCGGCACACCCAAGAGTGAAACCAGCGAGAAACACATGGCCATGCGGTGGTCGTCGTAAGTGTCGATTACCGCATCGGGCGTGAGCACGGCAGGTGGTGTGATGTGGATGGCTTCCGGCGCTTCCACCACCGTAGCGCCCACTTTGCGCAATTCTGCCGCCATCGCGGCAATGCGGTCGGTTTCTTTCACGCGCCAAGAGCCGATATTGCGCAAAGAGCAGGGCGCGCCTGTGGCCAGCGCCACCACCGCCAGCGTCATTGCCGCATCGGGAATGTGGTTGGCGTCTAGGTCAAACGGGCGCACCGCTTGCCCCGCCTCACGCGACACTTCGATAAAATCATCGCCCCACATCACGTTCGCGCCGATTTTTTCCAATTCGTGTGCAAAGGCCACATCACCCTGAATACTGTGGCGGCCGATGCCGGTTACGCGGATGGGCGCACCCGAGAGCAGGCCGGCGGCAAGAAAATAAGAGGCGCTCGAAGCATCGCCTTCCACATGCAGCACTTCGGGGGCATGGTAGTGCGCACCGGCCGGCAGCCTGAATATTTGATAATTTTCGTTTTCCACCTGCACACCGAATTGCGCCATCAATTTCAAAGTGATGTCGATATAAGGCTTGGAAATCAATTCACCCACCATGCGGATTTCAAAAGCTTCACCAGTGAGCGGCAAGGCCATCAGCAAAGCGGTGAGAAACTGGCTCGACACATTGCCTTTAATCGGAATCACGCGCGCACCCTTATCGCTGCGCCCGTTGATTTGCAGCGGCGGATAGCCTTCTTTGCCCAAATATTGCACATCGGCGCCTGCAATGTGCAGCGCATCCACCAAGTCGCCAATCGGGCGCTCGTGCATGCGCGGCACGCCGTGCAGCCGGTAATCGCCGCCGAGCACCGCCAGCGCTGCTGTGAGCGGGCGGAAAGCGGTGCCGGCGTTGCCGAGAAATAAATCGGCGCGGCGCTCGGGAAAACGGCCGCCACAGCCATGCACTTTAATGCGGCCGGGCGCTAAGGGCTCCAGCTTCACGCCCAGCGAAGTAAGCGCTTCGAGCATGCGCGCGGTGTCGTCAGATGAAAGCAGCGAGCGAATTTCGCACGCATTGTCAGATAAAGCCGCCAGCAAAAGCGTGCGGTTGCTGATGCTTTTCGAGCCGGGCAGGGCAACAACAGAAGGTTTGAGGGCAGCGGCGCTCAGGCGGATAGATTCAGTCATGTCGGCAGGTTTCGTTGAATGGGAGAAGTGGAGAAAACAGCTCAGGTTTGTTATTATAGATAAATTGTTTACAAACCGCCATCACGAGAAAAACCGGGCGCTCACCCACGGATAAAGAAAATATGGAATCCAAGCAAACACAAAAAGTTATCGCCATCGACGGCCCCAGTGCATCCGGCAAAGGCACCATTGCCTCACGCGTGGCCGCCGCATTGGGCTTTGATTATCTCGATTCGGGCGCACTCTACCGGCTCACGGCGCTTTATGCGGAAAAGCAGGGCGTGGAATGGGACGATGAAGCCGGCGTGGCCGCGCTGGCGCAAGCCTTGCCTGCGGTTTTCGAGAGCGGAAAAACTTTTTTGGCCGGCGAAGATGTCAGCGAGGCCATCCGCACCGAAGCCATCGGCATGGGCGCATCAACCGTGGCGCAATTGCCGGCCGTGCGCGCGGCTTTGCTGCAACGCCAACGCGATTTCCTCACCGAAAAAGGCTTGGTGGGCGACGGGCGCGATATGGGCTCGGTGATTTTTCCGAATGCGCTGCTGAAAATCTTTCTCACCGCCAGCGCGCAAGTGCGTGCCGAGCGGCGTGCAAAACAATTGGGCTTGCCTTGCGAAGGCGTGGCCTTTGAGCGCATTCTTGCCGATATCGAAGCGCGCGATGAGGTTGACAGCCGCCGCGCCGTTGCGCCGCTGGTGCAGCTGCCCGATGCCGAGCTGTTGGACACATCAGCCATGGGCATTGAAGAAACCGTAAAAAAAGTGCTTGATTGGTATCGCAAAAAATAAAATCTGCTGTATAATCCACGTTTAAGCTTTCAGACGGCCTTGTTAACCTAAAAGGCCGTCTGAAAAATATTTTGCAGCACCCGCTTGTTGCGCCAAGGGCAGCCAAGCGTATTCCAACCAGACCCGCACCCCTTGGCGGTGTATCGAAAAGAGATATTATGACCATGGAAAATTTTGCCCAGTTATTGGAAGAGAGCTTTACCCTTCAGGAGATGAACCCCGGTGAAGTGATTACCGCAGAAGTTGTGGCAATCGACAACAACTTCGTTACCGTAAACGCCGGTTTGAAATCTGAATCCCTGATTGATGTAAACGAATTCAAAAACGCTCAGGGCGAGATTGAAGTTAAAGTAGGCGATTTCGTTACCGTAACCATCGAATCGGTGGAAAACGGCTTTGGCGAAACCAAGCTGTCACGCGAAAAAGCCAAGCGTGCTGCCGACTGGATCACCTTGGAAGAAGCCATGGAAAACGGCGACATCCTCTCCGGCGTGATCAACGGCAAAGTTAAAGGCGGCCTCACTGTGATGATCAACAGCATCCGCGCCTTCCTGCCCGGCTCGCTGGTTGACGTGCGCCCGGTGAAAGACACTTCACACTTTGAAGGCAAAGAAATCGAATTCAAAGTGATCAAGCTCGACAAAAAACGCAACAATGTGGTGGTGTCGCGCCGTGCAGTGCTGGAAGCCACTTTGGGCGAAGAGCGCAAAGCCTTGCTGGAAAACCTGCAAGAAGGTGCCGTGGTTAAAGGCATCGTGAAAAACATCACCGATTACGGTGCATTTGTTGATTTGGGCGGCATCGACGGCCTGTTGCACATCACCGATTTGGCATGGCGCCGCGTGAAACACCCGAGCGAAGTGCTGGAAGTAGGCCAAGAAGTTGAAGCCAAAGTGCTGAAATTCGACCAAGAAAAACAACGCGTGTCTTTGGGCATGAAACAATTGGGCGAAGATCCGTGGCACGGCCTGGCTCGTCGCTACCCGCAAAACACCCGTCTGTTCGGTAAAGTATCCAACCTGACCGACTACGGCGCATTTGTGGAAATCGAGCAAGGCATCGAAGGCTTGGTGCACGTATCCGAAATGGATTGGACCAACAAAAACGTACACCCGAGCAAAGTGGTGCAGCTGGGCGACGAAGTTGAAGTAATGATCCTCGAAATCGACGAAGACCGCCGCCGCATCAGCTTGGGCATGAAACAATGCCAAGCCAATCCGTGGGAAGATTTTGAAGCCAACCACAACAAAGGCGACAAACTCTCAGGTGCCGTGAAATCCATCACCGACTTCGGCGTGTTTGTAGGCCTGCCGGGCGGTATCGACGGCTTGGTGCATTTGTCTGACCTTTCTTGGACCGAATCCGGCGAAGAAGCCGTGCGCAAATACAAAAAAGGCGAAGAAGTTGAAGCCGTTGTGTTGGCCATCGATGTAGACAAAGAGCGCATTTCTTTGGGCATCAAACAGCTCGAAGGCGACCCCTTCGGCAACTTCATCAGCGTAAACGACAAAGGTTCGCTGGTAAAAGGCTCAGTGAAATCTATCGACGCCAAAGGCGCGGTGATTGCTTTGTCTGACGAAGTGGAAGCTTACCTGCCGGCTGCCGAATGGTCGAGCGAGCGCGTGGAAGACTTGCGCAATGTGCTCAAAGAAGGCGATGAAGTGGAAGCCGTTGTGGCCACCGTTGACCGCAAAAACCGCAGCATCCGCCTGTCTGTAAAAGCCAAAGACGCCAAAGAGAGCCGCGATGCGCTCAATTCGGTAAATTCTACTGCTACAGCCAGCGCCGGCACCACCAGCTTGGGCGACTTGCTGAAAGCAAAATTGTCCGGCGACCAGGAATAAGGCGTCAACATGACCAAGTCAGAGTTAATGGTTCGCTTGGCAGAAGTGTTTGCCGAGAAAAACGGTAATCAATTGGTGGCCAAAGATATTGAATACAGCGTAAAGGTTTTGGTAGATACCATGACCCGCTCGCTGGCCAAAGGCCAACGTATTGAGATCCGCGGTTTCGGCAGCTTCGACTTGAACCATCGCCCGGCCCGCATCGGCCGCAATCCGAAAACCGGTGAAAAAGTGGATGTGCCTGAAAAGCATGTACCGCATTTCAAGCCGGGTAAAGAATTGCGCGAACGCGTGGATCAGGCCATGTCAGCAAACGACAAGTAATCCGGAAGCAAAGAAGCGCCGCAGCAATGCGGCGCTTTTGTATGCGCGTAGGTTTGATTTGTTGAACCGGTATGCTTTGTTTTAAGGTGCAAACATTCGATTTTCCAGTGTGTTTTTAGCTGAATTTGCCAAACAATGTGGCACTTAATTGTGAAAATCCCGTAAAAAGCATTCTGCCCGCGATAATCCTTTCAGGCCGTCTGAAATCCTTTATAATGCCTGTTCGCCTATTTTGTACAAAATAATGGTTGCTATGAAGAATAACGAAAACCGTTTTGTTGCCCCTGCTTTTACCAACCACAGCCCGCTCACCTGGTATCAGGCTGCTTCAGAGCAGCCGGCTTTTATCCGGGATGCCGCCCAGGCCAAAGCGATAGAATATCTTGACAAGCTCTGGACCGAGCTGATGATGTTCAAGCGCAAGCGCAACCGCTTTCTGGGGCGCAGTCTGCGCTCGCCGCAGCTGCCCAAAGGCTTGTATTTTTACGGCGGTGTCGGCCGCGGCAAAAGCTTTCTGATGGATGTGTTTTACGGCTGCCTGCCTTATAAGCGCAAGCGCCGTGTGCACTTTCATGCCTTTATGGCTGAAGTGCACAAACGAATGAGAGCGCTCCGAGGCGAGCCCGATCCGCTTAAAGCGGTGGCAGCCGAAATCGCCAAAGAAACCCGCGTGTTGTGCTTTGACGAATTCCACGTCAGCGATATTGCCGATGCGATGATTTTGGGGCGTTTGCTGGAAAACCTGTTTGAAGACGGTGTGGTGCTGGTGGCCACATCAAACTATGCACCGGCCGAGCTTTATCCCCAAGGGCAAAACCGCAGCAGCTTTTTATCCACCATTGCTTTGCTGGAGCAAAAACTTACCGTGCTGAATGTGGATGGCGGCGAAGATTACCGCTTGCGCACTTTAAAGCCTGCCGAAGTGTTTTATGTGCCCGATAGCAAAGAGAATGAAAACAAGCTGGCCGCTTTATTTGCGCAAATGACACACGGCACGCAAAAAAATCCGCACGCCATCACCATTCACGGGCGCGAGCTGCAATGTAACGCGCGGGCCGATAAAGCCATTTGGTTTGACTTTCGCGCACTGTGTTTCGGGCCGCGCTCGCAAGCCGATTATCTTTATTTAGCCGAGCATTATGAAATGGTGTTTGTGTCCGGCATCGAGAAAATGGATGAGTCGCAGCGTGCAGAAGCCCGCCGCCTCACTTGGTTGATCGATGTGCTGTATGATTTTCGGGTGAAATTTTGCGCCACCAGCCAAGTGGCGGCTGCAGAAATTTATGTAGAAGGCGATTTTGCCAATGAATTCGTGCGCACCGTGAGCCGAATGGTGGAAATGCAATCGGAAGAATACTTGGCACTGCCGCATCTGGTTTTAACCAAGCCTGCTAAAAAAGCTGCAAACAAATCGCCCAATCTGGCGGAAACTTGATAGAATACGCCGCGGATTTTAACCGATACTAAAATATTTATTCTAAGGAAACCCATAATGGCGATTGAACGCACCATTTCGATTATCAAACCCGATGCCGTAGCCAAAGACGTTGTCGGCCAAATTTACAGCCGTTTTGAAAACAACGGCCTGCGCATTATTGCAGCCAAAATGAAACATCTGAGCACCAAAGAAGCACAAGATTTTTACGCGGTGCACAAAGCCCGCCCCTTTTTCGGCGATTTGGTGGCTTTTATGACCAGCGGCCCAGTGATGATTCAGGTGTTGGAAGGTGAAAATGCCGTGGCCAAAAACCGCGAGCTGATGGGCGCCACCAATCCGAAAGAAGCGGCTGCAGGCACCATCCGTGCCGATTTTGCCGATTCGATTGAAAACAATGCCGTGCACGGCTCCGACAGCCTGGAAAATGCCGCCATTGAAATTGCTTACTTTTTCAGCCAAAGCGAAATCTGCGCACGCTGATGCAAATCCTGCCCAGGCCGTCTGAAAGCTTTCAGACGGCCTGGGTATTTATTTTAAGGGCTTTTAAATTAAAGTTATTTTGGGCTGGGCGTGGTGTTGGCCGCATAATTTCAGTACAATACCCAAAGCTTTCATTTAAGCGTCTTTCACGCTTGTAACAGAACACATGAAAACCAATTTATTGAATTTCGATCTCGCCGCGCTGACGCAGCATTTTGCCGAAATGGGCGAGAAACCTTTCCGTGCCAAACAGGTGATGCGCTGGATGCACCAATCCGGCGCATCCAGTTTTGATGACATGACCGATTTGGCAAAATCATTGCGGGCCAAGCTCAATGAGCAGGCCCGCATCGGCGTGCCCGATTTAATGGTGTCGCAACAATCGCTCGACGGCACCCGCAAATGGCTGCTGGATGTCGGCACCGGCAACGGTGTGGAAACCGTGTTTATCCCCGAAGCGGAGCGCGGCACTTTGTGCATTTCTTCGCAAGTGGGTTGCGCGCTTGAGTGCACATTCTGCTCCACCGGCCGCCAGGGCTTCAACCGCAATCTGAGCACATCCGAAATCATTGGCCAGCTGTGGTGGGCCAATAAAGCCATGGGCGTTACCCCGAAAAACGAACGGGTGATTTCCAATGTGGTGATGATGGGCATGGGCGAGCCGCTGGCCAATTTCGATAATGTGGTCGCCGCGCTGAGTATTATGCTCGATGATCACGGCTACGGCCTGTCGCGCCGCCGCGTGACCGTGTCTACATCGGGTATGGTGCCGCAAATGGATCGCTTGAAAGACGTGATGCCGGTGGCCTTGGCGGTGTCGCTGCATGCCTCCAATGATGCCGTGCGCGATGAAATTGTGCCGCTCAATAAAAAATACCCGCTCAAATCATTGATGGCCGCCTGCCAACGCTATTTGGTGAAAGCACCGCGCGATTTCATCACTTTTGAATATGTGATGCTTGATGGCATCAACGATAAAGCACAACACGCGCGTGAATTGATTGAGTTGGTGCGAGATGTGCCGTGCAAATTCAATCTGATTCCGTTCAATCCGTTTCCCAATTCGGGTTATGAGCGCTCCAGCAATGAAAATATCCGCGTGTTCCGCGATATTTTGCAGCAGGCCGGCTTTGTGGTAACGGTGCGCAAAACGCGCGGAGACGATATCGATGCCGCCTGCGGCCAGCTCGCCGGGCAGGTGCAGGATAAAACCCGCCGCCAGCAAAAATGGCAGCAGATTATGGTGGAACAACAAGGATAGCGGATGAAAGCAATGCGGAAAATTTGGCCGGCTGTTTTGCTGGCATTGGCGCTGAGCGCTTGCGCCGGCGGCGGTTCATCGCAGCCGAGCGCACGCGAGCGCGCTATTCAAGTATCGAACATCAAAGCCCAATTGGCTGTTGAATATATGCGCGCACAAGATTACCGCCAAGCGGTGAACAGCATCGATGAAGCGCTGACCTCCAACAGCAAAAATGAAAATGCCTGGTTGGTGCGGGCGCAGATTTACCAATATCTGAAAGTACCGGATAAAGCACAAGAAAGCTTTTTGAAAGCATTGGCAATTTCACCCAACAGTGCGGAAATCAACAATAACTACGGCTGGTTTTTGTGCAATACACAAAATAAGCCCGCCGAAGCTATTGCTTATTTCGACAAAGCCCTTTCCGACCCGACTTATCCGAATCCGCAGGTGGCTTATCTGAATAAAGGCATTTGCAGCGCTCGCAGCGGCCAATTCGGCTTGTCGGAAGCTTATTTGGAACGCGCATTGGCGGTATCGCCGCAATTTTTTCCGGCGCTCAAAGAGCTGGCGCGCACCAAAATGCTGGCCGGCAATTTGAAGGATGCAGATTATTATTTCCGCCAATATCAAAGCCAAATAGACATGCTTTCACCTGATGATTTATTGTTGGGCTGGCGCTTGTCGCGCTCGCTCGGCCAAACGCAGGCGGCTTATGAATATGAAGCACAATTAAGGGCAAATTATCCTTATTCCGAAGAACTCCAAATGATTACAACAGGACGTTTGTAATGAGTGAACAATCACCACAAAATGACAACACCGCCGTTTCAGCTGCTGCAGAGCTGGGGGCGAAACTGCGTGAAGCGCGCGAAAAACGCGGTTTTTCTATCGGGGAAGTGGCTGAGCGATTGAAGCTGCCGGCCCGCCAAATCGAGGGGCTGGAAAGCGGTAATTATGAAAACATGCCCGAATTGGTGTTTGTGCGCGGCTTTTTGCGCACATATGGCCGCTTCTTAGACTTGGACGAAAATGAAGTGGCCGCCTACCTCGACCGCATCATGCCGCAGGCGCGCAATAATGTGTATGCCGTGCAACGCGAAGAAAAATCTTCCAGCCTGAGCTATCAGCAAACCGAGGTGAAAAAACCGTTTCCGAAATGGATTTTCGGCTTGTTGGCTGTGGCGGCAATCGCCGGCGGCGTTTATGCCTGGCAGAGCAAATCTCAAGCGGACAATGAGCGGCAGACGGATAACAATGAAACTCATATCGGCTTGGGCAATGTGGCTGCGCCCAATTTAAGCGCCAGCAATATTGCCGTGGTGGCCATGGCCAGCGATGTGCCGGCCTCACCGGCTGTGGCTGCAAGCACCACGGCCGCTTCAGAAGCAACGCCGACTGCCGCCTCTGCTCCGGCAGCGGTTGCGGCCAGCGAAACTTCTGCTGCAGTGGCTGCAGACGAGCTGGTGGTGAAAGTGCGTTACCGCTCCAATTTGGTGATTAAAGACAAAAGCGGCCAATTCGTGATCAACCGCATTGTGCCGGCCGGAAGCGAACACCGCTTTAGTGGCGGTGCGCCATATGATGTATGGATTGGCTATGCCAGCGGCGCAAGCGCCAATTACGGCGGCCAAGAAGTGGCAGTAGCGCAAAATATCCTCAAAGGCAAAAAAACCGCATCATTCAAAGTGGGCCAATAATGAGCACACAAGCAATCACACGACGCCACACCCATCTGGTGCAGATTGACCATGTGCAAGTGGGCGCAGAAGCGCCTGTGGTGGTGCAGTCGATGACCAACACCGACACCGCCGATGCGGCCGGCACCGCGCAGCAAGTGAAAGAATTGAGCGATGCCGGCTCGGAAATGGTGCGCATCACTGTCAACAGCCCGGAAGCGGCGGCCAAAGTGGCCGAAATCCGCCAACGGCTGGACGACATGGGTTGCAACACGCCGCTGATTGGTGATTTTCATTTCAACGGCGAGCGCCTGTTGGCCGAGTTTCCCGATTGTGCGCAAGCTTTGTCGAAATACCGCATCAATCCGGGCAATGTCGGCAAGGGTGCAAAAGGCGATGAAAAATTTGCCTATATGATACGCACCGCCGCCGAATACGGCAAAGCTGTGCGCATCGGCGTGAACTGGGGCAGCCTTGATCAAAGCCTGGCCAAGCGCATGATGGATGCCAATCTGGCCTCGGCCGATCCCAAAAGCCCTGATGAAGTGATGAAAGAAGCGCTGATTGTGTCGGCGCTCGAATCGGCGCAAAAAGCCGTGGATTTGGGCTTGCCGGAAAACAAAATTATTTTGTCGTGCAAAGTCAGCGCGGTGCAGGATTTGATTCAGGTTTACCGCGATTTAGGTGCACGTTGCCGCTATCCGCTGCATTTGGGGCTGACCGAAGCCGGCATGGGCAGCAAAGGCATTGTGGCTTCAACCGCAGCGCTCTCGGTGCTCTTGCAAGAGGGCATCGGCGACACCATCCGCATTTCGCTCACGCCCGAGCCGGGTGCCTCGCGCACGCAAGAAGTGGTGGTGGGGCAGGAAATTCTGCAAACCATGGGCTTGCGCTCGTTCACCCCGCTGGTAACTGCCTGTCCGGGCTGCGGCCGCACCACCAGCACCGTGTTTCAGGAATTGGCGCGCGATATCCAGCATTATCTGCGCGAACAAATGCCGGTGTGGCGTTTGCAATATCCGGGCGTGGAAAGCCTGAATGTGGCGGTGATGGGCTGTGTGGTCAACGGCCCGGGTGAGAGCAAGCTGGCCGACATCGGCATCAGCCTGCCCGGCACCGGCGAAACGCCGGTGGCACCGGTGTATGTGGACGGTGAGCGCAAAATCACCCTCAAAGGCGACAATATGGCCGCAGAATTTTTGGCCATTGTGCAGGAATATGTGGAAACCAACTATGGCGAAGGCGGTATCAAGCGCAGCCAAAGCCGGGTGATTCCAATTAAATTGTCATAAGATGAATCAGGCCGTCTGAAAAGGCAGGTATTTTTCAGACGGCCTTTATTGATATTGCAGATAAAACATCCATGGGAAAAAAAATCCAGGCCGTTAAAGGCATGAACGATTTATTGCCAATCGAGCAAAAAGATTTCAAATTGACTTCGGCCTTTTGGCAGGCTTTTGAAGAAGCTGTGGTGCGCTGGACGCGCCGCTTCGGCTATCAGCAAATCCGCACGCCGATTGTGGAGCAAACCGGTTTGTTTGTGCGCTCTATCGGTGAAGAAACCGATGTGGTTGGCAAGGAAATGTATACTTTTTCCGATTCCAACGATGCGCTGAGCCTGAGCCTGCGCCCCGAAGGCACCGCTTCTTGCCTGCGGGCCGTGGTGGAGCACAACTTGCTCTACAACAGCCCGCAAAAGCTTTGGTATATGGGGCCGATGTTTCGCCGGGAGCGGCCGCAAAAAGGGCGTTACCGCCAGTTCCATCAAGTGGGCGTGGAAGCCTTGGGTTTTGAAGGACCCGATATTGATGCGGAAATCGTGGCCATGTCGGCCGATTTATGGCGCGAATTAGGCATCAGCGAGCAACTTGTTTTGGAAATCAACAGCTTGGGCAACCGCGAAGAACGTGCCGCGCATCGTGCAGCTTTAGTGGCTTATCTGAGTGGCTACGAGGCTCAACTGGATGAGGACAGCCGCCGCCGCCTGCACACCAATCCTTTGCGCGTGCTCGACAGCAAAAATCCCGATTTGCAGGCCATTTGCAATGCTGCACCGCGCTTGACCGAATATCTCGGCGAAGCCTCGCAAGCGCATTATGCGCAGTTTAAAACCATGCTCGACGGGCTGGGCATCGCCTATGTGGAAAACCCTCGGCTGGTGCGCGGCCTGGATTACTACAACCAAACCGTATTCGAGTGGACCACCGACAAACTCGGCGCGCAAGCCACGGTGTGCGGCGGCGGCCGCTACGACGGTTTGATTGAAGAGCTGGGCGGCAAACCTGCTGCCTCTATCGGTTTTGCCATGGGCATTGAGCGCCTGCTGTTGCTGGTGCACGAATACGGTAAGCTCAATGTGCCCGCCGCCCCCGATGTGTATGCCATGCATCAGGGCGAGGGCGCGGCGCTGAAAGTGATGCAATATGCACAGAATTTGCGCGAAGCCGGCTTTGATGTGTTGCAGCATTCAGGGCAGCAGAGTCTTAAAGCGCAAATGAAAAAAGCCGATGCCAGCGGCGCACGTTTTGCGCTGATTGTGGCGCAGGACGAGCTGGCTGCCGGCAGCGCCACTTTGAAAGACATGCAGGGCGGCCAAGGCCAGCAAACGGTGGCTGCTGCCGATTTATCAACCACTTTGCAACAATGGAAACAGGCATAAATGGCTTCACATATTCAAGATCAAGAAGAGCTGGAAAATTTCAAATATTTTTGGAAAAGCTGGGGGCGCTGGCTGTTTACCGCGCTGCTGATTGCCGCATTGGCCTATTTGGGCTATGTGCTGTATCAAAATTATCAGGCCGGTAAAGACCAAGAAGCAGCCGGCGTGCTGGCCGGATTGGTGGAAAAAGCGCAAAATCAAGGCGATGCAAAAGCCATTAATGCCGATTTGCTGAAATTGCAGCAAAACCACCCGAGCACCATGGCCGCAGCGCAAGCCACCATGATGGTGGCTGCCACCGAGTTTGACCAAGGGCAATACGATACCGCCGCCGGCCACCTGACATGGGTGTTGAAAAACCAAAAAGCGCCGCTGGTGCAGGCTTTGGCAGCGCAACGCTTGGCTGTGGTGCAATTGCAGCAGAAAAAATACACCGAAGCGCTGGCCACTCTGGCCACGCCGGTAGAAGCCGATTTTGAGCCGCTGCTGCTGGAAACCAAAGGCGATGTGTATGCGGCCGAGGGCAAAAATAGCGAGGCCGTGGCTGCTTACGAGCAGGCATTAAACAAGTTGCCCAAAGAGGCGGGCAACCGCCAATTGCTGCAATTGAAAGCAGACCAGCTGAAATAACACAGGCCGTCTGAAAGCGACCACACAGGGGCAACTCCTTGCCCGCTGCGGCTTGCAAAAGAAACCCTTTCTTTTGCAAGCCCTTGCGCTTTTTATTCAAACGCTTTTATGGATAACCGAAACATTTGAATATGACCGTGAAGCAGCGATTTTCCATATCTGCCCATACTGCAATACTGTCAGGCGCAGCAATACAATATGAAGCTTGAGCCATACCGTATTTATTTAAATGATTCGGCCGCAGAGGCCGTCTGAAAACAACCGAGAAAATAACTATGAAACCCACCATCGCGCTGGTCGGCCGCCCCAATGTCGGCAAATCCACCTTATTCAACCGCCTCACCCGCAGCAAAGATGCCTTGGTGGCCGATATGCCCGGCCTCACGCGCGACCGCCATTACGGCCACGGCAAAATCGGCAGTAAACCTTATCTGGTAATCGACACCGGCGGTTTCGAACCGGTGGTGGACAGCGGCATTTTGCATGAAATGGCCAAACACACCCTGCAAGCCATTGATGAAGCCGATGCGGTGGTGTTTCTTGTGGATGCCCGAAACGGCGTTACCCCGCAAGATAAAATCATTGCCGACCGCCTGCGACAAAGCACGCGGCCGGTGTTTTTGGCGGTGAACAAAGGCGAGGGCGGCAACCGTGCCGTGCTGGCGGCAGAGTTTTACGAGCTGGCGCTGGGTGAGCCCACCGTGATTTCCGGCGCTCACGGTGATGGCGTTTACCACCTGATGGAAGAGGTGTTGGCACACTTTCCCGAAGCGGAAGAAGAAGCCGAAACGCCCAAACACCCCGTGTTTGCCATTATCGGCCGCCCCAACGTGGGCAAATCCACCTTGGTAAACGCCATTCTCGGCGAAGAGCGTGTGATTGCTTTCGACATGGCCGGCACCACCCGCGACAGCATCCACATCGATTTCGAGCGTGAAGGCAAGCCCTTCACCATTATCGACACCGCCGGCGTGCGCCGCCGCGGCAAAGTGGATGAAGCGGTGGAAAAATTTTCGGTGATTAAAGCCATGCAGGCGATTGAGGCGGCCAATGTGGCGGTGTTGGTGCTTGATGCACAGCAAGACATTGCCGACCAAGATGCCACCATCGCCGGCTTTGCGCTGGAAGCAGGCAGGGCTTTGGTGGTGGCGGTGAATAAATGGGACGGCATCAGCGAGGAGCGGCGCGAGCAGGTGAAGCGCGACATCGCCCGCAAGCTGTATTTTTTGGAATTTGCCAAATTCCATTATATTTCGGCATTGAAAGAGCGCGGTATCGACGGCTTGTTCGATTCCATTCAAGCGGCCTATGATGCAGCAATGATTAAAATGCCTACCCCGAAAATCACCCGCGTGCTGCAAAGCGCCATCGAGCGCCAGCAGCCGCCTCGCGCAGGCTTGGTGCGCCCGAAAATGCGCTATGCCCACCAAGGCGGCATGAATCCGCCGGTGATTGTGATACACGGCAATTCGTTGCAGCATATTCCCGATGCCTACACCCGCTACCTCACCCAAACCTTCCGCAAAGCTTTCAACCTGCAAGGCACACCGCTGCGCATTCAATACAATGTGTCGGAAAACCCTTATAGTGAAGCAGACGACAAGCCCAAGAAAAAGCCGCTGCGCCGCGCCGCTTTGAGCAACCGCATTGAAAAGCGGGAAGGGCGCAAGGAAGAAAAAAGCCGCTTCAAAAAGAAAGCCAAAGTAAGCGTCAAAAAACAGCACAATAAATAACATTAAAACAAACAAGGCCGTCTGAACGCTTTTTGCTTTCAGACGGCCTCTTTTTATACCTGAGCCCAGCAAAGAAGCCATGTGCAGATATAGTGATCAGGCCGTCTGAAAAAACCGGAAACTTTCGGGCTGCCCGCCCATCTAAACGCGGTGCGCCGGCTTTAGCGCTTCTTTATGTTTGCACATTCTTACTGAGAAAGTATTGGAAAAGTGCCGCATTCAGGGCTACAATCGGCGCGTACTTTCCCGAAACCTTAAAACCATAATAACGGAGTTTAAAATATGACCGCTAGAGGACAAATGTTACAAGATCCTTTCTTGAATGCCTTGCGTAAAGAGCATGTGCCGGTTTCAATTTATCTGGTCAACGGCATCAAGCTGCAAGGCCAGGTAGAATCGTTTGACCAGTATGTGGTGTTGCTGCGCAACACATCGGTAACGCAAATGGTTTACAAACATGCGATTTCCACCATCGTGCCGGCGCGCGCCGTGAGCCTGCAGCACGAGAAGCAGCAAGCCGCAGCGCCCGTGCAAGTGGAAACCCACTCCGCCGAATAAGTTTTGCTCAAATGCCTTACCGTTTTTTTGCGGTAAGGCATTTTTCTATGCGCTATTTTAAGAGGGCCGACAAGCCCTGTTGCATGGCGCGTACAAAATTACACAATAATTATTTGCATCATTTTTAGGCAGCGGCCGCATGAAGAAATTCAGCAATGGCTGAATACTCAAGGCGCTATGCCGACAGGGTGGGCGCAGCGCCGTTTGCGCCTCCCGAACAGGCAGTTTGTCAAGACTGGCAGGCCGTCTGAAAATACATTATATTGTGGTTTCCTCAGCAAGATACTACCGTATCTTGTGTTTTTCAACTGGATGGGATTTGGCGATGAACGCAGCAAGCAATCTGAAAGTAACCAAACGCGACGGCCGGCTGGAGCCGATCAATCTGGATAAAATCCACCGCGTAATCAACTGGGCAGCAGCCGGTTTGGACAATGTTTCGGTGTCGCAGGTTGAGCTCAAATCGCATATCCAGTTTTACAACGGCATCCGCACCGACGATATTCACGAAACCATTATCAAAGCTGCGGCCGACCTGATTTCTCAAGAAACGCCCGATTACCAATATCTGGCTGCGCGTTTGGCGATTTTCCATTTGCGCAAAATTGCTTATGGCCAATTCGAGCCGCCGCATTTGTTTGACCATGTGGGCAAACTCACCGAAGCGGGCAAATACGACCGCCATCTTTTGGCCGACTACAGCCGCGCCGAATTCGACGAGCTCAACGATTATCTCGACCACGAGCGCGACATGACCTTCTCTTACGGTGCCGTCAAGCAGCTCGAGGGCAAATATCTGGTGCAAAACCGCGTGAGCCGGCAAATCTACGAAACGCCGCAGTTTCTGTATATGCTGGTGGCGATGTGTTTGTTTGCCAAATATCCGCAAGCCACGCGCTTGGCTTATGTGAAAAAGTTTTACGATGCCGTATCCACTTTTAAAATTTCATTGCCCACGCCGATTATGAGCGGCGTGCGTACGCCCACGCGCCAATTTTCCAGCTGCGTGCTGATTGAGTGCGACGACAGCCTCGACAGCATCAACGCCACCACCAGCGCGATTGTGAAATATGTGTCGCAGCGGGCCGGCATCGGCATCAACGCCGGCCGCATCCGCGGCTTGGGCAGCGAAATCCGCGGCGGCGAAGCGCAGCACACCGGCTGCATTCCGTTTTTCAAAATGTTTCAGGCAGCAGTCAAATCCTGCTCGCAAGGCGGCGTGCGCGGCGGCGCGGCCACCTTGTTTTACCCGCTTTGGCATATCGAAGTGGAAAGCCTGCTGGTGCTGAAAAACAACCGCGGCGTGGAAGACAACCGCGTTCGCCAGCTCGATTACGGCGTGCAAATCAACCGCCTGCTCTACACCCGCCTGATTAAAGGTGGCGATATTGCGCTGTTTTCCCCGCACGAAGTGCCGGGCTTATATGATGCATTTTTCGCCGATCAAGACGAATTCGAGCGTCTCTACACCCAATACGAGCAAGACCCTGCCATCCGCAAACGCATTGTGCCGGCCACCGAATTGTTTTCCATTCTGATGCAGGAGCGCGCCGGCACCGGCCGCATCTATATCCAAAACGTCGATCACTGCAACACCCACAGCCCGTTCGATCCGAGCGTGGCACCGGTGCGCCAATCCAATTTGTGTTTGGAAATCGCGCTGCCGACCAAGCCTTTAAACGACATCAATGATGAAAACGGCGAAATCGCGTTGTGCACTTTGTCGGCATTCAATCTGGGCGCGCTCGAAAGCCTGGATGAGTTGGAAGGCTTGGCCGATTTGGCCGTGCGCGCGCTCGATGCCTTGCTCGATTATCAGGATTACCCGATTAAAGCCGCCCAAATCGCCACCATGAACCGGCGCACGCTGGGTATAGGCGTGATCAACTATGCTTATTACCTAGCTAAAAACGGCGTACGCTACAGCGATGATTCCGCGCTCGGCCTCACCCACCGCACCTTTGAAGCGATTCAGTATCACCTGCTCAAAGCCTCGGTGAATTTGGCCAAAGAATACGGCGCCTGCCCGCTGTTTCACGAAACCACTTATGCGCAGGGCAAGCTGCCCATCGACACCTATAAAAGAGATTTGGATGCCGTTTGCCAAGAGCCGCTGCATCTGGATTGGGAAGGCCTGCGCGCCGAAATCGTGCAACACGGTTTGCGCAATTCCACCCTCACCGCGCTGATGCCGTCTGAAACCAGCTCGCAAATCGCCAATGCCACCAACGGCATCGAGCCGCCGCGCGGCTTGGTGTCGGTGAAAGCCTCGAAAGACGGCATTTTGAAGCAAGTAGTGCCCGAATTCGAGCGCTTGAAAAACCAATACGAATTGCTGTGGCAGATGCCGAACAACGACGGCTATTTGAAGCTCGTGGGCGTGATGCAGAAATTTGTCGACCAGGCCATTTCTTCGAATACAAGTTACGACCCGCAGCGTTTTGAAGGCGGCCGCGTGCCGATGAAGCAGCTTTTAAAAGACTTGCTCACCGCCTATAAATTCGGCCTGAAAACCCTTTACTACCACAACACCCGCGATGGTGCCGACGACACCCAGGCCGATTTGCAAGACGACGGCTGCGCCGGCGGTGCATGCAAAATTTGATGCGTTAACGAGCAGAGCAGGGCGGAACACAGCTTCCGCCTGTTGTGCCTTATGCGGCCGCGTGAGGCCGTCTGAATATATTATCCGAAAGCCCGATTATGTCTTGCGAACATTTAGTGATGTCTTACAGCACCTTCAGCAAAGCCAAAAACAACGCCCTTTTGGAGCCGATGTTTTTCGGTCAGCCGGTGAATGTGGCGCGTTACGACCAACAGAAATACGAAATTTTCGAAAAGCTGATTGAAAAGCAATTGTCGTTTTTCTGGCGGCCGGAAGAAATCGACGTGTCGCGCGACCGCATCGATTACCAAAATCTGCCCGACCATGAAAAACACATTTTCATCAGCAACTTGAAATACCAAACCCTGCTCGATTCGATTCAGGGCCGCAGCCCCAATGTAGGCCTGCTGCCTTTGGTGTCGATTCCCGAGCTAGAAACCTGGGTGGAAACCTGGTCGTTTTCCGAAACCATCCACTCGCGCTCCTACACCCACATCATCCGCAATATCGTGAACGATCCTTCGCTCGTGTTTGACGATATTGTCAGCAACGATTACATCATTGCCCGCGCTGAAGACATCGCCTGCTATTACGATGATTTGATTGAATACACCCAGTATTACAACCTTTTGGGTGAAGGGCGGCACGAAGTAAACGGCAAAATCGTGCACATCCATTTGCGCGAGCTGAAGCAAAAGCTTTATCTTTGCCTGATGTGTGTCAACGTGCTCGAAGCCATCCGCTTTTATGTGTCGTTTGCCTGCTCGTTTGCCTTTGCCGAGCGCGAATTGATGGAAGGCAATGCCAAAATCATCAAGCTGATTGCCCGCGACGAAGCGCTGCACCTCACCGGCACCCAGCACATGCTTAACCTGATGCGCAGCGGTGTGGACGATCCTGAAATGGCCGAAATCGCCGCCGAATTGGAGCAGCAATGTTTTGATTTGTTTAAAACCGCTGCTTTGCAGGAAAAAGAATGGGCCGAATATTTGTTTAAAGACGGCTCCATGATCGGCCTGAATAAAGAAATCCTCGGCCAATATGTGGAATACATCACCAATCTGCGCATGGCTGCCGTCGGCCTGCAACCGGCTTTTGAAAGCGCCACGCAAAACCCGATTCCGTGGATTAATGCCTGGCTCTCATCCGATAATGTGCAGGTTGCCCCGCAAGAAGTGGAAATCAGCTCTTATTTGATCGGCCAAATCGATGCGGAAGTGAAGGCTGAAGATTTGGGCGATTTCGAGTTGTAATAGCGCTTGTGAATAGACCCTAGGGTCTGTTCACAATTCATCCGCGAGTAAGATTTTGAGCGCAAAAGCGTGGCTGCAAGGCGAAAAGCACAGCAAGGTTGAACACCTTGCGAGCATTTTCAACGCAGCAGGCGCGTTTTTGAGCCAAAAGATTGCCACGAGATGAATTGTGAACAGACCCTAGCCAGGGCTATTACAACAGGCCGTCTTTCATATTGATGAATCCGGCATTCATTAAACGGTCACGGTTTTTTTCTATGCTGTTCAGACGGCCTCAACTCAGGCCGTCTGAAACCATAAGGAAAAACCGTGCAGATTCATTTCCATCCCCGTGCCGCCGTATTGCCCAACCGTCTGTGGCAGGCAATGCTGCAACGATTGAACCCGAGCATGACCTTAATCACCACCAACGATAAAATCTTCGAGCTGCAAGCGGGCGAAACCCTGCTCGACGGTTTGGAGCGCACCGGCCACGAAGTGGAATACCAATGCCGCAGCGGCTATTGCGGCGCCTGCCGCGTGAAATTGCGCGCAGGCAAGGTGGATTACGACGAGCTGCCGCTGGCTTTTGTCGGCCCCAATGAAGTGCTGCCTTGCTGCTGCCGCGTGAGCGGGCCGATAGAAATCGACTGCCGCGTCCGTGTACAAGAGCGGGATTTGTTTGACAGCGATTTGTTTGAAAACCAATAAAGCAGTTGCATCATCAAAGCAGTTGCATCATCGAAAGGCCGTCTGAAAGGTTTCAGACGGCCTTTCGTGATTTATACCCGACCTAAAAAATAATACCCATTCAAAAAAGTAAGCTTATAAGGCGGCAAGCCAAAGACAGTACACCGCACGCGGCAAGGCGAGCCAACGCCGTTGGGTTATTTTTTAAGTTTGGTATTATTTACATGATTTACGGGCGTTTTATCCGAATAGGCTGGATAAAGCCGAAAAATTATACTATCGTGGGCAAGATAAACCCCCTTCACTGAAAACGCGGGCATTGCCTTTTATAAAACGCAAGCAACACAAAGGAGACAAACAATGAATAAATTAATGGCCGTTTTAATGGCCGCACCGGTGGCCATTGTTGCCCCTTATGCCGCAGCCGCCACGGCCGCCCAACATCCGGCGCAGGTGCAATTCCAGCAAAATATGGATGCCGTGCTCGCTGTCGCGCGCAACCCGCAATTGAGCGAAGCGCAAAAAGTGCAGCGCATCGACCGCTATGCCGACCAATATTTAGACTATCAACGCATTTCGGCACTGGCCGTGGGCTTGCCGTGGCGGCAATTCAACGCGCAGCAAAAAAGCGATTTTATCGCCGCCTTTAAAAGCATGATGATTACCATGTATTCGCGCGCCGCCTTGATGGGCGCAGCAGATGCAAAAGTGACTTTGCTGCCGAAAATAATCGAGAGCAATAACAACCGCGTGGAAGTGTTTACTGAAGTGCGCAGCGGCACCGGCAATAAATATGAAGTGAGTTACCGCTTGTATCAAGTGGGGCAAACCTACAAAATCTACGATATCCGCGTTGACGGCGCCAGCATGGTCACGATTTACCGCAACCAGTTTAACGATTTAATCCGCCAGCAAGGCATTGATGGTACAATTGCAACACTGCGCCAAAAAGGGCTGAAACCGGCAACACCTGCCGGCAATTGATTTTATATTTAAATTTAATAAGATAACACAGGCCGTCTGAAACATTCTTTCAGACGGCCTGTTGCCATGTTGACCAATATCAAACCAGCAGCAAGATAAGCTGGGTTTGACAGCAGCATTTATTGCACAAATATTACAGATTAAATATGATTACATACATATACAAAAATTATAAATTGCATACGCAAAAAAATGAGCCGGTTTAAAATTAAAATTATTGAATATCAATAAGATATTATTTCGGCTTAATGAGTATTCCGTTTGTTGGAAAATAAAGTATGTCAATATTTGTATTGTAATTACGCCGCTGGCAAGCGGCACAGCCCTCAACATCATTTTCCTACATGGGAGATTTACGCATGAACGCTCAACGCACCTTAACCTTGCTGGCCGCCACCTTGTGCACAATGCCGGCATGGGCTGAAAACACAGCCGCCGCATTGGCTACCGGCGATGATTATATCAACGCCATTGATGATCGCGCACACGAGAAAAAAGGCTTTTTCGAAGACCGCTTTACCGCAGCCGGCACGCTGCGTTTCCGCATAGACGGCGGCGACACCCAATCCTCTTATGCCGGCAATGAAAACCAGCGCCCCGACAGCCAAAGCCATGCCAACTTGGAGTTGTGGCTTTCAGCCAAGCTGACCGAAAACTGGCGTGTTACCACCCAGCTGGAGCCGCAGATCAACCTGGAAAACGGCAAATTCAACGGCGACCATGATGTGCCGATGAACAAACTTTATGCAGAAGGCAAGGTTTACGACAAAGTGAAAACCCGTTTGGGTAAATTCGGCGCATTCTCTTCATACGGCCGCGTGCTCGATAATGAAATAACCGGTGCCGAGCTCTTTTTCGACTACAAATACCCCACCAAAATCGCCGCCGCGCGCATGACCAAGCATTTGAACGACAACCCGTGGGGCGTGGAAGTGCGCCGCGAATTTATCGCCTCGGCGCAAACCGTGGTGCCGGTAAACGATAAAGTGAATGTCGGCGCCACACTGGTTTACCTCAACGATTTGAAAAAGCCCGACAACCGCACGCAAAACGCTGTGTTCGGCGAGGTGGGCATGGATGTGAAATTCAACGACGATTGGCGCTGGATGGCGGCCTATAGCCGCTCCAATATTGATGATGTGCGCGACAGCGCCGGCAAAAAAGTGTCGCCTGATGGCGTGTTTACCGAAGTGAAATACAAGCTGGCCGACATCAAAACCCGCAACAGCTACGATGTGTTTGCCAACTATCGCCGTGTGGGTGCCATGTCGGGCATTTCATCGGTAAACGATTATTCCAAAAACGTGCAGGGCGCGCAGCTGGGCTTTGATTTTGTGCCCTACAAAAACATCAAATTCAATGCATTCTACCTGCACGGCAAGCAAGTAAACGCCACCGCGGGCAACAGCAAACAAGATGTGAATGTGGTGCGTGCGCAAGTGGAATTTTTCTTCTAACCCGAATCAATAGTATCCATTCAAATTCAGGCCGTCTGAAAAGCTTTCAGACGGCCTGATGATTTTTTTATGACACAGGCCAAATATCGCAGCGGCAGCGGTTTTCATCTGCCGGGAAAAAGCGTAATATTGTTAACTATTGCTTTATATTATTTTATCCGATCATCATCACAGAGAGGCGTTATCATGTTTGAGAAAATCCAGGCAGCACCAGCCGACCCGATTTTAGGTTTGGGCGAAGCATTTAAAGCAGAGCAGCGCGAGGGCAAAGTCAACCTCGGCATCGGCGTGTATAAAGATGCGGCCGGCCAAACTCCGATTGTAAAAGCCGTCAAAGAAGCCGAAAAACGCCTGCTCGACAAAGAAAACACCAAAAACTACCTTACCATCGACGGCGTGGCCGCCTTCAACGCCGAAACCCAAAAGCTGCTGTTTGGCGCCGAGAGCGAAATCGTGCAAAGCCGCCGCGCCAAAACCGCGCAAAGCTTGGGCGGCACCGGCGCATTGCGCGTGGCCGCCGAATTTATCAAACGCCAAACGCCTGCCCAAAATGTGTGGATTAGCGCGCCGACCTGGCCCAACCACAACGCCATTTTCAATGCCGTCGGCATCAATATCCGCGATTACCGCTATTACGACAAAGCCAGCCACAGCCTGGATTGGAACGGCATGATTGAAGATTTGCAGCAAGCGCAAGCCGGCGATGTGGTGTTGCTGCACGGCTGCTGCCACAATCCCACCGGCATCGACCCCACGCCCGAACAATGGGCGGCATTGGCTAAAATGTCGGCTGAAAAAGGCTGGCTGCCCTTGTTTGACTTTGCCTATCAAGGCTTTGCCAACGGCTTGGAGCAAGATGCCGCCGGCCTGCGCGCTTTCGCCGCCAACCATCAGGAAATGCTGGTGGCCAGCTCTTATTCTAAAAACTTCGGCCTCTACAACGAGCGCGTAGGCGCGTTTACCTTAGTGGCCGCCGATGAAGAAACCGCAGCGCGCGCATTCAGCCAAGTAAAAAGCATTATCCGCACCCTCTATTCCAACCCCGCTTCGCATGGCGGCAGCGCCGTGGCCATCGTGTTGCAAGACGAAGCCCTCAAAGCGCAATGGGTTGCCGAATTGGATGAAATGCGCAGCCGCATCAAAGAGATGCGCCGCCAATTTGTGGATTTGCTGAAAGAATACGGCGCCGAGCAAGACTTCAGCTTTATCATCAACCAAAACGGCATGTTTTCATTCAGCGGCCTCACGCCCGAGCAGGTTGACCGCTTGAAAGACGAATTCGCCATTTACGCCGTGCGCTCCGGCCGAATCAACGTGGCCGGCATCACAGCAGCGAATATCCGCTATCTGTGCGAAAGCATTGTGAAAGTGTTGTAAAAGCAATAGCCAAGGGTGAAAAGGCCGTCTGAAAAAGTTTCAGACGGCCTTTTTTATAGGCAAAACAAATGCTTGAAAAATAGTTTCAAACTCTTATACCAATTCTAAAAAATAATATATAGTGAAATGCGGGAAAAAGTGACACAACGGGTAGGTTGGGTTGAAAACCCAACAAGCCCACAGGCCGTCTGAAACGTTGGGTTTGGCAACCCAACCTACCTGTTATAGTGCGTAGTTTTGTGTCACTTTTTCTTGCATTCCACTATATAAACAGGCAGCCCGTAGGTCGGATTCTTGAATCCGACACTTGTTCGTAGAACAAGACACGCACATCACTTTGGCCGATAAACGTCGAATTCAAGAATCTGACCTACGCGGTTGGTGCTATCGAACTACTTTTATTTTGTAAGGTTATTTTTTTGAATTGGTATGATGCCCATTTGAATGTGCACACGTTTTACCGGTCGTTACAGAAGCCAAGACCGTCTGAAACATTAACTTTTCAGAAAGAAAAAAAGCCCGAAATTGGGCTTTTTCTTGATTTCAACCGAGTTTTACTTGGTAAAATAAGTGTCGTGAATTTTGTCATATTCGCCATTGGCACGCACTTGTTTGAGCGCTTCATTGAGCATATTCAAGGTGGCGGTATCGCCCTTGCGCACGGCAATGCCGTAGTTTTCCACTTCAAAATCAGGCACGGCAACCATGCTGAAGCCTTTGTCGCTGTTATTTTTAATGTAATTGCCCACCACGGCGCTGTCGCTGACCACCGCATCCAAGCCGCCGCTTTCCAGATCTTTAATCAGCAAGGGCAGGTTTTCAAAACGGGCGATTTTCGGGCTGTTGTTGCCCAAAATTTTCGAAGCGGCAAAGTCGCCGGTGTTGCCGGTAACCACGCCCACTTTGGTGGCATTTTTCAAATCATCTGCCGATTTGATTTCTTTGCCTTTGGGCACCAAAATCACTTGGGTGATTTCAAAATAAGGCTCGGTGAAATCCATGGTTTGTTTGCGCTCATCGGTAATCGTCACCGCAGAAATAAGCATGTCGGCATCGCTGTTGGCCAGCGCAGGGAAGAGGCTATCCCAAGGCTGATGCTTGTATTCCACTTTGAAATTGCCCGCCTGAGCCAGCGCATTCATCAAATCCACATCAAAGCCTTGCACCTGATTGCTGGAATCAAGCGATTCAAACGGGGCAAATTCGGCATTCATTGCCACCCGGTAAACTTTATTGCTGTTGTCGGCCGAAGCGGCCGCGCCGGTGTTGCTGCTTTGGCCGCCGCATGCGCCCAACATCAGAGCAGAGCAGGCAAAAGCCGCCGCCAGCCATTTTTTCATATTCATGGTGTTTTCCTTATCAAGCAATGGTTATCAGGCTTGCAATTTTAGCATAAATTTACAAAATGCAATAATGCTTTCAGACGGCCTGTTTGATGTATTCAACGCTCTTTTTCACGGAAAAAGGCATAAGTCACATCATGGAATAAATCCACATGGGGGCTGTCTTCATATTGCAGCTCGGCCAGCGTATCTTCAAAAGCCAGTTGCACCGATTCCACCACATCTTGCGCAATATCGGCGGGCAGGGCGCTGATCATGCCTTTAAAGGCCGTGGCCAGCACCTGATTTTGCATGCGCAACACATCATTGGCTTCTTCGAGATAGTCGAGGCGTTGTTCGAGGCTGCTCATGATGTTTCCTTTAATAATCTGTTAGAATAAGCGCATTATACCGAACCATACGGCTTTAAACAGCCGCTACCTGCACCGGAGCATCAGAAAATGGACAGCAAACGTTCGCCATCAGAGTTAACCTTTACCTTAGAAGAGCCGGCCGGCGCACCGGTTGAGCCGCAGCAAGAAGATTTCGATTGGGAGCGCGGCCTCGAGCAATTGCGCGAGCGCCGCCACAGCGATGCACCGCAATCGGAAACCCGTGTCGAACCTACTCCGGTTGCCGTGAAACCGGTGCGCGCTGTCGACAAAAGCCATGCGAAAGCACAAGAAAAAGCATTGCGCGAATACTTGTTGCAATGGCAGAAAACGTACAATGAAAGCATCCCGGAAGAAGAGGGCGCGGAAACCGACACCACCGTGCTGCTGCAAGAAGATTGGCTTGCCGCCCAAACCGCCTTGCAGGCCGCCGATGAGGGGCAAGTGCTCAAAACCCATACCGTTTGGCTGAACCCGAAACGGCAAAACGCGACTGAGCCTGCGCAAACACAAAACCCGACACAACATGTGCCGGAAGATGAAGCATTGCCTGATTCAGAGGGCATGCCGGTTATCGTGCAAGTGCTTGATCCGCAGGTGGCCGCGCATCAACCGGTGATGTGTTTATCGGAAAGCGAACTTATGGCGCGCCTGAGCAAGCGCCTGCGCCCGCACCTGACCGATGCAGTAAACGGCATGGTGCGCGTGGCCGTGCAAAAACAGGCGGCCGCGCTCACTTATCAGCTGCAACAAAACCTCAACGAGCAAACACCGGCCCTGGTTGATGAAATTCTCGAATACAATTTAAAAGCGGTGATGTCGGAAATCAAATACGACTTAAAATTCAAGCGCCGCCAATAAAGCAAGCTTTAATCAAGATAGTCCGGAATGATGAAAAACTGGATTTGGATTGCCTTAGTGGTGGGCGCCATAATAGGCTACCAACTTTGGCAGCAGCAAACGCCCGGTAAAACGGATGCGCCGAACCATGCTGCCGCGCCTGCCGACACCGATGCCAAATTGCAGGCAGCATTTGATGGCAGGCAGAGCAATCTGCAAATTCAAGGCAGCGGCGTGGTCAGCAAAACCTTGCCCGACGATAACAAAGGCTCGCGTCATCAGCGCTTTATTCTAAAGCTTGCCAACGGCCAAACCTTATTGGTGGCGCACAATATTGATTTGGCTCCCAGAATTCCCCAGTTGAAAAAAGGCGACGCCGTTGCTTTTTATGGCGAATACGAATGGTCGGCACAAGGCGGCGTGATTCACTGGACCCATCACGACCCCAAAGGCCGCCATGCAGATGGCTGGCTTGAACATCGCGGAATCATTTATCAGTGAAGCAGGCGGCCATAAAACATCAATGCTGAAAAAAGTAATTGTAGTTTGATTGCTTGATGGTGAAAATCTATAGAACCCCCTGTGTGGGCATTACCGTGACATGGTGCTAGTTTCGCATAATCTGTATTATGTTAAATTATTGACATGGAAATTATGTGCTGACAAATGTGCATGTAGCTAAAGTAATTTACACTCATTTATTTATTCCTTTTTTCTTATACACTTAAACCAAGGCCGTCTGAAAAAACTTCAGACGGCCTTGGTTTAACAAGATAGATAAAGAGCTGTCTTCCTTCTGCCATAAATCAGAATCTATAATTTAGGCACTTGCTCAAGCCATCAATCCAAATGTTCATTGCCAGGCGGTGCCAGCACGGTGCGGTTGCCGTTGCTTTCGGGTGCGGACACGATGCCGTCGGCTTCCATCTGATCAATCAGGCGTGCGGCGCGGTTATAGCCGATACGCAAATGGCGCTGCACTGATGAGATGCTGGCTTTGCGGGTTTTCACCACGCAAGCTACTGCATCATCATACATCGGGTCGAGCTCGCCATCGTTGTTGCGGCCGTTGTTGGCATTGCTGAATATATCATCGCTGCCTACGCCGGCGGTGAGAATGTCGTCAATATAAGCCGGTTCGCCGAATTGCTTGAGATATTCCACCACGCCGTGCACTTCGTCATCGGAAGCAAATGCGCCGTGCACGCGTTGCGGATAGCCGATGCCGGGCGGCAGAAACAGCATATCGCCCTGCCCGAGCAGGTTTTCGGCGCCCATTTGGTCGAGAATGGTGCGGCTGTCGACTTTGCTGGACACTTGAAACGCGATGCGGGTGGGAATATTGGCTTTAATCAACCCGGTAATCACGTCTACGCTGGGGCGCTGCGTGGCCAAAATCAAGTGAATGCCGGCGGCGCGTGCTTTTTGGGCCAGCCGGGCAATCAGCTCCTCGATTTTTTTGCCGGCCGTCATCATTAAGTCGGCAAACTCATCTACCACCACCACGATAAAAGGCAGCTTTTCCAGCGGCTCGGGATCGCCGGGTGTGAGGCTGAACGGATTAGCGAGCTTTTCGCCGCGCGCGGCGGCTTCGGCTATTTTTTGGTTGAAACCGGCCAGGTTGCGCACGCCCATGTGGCTGAGCAGGCGGTAGCGTTTTTCCATTTCGTTTACACACCAATTGAGCGCGTTGGCGGCCAATTTCATATCGGTCACCACGGGCGCGAGCAGGTGCGGGATGCCTTCGTAAATGCTTAATTCGAGCATTTTCGGGTCGATCATAATCATGCGCACTTCTTCGGGCGTGGCTTTGAAGAGCATGGATAAAATCATGGCATTCACGCCCACCGATTTGCCCGAGCCGGTGGTGCCGGCCACCAAAAGATGCGGGGCTTTGGCTAAATCGGTAACCACAGGCTGACCGGTAATGTCTTGCCCCAGCGCCAGCGTGAGCTTGGATTTGGAATCTTGAAACACCGGCGCATCAAAGATTTCGCTCAAGCGTATCATTTGGCGCTTGGGGTTGGGCAGCTCCAGCCCCATACAGGTTTTGCCGGGTATGGTTTCCACCACGCGAATCGAAGCCACGCCGAGCGAGCGGGCCAGGTCTTTTTCAAGGTTTAGCACGGCATTGCCGCGCACACCGACATCGGGTTCGATTTCGTAACGGGTAATTACGGGGCCGGCGTATGCATCCATCACTTTGACTTTAACCTTGAATTCGGCCAGCTTCTCTTCAATCGTGATGCTGTTTTCCAGCAGCGCATCTTCGGTTTGGGTGGCGCTGGGGTCGAATTGCGGCGGCAAAAGCAGGCCGAGCGAAGGCAGGTGGGTGCCTGCGCCCTGCTCTATTATGCGCGGCGGCGTCATACTTTCAGACGGCATAACAAGGTTGGCCGATTGCTCGAATGCGGCTTCAGACGGCATTGCGCCAGATTGTCCGTTTTGCAGCCAAACAGCTTCTTCTGAGGCCGTCTGAATGCTTATTGCAGGCTCAATCGGTGCGGATTCGCTAATCAAGCGGTCGGTAATCGACCAGCGCGGGGCATCGCTGATGTGTGCGTTTGCAGCGGGCTCGGGTGGCTGGTAAGCGTCGAACGCATCATAACGCTCATCATAAGCGCTGCCGTTAAATACGGGCGGTTCGGGTATATCAAGTGGCATCATATCCACTTCCGGCATAGGCGGCGGCTCGACCACGGTAGCCGTGGGCGCGGCTGTCGCAGCCATAGCGGCATAAGGCGTGAAGCGGGTGGAAATCGGCGCAGCTGCCTTGGGCACTTGCAGCTTGATGGCGTGGCTTTGCTCCACTCGTGCGGCTTCTGGAATCACGCTTTCGCGCACAGTGGTGTTGACGCGGCGGATGCGGCGGTTGACCGGCGAATCGGTTTTGGCCAGATTGGCCAATATTTCGCCCTCGGGAATCACATTGGGTTGCGCGGTTTGCAGCGGCTCTTGCGCCGAAACTTGGCGGCGGCGCGCCATACGCTGGCGCAGCAGATTGGCGCGGATGTCTTCTTCGCCTATGGTTTCGGGCGCGCCCATGGCTTGGCGCACCGATTCGGCCAGCTCGGTTTTCGGGGTTTGGTGGCTGATTTTTTGCACTTCTGCCAAAGTGCGGGCGCGGGTGCGTATCAGCGCAGGGTCGTCGAGGCTGATGGTTTTCAATTCCACAGGCGGCTTGGGTGCTTGCACGCCGGCGGCTTCGAGCGCGGGCTTGAATTGCCAATTCACATCCACCACTTCCAAATCAGGCGCCGGCGCGTGCGTTTGCAGCTCGGCTTGGTGGGCGGGCGTGTTTTGCGGCTGTGCCAAATCGGCCAACGGTGTTTCATATAGGGCGCGGGTGGCCTCTTCGAGTGTAATCACCGGCAATTCGGCATCTACGGCTTTGGCGCTGCGGTATTCGCTTTCATCAAATTGCAGATAAGGCGCCGGTGCAATGGCTTTGCCGCTGCTGGGGCGAGGCTTCGCGGCGGGCGCAGTAGGCGCAATCACCGCGCCAAACATCGGAATATCGTGGCCGGGCGGTACGCCATCAGGCGCTGCCGGCTCAGCTTGCCCAATACGCAAGGGTTCGGCTTTGAGGGCGCGGATGGGTGCTTCATCAGCGACTTCATCAATGTCTGCCGGAAGCTCGGCCGAAGCGTCTTGTGTGGGCGCGGCAAAAATCGGCAAATCATCGAGATTGTCGTTGGGTTGTAAGGTGTTTTTGCCGGAAGTGGCATCGAGCTTGCGGCTGTGTTTGGGAGACAATTCGCGCAGCTTAGCAACGGTTTTATCGTATACGGCGCGCGCTTCTTCGGCTGCTTTGTGGCTTTGGCGGGTGTTTTGCAGATTGGGATCAACGCCGCGCAAAGCTTTGGGCGGTTTGGCGGCCATGTCTTCAGGGCTGAAGGCCGGCTGGGTTTCGTGGCGGCTCAGATAAGTGAGCTCGCGCAGCCATTCGCGCTCCTGCTGCCGGCGCATCCACAGCACTGCGGCAATCGCGGCCAGCAGCAAAATCAATAACAACGTCCACAACATAAATAAGGCAACCCTGAGTCGGTTTCGGCAAATGTGTTATTTTAACGTGTTTTGCCGGTAAACCAAACTGATTTCACCATCAGCTGTGTTTTTCGGAATCTGCACCCTGCCCTATGGACGGATTCGCGTATAATCATCAAGCTTCAGGCCGTCTGAAAGGCGTTCAGACGGCCTGCTTTATCCTTTTGTTTGCACCGGAATGCCGACATGAATTTTCTTGCCGCTTGGTTTCCTTTGCCGCTGGCGCTGGTCGCGCATGTGGTGTTGCTGGCCTTGCTCGCCGGCTGTGCAAAGCCTGCTTGGCGCGCTTTGCGCAGCCATGGTGCGGCTGCGGCGGCCGCTGCGCTTTTGCTGGCGGTTTTATGGGGGCTGCATGCCGAATTGAGCAGCGGCCAGCTCGCCGGCCTGACTTATCATTTGCTCGGCATCAGCCTGATTACCTTGATGCTGGGCGCGCCCGCTGCTTTATGGCTGGGCACGTTGATGCTGCTGCCCTACACTTGGCTTTTGCACGGCTCGAGCAATCTGAATATTATCAGCTTGAATGCATTGGTTTTATTGCTGCCGGCTATCATAATAAATGTGCTTATCCGCTGCGTTGGCCGCAAACTGCCGCCGAATATTTTTATCTATATTTTTGTAAATGGGTTTCTGGCTGCGGCAGCGGGCATGCTGGCAACGGGTGCGTTATTATCGGGCTTGCTGCAAGCAGCTTCGGTGTATCCGGCTGAGGTGTTGTGGCATTCGGCCTTTCCGGTGTTTTTTCTGCTCTCTTGGGGCGAGGCTTTTTTAAGCGGCTTGTTTGCGGCCATTTTTGTGGCGCTGGCACCGCAGCTTTTGGCCACTTATGATGACGCGCATTATTTGCAGCCGCGTCATCAAATCTGGAAATCTTGATTTAAAGGAACGGAAACCATGTTTGCCAATGTGGTTGTGATTGTGATCGGCGCAGCTTTTGGTGCGTTGATGCGCTGGGCTTTGGGCTTGTGGCTCACTTCTCATGCGGCCTGGCTCTCGCTCGGCACTTTAATGGCCAACTGGATCGGCGCTTATATTATCGGCGTGGCCGCTGCGATGATTGAATTTTGGCCGGCTTTCCCGCCGCATTGGCGCTTGCTGCTGATTACCGGTTTTCTCGGCAGCTTGACCACGTTTTCCGGCTTTTCGCTTGAGGTGGTCGGCATGTTGCAGGCGCAGCGCTGGGGCGCGGCGGTGGCCACATCGGCTTTGCATTTGTTTGGCTCACTGCTGCTGACGGTGTTGGGCATGGCCACGGTGTCGGCGCTGCGCGGTTGAGTATGTGCTTCAAAAAACCAAAGGCCGTCTGAAAAGTTTTCAGACGGCCTTTGGTTTTTCTATTTTAATGTGCGCTTTTGCTGCTGAGCTGGTTGCGGTATGAATACCAATACACCGCGCCGACAAACACCGCGCCGCCGATAACATTGCCGATATAAACCGACAGCATATTCCAGCCGAATTGCGTCCAGCTGATATCCGCCCCGCCCCAAATCGCTGCCGGAATCACAAACATATTGGCCACTACGTGTTGGAAGCCGATGAGCACAAAAATCATAATCGGAAACCAAATGCCTAATATTTTGCCCGACATCGACTGCGTGCCGTAGCACAACCACACGCCCATGCACACCATCCAGTTGCAGCCTATGCCCGAAACCAGCGCCCGGCCGAAATCGGCAGACACTTTGCTCTCGGCCACCGCTATGGTTTTGTGCAGAAATTCTCCTTCGGTCAGGCCGACATAATGGCCGAAAAACCAGGCCACGAAAAAAGCGCCGAGCAGATTGGCCAGGGTTACAATCAGCCAATTGCGCCCGAGCGCGGCCAATGAGATTTTCTTTGCCAGCCATGCAGCGGGCAACACCATCATATTGCCGGTAATCAGTTCAGCGCCGCCGATTAAGATGCAGATCAGGCCGATAGGAAACACCGCTGCGCCCATCAACACGGCCAAGCCGCTCCATTCGTGCGGCATGCCGCCGACCACATGGATATAGGCCAGATAGCCCAACGAGATAAACGCGCCGCCGAGAAAGCCCAAAATGCTCAAAGAAAGCGTGCTGCATGCCGCTTTGGCCTCGCCTTTTACAATGGTGGCCTGCAAAATCTCATGTGGATATAAAGCGCTCATTTTTTGTTTGCCTGTGTGTGAGGTTTTTCGATGGCGCATATTGTAAATGGTTTTCAAACCGCGATTTTGATTTAGCTCATTTTCTTGTAGGTAAATTACATTTAAGCTTGTGGCTGTTCAGACAAACCGTAAAAGCAATAATGTGAAAAGCCGTCTGAAAAGCTTCAGACGGCTGTTTAGCAATCTATCGCGAAATGAAAAATAAAGTGACATAAAGCAGATCGCACAATAATAAGGCAAGGCGCAGTAACATTTTAGATTCAGTATTATCTGTTTTTTCGAGCAATCAAAAAAACCGCCGGGCAAGTGCCACAGCGGTTTCTGCAAGCCTTTCAGACGGCCTGATTATTGATTCAACTCTTTAGCCAGATACAGCCAAGTTTCAATCACGGTGTCGGGATTGAGCGACACGGTATCGATGCCCTCTTCCACCAACCATTTGGCAAAATCAGGATGATCCGACGGGCCTTGGCCGCAAATGCCGACATATTTATTGTGCTTGCGGCAAGCGGAAATCGCCAAGTGCAGCATTACTTTCACCGCCGGATTGCGCTCGTCAAACGTGCTGGCAATCGGGCCGCCGCTATCGCGATCCACACCCAAAGTGAGCTGGGTCATGTCGTTGGAACCGATGGAGAAACCGTCGAAATATTGCAGAAATTGCTCGGCCAACAAAGCATTGCTCGGCACTTCGCACATCATAATCAGGCGCAGGCCGTTTTTGCCGCGCTCGAGACCGTTGGCTTTAAGCGCTTTAATCACTTGCTCGGCTTCGCTCAGGGTGCGCACAAACGGCACCATAATCTCAACGTTGGTGAGCCCCATATCGTCGCGCACGCGTTTGAGCGCTTCGCATTCGAGCGCAAAGCAATCTTTGAAATCATCGGACACATAACGCGCCGCACCGCGGAAACCCAGCATCGGGTTTTCTTCGTGCGGCTCGTAAATATTGCCGCCGAGCAGATTGGCGTATTCGTTGGATTTGAAATCAGACATGCGCACAATGGCTTTGCGCGGATACACCGATGCGGCCAACGTGGCCACGCCCTCGGCGATTTTGTCGACATAAAAAGCCACCGGAGAAGCATAGCCGGTAATGCGTTCGTTGATTTCAGCTTGCAAATCGGCGTCTTGTTTGTCGAATTCAATCAAGGCTTTGGGGTGGATGCCGATTTGGCGGTTGATGATGAATTCCATGCGCGCCAAGCCGATGCCTTCGCTGGGCAGGCCGGCAAACGAGAAAGCCAGCTCCGGGTTGCCCACGTTCATCATGATTTTCACCGGCGATTTGGGCATTTTATCCAAAGCCACATCGGTAACTTCCACATCCAGCAAGCCTGCGTAAATCAAGCCGGTGTCGCCTTCGGCGCACGACACGGTAACTTCCTGTCCCTCGGAAAGCACGCTGGTGGCATCGCCGCAGCCCACCACGGCCGGAATGCCCAGCTCGCGCGCAATAATGGCGGCGTGGCAGGTGCGGCCGCCGCGGTTGGTCACAATTGCCGAAGCGCGCTTCATCACCGGCTCCCAATCGGGGTCGGTCATGTCGGTAACCAAAATATCGCCCGCTTTTACGGTGTCCATTTCCGAGGCGTCTTTCACCAGGCGCACTTTGCCTTGGCCGACTTTTTGGCCGATGGCGCGACCTTCGCACAACACTTTTTTCTCGCCGTTGATCGCATAGCGGCGCAGGCTGCGACCACCCTCTTCTTGCGATTTCACGGTTTCCGGGCGCGCCTGCAGGATGTAGAGCTTGCCGTCGGTGCCGTCGCGCCCCCATTCGATGTCCATCGGGCGGCCGTAATGCTGCTCGATAATCAACGCATATTGCGCCAACTCGGCCACTTCGGCATCGCTGATAGAAAATTGCTTGCGCGCCGCCTCGTCCACATCCACCACTTGCACAGATTTACCCGCTTGCGCTTGGTCGGTGAAGGTCATTTTAATCAGCTTGGAGCCCATGGTTTTGCGTAAAATCGCCGGTTTGCCGGCTTTCAAAGTGGGCTTGTGCACATAGAATTCATCCGGGTTGACTGCGCCTTGCACCACGGTTTCACCCAAGCCGTATGAAGAGGTGACAAACACCACTTGGTCGAAACCGCTTTCGGTGTCGATGGAAAACATCACGCCGGCCGCGCCGCTGTCGGAGCGCACCATGCGCTGCACACCAGCCGACAAAGCCACCACATCGTGGGCAAAGCCTTTGTGCACGCGGTAGGAAATGGCGCGGTCGTTATAAAGCGAGGCAAACACATGCTTCATCGCCTCTTTAACATTTTCCAAGCCATTGATATTAAGGAAGGTTTCTTGCTGGCCGGCAAAAGATGCATCGGGCAGATCTTCGGCGGTGGCTGAAGAGCGCACAGCCACGGCGATGTTTTCGCTGCCCGCATCGGCCACCATTTTATCCCATGCGGTTTTGATGTCGGCATCGAGCTGCTCGGGGAACGGGGTGTCTAAAATCCATTGGCGGATTTCTTTGCCCACGCGTGCCAACTCGATAACATCTTCCACATCCAAAGCGGCCAGCGCTGCGGAAATACGTTCGGCCAGGCCGTTGTGTGCCAAAAAGGCGCGATAGGCTTCTGCGGTGGTGGCAAAGCCGCCGGGCACGCGCACGCCTTTTTCAGTCAGCTGACTGATCATCTCGCCCAAAGAGGCGTTTTTACCGCCCACGCTTTCCACATCGGTCATGCGCAGGTTTTCAAACCAAATCACGTAATTTGCAGCCATTTTTAATCCAAGCTTAAAGTCAGTTAAAAAAGAAATGAATCTCCGCCGCTATTCTAACCACAGCGGCTTGAGCTGTCATGTGTTTTATCGCGTTGCTAAAAGGCCGCGCAGTCTTGAAAATTGCGGGAAGCCGCATTTGTAGTGAAATGAAACAGATAATTCCATAGCGCTGATTTTTTGTTAATCGTTGTTAATCAGGGCTTTCAGAACTCATTAATGATTTTTCAGACGGCATTTAATGTTTTATTTATGGCATTTTCTGCCAATAATTTGAAAAATTTACACAAAAAATGGGTATTTCAATTTATTTATTTTTATTTGTAGTGGTGTGTAGTTTTTGCGATAGGGCTTTATTCAACGGATAGGGCTTGATATGATGATAAGTGCTGAGGCCGTCTGAAACACAGCCGCCTTACTGCCGAAAATTATGACGATTATTCAGAGAAATGTGAGCTCACTTTATGGCACGCCGCCCCGCTTTTTTTATTTCCGACCGCACCGGCCTTACCTCCGAGAGCATGGGCGAAGCCCTGCTTGATCAGTTTGAAGGCATTAATTTCAAGCGCACCACCTATCCTTTTGTCGACACGCCCGAAAAAGCCCATGCCATGGTGCAGATTATCAACAGCGCCGCCGAGCAAAGCGGCCTGCGTCCGCTGGTGTTCAGCAGCATCATTGATAATCAGATACGCGAAATCATCAAGCTCAGCTCCGGCCTGCACTTGAGCTTTTTTGATGCTTTTCTGGGCAAAATCGAATGCGAGCTCGGCGTGGCTGCCCGCCATGCCGTGGGCCGCAACCACGGTATCACTGACACCGAGCGCTACGATGCGCGCATGGAAGCGGTGAATTTTTCGCTCAACCACGACGACGGCATCAGCGGCAAAGATTTAAAAGATGCCGATGTGATTTTAATGGGCGTATCGCGCTCGGGCAAAACGCCCACCTGCCTTTATTTGGCGCTACAATACGGCATACGTGCCGCCAACTACCCGCTCACTCCCGATGATTTGGAAAGCACCGATTTGCCGCGCATGGTTAAAGCCTATAAAAACAAGCTCTTCGGCCTCACCATTTTGCCCGAGCGCCTGCAAGCCATCCGCCACGAACGCCGCCCCGATTCCACTTATTCGCAGCTCAACACCTGCCGGCGCGAAGTGGCCGATGCACAGGCGATGTTCCGCCAACACGGCATTCCGTTTACCAACACCACGGATAAATCGGTGGAAGAATTGGCGGTCAACATTATGCAGGCCTGCCAGCTGCGGCGGCGCTTTTAAACCGGTGTGATGCAGATAAACAGGCCGTCTGAAACGCTTTCAGACGGCCTGTTTATCTGCATTTAAATGCAGCTTATCAAGCGATTAATAAGTGCCTTTAACCAAAATATCTTCGGTGACATTGTGAATATCGCGATGCCCGGTGAAAGCCATCGAAATATCCATTTCTTTATACAGAATTTCCAGCGCGCGGGTGACACCTTCTTCGCCGTAAGCACCCAGGCCATAGAGGAAAGCGCGGCCGATCATGGTGCCGCGTGCGCCCAGTGCCCAGGCTTTCAGAATATCTTGGCCGCTACGGATACCGCTGTCGAGCCACACTTCGATATCGCTGCCCACAGCGCTCACCACATCGGGCAAGGCTTTAATGGTGGAAGGCGCACCATCGAGTTGGCGGCCGCCGTGGTTGGAAACAATCAGCGCATCGGCGCCGCTTTTTACCGCCAATTCAGCATCTTCCGGCTCCATAATGCCTTTGATAATCAGCTTGCCGCCCCACATATCTTTGATGCGGGCCACATCGTCCCAGCTCAGGCGCGGGTCGAATTGTTCGGCGGTCCAAGATGAGAGCGACGATAAATCGCCCACATTTTTGGCATGGCCGACAATATTGCGAAAGGTGCGCCGCTCGGTGTTGAGCATTTTCATGCACCATTCGGGCTTGGTGGCCAGATTGATCATATTGGCGATGGTGGGTTTGGGCGGTGCGGAGAGGCCGTTTTTGATGTCTTTGTTGCGCTGGCCGAGCACCTGCAAATCAGCGGTGAGAATCAGCGCCGAGCATTTGGCCGCTTGCGCGCGCTTGATAAGGTTTTCCATAAATTCGCGGTCGCGCATCACATAAAGCTGAAACCAAAACGGCGCACTGGTGTTTTCGGCCACATCTTCAATCGAGCAAATCGACATGGTGGAAAGCGAAAAAGGCACGCCGAATTTTTCGGCGGCGCGCGCGGCTAAAATCTCGCCGTCGGCATGCTGCATGCCGGTGAAGCCGGTGGGCGCGATGGCCAGCGGCATTTTTACTTCTTCGCCGATCATTTTGGTGGCCAGGCTGCGGCCTTCCATATCGACCAACACGCGCTGGCGGAATTTGATGTCTTGAAAATCGCTGCTGTTGGCGCGATAAGTGCTTTCTGTCCACGAGCCTGAATCGGCATAATCGTAAAACATGCGCGGCACTTTGCGCTGCGCCACGCGGCGCAAGTCTTCGATGCAGGTCATTTTGCTCAAATCGCGTTTCATTTCAATCTCTCTTATCGGTTGCTGTGTATTTTATCGTTGTGCGCCGCGGTTTGTTTCTATAATAAATGTTTAATGCCGTCTTACAGTTTTCAGACGGCATTAAGATTCATATTCAAACAAAAAACGAAGCTCTATAAATTTATACCAAGCCTGCCGATAATGCAAACGCTTTTGCGGCAATATCGGCAAGGGTTTGAATGCATATAAAAAGCCGCTTCTGAAAAGAAACGGCTTAGATGGTCAAAACCGGTGTGGTTAATTATCGGCAAACAGATTTTTAAACCACAACACAATGCCGTCATACATGCGGCCGAACCAGCCGGCTTCTTCCACCGCATTGAGCGCTACCACGTTTTTCTCGGCCAGCACTTGACCCTCGCTCATCACTTTGAGTGTGCCCAGAACTTGGCCTTTCTGAATCGGTGCCACCACCGGTTGCACGGTTTCCAGCACAGGCTTGATGTTGCCGCCGCTGCCGTGCGGAATGGTAATGTAGGCGGCTTCTAAAAAGCCCACGTTCACCGCGTTGGCCGCGCCTTTATACACTTTCACTTGTGAAATGGTTTGGCCGGCATCGTAAAGCTTGGGCGTGTCAAACGATTGCAGTGCCCAGTTGAGCAGCTTGCTGCTCTCGGCAGCGCGCGCTTCGGCGCTCTCCGTGCCCACCACCACCGACACCACGCGGCGGCCGTTGCGCTTGCTGGAAGCCACCAAATTGTAGCCCGCGCTGCTGGTGTGGCCGGTTTTCAAGCCGTCGACGCTGGCGTCGCGATAAAGCAGCAAGTTGCGGTTAGGTTGCTCGATATTATTGTATTTAAACGATTTAATCGAATAAATCGGATAATATTTGGGGAAATCATTGATGATTGCGCCGGCCAGAATCACCAAATCGTTCACGGTGGTGAGGTGGTTTTCGCCCGGCAGGCCGGTGCTGTTGAGAAAATGCGTGCCGCTCATGCCCAAGCGCTTGGCTTCGGCATTCATCATATCGGCAAAGCCCTCTTCGCTGCCGCCGATGGCTTCGGCCAAGGTGATGGCCGCATCGTTGCCCGATTGCACAATCAGGCCTTTAATCAAATCGCTTACGCTGGCCGGCTTGCGCGGCTCCAAAAACATGCGCGAGCCCTCGGCTTTCCAGCCTTTTTCCGACACAGTGAGCATTTGGTCGGGCTTGAGCGTGCCGTTGTCGAGCGCCTTAAAGGTGAGATAAGCCGTCATCAGCTTGGTGAGCGAAGCCGGCTCCACCGGCGCATTCAAATCTTTGCCGGCCAACACTTGGCCGCTTTGCAGATCTTTTACCACAAAAGCCGTGGCGGCAATTTGCGGCGCTTGCGGCAATGCAGCGGCCGCGCTTGCCGGTGAAGCAGGTGCGGCAGGTGCAGAAGCAGCGGCCTGCGGCACAGAAGCGGCTGAAGCAGCGGGATCGGCAGCGGCCACATGGCCGCTGAACAGGGCGGCCACAAACAGGCCGAGCAGCGTTTTTTTCATCATTTCGGGTAAACTTTATTTTCAAATGGCAAAAAATCAGGCCGCCCGTTTCAGACGGCCTGACGATAATCTTGTTTATCTGCCGCTTATCTTCGCAAATCGCATCAATAAGCGCATTTCAGGCGGCATTATACCGTTAATCATTACTGTTGCTAACATTTTTCTTGCCTTCAGACGGCCTGCAGCGTATGGTTTTACCTTTGCTTAACTTGCGGCATCTTCTTAAAAACACCATGAATACCAAGCCCTACGCACACTATCTCACCCGCATTCTCACCGCATCGGTTTACGATGTGGCCGTTGAAACCCCGCTCGACACCGCCCGCAGCCTTTCGCAGCGCGCCGGCAACCATGTGTTGCTCAAGCGCGAAGATTTGCAGCCGGTGTTTTCCTTTAAAATCCGCGGTGCCTACAACAAAATGGCCAAGCTGCCGCAAGAGGCGCTTGAAAAAGGCGTGATTGCTGCCAGCGCGGGCAACCATGCCCAAGGCGTGGCTTTGTCGGCGCGCAAGCTCGGCTGTCGCGCCACCATTGTGATGCCCGAAACCACGCCGCAAATCAAAATCGATGCGGTGAAAAATTTCGGCGGCGAAGTGGTGCTCAAAGGCGTGTCGTATAACGATGCTTATGATCATGCCATGGAGCTGGTAGAAAAAAGCGGCCTCACCTATATTCCGCCGTTTGACGACCCCGATGTGATTGCCGGCCAGGGCACGGTGGCGTTGGAAATCATCCGCCAAAACCCCGGCGCGATTGATGCCGTGTTTGTGCCCATCGGCGGTGGTGGCTTGGCCGCGGGCGTGGCCGCATTTATCAAGCAGGTGCGCCCCGAAATCAAAGTAATCGGCGTGCAAACCAACGATTCTTGCGACATGAAGCTCTCCATCGCCAAGGGCGAGCGGGTGGAATTGAAAGACGTGGGCCTGTTTTCAGACGGCACCGCTGTGAAGCTCGTGGGCGAAGAAACCTTCCGCATCTGCCGCGACCTGCTCGACGACATCATCACCGTCGACACCGACGCCATTTGCAGCGCCATCAAAGATATTTACGACGACACCCGCAGCATCACCGAGCCCGCCGGCGCATTGGCGCTGGCCGGCCTCAAAACCTATATCGCCCGCAACCGGGCGCAAGGCCAAACCCTGATTGCCGTTACCAGCGGCGCCAACATGAATTTCCACCGCCTGCGCCACGTTTCCGAGCGCAGCGAATTGGGCGAAGGCAACGAAGGCATTTTTGCCGTGTCGATTCCCGAAAAACCCGGCAGCTTTTTGAAATTTATCAACGTGTTGGGCAACCGCAACATCACCGAATTCAACTACCGCTACGGCGACGACAAAGTGGCGCATATTTTCGTGGGCATCCAAACCGCCGGCACGCAGGATTTGGCCAAAATCAGCGCCGAACTGGGCGCCGCCGGCCTGCCCAACACCGACCTTACCAACGATGAAATCGCCAAAATCCACATCCGCTACATGGTGGGCGGGCGCACCCACAAAGTGGCGAACGAGCGCGTGGTGAGCTTTGAGTTTCCCGAGCGCCCCGGCGCGCTGGCCAATTTCCTCAGCCATATGCAAACCGGCTGGAACATCACCCTCTTCCACTACCGCAACCACGGCGCCGACTACGGCCGCGTGCTGGTGGGCGTGGATGTGCCGCCGCAAGACGATGCCGCCTTTATCGCCTTTCTCGACAACCTTGGCTATGTTTATGAAGATGAAACCGACAATGCCGCCTATAAATTGTTTTTAGGCTGAGGGGGTTGCATGTTGAAATGATGTGAAATAAATGCAGGCCGTCTGAAAGCTTGGGGCAAATCCGCCTCATTTTCAGACGGCCTGATGCTTTTGCAAAAAAGCTTTTCACCTTGCAAGCACGCTTTTACCCTCAAAAGCTTATTCGCGGATAAATTGTGAGCAGACCTTCACAGGCCGTCCGAAACCTGCCGATTGATTCATGAACAAACACACCACCCTTTTGCTGCCTTTATGTTTACTTTCCGCCTGCCAGAGCCTGCCCGCGCTGGATGGGCGCAGCGTGAGCCATTATGTGGATGCCGCTGCCGCGCCGCGGCTGGAATCTGCTTTGCGCCCGGCAGAGGCCGAGCGGCAGAATTCCGGCATTTATCTGCTCGATGATGCGCACGATGCTTTTGTGGCACGCGCCACGCTGATTGAATCGGCCGATCACGCGCTCGATATCCAATACTATATCTGGCACAACGATGTGTCGGGCAATCTGCTTTTCAATATGCTTTATCGCGCCGCCGATCGCGGCGTGCGCGTGCGCCTTTTGCTTGATGACAACAACACCAACGGCATGGACAATATCCTCGCCGCGCTCAATCATCACGCCAATATCGAAATCCGCCTGTTCAACCCTTTTATGAACAGAAAATGGCGTGCGCTGGGCTATCTCACTGATTTTCCCCGCCTCAACCGGCGCATGCACAATAAATCGCTCACCGCCGACAACCGTGCCACCATCGTGGGCGGGCGCAATATCGGCGACGAATATTTCAATGTGGCGGGCGACACGGTGTTTGCCGACATGGATGTGCTGGCCACCGGCAAGATTGTGGGCGAAGTGTCGCAAGATTTCGACCGCTATTGGGCCAGCGAATCGGCTTATCCGCTGGAGCGTGTGATTCCCAAGGCCGAGGTGGCCAAAGGCATGGCCGAGCTTAATGCCGGCGGCCGCGAAAACGGCGCGGTGTTGCAGCGCTATCATCAAGATTTGGCGCAATCTCACCTGCTCGAAGCGATTAAAAACAACAACGTGCCCTGGCAGCCCGCCCACACCCGCCTGATCAGCGACGACCCGGCCAAAGGGCTCGACCGCGATCGCCACAAGCCGGCCATCGGCGCAAAATTGTCTCAAGCGCTGATGCCGGAGCAGGAAATTTATTTGGTGTCGCCCTATTTCGTGCCCACCCAAAGCGGCACCGAAGCCTTGGCCGATATGGCGCAGCAAGGGATAAAAGTAACCGTGCTCACCAATTCACTGCAAGCCACCGATGTGGCTGCCGTGCATTCGGGCTACAGCAAATACCGCAAGCCGCTTTTGCAGGCGGGCATCACGCTTTATGAGCTCAAGCCCGGCAGCGCTGTGCCGAAAGGGCGCGACCGCGGCCTCACCGGCAGCTCGTCCACCAGCCTGCACGCCAAAACTTTTGTGGTCGACCGCGCGCGCGTGTTTGTGGGCTCGTTTAATCTCGACCCGCGCTCCGCCCGCCTCAACACCGAAATGGGCGTGTTGATCGACAGCCCCGAAATTGCCGGCGAAATTCAGCGCAGCCTGGTTGAAGCCACGCCCCAGCACGCCTATCAAGTTACCCTCAATCAACAGCAAAAGCTGCAATGGCAAGATCCGCAAAGTGGTGAGACCCATCAAAAAGAGCCGGAAGCCGGCTTTTGGAAGCGGCTCACGGTGAAATTATTGTCGGTGTTGCCGATTGAAGGGCTTTTATAAAGCCGGCCGCCTTTTCAGACGGCCTTGATTCTTTTATATTCACTTTTATTATCAGGCCGAGGCCTTTGCAAAACACCCTTTCCGTCGCTCCTGCGCAGGCAGGAGCCCAGTCTGAAGCGCAGCTTCAGTTATCGGGCAGGTAGTCGCCATCAAAATATGAGAAATCAAATATTTGATTTTATAGGGTGTTTATCATTTTCAGAAAAGTGTGAGACAAGCAAAGCGCTGCTTTGCGCTGGGCACCCGCCTACGCGGGTGCGACAGATATCTGGTTTTGCAAAGGTCTCAGGCCGTCTGAAACAGAAAGATTTGCCAATGAAACCATTATTCTCCTTTTTTATTGTCGCCGCCGCGCTTGGCCTTGCGGCCGGTTGCAGCAGCAAAAGCGCACCCAAAACCAAGCCTTCGGTGCAGGCCAAAAAAACCGGCCAAGTGCGCATCAGCCATATCAAGCAAGAGCAAGGTGCGCAAGAATTGATGCTGCACAGCATGAGCCTGGTCGGCACACCTTATAAATACGGCGGCAGCAGCAGCGCCACCGGCTTTGATTGCAGCGGCATGATTCAATATGTGTATCAAAACGCGCTGGGCGTGAGCCTGCCGCGCACCGCCCGCGATATGGCCGCCGCCTCGCGCAGCATTGCGCCCGCCCGCTTGCAAACCGGCGATTTGGTGTTTTTCAACACCAGCGGCAGCAGCAAATATTCGCATGTGGGTCTTTATATCGGCAACGGCGAATTTATCCACGCGCCCTCGAGCCGCGGCACCATACGCACCGAAAAGCTCAGCAACCCCTATTTTTCCCAGCGCTTCACCGGTGCGCACACCTTTTTCTGAGCCAAGCCGTTTGCGCAGGCTGAATAACTGATGCGCATCAAGATATGTAGTTTAATTTCAGCCAATGCGCACGCGCAGCGGTAATTTTTGCTAAAATATTAGCCATTCTTTTTCATGCCTTTTCCGAATAGCGTTTAAGGCCGTCTGAAAACTTTAGGAGCCCGTATGTCAAACAAACTTATTTTGGTCTTAAACTGTGGCAGCTCATCCATGAAGGGTGCCGTGCTGGATAACGACACCGGCGAAGTGTTGCTCAGCTGCCTGGGCGACAAGCTGATTCTGCCCGATGCCTTTATCACATTTAAAATCAACGGTGAAAAACACACCGTCGATCTGAAAGACAAGCCCAACCACACCGGCGCAGTAGAAGCGCTTTTGCACGAGCTCGAAGCCCACGGCCTGCGCGATCGCATCGCCGCCATCGGCCACCGCGTGGTGAGCGGCGGCGAGCTTTACAGCGAATCGGTGCTGATTGATAACGACGTGATTGCCGGCATCGAAAAATGCATCACCTTAGCGCCCTTGCACAATCCCGCCCACCTTTTGGGCATCCGCGCGGCCATGAAAGTGTTTGGCAGCCTGCCCAACGTGGCCGTGTTCGACACCGCATTCCACCAAACCATGCCCGAGCATGCCTACACCTATGCCATTCCGCGCGAGCTCTACCGCAAATACGGCCTGCGCCGCTACGGTGCACATGGCACGAGCTACCGTTTTGTGGCCGATGAAACCGCCCGCTTCCTCGGCAAAGACAAAAAAGATCTGCGCATGGTGATTGCCCACTTGGGCAACGGCGCCTCCATTGCCGCCGTGGCCAATGGCCAGTGCCAAGACACCAGCATGGGCCTCACCCCGCTGGAAGGCTTGGTGATGGGCACCCGCAGCGGCGACATCGACCCGAGCGTGTTTTCATTTTTGGCGCAAAACGCCAATATGAACATCACCCAAATCACCGATTTGCTCAACAAAAAATCCGGCCTGTTGGGCATTTCCGAATTGTCCAACGATTGCCGCACCATTGAAGAAGAAGCCGCCAAAGGCCACGAAGGTGCCAAGCTCGCGCTGGAAATTTTTGCCTACCGCCTGGCCAAATATGTGGCCAGCATGAGCGTGGCCTCCGGCGGCATCGATGCCTTGGTGTTTACCGGCGGCATCGGTGAAAATTCCAATTTAATCCGCAGCAAAGTGATGGGCTATTTGGGCTTTTTGGGCTTGAAAGAAGATGCCAAAGCCAATGAAGCCGCCCGCTTCGGCAATGCCGGCATCATCAGCGCAGAGGGCAGCCCCGTTTGCGCCGTGGTGATTCCCACCAACGAAGAATTGATGATTGCGCACGACACCGCCCGCCTTTCCGGCCTGTAAACGCATCTTCAGCTAAAATCATAGGGTGCGCAGCACACCGCGTGCCGTAATGATCTGCATATAACCGAGAGGCCGTCTGAAAAAGTTTCAGACGGCCTCTCGGTTTTTCATGCGGCATCTATAGTGGAATGAATGAAAAACTTATACAAAAATAAGAAATTTAGCATCATGTGTAGGGTGTGTGGCGCAGCCACGCACGCGGTTTAAACGGCTTCTGCATATGGCTTGCTACATGCGTCTGTATAAGTTTTTCTTTCATTCCACTATAGCAACTCAAACGCCCCACTCTGCCAAACCATCGTTTTCCAACACATACAGTTTGCGGCTGATGTTAAAAGCAGCGGCGGCATAACGCTTGGCGGCCAACGCTTGCAATTGCGCCATCACCTCTACATCGGCGCTGTCGCCGACAAACAATTCATTGCGCGAGGGCAAGGCAAACACAGGGTGGCCGCGAAACTGCATCTGCTCGGCCAAGGCATCGGCCAAGGTAATCAGCGCCGCATCAAACACGCCGTCCAGCCGCACGCGATAGCGGCCGTTGCCGCCTTTGATGTCGATTTTCTGCTCGGCGCGCCGCAAAAGGTTGTCCAGCGCCAATTCATACAAAGCCGACATATCGGCAAGATTCAATGCGTGCAAATCCGCTTCGCCCAAGGTGCGGATTTTATCGCCGTTGTCTTGCACAAAAGTGAGCAACAAATCACCTTCCAAGCGCACGGCGAGCACATGTTTGCGCCAATTCTCTGCCTCACCCGCTTCGCTCAGGGTTTGGTATAAATCCTGCAACCAGGCCACATTGCGCACCATGGGCATCACTTGCTCCGCTTGCAGGGGCAAGGGCGGCGGCGCGGCCGCGTTCAGCCGCACAAATTCCGCCACCAAAGCATCGAGCTGCTCGGGCGCTTGGGCATAAAGCCGGTAAAAATGGCCCACCGCCACCCGGCCGGAAGCCAGCGGCAGATAAGTGTCGTTTGCCGTGGCGCCCAGCTCGGGCACGCCGCAATCCATTCCCGCATCCTGCACGGCCTGATGCAGCATGGCGGCAATTTCGGCATGGCTTTTCAGCTCGGTGGGGTTGCCCAGCCATTTTTTGAAAAACGACATATTCCTTCCTTTAACTTCAATAAAATATTTTCAATCAAGGGCTCTTTACGCGCCCCTTAAAATAAAACAGGCCGTCTGAACACAGTTTTCAGACGGCCTGCCCCTTATGCCTGCGGCTCAGTTTGCGCCAACTCCAACGAAGCGGCCAACAACGAGAGACGCGCCATCACGCCATACACATACAAACGATTGCCCTCGCAATCGCAATGCCCGCTGGTTTGCGGCACGCCCAAGCTGTCCCATTGCTGGAAAATGCGCTTGCTGCGCTCCTCGCCGCCTTCTTCATCGCCGGCCACGGGAATAATTTGCTGCAAAGGCACAAAAAGCATGCCCGAAGCATTCAGGTTTTCATCTACCCCGCGCCCTTCGTGCACGCGGAAAAAACCGCCCACCACAAAACGATCCACCATATACACCACCGGCTCCGACACCGCGCCATTGAGCGTTTCGTAAGTGTAGATGCCCTCTTGCACAATCACTTCGCTCACTTCCAGGCCCTCTTTCACCTTGGCCATTTTGTTGCGGTTTTTGCGGTTGAGGCTGCGCACTTCATCGGCAGATTTCACACTCATCACGCCCATGCCGTAAGTGCCGGCATCGGCTTTCACGATCACAAACGGTTTGTCGGTGATGCCTTTTTCATCATATTTGGCCTGAATTTTCGCTAACATGCGCGTCACCGCATCGGCCAGCGCATCTTCACCCTCGCGCTCCTGAAAATCCAGGCCGCTGATTTGCTCGAAATAAGGATTAATCTGCCATTCATCGATATTAATCAGCTTGGCAAATTCGGCCGCCACTTGATTGTAAGCGGCGAAATGGGCAGTTTTGCGGCGCGTGGTCCAGCCTGCGTGCAAGGGCGGCACCACGGTTTGCTGCAAGTCTTTCAAAATATCGGGCACGCCGCCCGATAAATCATTATTGAGCAGCACCACGCAGGGCGAAAAGCCGTCGGCCAGATGCACGCGCCCGCGTGTGCGCAGCAAAGGCTCCAGCAACAAAGTGTCGCCGCCGGCGGTGGTGAATTCGGTGGGCTCGGTGATTTCCGGGTTGAGGCTGCCCAAGCGCACTTCAAAGCCGGCGCTGCGCAAAATATGGCTTAATGCAAACACGTTTTGCAGATAAAACGTATTGCGGGTGTGGTTTTCGGGCACAATCAGCACCGATTTGGCGGTTTCGCAAGCGCGATCCAGTGCATCTTGCGCCGCCAGCGCCGCGAGCGGAATAAATTGCGGATTAAGGTTATTAAAGCCGCCGGGGAAAAGATTCATGTCGATCGAAGCCATTTTATAGCCCGCATTGCGGATATCCACCGAGCCGTAAAACGGCGGCTTGTGCTCGCTCCACTGCGTGCGGAACCAGGCTTCGATTTTGGTTTGGTTGGCAAGGATTTGGGTTTCAAACGCTTGCAGTTGCTGCATATGTTCGGGCGACAATACGGGTAATGACATGATGTTTCCTTCACTGGGCGGCCGCTTCAGACGGCCTGTAAACGATAAGCGTAATTATAGCAACTTCACCCCAAGCGCAAAGATTATATTTTTATATCAAGCACAGGCAAACGCTATATGCGCTTCAGACGGCCTTGCAGGGAAAAGGCTCTGCGCGCAGATGAATGGTGAACAGCCCTTAAAGGCTGTTCAGACGGCCTTGCGGGAAAAAGGTGCTGTGCGCAAATGCACACAAACAGGCTGCCGCAAAAAGTTTTTTATGGTAAAGTTTGGTTTTAATAACGTGGGCGGATTTTTCCGCCTTTAGTTACGTTCACAGAGAAAGAATCTCATGCAGTCTTGGCAGCTTCCCGAACACATTGCCGATATTCTGCCCTCCACCGCGCGCCAGCTCGAAAGCGCGAAAGAGCGGCTTTTGGCTTTGTTCCGCGTGCACGGCTACGAATTGGTGCATCCGCCGCTGATGGAATACAGCAATTCCCTGCTCACCCACATCGACGCGGGCTTATCGCTCAAAACCATCCGCTTGGTCGATCAGCTCAGCGGCCGCCAGCTCGGCATCCGCGCCGACATCACGCCGCAAGTGGCGCGTATTGATGCGCACCTGCTCTCTGCCAACAACGGCATCAACCGTTTGTGCTATGCCGGCTCCGTGTTGCATGCGCGCCCCGACGGCTTTTTAAGCACGCGCGAGCCCTTGCAGGTGGGCGCCGAGCTTTACGGCTATGCCGGCGTGGCGGCGGATATCGAATTAATCGACTTGATGCTCAAAAGCCTCAAGCTGGGCGACATCGGCGAAGTGATGCTCTCGCTGGGCCACATCGGCGTGTTCCGCGCCTTGGCCGCCGCAGCCGAATTGAGCGGCAAGCAATCGGCGCAATTGCTCGCACTGATGCAGGATAAAGACGCCGAAGCCGTGCGCAGCCAAGTGGCCGTCTGGCATTTAGACGGCATGTGGGCCAAAGCTTTCGCGCTCTTGCCCACGCTTTACGGCGGTCGCGAAGTGTTGCAGGAAGCGCGTGCGCAGCTGCCGGATTTATTTGCCGTGGGCGCAGCGCTGGATGATTTGCAGGCCGTGTGCGATGCATTCGGTGCGCAGCAAATCCACATCGATTTATCGGAAGTGCGGGTAGACAATTACCACACCGGCCTTTTATATGCCGCCTATGGCAGCGATTGTCACGATGCAGTAGCGCGCGGCGGCCGTTACGACGGCTTGGGCGAATATTTCGGCCGCGCCCGTCCGGCCACCGGCTTCAGCTTCGATCTGCGCACTTTCACCGGCCGCCTGCCGCAAAGCACCCGCCCTCCGGCCATTGCGGTGGCGCAGCAAGATGCCGTGCAGGCACGCGAATTCATCGAGCAGCTGCGTGCCGAAGGCCAATGCGTGGTGGTGGACTACGGCATCGAATCCAACGCCAGTCGCGATTGCAGCCACCGTCTGGTGGCGCAAGAAGGCAAATGGGCAGTGGTTAAAAACGCATAATTTCCAAAAACATATCATTTATTTTGTGAGTTTAAATTTCAAAGGTATCCAAACATGGCTAAAAACGTAGTGGTAATCGGCGCTCAATGGGGCGATGAAGGCAAAGGTAAAATTGTAGACTGGCTGGCAGAAGAAGCCGCCGGCGTGGTGCGCTTTCAGGGCGGCCACAATGCCGGCCACACGCTGGTGGTGGGCGGCAAAAAAACCATTTTGCGCCTGATTCCGAGCGGCATTCTGCATGAAACACTCGACTGCTTTATCGGCTCCGGCGTGGTGGTGAGCCCCGAAGCCTTGTTGGGCGAGATTGATGAATTGAATGCCGCCGGCGTGAAAAACGTAGAAGGCCGTCTGAAAATCGCGCCCACCTGCACCGTGATTCTGCCCTACCATGTGGCGCTCGACCAAGCGCGTGAAGCTTCGCGCGGCGCCGGAAAAATCGGCACCACCGGCCGCGGCATCGGCCCGGCTTATGAAGACAAAGTGGCCCGCCGCGCCATCCGCATGGTGGATTTGCTGGACACCGACAAGCTCAAAGCCAAGGTAGAAGCCAATCTGGCTTATTACAATGTGCAGCTGCAACACCTGCATCAAGCCGAGCCCGTGAAGCTGGAAGATGTGATGGCGGTGATTGAAAAAGTGGCGCCGCGCATTTTGCCCATGCTCGCCGATGTGTCGCGCACCTTACACGACATCAACGAAAAAGGCGGCAAGCTTTTGTTTGAAGGCGCGCAAGGCACGCTTTTAGACATCGACTACGGCACTTATCCGTTTGTTACCTCGTCCAACTGCTTAGCCGGTGCGGCTTCGGCCGGTGCGGGGGTGGCACCGCAAATGCTGCAATATGTGTTGGGCATTGTAAAAGCCTACACCACCCGCGTGGGTTCGGGCCCTTTCCCCACCGAATTGTTTGACGAAGTGGGTGCCGGTTTGGCCGAGCGCGGCCACGAATTCGGCTCAGTTACCGGCCGTGCGCGCCGCTGCGGCTGGTTTGACGCTGCCGCATTGAAACGCTCGATTCAGGTAAACGGCATCAGCGGCATGTGCATCACCAAGCTCGATGTGATGGACGGTATTGAAAACATCAATATCTGTGTGGGTTATATGCTGCCCGACGGCAGCCAAACCGATATTCTGCCCTTCGGTGCCGATGCGGTGGCCGACTGCGTGCCGATTTATGAAACCCTACCCGGCTGGAGCGAATCCACCGTGGGCGTGAAAGATTACGACAAGCTACCGGCAAATGCCAAAGCTTATCTGAAGCGCATCGAAGAAGTGTGCGGTGCGCCGGTGGCGATTGTGTCGACCGGCCCCGATCGTGAAGAAACCATTGTGTTGCAGCACCCGTTTGCCTGAAAAAGCAGTTGAAATCAAAACGATTATTCTGTTTGCCTGCCCGCATGCACATACAGGATAATTGTTTTGCATTATCTGCACACAAAAAGGCCGTCTGAACGTGTTCAGACGGCCTTTCTTAAATTAAAACCGGCTTAGAAAGCACCATCATGGGCTCATTATTATTTACCGCATTTATTTATCTGTTTGCCGCCGTGGTGGCCGTGCCTTTGTCGAAACGTTTGGGTTTGGGCTCGGTGCTCGGCTATTTGCTGGCGGGCATGATTATCGGCCCCGCGCTGGGGTTGGTGGGGCGTGAAACGCAGGAAATCCAGCATGTGGCCGAATTCGGCGTGGTGATGATGCTGTTTTTGGTCGGGCTCGAGCTCGCGCCGGGCATGCTTTGGCGCTTGCGCAACAAGCTTTTGGGGCTCGGCGGCCTGCAAGTGGGCGCCACGGTGGCGGTGATTGCGCTGGCGGCGATGGCGCTGGGGCAGCCTTGGCAGGTGGCCGTGGCAGCGGGCTGCATATTGGCGCTTTCCTCTACCGCGATTGTGTTGCAAACCTTGGGCGAAAAAAACCTGCTCGGCAGCCCCGGCGGGCAGGCAAGCTTTTCGGTGTTGCTGTTTCAAGATATTGCCGCCATTCCGATGCTGGCGCTTTTGCCGCTCCTGGCCATGCCGGAATTGCTCGGACAGGCGCATGGCGCAAGCGGGCATGACGAAGCGAATTTGCTCACCGGCATGAATGATTATCTGAAAGCGGTGGTGACGCTGGGCGTGATTGCGGCGATTGTGGTGGGTGGCCATTTTTTATCGCGGCCGGTGTTCCGCTTTATCGCCGCTTCGCGTATGCGTGAAGTGTTTACCGCATCTGCGCTCACCTTGGTGGTGGGCATTGCCGCGCTGATGACGGCCATCGGCCTCTCGCCGGCGCTGGGCGCATTTATCGCCGGCGTGGTGCTGGCCAACAGTGAATACCGGCATGAGTTGGAAAGCAATATCGAGCCTTTTAAAGGTTTGCTGCTGGGTTTGTTTTTTATCACAGTGGGTGCCGGCATCAATTTCAACCTGCTGTTTGATGAATTCGGCATCATCTTGGGGCTCACGTTGGCCATGATGTTGCTGAAAATTGCGGTGCTGCTGATTTTGGGGCGGATTTTCAAGCTGCGCGGGCCGGACAATCAATTGTTTGCATTGAGCTTGGCGCAAGCCGGTGAATTTGGTTTTGTGTTGTTGGCCTTGGTGGTGCAAAGCGCGGTGATGCCGGCGGCCACCGCAGAGCGCGTGCTGCTGATTGTGGCTTTGTCGATGGTGCTCACGCCTTTATTGTTTATTGTTTACGATAAAATTCTGGCACCGCGTGCTTATCGGGGCGGACAGCGGCAACATGATGAAATCAACGAGCAAAACCCGGTGATTATCTGCGGACACGGCCGCTTCGGCCAAATGGTTAACAGCCTGCTGATTTCCTGCGGCTATCCGACCACGGTGATTGATTATGATGCAGACACCGTGGACGGCATGTCGCGCTACGGCATCAAAACTTATTTCGGCGATGCCAGCCGCCCCGAGCTGTTGGAAACGGCTGGCATCAATAAGGCGCGCTTGCTGGTGGTGGCCATCGATAACCGTGAGCAGGCTTTGCAGATTGTGGAGCATGTGCACCGCATCCGCCCCGACTTGCCGATAGTGGCACGCGCTTACGACCGCCTGCACACTTATGCCCTGCACCATGCCGGCGCGCAAATGATTGTGCGTGAAACCTTTGATGCCGCCGTGCGCAGCGGCCGCGAGGCCTTGCAATTTCTAGGGGTGGACAAAGCGCTGGCTGAAAAATTGAGCACGTTTTACTACCACCGCGACCGCCACAGCGTGCGCCGGATGGCCGAAGCTTACGACCCGGAAGCGCCGCGCTTCGGCAACACGAAAATGGCCAATATCGCCCGTGCGGTGGATGCGGAAACGGCCGAGATGATGCAGGCGCTGCTGCGGGGCGAAGAAGTGGATTGGCCGGCACAAGAACAATAAAACGGCCGCACAAATCAGCCGCCGCCGGCAAGGCTTGTCATATTGTTTTCAATTTAATCATAGGAAAAAGGCCGTCTGAAAGGTTTTCAGACGGCCTTGTCAATTTAACTGTTCAATCCAACTCATATCGTTAAAACATAACTTAACCTACCTTGACTGAATCTGATGTTTCCTGTTAAATGCTTTCACCAATGCAGCACATAAGCGCTGCATATCCCCCACATATCAAGAAATCAGAGGTCTTTTATGGGAAACTTCAACCCGATGTATGTCACTTTCGGGATTTACCTGATTGCCGTGCTGCTAATCGGCTTGGCGGCTTATTTTTCCACCCGCAGTTTTGACGATTATATTCTCGGCGGCCGCAGCCTCGGCAGCTTTGTTACCGCCATGTCGGCGGGCGCTTCCGATATGTCGGGCTGGCTTTTGATGGGCTTGCCCGGCGCGATTTACGTGGCCGGCCTCTCCGAAGCCTGGATTGCCATCGGCCTGACCATAGGCGCTTATTTCAACTGGCGCTTGGTGGCCGGCCGATTGCGTGTGCACACGGAATACAACAACAATGCGCTCACCTTGCCCGATTATTTTTTCAACCGCTTTGGCGCAAAAAACAAGGTGATGAAAGTGATTTCAGCCGCCATTATCTTGTTTTTCTTCACCATTTATTGCTCATCGGGCATTGTGGCCGGCGCGCGCCTGTTTCAAAGCCTGTTTGACATCGGCTACACCGAAGCCATGTGGCTGGGTGCCGGTGCCACCATTGCCTACACCTTTATCGGCGGCTTTCTGGCCGTAAGCTGGACCGACACCATTCAAGCTACCCTGATGATTTTTGCGCTGATTCTCACGCCGATTATGGTGTATTTGGCGCTGGGCGGCGCCGATGAAATGAGCGCCGCCATTCAAAGCGTGGCCGCCACCACCGGCAAAGAATACGGCAGCCTGATTGCCGGCACCACGCTGATGGGCATTATTTCCACCGCTGCTTGGGGCTTGGGCTATTTCGGCCAACCGCATATTTTGGCGCGCTTTATGGCGGCCGAAAATGTGAAATCCTTGGTGAAAGCCCGCCGCATCGGCATGACCTGGATGATTTTGTGCCTCACCGGTGCATGTGCCGTGGGCTATTTCGGCATTGCCTATTTCGGCAACCATCCCGACCAAGTGAGCGCTTTGGGCGGCAACAACGAGCGCATTTTTATCGCGCTGACCACTTTGCTGTTTAACCCGTGGATTGCCGGCGTGATTTTGAGCGCTATTTTGGCGGCGGTAATGTCCACCCTTTCCTGCCAATTGCTGGTTTGCTCCAGCGCCATCACCGAAGATTTCTACAAAGGCTTTCTGCGCCCCAATGCCGCCCAACAGGAATTGGTGTGGATCGGCCGCTTAATGGTGCTGGCCGTGGCGGTGATTGCCATTATTATTGCGGCCGACCCGGAAAGCAAAGTGCTGGGCTTGGTGTCGTATGCCTGGGCAGGATTTGGCGCGGCATTCGGGCCGGTGGTGATTTTATCGGTGTTTTGGAAACGCATGACCGCCGCCGGCGCGCTGGCGGGCATGATTGCCGGTGCTGTAACCGTGGTGGCCTGGAAAGCCACCGGCAGCAGCCTTTATGAAATCGTGCCGGGCTTCATCGCCTGCACCATCGCGGTGGTGGTGGTGTCGTTGTTGGACAAAGTGCCCGCCGGTGTGGTGAAAAATTTTGAAGAAGCTGATAAAACGTATCAAGCGGCAAAATAAGTGCATCAAGCTTTAGGGTCTGTTCACAATTCATCCGTGCGCTCAAAATCTTACGCACGGATGAAATGTGAACAGACCCTAGCACAATGCTCGAGGCCGTCTGAAACGTTTCAGACGGCCTCGAGCATTGTGGAATAAAGAATAAAACGATACAGGGCACCATAGTCATGCGTACGATTACGCCGCTTGTGGCGGCTAATCGTACCTACAGTTGTCTGCCAATAGTTGGAAATGAGCAAGCACAGTCTGCCTGTAAAGTGCATAGTGAAATGCAAGAAAAGTTATACAAACTGCATTCTGCAACGGCGTAGGTTGGGTTAATTAACCCAACGTTTCATACCAATTCAAAAAAGTAAGCTAACAAGGCGGCGAGCCGCAGACAGTACAACTAGTACGGCAAGGCGAGACAACGAAGTTAGGTTATTTTTTTGGATTGGTATCATACCCATTCAAAAAAGTAAACTAACAAGGCGGAAGCCTACGACAGTACAGATAGTACGGCAAGGCGAGGTAACGAAGTTAGGTTATTTTTTTGGATTGGTATCAGACGGCCTGTGGGTTTGTTGGGTTTACAAGCCAACCTACCCGCTGCTTTTATTTTATTTTGCAAGGTTATTCTTTTGAATTGGTATAAGCTTGCTTTTGAATGGGTATGAATACGAAAAGGCCGTCTGAAAAGTTTCAGACGGCCAAAACTTATTAACAAGGCAAATATCAAACTTGGTTAAACAGCCACGGCTGCGCCTGCTTGCGCTTGTCTTCAAAAGCTTTGATTTCATCGGCATGCTGCAAGGTGAGGCCGATTTCATCAAGGCCGTTTAAAAGGCAGTGTTTGCGGTGCTCGGTGATGTCGAATGCAAACGATTGGCCGTCGGGCGTGGTAACAGTTTGCGCGGCCAAATCGATATCGAGTGCATAGCCTTCTTCGGCTTCGGTTTCTTGAAACAATTGGTCGACCACTGTTTCATCCAACACAATGGGCAGCAAGCCGTTTTTATAGCAGTTGTTGAAGAAAATATCGGCAAATGAGGGAGCGATTACGGCGCGGAAGCCGTAGTCGTCAAGCGCCCACGGGGCGTGCTCGCGGCTGGAGCCGCAGCCGAAATTTTTGCGGGTGAGCAACACTTGCGCACCTTGATAGCGCGGCTGGTTCAGCGAAAAATCAGGGTTGAGCGGCCGCGTGCTGTTGTCCATGCCCGGCTCGCCGTGATCCAGATAGCGCCATTCGTCAAAGGCGTTGGGGCCAAAGCCGCTGCGCTTGATGGATTTGAGAAATTGTTTGGGAATAATCGCGTCGGTGTCGACATTGGCGCGGTCGAGCGGGGCAACCAGCGCGTTGATGCGGGTAAAGGCTTTCATGCTGTGTACTCTTGATATGGCAAAAAGCGCCCGCAGCGGGCGGGCGCTTCCGGCTGATTAGTTTGCGCCGTGGCGGTCGGCAGATTGCTCAAGCTTGTTGCCGGCTTTTTGAACATCTTCGCCAAAGCCTGAAACAGTGTTGCAGGCGCTCAGCAAAACGGCGGCAGCCATGGCCAGCCATACGGTTTTTTTCAACATAGTGCGCTCCTTTGGGTGGAAATTGATTTAATCTGCTGCTTTTTCAACTTTATCGCCGACTTTCTGCACATCTTTGCCAAAGCCGGAAACGGTGTTGCAGGCGGATAACAATGTGATCGCGGTCAAGCCGATCAAGATGATTTTTTTCATGGCAAAATGCTCCTTAAAGAAAGATTCAAATATACACGCCACGTTAAATCGAATGTGGTGTTTGCTATCATAGCCTTTGCGTTTTCAAATGACAACTCTATCTGTTGCTTATTTCAGAAGGCCGTCTGAACATTCAGACGGCCTTCTGAAGCTGCCACCCATCAAGTGTTGGACGGAGGCATATGCATGTTTTCTCGAGCAAAGGCCGAGAAACCTGCTTACATATCAGATTGCACTTTGTCTGCGCTGCGGGTAACGGCAGAGCCGGCTGCGCTTACATCTTCACCGGCACCGGCAATGGTGTTGCAACCGGCCAAAAAAGATGCGGCGGCAATGGCGATTAAAACGATTTTTTTCATCATGAGCTCCTTGGGTTAAAAATAAAAGTACAACCAGCCTGTGTTAGAGGTGACTCCCTCAAAGAAGTTCAATGGAAATCGGCCTGCATTCCGCTTTTCAGACGGCCTGTGCACTTTGGGTGTGCACAACAGCCGCCGGAAAAATCAAGCCAATGTGCGCACATCGGTGAAATGGCCGGCAATGGCGGCAGCAGCAGCCATGGCGGGGCTCACCAAATGGGTGCGCCCGCCGTTGCCCTGGCGGCCTTCGAAATTGCGGTTGGAGGTGGATGCACAGCGCTCTTGCGGCTCGAGGCGGTCGGCATTCATGGCCAAACACATCGAGCAACCCGGCTCGCGCCATTCAAAACCGGCGGCGGTAAACACTTTGTCAAGCCCTTCTTGCTCGGCCTGCTCTTTCACCAAGCCTGAGCCGGGCACCACGAGCACGCGTTTCACATTGGCGGCTTTGCGGCGGCCTTTGGCCACGGCGGCCGCTTCGCGCAAATCTTCGATGCGGCTGTTGGTGCACGAGCCGATAAACACCACGTCTACCGCAATTTCATTTAAAGGCGTGTCGGCTTGCAAGCCCATGTATTCGAGCGCGCGCTCCATGCCGCCGCGCTTGACCGGGTCGGCTTCATGGGCGGGATTGGGCACTTGGCCGTTGATGTTAAGCACCATTTCGGGCGATGTGCCCCAAGTGACTTGCGGCTCGATATCGGCAGCGTTGAATTCAAACACTTTGTCAAACGCAGCACCTTCATCGGAAACCAAGGTGCGCCAATAGGCCACGGCTTGTGCCCAATGTTCGCCTTTGGGCGCAAACGGCTTGCCTTCCACATAATCGATGGTGGTTTGATCCACGGCCACGAGGCCTGAGCGTGCGCCCGCCTCGATGGCCATGTTGCATAAGGTCATGCGCCCTTCCATGCTCAGGCTTTGAATGGCTTCGCCGCCGAATTCGATGGCATAGCCGGTGCCGCCGGCGGTGCCGATTTGGCCGATGATATAAAGCGCCACGTCTTTGGCGGTAACACCGGCTTTCAGACGGCCATTCACTTTAATCAGCATATTTTTGGATTTTTTGGCGGTGATGCATTGGGTGGCCATGGTGTGCTCCACTTCGGAAGTGCCGATACCGTGCGCCAATGCGCCGAATGCGCCGTGGGTGGAGGTGTGGGAGTCGCCGCACACCACCGTCATGCCGGGCAATGTAGCCCCTTGCTCGGGGCCCATCACATGCACAATGCCCTGCCCTTTGTCTTTAAACGGGAAATAGGCCAAAGCACCGAATTCTTTAATGTTGTGGTCGAGGGTGTCGACTTGCAGCTTGGAAATCGGGTCTTTAATACCCTCATCCCAATGGTCGGTGGGGGTGTTGTGGTCGGCGGTGGACACCACGCTGTCGATGCGCCAAAGCGGTCGGCCGGCCAGTTTCAGGCCTTCGAAGGCCTGCGGGCTGGTGACTTCGTGCACCAAATGGCGGTCGATATAAAGCAGCACCGTGCCGTCCTCTTCTTCGCGGACGATATGGCTGCTCCAGAGTTTGTCGTAAAGGGTTTGTGCGTTCATAGTGGGCTGCTTTTTTTATCAGGGTTGGATGGGGAAACAAAGATGCATATTAGACTTTTTGGACTTTGTTGGCAATCTGTTTTACGCTTTAAAATAAACCTCTATTTATTTTAGACAATATGTCTTATTTCAGACGGCCTTTATGATGGATTGCATGCTTTCTATCAAGTGCAGATTGTGCTGAATGCCTGATTTGGTTTAATCTGTGGCTTTGTGCAACTGTCGATTATTTCGCACAACACCAACGGCCGACAAGCCCCATTCAAAAAACAAACCCAATCAGGAGCAAATTAAAGATGAAACAAGTGGTCATCGTGGCGGCCAAGCGCACGCCCATCGGCAGCTTTTTAGGCAGCCTGGCCGGCGTGAGCGCGCCGCAACTGGGCGCAGTGGCCATCAAAGCACTGCTGGCCGAAACCGGCGTAGCACCCGAAGCGGTGGATGAAGTGATAATGGGCAATGTGCTCACCACCGGAGTGGGGCAAAATCCGGCGCGCCAAGCGGCGCTGGCCGCGGGCATTCCGATGGAAAAACCGGCCACCACAGTGAATGTGGTGTGCGGCTCGGGCATGAAGGCATTGCAGATGGCGGCGCAGGCAATTATGTGCGGCGATGCGGAAATCGTGGTGGCCGGCGGTCAGGAATCGATGTCGCAAAGCCCGCATTTCATGCATATGCGCGGCGGCCTGAAAATGGGCGACGGCAAGCTGGTCGACAGCATGGTTTCAGACGGCCTCACCGATGCTTATCATCATTACCACATGGGCATCACCGCCGAAAACATCGTGGAAAAGATCGGCATCAGCCGCGAAGCGCAAGACGCATTGGCGCTTGCTTCGCAGCAAAAAGCGGCCGCCGCGCGCGCCGAGGGGCGGTTTGACGCAGAAATCGCACCCGTGAGCGTGCCGCAGCGCAAGGGCGGGCCTCTGAGCATCACGCAAGATGAATACATCAAAGCCGATGCGAGCGCCGAAGCCTTGGCCAAGCTGCGCCCCGCTTTCAAAACCGACGGCACGGTTACTGCCGGCAATGCTTCCGGCATTAACGATGGCGCAGCGGCATTGCTGCTGATGTCGGCCGAAAAAGCCGCCGAGCTGGGCTTGCCGCCTTTGGCTGCGGTTAGCGGCTACGCTGCCGCCGGCGTGGCACCGGAAATCATGGGGCTGGGGCCGGTTGAAGCGGTGCGCGCGGCTTTGGGCAAAGCCGGCTGGCAATTGGCCGATGTGGATTTAATCGAAGGCAACGAAGCTTTTGCCGCCCAAGCGCTGGGCGTGGCCGAAACACTCAGGTTTGACATGGCAAAAGTGAATGTCAACGGCGGCGCGATTGCATTGGGTCACCCCATCGGCGCATCAGGCTGCCGCATTGTGGTGACATTGCTGCACGAAATGCAGCGGCGCGGCGCCCACAAAGGCTTGGCCACGCTTTGTGTGGGCGGCGGCATGGGGCTGGCATTGGCGCTTGAGCGGGTGTAAAACACAGTTTATTTGACAAGCTCCGGCTGCGTTTTTTTTCAGACGGCCTCCACAAAATATGAGCGCGCTGCATTTGCATCGCGCTTATTTTTATGTGCGGCTGCTTTAACCATAAAACGGCTATCGCCGCAGTTTGCTTGTTGTGAAGATTGATTTATGGCCCGATAAGTCTTAAAAAGAGTTATGATAGGCGCTCACATTAATAAACATCTTTTCAGGCCGTCTGAAACATGATTACGCTGCAACAATTCCAACAACAAGCCGCCGCAGGCTACAACCGCATTCCGCTGGTGCAAGAGCTGCTGGCCGATCTCGACACCCCTTTATCGCTTTATCTTAAGCTGGCCAACCGCCCCTACAGCTATTTGCTCGAATCGGTGGTGGGCGGCGAGCGTTTCGGGCGCTATTCCTTTATCGGCCTGCCCTGCACCACTTATCTGAAATCATCGGGCAAGCAAGTGGAGGTGTATGAAAACGGCAGCATCGTGGAAACCCACCACGGCAACCCATTGCATTTTATCGAGCAATTCCACGCCCGCTTCCACACGCCCGAAATCCCCGGCCTGCCGCGCTTCACCGGCGGCCTGGTGGGCTATTTCGGCTACGAAACCATTTACCATTTCGAGCATTTCGCCCACCGTTTCCAGCAGGCGGCCAAGCCCGACAGCATCGGCACGCCCGATATTCTGCTGATGCTATCGCAAGAATTGGCCGTGGTGGACAATCTGAGCGGCAAAATCTATCTGATTGTGTATGCCGATCCGGCCGCACCCAACAGCTATCAGGCCGCGCGCGAGCGCTTGGAAACCTTGCGTACGCAATTGCGCCAAAATTGCGCCATTCCGCTCTCGCTGGGCAGCCCCGCCACCGAGCCCGAACATGAAACCGGCGAAGCCCTTTATAAAGAATATGTGCGCAAAATCCGCCAATATATTCTCGAGGGCGACTGTATGCAGGTGGTGCCCAGCCAGCGCATGAAGCTGCCTTTTTCCGACAACCCGCTCAGCCTCTACCGCGCCTTGCGCACGCTCAACCCTTCGCCCTATATGTTTTACTACGATTTCGGCGATTTTCATGTGGTGGGCGCATCGCCCGAAATTTTAGTGCGCCGCGAACGTGACAACATCATCGTGCGCCCTATCGCCGGCACCCGCCTACGCGGCCAAACCGCTGACGAAGATTTGGCGCAAGAGCAGGATTTATTGAGCGATGCCAAAGAAATCGCCGAGCATGTGATGCTGATTGATTTGGGCCGCAACGATGTGGGGCGCGTGAGCGAAACCGGCAAGGTTAACGTTACCGAAAAAATGGTGGTCGAACGCTATTCGCATGTGATGCATATTGTGTCCAATGTGGAAGGCCGTCTGAAACCGGGCGTGTCGAATATGGATGTGCTCGCCGCCACCTTCCCCGCCGGCACGCTTTCAGGCGCGCCCAAAGTGCGCGCGCTCGAAATCATCGAAGCGCTCGAGCCGGTGAAACGCTGCATCTACGGCGGCGCGGCCGGCTGCTGGGGCTTCAACAACGATATGGATTTGGCCATCGCCATCCGCACCGCCGTGATTAAAAATCAAACGCTTTATGTGCAAAGCGGCGGCGGCATTGTGGCCGATTCCGATGAAGAAGCCGAATGGCAGGAAACGCAAAACAAAGCCCGTGCCGTGCTGCGCGCCGCGCAAATGGTGCAGGAAGGGCTGGATAAATAAAGTCTATCCAAAATTACGAGGCCGTCTGAATGCTTTCAGACGGCCTTTTTTTATCCCGCCATACCGCTTGCCGTTTTCTGCAAAACCCGCTCTGCAAAAATTGCCGACAATTAATGAAGGAAACGCTTGTTCAAATTTGAATTAAGTGGCATGATTAGCAAAATTTAACTACTTTTAACAAGTTCACAACCCGTAAAACAGCCACGAGCGGCGGGAACACATCAAAAGGAGCAATCTATGAGCAGCAACCACAAAAGCAGCCATGCGCAATGGGGCTCGCGCGTCGGCTTTATTCTGGCCGCCACCGGCTCGGCCGTGGGCTTGGGCAATATCTGGAAATTTCCCTACATGACCGGCCAGAGCGGCGGCTCGGCCTTTGTGCTCACCTATCTTTTATGCATCGCCTTTATCGGCCTGCCGATTTTGGTGGCCGAGTGGCTGATCGGCCGGCGCGGCCAGAAAAACCCGATTCATGCCATGGAAGATGTGGCGCAGCAAAACCGGCGCAGCAAAGCGTGGAAGCTGGTGGGCGTGTCGGGCGTGTTGGGCTCTTTTTTGATTTTATCGTTCTACAGCGTGATTGGCGGCTGGGCGGTGGATTATATTTTCATCACCGCTTCCGGTGCTTTTAACGGCATGGACGGCCAAGCCACAGAAAGCCTGTTTACCGGCTTTTTGGGCAACCCGAGCCAGCTTTTAACCTGGCACAGCATCTTTATGTTGCTCACCGTGGTGATTGTGGCCATGGGCGTGTCCGGCGGCCTCGAGCGCGCATCCAAACTGATGATGCCCGCTTTGGCGCTTGTGCTGCTGGTGTTGGTGGCTTATGGTGCTTTTTTCACCAATTCATTCGGTGCGGCTGCGGCTTATCTTTTCTCCCCCAATTGGAGCGCCATCAACGGCACCGTGATTTTGGCCGCCCTCGGCCACGCCTTTTTCACACTCTCGCTGGGCATGGGCATTATGATGGCTTACGGCTCTTATTTGGGCCAAGAAGTCAACCTGATTAAAACCGCGCGCACCGTGGTGATTCTCGACACCGTAATCGCCCTTTTTGCCGGCCTCGCCATTTTCCCGCTGGTGTTTGCCCATCATCTCGAACCTTCATCCGGCCCCGGCCTGATTTTCATCACCCTGCCGATTGCCTTCGGCAACATGACCGGCGGCACTTTGCTGGGCGTGCTTTTCTTCATCTTGCTCACCTTTGCCGCGCTCACCTCTTCCATTTCGCTGTTGGAGCCGACTGTAGAGCTTTTGGAAGAAAAAACCCCGCTGAGCCGCAAAGCCGCCACCGCCGTGGCCGGCGGCGCCATTTGGCTGCTGGGCATCGCCTGCCTGCTCTCGTTTAACAGCTGGAGCGACGTGATGATTTTCGGCAACAATATTTTCGACGCGCTCGACAAGCTCACCAGCAAGCTGATGCTGCCGCTCACCGGTTTGGCCACCATCATCTTCGCCGGCTGGTTTATGAATCAGGAAAGCATCCGCCAAGAGCTGGGCTTGAGCGGCGCCGCCTACACCGTTTGGAAAATCGTCAGCCGCTTTATCGCCCCCATCGGCGTGATTATCGTGTTTGTCGCCAGCCTGTTGGGTTGAGTGTTATCGGATTGTTTGTAAAATATAAAGGCCGTCTGAAAAAGCTTTCAGACGGCCTTTTGTTGCAATTGCAACGTTCAATACACATCCATTTATGGTGCAGGCAATTGATACAAATATTCCCCTTTAATTTTTAAGCACTTAAAGCTTTCATTTTTAAATTCTTTAGTATATCGTGGTAATTTAATATTATTCGGGCAGAAAATTTTGGTCTCACCCAAATTCCACATCATATAGCCATACAGTGCATTATTATACTCACCCCATTTTTTGATTGCGTCTTCACAAATTTTTCTCTAATTCTCACTTTCCATCTTGCAAATAGGGTAAAACCTTTCACGCAATTGCAGTAAATATTTTTTGCTGTCTACATTTTTCCCATCTTGCTGTTCCGGCAAAACAGTCCAATCAATAAACCGCTTATCAAGCAAATACAGACGGGCTTGAGAATGACTTTCTATATATCCTAGTTTATGCAATAAATTCAGATCAACTTTTGATCCCGGCATCGTCATCATTGTGAATCCTAATATGCCCACAAAAAATATCGGAAAGCCCCAAATAATTCTAGGGTTTTCGCCTACTTCCCCTACGCCTACCAATGCAAAAGATGGAAAAATATTAACTATATAAATTACGACTAATGTTACCCAAAACCAAATAGGGGAATCAAACCATGAACTAAACCGTATGATAGAGAACCATAGTAAGGTTGAACTAAACAAAAGCAATCGCCCATAGTTGACAGTAAATTTTAAAAATTCAAAAAATGAGAATCTAATTTTATTTTTATTAAACTTGATAATAAAACTATAAAAAATCATAGAAATAGTGATAAAACCAATTAAATATACAATAATAATCAAATATACACTAAACGGAATTGAATCGTTTTTCCATGTACTGATATCGAATTGATTTACAATAAAAATTTGAGTACTTAATAAAGCTATTAAGCCTAATATGCATAACAAATGGCCTTCCCAACTATCTTTTCTGATTTTATTCACCGAACTGGCAAAGTCATAAGGGGCATAAAATGGTATTCCAAAAATAAATATCAATAAAATCAGCAAGATGAATAAAATAGAAACTAGTGATGACGGGCTAGACATCACCTGCGCAAACAAACTCACGCTATCTATTGCATACAAATAGCTATAAACAATAATGGCACCAATCACAAAAGCCGCCAATGATGCCAACGGCAAAATTTTCGGCAACCGCTCAAGCCAAACCCAACCATCCTTGACCTTTGCCGCACGCTCCTCTTTTTTCGCAAATTCTGCCAGCCGCGGCTCCATTTCTTGCCATAGCTGGTTTTTCACATCATTTTTAATTTTTTCTTCAAATCTGATCAGATTTTGAATATCGTTTTCCGATTTTCTCCGCTTATTCCACCACATCGCTGGCTCCTCTTTATCTTACATTCCTATCTCAAATATTCACCAGCCGCGCCAGCTGCGGCCAATAAAACAAACAGGCAATGGCACACACGGCCAACACAATGCCGGCGGCGTTGATGGTGCTGATTTTTTCTTTAAACGCCAGCGCGCCCACCAGCGTGCCCAACACAATCACGCCGATGTTCATGCCGGCAAACACCAGCGTGGGGTTGCTGCTATAAGCTTGATGCGCGCGGATGTAAAACAAAATATTGGCAAAATTCAGGCTGCCGAGCGTCAGGCCGCCGATGATGCCGGCGGCGTTCCATTTGCTGCCTTTGTAAAACAAATAGCCAAACATCAGCAGCGCGGCAAGGCAGAAAGCCACCAGCAGATTGCCGGAAAAAGCCGTGCCGGCGGCGGCTACTTGCTTGAACAAAATATCGATCACGCCATAGCCTGCCCACACGCCTAAAAGCAGCGCGGCATTGCCGGCAAAGCCGCCCGATTTCTTGCCGCCCTCGCCTTTCCACAGCAGGCAAAACAGCGCGCAAAAAGCCAACGCAATGCCGATTAAGCGCCCTTGCGTGAGCTTTTCGCCGAAAATGGCAAAAGAAGCGGCAATCGGCAGAAAAAGCGACAGCCGCTGCGCCGCATCGGATTTCACAATGCCCGCCCGCTCCACGGCGCGCCCCATCACCACAAACACCGCCGGCAGCAACACCCCAAGCGCGGCAAACAGCCACCAAGTGGGCAGATAGCTTTTCCAAGCGGCTAAATCGGGGCGCAAAAAATACACGCACAAAGCAATGGCCATCAGATAATTGACGGCCACCGCCTGCTCGATGTCGATTTTTTTGCTGCGGGCGATTTTCAACAACACCGACACCGCCACGCTGCATAAAATGCTGATTATCAAATAAATCATATTAAGCAATCATATCAAACACATTCTTTCAGACGGCCTGACAAAAAAGATATTAGGGTCTGAAACCTCAAACAGGCGCTTAAAACCAGCCCTCGGCCGACACCGGCTTGCGCTCGTAAAGCTTAATAAAGCCGGCCACCACGCGGTAAACAAACCACACGCTCACCACAATCAGAATCAGCCCGCCCACCGCCAGCGCCAGCGTAAGCCCACCGATAAAAAAGCCGATCAGGCTCACCCAAAAGGTTTTAATCAAATACTGCATATGGTTGTAAAACACCGTGCCCTGCATCTCGCCGCGCTTCACATAAGCCATAATCACGCCCACCAGCAAGGTGATGCCGACCACCAGCGAAGCGGCGTAAAGGCCGTAAACAATCATGCTGTAGGTGCGCAGATTGTCGGGCGCGGGGGCGTTGTGTTGGATGATGTCGTTGCTCATTTGCTGCTCCTTTTCCGTGTTTGATAATTAATGATCCGTGGCCACATTCACGCTCACCGGATTGAGGCTTTTGAGCGCTGCGGGTGCGAGCGCCACCAAAAAGCCGCGTTTGCCGCCGTTGATATAAATGGTGTCCAAATCCCAAATGCTTTGCTCCACATACACCGGCAGTGCAGTTTTGGTGCCGAAGGGGCTGGTGCCGCCCACCAAAAAGCCGGTCCATTTATTGGCCTGCTTCGGATCGGCCGGCTCGATGTGTTTCATGCCCAGCGTTCGGGCTAAATTGCGGGTGGAAATCTGCTTATCGCCGTGCATCAGCACAATCAGCCCTTGGCGCGCTTCGTTTTGCAGCACAATGGTTTTAATCACTTCATGCTCGCCCACGCCCAAGCTGGCAGCAGAATGCGCCGTGCCGCCGTGCTCGACATAAGGATAAAGCCGCGGCGTGTAATCGATTTTGTGCGCACGCAAAAAGCGGATGGCGGCGGTGATAGGATAATCGGGTTTGCTCATATCGGATTGGTATTTAAAAAGGCCGTCTGAAGCCGGTTGAAATAAAGTTGCCGCCAAAGCCCCGTGCGGCTTTGTGGCGATTTCGCGATATGTTACCATAAGCGCCCGCCCAAACATGATTCAGGAGCAAACATGAGCATTCAATATCACGGCCAAAACGCGCGCCTCTCCGAAGCCGTTACCGCCAACGGCCTGGTGTTTCTGGCCGGCATGGTGCCGGAAAACACCGATGCCGACGCCACCGCCCAAACCCGCGATGTGTTGGCACAAATCGATTATTGGCTGGCCCAATGCGGCTCAAGCAAACAACACATTCTCGAAGCCACCATCTACCTGCCCGATCTGGCCGATTACGATGCCATGAATATCGCTTGGGACGAATGGGTAGCGCCCGGCCACGCGCCCGCCCGCGCCTGCGTGGAAGCGCGCTTGGCCAAACCCGAATGGAAAGTGGAAATCAAGCTCTCGGCCGTGCAGATTCAAAAATAAAAGCTTCATCCGCAGGCCGTCTGAACCCTCTTTGTGTTTTCAGACGGCCTTTTGCCGATTTTCACGCGCACACAAGCGCCTACACAACCATTTATACGATAAGATACAGCCACACAATAACAACGCCGCTGCTCACACCCGCTTATGTTCGACAACTGGAAACACAAACTGCCCACCCGCGAAAAAATTTTCGCCTCACGCTGGTTCAAACCTTTCGCCCATTTGTTTGATAAGCCCGAATATTGGGCCTTCAAGCGCGACAAAGTGGCACTTTCCGTGGCCATCGGCCTTTTTTGCGGCATGCTGCCCGCGCCAACGCAATTTTTCTCCGCGCTGATGATGGCTTATCTTCTGCGCACACAATTGCCCATTGCCCTTTTCAGCACGCTCTACACCAACCCGCTCACACTGATTCCGCTTTATGTAGCCGCCTACAAGCTCGGCAGTCGCCTGCTCTACGGCACCGCCGCTCAGGCCGAATTGGTGATGCCCGCGCTGGGCGAGCCCGGCTTTTGGGCCGATGCCGGCCGCTGGACGCTCCAATTCGGCCAGCCGCTGGACGCTCCAATTCGGCCAGCCGCTGGCCTTCGGCATACTCATCATGGGCACTACCTTTGCCCTCGCCGGCTATGCGCTGGTGCAAATCATCTGGCGCTGGCGCATCAACCGCAAGCAAGCCCGGCGCAAACGCCGGCAGCGCCGAAAAGAAAGCCGCAACGTTTAACACCCAGATGCAGACAAAATGCAAACAAGCCCCATCTTCGCGCCATGCCGCCGCTGCGGTATAATGCGCAAATCCATAAGGTTTGTGCACACTTCATCCGCGAATAAGATTTAGAGCCGACATGGCCGCCAAATGAATGCTGAACAAGCGCTTAAAAAGGCCGTCTGAACATATTCAGACGGCCTGCTGATTGATTTCCTTACCGATTCTTACTATTGGGCAAATATGACCGAGCAAAATCCCTCTTCTGAAAACAGCGCTGCCGAAACCCACCCGCGCAGCATCCGCAGCTTTGTTTTGCGCCAAGGCCACATGACCGCCGCGCAGCAGCGCGCCATCGACACTTTGTGGCCGGATTTCGGCGTGGATTACCAAGCCGCGCCACTCGATTTAAACGCATGCTTCGGCCGCGACAGCGATAAAGTGCTCGAAATCGGCTTCGGCATGGGCGTGGCCACGGTGGAAATCGCCAAGCGCCTGCCCCAAAAAGATTTCCTCGCCATCGACGTGCACGGCCCGGGCGTGGGCAACCTGCTCAAGCTGATGGAAGAAGAAAATGTAAACAACATCCGCGTGATGCGCCACGATGCGGTGGAAGTGGTGGAAAACATGCTCGCCGATGGCAGCCTCGGCGGTATCCACATTTTCTTTCCCGACCCTTGGCACAAAAAACGCCACAACAAACGCCGCCTCGTGCAAGCGCCTTTTATCGCCAAGCTTTTGCCCAAATTAAAAACCGGCGGCTATATCCACTTAGCCACCGATTGGGAAGAATACGCCGTGCAGATGCTTGACGTGTTGCGCGGCTTTGAGCAGCTACAAAACACCGCCGCTGATTACGCGCCCACACCGGCCTACCGCCCCGAAACCAAATTCGAAGCGCGCGGCAAGCGGCTGGGGCACGGCGTGTGGGATGTGGTGTTTGTGAAAAAATAATGCCGCCACAAGCGCAAAGGCCGTCTGATACCCATTCAAAAAAATAATATACAAACAGGCAGCCTGTAGGTCGGATTCTCGAATCCGACACTTGTTCGCAGAACAAGACACGCACATCGCTTTGGCCGATGGCCAAACGTCTGATTCGAGAATCCGACCTACGCGGATGATGCTGCCGAACTGCTTTTGTTTTGTAAGGTTATTTTTTCGAATGGGTATCAGACGGCCTTATCAAATCAGAAGCCACACCCAATAAAAACCCGTGCCTTCAGGCACGGGTTTTTATCAGCTTATGATGATTACATACGCTCAATCATGGCTTTGCCGAATTCCGAGCAGGAAACCTCGTTGGCATCGTCCATCAAGCGGGCGAAATCGTAAGTAACCTGTTTGTCGCCAATGGCTTTTTCCATCGATGAAATCACCAAATCGGCCGCTTCTTTCCAGCCCAGATGGCGCAACATCATTTCGGCAGACAAAATCAGCGAGCCGGGGTTTACTTTGTCTTGACCGGCGTATTTCGGCGCAGTGCCGTGCGTGGCTTCAAACACAGCGTAATTGTCGGAAATATTCGCACCCGGCGCAATGCCGATGCCGCCCACTTGCGCGGCCAGCGCATCGGAAATGTAGTCGCCGTTGAGGTTCAGCGTGGCGATTACGTCATATTCGGCCGGACGCAACACGATTTGCTGCAAGAAAGCATCGGCAATCGCATCTTTCACGATGATGTCTTTGCCGGTTTTCGGGTTTTTAAACTTGCACCACGGGCCGCCATCGAGCAATTCGGCGCCGAATTCTTTTTGCGCCAGCTCATAGCCCCAATCGCGGAAACCGCCCTCGGTAAACTTCATGATGTTGCCCTTGTGCACCAAGGTCACGCTGCTGCGGTCGTTGTCGATTGCATATTGGATGGCCGCGCGCACCAAGCGCTGAGTGCCCTCTTTAGACACGGGCTTGATGCCGATGCCTGAAGTTTCGGGGAAGCGGATTTTATTCACGCCCATTTCGTTTTGCAGAAAAGCAATGATTTTCTTGGCAGCATCGCTTTCAGCTTCCCACTCAATGCCGGCATAAATGTCTTCGGTGTTTTCACGGAAAATCACCATATTGGTTTTGCTCGGGTCTTTCAAGGGCGAGGGCACACCGTTGAAATAACGCACCGGGCGCACGCATTGGTATAAATCGAGCTCTTGGCGCAAGGCCACGTTGAGCGAGCGGATGCCGCCGCCCACGGGCGTGGTCATCGGGCCTTTGATAGACACCACATAGTCTTTCAGTGCCGCCAAAGTTTCTTCCGGCAGCCAAACATTGTCGCCATACACACGGGTGGCTTTTTCACCGGCAAACACTTCCATCCAGTGGATTTTCTTCTCGCCACCATAAGCCTTGGCCACCGCTGCATCGATTACGTCTTTCATCACCGGCGTGATGTCCACGCCGATGCCGTCGCCTTCGATAAACGGAATAATCGGGTTGTTCGGCACGGCTTTGCCGGCTACAATTTTTTGGCCCTCTGCGGGCGCTTGAATGTGACTCATGGTGTCTCCTGTTTTCGGGTCTGTTTTTCTTTGGCGGCAGGCCGCCGCGTAACCTTGGTGATTATGCTTGATTTTGAGTGTTTGCGCTAGGGTCTGTTCACATTTCATCCGTGCGTAAGATTTTGAGCGCAAAAGCGCGCTTGCAAGGCGAAAAGCGCAGCAAGGTTGGACACCTTGC
>NZ_SLXE01000002.1 GCF_004341385.1 Uruburuella suis
ACGATCGTTTGAAAAGGCATTATGAAAGCGTAGTTGCTTTAGCTTGTATTATGCTATGGCTGCCTTTATGACAAGTAATTGTCAGGACGCCCTAGGGTTTCCCCACCCGCACCACATATACACCACATATAATGGAATGCATAAATAATGGAATGCATAAATAATGGAATGCATAAATAATGGAATGCATAAAAAATGGAATGCATAAAAAATGATACGGCAAGTAGGTTGGATTGAAAACCCAACAAATCCACAAGCCGTCTGAAATGTTGGGTTTGGCAACCCAAGCTACGCTGTTTCAGAATGCAGTTCGTGTCACTTTTTCTTACATTCCACTATATAACCAAAGCGCATTTGATTACAACAAAGCATTCTTTCCCTTTTTCAGACGGCCTCGCTAAAGTAAGCAGCATTCAAAAGCCGCCCGAATCTGAGGAAACCATGACCCAATCCACCGCCCCCCTGCTCCGTTTTATCACCGCCGGCAGCGTTGACGACGGCAAATCCACCCTGATCGGCCGCCTGCTCTACGACAGCCGCACGCTCTTGAGCGACCAAGCCGACAAGCTCGCGCAATCCGCCGCCAACGGCCAAGCGCCCGACTTTGCCGGTCTCACCGACGGCCTCGCCGCCGAGCGCGAGCAAGGCATCACCATTGATGTGGCCTACCGCTATTTCGCCACCGCCAAACGCAAATTCATCATCGCCGACACTCCCGGCCACGAGCAATACACCCGCAATATGGTCACCGGCGCATCCACCGCCGACGCTGCCATTGTGCTGATTGATGCCACCCGCGTCGATTTTTCCGGCAGCAGCCCCGCCTTATTGCCGCAAACCCGCCGCCACAGCGCCATCTTGAAGCTTTTGGGCACGCCGCACATCATTGTGGCCGTCAACAAGCTCGATTTGCTTGATTTCGATGAACAAAAATACCGCGCCATCACCGAGGCCTACCGCACGCTCGCTGCGCAAATCGGCCTAGCCGCACAAATCCACTACCTGCCCGTGAGCGCATTGGCCGGCGACAATATCGTGGCCGCCAGCGCACACACGCCGTGGTATCGCGGCCTGCCGCTTTTGCCGCTGCTTGAAAGCCTACCGGTGGAACGCAGCCGCGCCGCCCGTTTGAGCGCCCATTTTCCCGTGCAGCGCGTGGCCCGCCAAGACGGCAGCAGCAGCGACGATTTCCGCGGCTACCAAGGCCGCCTCGAAGCCGGCCGCTTGAGCGTGGGCGACGAAATCCGCGTGCAGCCCTCAGGCAAAAGCGCCCGCATCGCCGCCATCTACACCCCGCAAGGCGAAGCCCGAAGCGCCGAAGCCGGCAGCGCCCTCACCCTCACGCTCGACAGCGATGTCGACATCTCGCGCGGCGACAGCATTCTGGCCGCCAACAATCCCGCCCTGCCCACCCGCCACATTCAGGCATCGGTGTGCTGGTTTGACGAGCGCGCGCTCAACCCGCAGCGCAAATACCTGCTCAAACACGGCACGCAAACCACCGCCGCCAAAGTGAAGCAAATCGCCTATGTGTGGGATGTGCACACACTGAGCAACGTGAAAGCCGCCGAAAAGCTCGCCATCAACGACATCGGCAGCCTCAGCCTTGCCCTGCAACAGCCGCTCACCGCCACCACCTATGCCGAAAACCCCGCCACCGGTGCCTTTATCCTGATTGATGAAGCCAGCCACCACACCGTAGCCGCCGGCATGATCACCGCCACCCACGAGCGCAGCGATTTCGATATTTAAACGGTCAAACAGGCCGTCTGAAAACAAGCGTAGGTACGATTAGCTTTGTGAAAACAAAGCGTAATCGTACGCATGGCGAACAAAAGCCGTCTGAAACATTTTTTCAGACGGCATCGTTTTGTTTACAGCATTGAAGGCGTAGGCGTAGATCGGATTCTCGAATCCGACGCTTGTTCGCAGAACAAGTTTTCCGGAGCTGAGAAAATGTCGGATACAAGTATCCGACCTACAACGTCCCGGCTGTCTGAACAACAAACGTAGGTACGATTAGCTTTGTGAAAACAAAGCGTAATCGTACGCATGACGAACAAAAGCCGTCTGAAACTTCTCTTTCAGACAGCCTTACCTTATATGCAGCAACCGTAGTACGCATGACACACAAAAGCCGTCTGAAACCGCTCTTTCAGACGGCCTTGCATTCAAATTCTAATCGCGCACGGTGCGCCAAAAATGCGCCAACGGCCCCGCGCCCTGCCCCACATGCCAATATTGCCCCGATGCAATCGCACCGTGCAAATAGCTTTTGGCGGCGGCCACGGCGAAATTCAGGTTGCGTCGGTGCGGATAGAGTGCGGCAATGGCCGAAGCCAGCGTGCAGCCGGTGCCGTGGGTGTTGGCGGTGGGCACGCGGGCGTTGACAAAGCATTGCGGGTCGGCCGCTTCTTGCACCAGCCAGTCGCGCGCCTCTTCGCAGCCCTGCCAATGGCCGCCTTTGAGCAGCGCCGCTTTAGCGCCTTTGGCCAGCAGCTGCCGCCCTTGCGCGAGCATTTCGGCTTCGTCTTGCGCCAAAGCATTGCCGGTGAGCTGCGCGAGCTCGTTCAGATTGGGTGTCACCACATCGGCCAGCGGCAGCAACAGGCCGCATAAGGCATCCAGCGTGTTTTCCAGCGCCAGCGAATCGCCCGAAGTGGCCACCAGCACGGGATCAAACACCACAAACGGCACCGGATATTCGCGCAAAGCATGCGCCACGGCTTTGATGCTCTCCACATCGGGCAGCATGCCGATTTTCACCGCATCGATGCGGATGTCGCTCAACACAGAATCGCATTGGGCGGCAATCATGGCCGCGGGCACCACATGCACGCCCTGCACGCCTTGCGTGTTTTGCGCGGTCACCGCAGTGATCACGCTGGCACCGTAAGCGCCCAGCGCGCCAAAGGTTTTCAAATCGGCCTGTATGCCTGCGCCGCCGCCGGAATCAGAGCCGGCAATGGTCAACACGCGCGGAAAAGGTTTGCTTTGCTGCATGGGTGGATTCCTTTTATTCTTTACTCGATAAGCCTTTGCAAACAAAAAGTTTCAGACGGCCTGCAGTCTGAAATTACTCAAGGTGCCAGCCGCTCTTTGAGCCAGCTTTCGTTTTCGAGGCGGTATTGAATGCGGTCGTGCAGGCGGCTGGGCCGGCCCTGCCAGAATTCCAGCCGCTCGGGCAGCACCACATAGCCGCCCCAATGCGGCGGCCGCGGCACGCTGATCGGGTGCTTGAGGCCGACGGCGGCGGCGCGCGCCACCAGCACCGATTTGCCGGCAATCACGCTGCTCTGCTCGCTCGCCCAAGCGCCGATGCGGCTGGTGTAGGGGCGGCTTTTGAAATATTCGTCGGATGCGGCCTCATCCAGCAACACCACCCGCCCTTCCACGCGCACCTGCCGCTCCAATTCGGGCCAGAAAAACGTTAAAGCGGCAAACGGATGCGCCGAAAGCGCGCGCCCCTTGCGGCTCAAGTAATTGCTGAAAAACACAAAGCCCTGCGCATTCACTTCTTTCAGCAACACCATGCGGCTGCTCGGGCGGCCGTCTTCGCCCACCGTGGCCACATTCATGGCGGTGGGCTCGTTCACCTCGGCGCGCACCGCCTCATTCAGCCAGCGTTCAAATTGCACCAGCGGGCTGGCATCGCATTCTTGCTCCGATAATTCCTGCTTGCTGTAATCGGCGCGGATATTGTGTAAATCCATATTCAGCTTTCTTTCAGACGGCCTCTTTGGCCATATTTTGTTAACAGGATAACCAGCCGTGCGTCATTAATCAATAGGCCGTCTGAAAGCCTTTTGTTTTCAGATATTTTGCCGGTCTGTTTTTATTTCCGACTATCGGGCCAAGCATTTAAATTAATCGCACTTTGCGGTACAATAGCGCGTTTTCCAACCTGCCCGCCTCATCATGCAACTCACCGCCATCGGCCTCAATCACCAAACCGCGCCGCTGAGCATACGCGAAAAGCTCGCGTTTGCCGCAGTCACGCTGCCCGATGCCGTGCGCGGGCTGATTGAAAGCCGCGCCGCCGCCGAAGCGGTGATTTTGTCCACCTGCAACCGCACCGAGCTTTATTGCGTGGGCGATGCCGAGCGTGTGATCGAATGGCTGGCCGAATATCAAAATCTCAACATCGACGAAATCCGCCCCTATCTTTACACCTACGGTTGCAGCGACACCATACGCCACGCTTTCCGCGTGGCCTGCGGGCTCGATTCGATGGTGTTGGGCGAGCCGCAGATTTTAGGGCAGATTAAAGATGCCGTGCGCGTGGCGCAAGAGCAAGCCGCGCTCGACACTTGGCTTAATGCCTTGTTTCAAAAAACCTTTGCCGTGGCCAAAGAAGTGCGCACCGGCACGGCGGTGGGCGAAAATTCCGTGTCGATGGCCGCCGCTTCGGTGAAAATGGCCGAGCAGATTTTCCCCGATGTGGCCGATTTGAATGTGCTGTTTATCGGCGCAGGTGAAATGATTGAGCTTGTGGCCACTTATTTTGCCGCCAAAAATCCCAAGCTGATGGCCGTGGCCAACCGCACCCTGCCACGGGCGCAAGAATTGTGCGAAAAGCTGGGCGTTAATGCCGAGCCGCATTTGCTGGCCGAATTGCCGGCCATTTTGCACGAATACGACGTGGTGGTGTCGTCCACCGCCAGCCAGCTGCCCATTGTCGGCAAAGGCATGGTCGAGCGCGCATTGCGCCAGCGCCACCATATGCCGGTGTTTATGCTCGATTTGGCGGTGCCGCGCGACATCGAAGAAGAAGTGGGCGAATTAAACGATGCCTATCTCTACACCGTCGACGATATGATGGGCATCGTGCAGCAAGGCAAAGAAGCGCGCCAAAAAGCCGCTGCTGAAGCCGAAGTGATGGTGTCGCAAAAAGTGGCCGAATTTATCGATTGGCAAAAAAGCCGCCAAAGCGTGCCGCTTATCCGCGCCCTGCGCGACGAGGGCGAACGCGCCCGCCGCCAAGTGCTGGAAAACGCCATGAAGCAGCTGGCCAAAGGCACGCCGCCCGAAGAAGTGCTCGAGCGCTTATCCGTGCAGCTCACCAACAAGCTGCTGCATTCCCCCACCCGCACGCTCAATAAAGCCGGTGCCAACGACAGCGATTTGGTCGAGGCCGTGGCGCAAATCTACCACCTCGAGCATCCGGAATAACGGCAGTAGAAAATCACCGGCGTAGGTTGGGTTGCCAAACCCAACCTATAGTGAAATGCATAAAAAAGTGATACAGCGGGTAGGTTGGGTTGAAAACCACCAATCTACAAGCCGTCTCAAACATTGGGCTTATCAACCAAGCTACCATTCGCAGCCGTTTTTTATGCATTTCACTATCGGCACCTCAATCAACTTTCCAATAATACCAATCCAAAAAAATAACCTAACTTCGTTATCTCACCTTGCCGTACTATCTGTACTGTCTACGGCTCGCCGCCTTGTTAGCTTACTTTTTTTGAATTGGTATATTTGAATTGGTATAACAGAAGCCAAGGCCGTCTGAACAATAAATGTTTCAGACGGCCTTGTTATTGAACAAAAAAGCGTATGCGCGTTTATTACGGTGCTGCACAAAATGCATTGAGTGCAGAAAAACAGAGTGCAGCCCTCAGGCATCAAGCAGGCCGTCTGAAAACATTTTCAGACGGCCTGCTTTTCATTTTTATTTAAAAAAATCGCCCATGCCCGGCGGCAGGCCTTGGGTGAATGCGCCCATGGTTTTGCTGGTGGTTTCTTCGGCCAACGCACCGGCTTGGTTGATGGCAGCCAGAATCAGATCTTCCAGCATTTCTTTATCATCAGCGGCTTCCTGAATCAATTCTTCGCTGATTTCAAGGCGGCGCAGCACATGGTTGCACGTCATGGTCACTTTCACCAAGCCGTTGCCCGCTTCGGCCGACACTTCGGTTTCCGCCAACTTGGCTTGCGCTTTTTTCATATTTTCCTGCATTTGCTGGGCCTGCTTCATCAGCCCGCCCAATCCGGCTTTTCCGAACATGTTTTACTCCTGTTTAAAAAATCATGATTAAGGCCGTCTGAAAGCCATATCCCGTTTCAGACGGCATGGTTTGTATTGCGCTTATTGCTCGTCCTGCCCGGCCAATTCCAATGTGTCCGGCAGCCATTGCGCATCAAACAAACGCAAAATATCTTGTGCCGCTGCATCTGCTTCCAAAAGCATTTGCGCTTGCCGGCGGCCTTCTTGCTGCAAACGCTTGCGCCGCATAAGCGGTGTTTCCCAGCCCGCATCATCACGCCAAGGCTCGGTTTGCAGCTTCAGGGCAACGCCGTAAGCATCGGAGAGCGTGTCGCGGATTTTATCTAGGCGCTCTTTATTGCTGGTGGCGCGCGCCTCATCGGTGAGCGAGAGCATCAGCAATTGTTGCGGCTCATCATAGCGCACCCACGCGGCATGCTGCGCCACCATTTGCGCCGCGCCGAGCTTGGGCGCCAAGCGGCGTACCATCGCGGCCCAATGTTCGCCGTCAAAAGCAGGCAATGGCTCGAATTCAGGCGCTTCGGCTTCGGCCTCTTCTTCATTTTCGCTGTTGTCGCCGCTTTCATTTAAAGCCGCCAAAACGGGCGCGGCATCAAGGTGCGGATAATCGGCATATTCCTCATCTACTTCGTCATCGCCGAAATAAACCGCTTCTTGCACCGCTTCGGCCGCAGAAAACTCATCGGCCGCCACAACATCCGCAAGCTCGCCCACGCTTTCAGACGGCATCATGTCCGATGCTTCCGCCCAAGCTTGTACCGGCTCTATCAGCGGCTCTGCCGGTAGCTCTTCTGTTTCCGCAACCACGGGCGTCGGCTCATCCGACAGGGTTTGTGTGGCGGATGTAGCAGGCTCAAGTTCAGATATGGCCGCTTCGGCATGCATCGCCACTTCTGCCTCAGGCGGCGCTTCCCACGGCGAGGTGTCTTCTGCTGCAGGCTTAAGCGGCTCATTGGCGGCAAGGTTTTCAGACGGCCGCGCAACCGCAGGCAGCGCCGGGCTATCCGGCAGAATCAGGGGCTTTTTTGCGGCGGCATCCTCCTGCGGATTATGCAGCTGCGTGCCCTCGATAATGCCCTCGCTGCTATGCGCCTTGGCCGCCATCGGCGCAAAAGCCAGCATGCGCAACAACGTCATCACAAAGCCGGCGTATTCATCGGGCGCTAGGCTCAAATCCTGTTTGCCGTGAATGGCACATTGGTAATAAAGCTGAATCTGCTCGCCGCTCAAATACTGTGCCAAGCGGGCAAGGGTTTCATGTTCGGGGTCGTCAGCCAGCGCGGCAGGCACGGTTTTGAGCAGCGCCAAGCGTTGCAGCAGCATCGCCAATTCGCTCAATGCGCTGTCGAAGCCGATAGCGCGCGCAGCCATTTCCTGCGCTTTTTCCAGCAGCGCTTCGCCATCTTGGTTCACAATATATTGCAGCAATTCATAAAGATAGCGCTTGTCTACCGCGCCTATCATCTGGCGCACATCTTGCTCGGCCACGCTGCCCGAGCCCATGGCAATCGCCTGATCCAAAAGACTCAAAGCATCGCGCATCGAGCCCATGGCCGCGCGCCCGAGCAGCTGCACGGCAGCGGGCTCAAACGGCACTTGTTCGCTTTCCAGCACATGCGCCAAATGCGCCGCCACTTGCTGCGTGGTCATATTGCGCAACACAAATTGCAGGCAGCGGCTGAGCACAGTAATCGGCACTTTGTGCGGATCGGTGGTGGCGAGAATGAATTTCACATGCTCGGGCGGCTCTTCCAGCGTTTTGAGCATGGCGTTAAACGCGCTTTTCGAGAGCATGTGCACTTCATCGATGATATAAACTTTATATTTACCGACGGTGGGCGCATATTGGGCGTTTTCCAGCACTTCGCGGATATTGTCGATACCGGTGTTTGATGCGGCATCGATTTCGAGCAAATCCACATAGCGGCCGGCATCGATCTGGGTGCAGCTGGCGCACACGCCGCAAGGCTCGCCGTGCTGCCCCTGCTCGCAGTTAAGGCTTTTGGCCAAAATGCGCGCAATCGTGGTTTTGCCCACGCCGCGCGTGCCGGTGAGCAGATAAGCATGATGCAGGCGGCCTTTGTCGAGCGCATTGCGCAAAGCCTTCACCACATGCTCTTGGCCGACCAAATCGGCAAAGGTTTTCGGCCGCCACTTACGGGCGAGAACTTGATAAGCCATGTTGCTCCGTTTTACAGGCGGTAATCGCCGCTGACACCGTTGGCAATGTCGCGCACAGCGGTAACATACATGCGGCTGTGGTTATATTGCCAAACCGCATAAAAATTGGTGAGGCCGAGGTAGTATTCATACACGCCTGGGCTGGTTTCGAGCCGATAAAGAATGGCTTTTTCGTGGTCACCCACCACTTCCTGCGGCTGTACACCCAAACGTTTGAAATCGGCCACGGTGCGGGTGAGCGCGGTTTTCTCATCGATAATGCCTTGCAGCTCTTGATTGATGGTGAGCGTAACCGGCACCACCATTTTGCCGTTGGTTTGCCAGCCGTGCGCTTTCATATAATTGGCCACTGATGCGGCCACATCGCCTACATTGTTCCAAATATCGTGAAAGCCGTCGCCATCGTAATCTACGGCATATTTGCGAAAGCTCGAGGGCATAAACTGCGGCATGCCCATGGCGCCGGCATAGCTGCCTTTAAAGCTGTAGACATCACGCTTTTCCGCTTTGGTCATCAATAGGAATTCGTTTAATTCTTTTTGGAAAAATTCGGCTCGGCGCGGATAATCAAATGCCAACGTGCTCAAAGAATCGGCCACACGGAAGCTGCCCATATTGGTGCCGTAGTTGGTTTCGATGCCCACAATCGCCACGATGATTTCTGCGGGCACACCGTAGCTTTTCGCCACCGCGTCGATCACGCCTTTATTCTGGGCATAAAAACGCCGGCCTGCGCTCACACGGGTGCCGCCTGCATTGGCTTGGCGAAATTCATACCACGGGCGCGAGGTGCCGGGGCGGTTCATAATATTGACGATATTGCCTTTGTATTCCACGCCGCCGAAAAAGTTTTCCAGCTCGTGGCGTGTGAATTGGCCGCTTTGCACTTCATAATCAATAAAGCGCTGCACATTGGCATTGCCGTTGAAGCCGCTGATGGCCACCGATTCGGCGGCAGCGTCAAACACGGGGCGTTTGCCGCCGATCGGCGGCAGCAGGGTTTCCGATGTTTCGGCGGGCTGCTGCTGGCTGCTGCAGGCGGCCAAGGCCAGCGCCAACAGCCCTATGGCGAATTTTTTCATATCGTCACATCCGGTTTTCATTAAACTCAATCAGCACGCAGTGTATCAAATTTACCGTGGGGGTTAAAGCACAGATTACGCCTAAACAGCTTTGTTTGCGCCGCTTCGTGCAGCGCATCTGAACGGCAATCTTTAATACAGAAAGGCCGTCTGAAAGATTCAGACGGCCTTTTATATAAACTGCTAATCTGCGCAGATTATTCTACAGCAGCCACCACGGCAACGGTGATTTTGGCTACGGCATCAGTGTGCAGCGCCACTTCCACTTCGTATTCGCCCACGGCTTTGAAAGGGCCTTCGGGCAGGCGCACATTGGCTTTAGCGGCTTCCACACCGGCAGCGCGAATCGCATCGGCGATGTCGGCATTGGTTACGGAGCCGAACAAGCGGCCGTCTACACCGGCTTTTTGAGCCACGGTGATGGTTTGGCCGTCGAGTTTTTCTTGGCGGGCTTGCGCATCGGCCAAAATTTCGGCTTGCTTGGCTTCCAGCTCGGCGCGGCGCGCTTCAAACTCTTGCAGGTTGGCTGCGGTAGCGCGCTTGGCTTTGCCGCTGGGGATCAGAAAGTTGCGGGCGTAGCCGTTTTTCACGGTTACCACGTCACCCAAGTTGCCCAGGCCGCCGATTTTTTCTAACAGAATGATTTGCATGTTACTTTTCTCCGTCAATTATTTGTGTTGGTCGGTGTAGGGCAACAGCGCCAGGAAACGGGCGCGTTTAACCGCAACAGACAGTTGACGTTGGTAGCCTGCTTTGGTGCCGGTGATGCGGGCGGGAATGATTTTGCCGTTTTCAGCGATAAAATCTTTCAACAGGTCTACTTGTTTGTAATCCACTTCTTGGATTTTTTCAGCCGTAAAACGGCAGAATTTTCTGCGTTTGAATGATTGACGAGCCATTGTCGTTTAACCTTTATATTCTTGAATGTTCTGTATCCGCAGCACGGGCCGGGTGTAGCGCTGGCTTCTCTGTGCGAGAAAGCCGGTGATTTCCACCATCATGTTTTGCCCATGCTGCCACTGCAAAGCTTCCTTACCGATGATTTTGGCCGGCATTTCAAACTTCACCAGGCATTGCTGGCCGTTTTCCTGCTGCCAAGATTCATGTTTGAGCACCATATCCAGCACAGGAATGCCGGCGGGTGTGTAGCGCACTTCGCCGGTTTGGGCGATTTGTGCGGTAAGGGTGAAAAGATTGTTCAATCTTAAGCTTCGGCAGTTTCTTCTTTAGCTTCTTCAGCCGCGCCGCTGTTGCTCAGCAGGCTTTTAGACTTCTCGTCTTTCATCATCGGAGAAGCTTCGGTAACGGCATGTTTGGTTTTGATGGTCAGATGACGCAGCACCGCATCGTTGAAGCGGAAAGCGGTTTCAATCTCTTCCACCACTTCAGGCGTGGCTTCGATGTTCATCAAAACATAGTGTGCTTTGTGGATTTTGTTGATCGGGTAAGCCAGTTGGCGGCGGCCCCAATCTTCCAGGCGGTGAATGGTGCCGCCGGCTTCGGTAATCATGGTTTTGTAGCGTTCAACCATAGCGGGCACTTGCTCGCTTTGATCAGGGTGAACGATAAACACGATCTCATAATGACGCATGTTATCTCCTTACGGTTTATCAAACAGCCTTTGGCCATGCGAAAAGCAAAAGGCAAGGTTGCAAAACGAAAGATTATAATTGCCGCCGCATTTTAACGCAAGGATTAACACTGTTAAAATCTCAAAATGCGGCTTATTTGTGTTACTTTCGCCCTATCCGGCTCAAAACAGGCTCGGATGACCAAGCGCCGCCGCTTGCCTGCACCGGCAAAATCTTTACGCAGGCATGCTATCCGAGCGCATTGTACGGCGCTTATAATGATGGCCGTCTGAAAGCCGCTGCGTTTTGCAGCTTGAACACACATTTATTTTTGAAGCATAAACATAATTATGTCCGACACCCTCAACCAGGTTTCCGCCCAAAGCACGGAAATCATCAAAAACACCGGTGCCAATCTGGTGGATTTCTTCACCCATTTGTTTGCCCGCGAGCGCTTTGCCTCTCATCTGCTCGAGCGCAGCTTCAATCAGCCGCTGGGCTGGATAGAGCTGGGCACTTGCATTGCGCTGATGGTGCTCACTTATTGGCTCTCGGGCTATCTAATCGGCCGCCGTGCGCAAAAGCCCACGAAATGGGCGGCCTTGAGCCACATCGGCAGGCGGGTGTTGTGGCCGCTGATGCTGCTGGCCGCTGCCGTTGCCGCCTTGTTTACTTGGACGGCTCTGGGCTTCAATGGCGTGTGGTTGCAGCTTTTGGTGATGGCGGCGCGCTGGATGATTATTATCCGGCTTTTGCTGGCCGTGGTGCATGCGGCGCTGCCCAACAATAAAATCACCGATATGCTCGAAAGCACGCTCTCAGGGGTGTTGTGGGTGTCTTTTGTATTGTGGATTTCCGGCATCGATGATGTGGTAATCAATATGCTCAAAAGCGTGCAGCTGCCCATCGGCTCCATCACGCTCAATCTCTACACCATACTCACCGGCTTGGTGTGGGTGGCGGTGATTATGGTGTTTGCCCTCTGGCTTTCGCGCACCATCAACAGCCGGCTGATGAACAGCAACCGGCTCGATATGAATCTGCGCATCGTGCTCTCGAAAGTGGTCACCACGGTGCTGGTGACGCTGGCAGTGCTGATTGCGCTGCCGCTGGTGGGCATCAATCTTACCGTGTTGTCGGTGTTTAGCGGTGCGCTCGGTGTGGGCATCGGCTTCGGCCTGCAAAAAGTGGCCAGCAATTATATTTCGGGCTTTATCATTTTGGGCGACCGCTCCATCCGCCCGGGCGACCGCCTGACTGTTAACGACTTCACCGGCTACGTTACCAAAATCACCTCTCGTTTTGTGGTGTTGCGCAGCGCCGGCGGCTCTGAAGCGCTGATTCCGAACGAAACGTTTGTTACTTCCACCGTGATTAATGAATCGTACACCGGCAAATCGCTGTGGCAAAACCTCAACATCCAAGTAGCCTACCACACCGATTTGACACAAGCCATGCGCATACTTGAAGAAGCCGCTGCCGCCCAAGAGCGGGTGGAAACCGACCCTGCGCCCAAAGCTTTTTTGGTTGAATTTGCCGACAACGGCGTAAACCTGCGCGTAGGCTTTTGGGTGCGCGACCCGGAAAACGGCTTTTTGGGTTTGTTTTCCGCTATTTTATTGGATATTTGGGCGCGCTTTAATGAAAACGGCATTGAGTTTCCGTTTCCGCAACGCGAAATACGTATTCTCAACGACGCCCCCGAGCCGAGCGATGCCGCCATGTTGCACGCCGGCCTGAAAGCCCGCAGCAGCACGCGCTCAGACGAGCCCGATAATGAGCACGGAGCGCATTCATGAGCGCGGCCAAACCATTAAAACAGCCCGTGTCAGTATTGGTGGTGTTGCACGACGGCAACGGCAACATATTGCTGATCGAGCGTGCCGATCGCGCCGGCTTTTGGCAATCGGTCACCGGCAGCATCGAAGCCGGCGAAACCTTGAGCCAAACCGCTCTGCGGGAAGTGCAGGAAGAAACCGGCATCACCCTTTCAGACGGCCAGCTGCACGATTGGCAGCAAAGCCGGCAATACGAAATTTATCCGCATTGGCGCCACCGCTACCCGCCCGGCATCACCCGCAACACCGAGCATGTATTTTCCGCCCGCATTGCGCCCGACACCGTCATTAAGCTTAGCAAAGAGCACACCGCTTTTTGCTGGCTGGAGCACACAGCTGCGGCAGAAACAGTGTTTTCCCCCTCCAACCGCCAGGCTATTTTGGAATTAGCCGAACATCTTTAATTTAACCGATACATCATAACCGATACATCATATCCGAGGCCGTCTGAACAGCTTTCCGCATCATATGTTCAGACGGCCTTTTTCCACGCCGTCAAAATCGCCACTCGAAAACAAGCCTTTTGCCGCAATACCGATTTAAAGGCTTCTTAACACTTTTTTAATGCCGGTCGGGCGCTTTGGGCAAGCAAAAGCCATCTGCTTATAATATACTTACCGCCGCATTAGGGTCTGTTCACAATTCATCCGCGAGTAAGATTTTGAGCGCAAAAGCGTGGCTGCAAGGCGAAAAGCACAGCAAGGTTGGACACCTTGCGAGCATTTTCAACGCAGCAGGCGCGTTTTTGAGCCAAAATATTGCCGCGTGATGAAATGTGAACAGACCCTAGGCTCTACCTGCATTTCATCAAACGGCAACATTTTGGCTCAAAAGCGCGGATGAAATGCAAACAAATCCTTAAAGAAAGCGCCATGCAAAAGCCATATGTTTTCTCACGTTTAACCTTATCACTCATTCAAGCCCATTCAATGTCTGCCAACAAAGCCCCGCTCCGCCTCCGTTTCCTCCGCCTTGCCCGCATGGCCGCGTGGCTGTTTGCCACCGGTTGCGATCTGCGTAAAATCGACGGCGACAGCCCCCAAGAGCGCGACCAAGCCATTATCAAGCTGGGCAGCGGCGCACTCAAAGCGCTGGGCATCAAGCTGGATGTGGCCACGCCGCCCGAGCATTTTCATGTGTCGGGCACGCTCGTGGTGGCCAACCACGTTTCCTGGCTGGATATTTTCGCACTCAGCGCACTTTATCCGAGCAGCTTTATCGCCAAGCAGGAAATCAGCCGCTGGCCGGTGCTGGGCAAAATGGGGCGCAACGCCGGCACTGTGTTTATCAACCGCAACTCGCGCAAAGACATCGAGCCGATTAAAAAAGCCGTTACCGCCGCCTTGCAGCAAGGTCAAAACGTGAGCTTTTTCCCCGAAGCACGCACCTCGAACGGCGAAGCAGTGCTGCCTTTCAAGGCCGCGCTTTATCAAGCCGCCATCGACAGCGGCTCGGCCATACAAAGCATCGCCCTGCGCTATTACGACCACCAAGGCCGGCGCACCACCGCACCATCCTATGCCGGAAGCATGAATTTATTCCGCTCGCTGTGGCGCATTGTGTCGATGCCCGAAATCCATGTGCGCGTTGACTTTGCCAAGCCGCTGAACCCGCAGGATTATCCCGGCATCGACCGCTATATGCTCAAAGAACAATCCGAGCAATTTGTGCGCAGCAAAGTGATGGAAGACAGCCCGCTCACCGCCGATGCCGCCGCCTGAATGGCAAAAGCCGATGAAGTGTGCAGATTAAAACAGATTATTTCTTCATGGGCATTTATTCAGCCAAAGGCCGTCTGAAACCTTTTCAGACGGCCTCTCCACAAAAAAAGCGCACCTGAAAAGTGCGCTCTTTTATCAAACTGCCGACAACATCCAACTCTGTTTACACAGCAAATTATTCCGCCGCCGCACCGGCCGGCTTGCGTTTGCGCGGTTTACGGCGGCGCTTTTTCTTGGGTGCGTCGCCAAGATTGCCGTCAGCCGAAGGCATGGCGGCTTCGTGGCTGCGGCCGCTGCCGGCGCTCATTTCGTTGCGCTTGTCATCCGCCGCATGCTGGAATACGGTCCACCATTGCGCCAAGCCTTCCTCAACCTCGCCTAATTGATCGCGCAGCATCAAAAAATCGTAAGCAGCACGAAAACGCGGCTGCGCCAGCAAACGATGCGGGCGCGCGCCTTTGCGGTTGTCAAACTGCGGCTGCAAGGTCCAGATTTCGCGCATGGTGGCGGCAAAGCGCTGCGGCACGCCCCAGCCTTTTTCAATATCGTCGCGCAAATCGATGATGGCCGCATTCATGGCCGCCGCGCTTTTTTGTCCTTGCGCCAGATTGTTTTGCCAATGGCCGTCGAGCTGCGGCCACAAAACCGCCGCCAGCACAAAGCCCACCGACACCGATTTATCGGCACGCAAACGCTCATCGGTGTTGTTCAGCGCCAGCGCCACAATGTTTTGCTGCTTGTGTTGGCCGCTTTGCTGCAAGGCGGTGAGCAGCGGGTGGATATCGGCATCCACGCCCAGCTTGTGCAATTGCTTCAGGCATTGGCGGGCATGGCCGGAAAACAAAAGCTTCATGATTTCATCGAAAAGCCGCGCCACCGGCTCTTGTTTCAGACGGCCTGCATAACCGTGTATCGGCTCGGCGGTGGCTTCATCCACCTCAAAGCCCAGCTTGCCCGAAAGGCGCACCGCCCGCAAAATGCGCACCGGGTCTTCCTGATAGCGCGCGGCGGGGTTGCCTATCATCACCAGCCGGCGCGCCCTGATGTCGGCCACACCGTCGTGAAAATCAACGATTTTCTGCCGCACCGGGTCGTAATAGAGCGCATTGCAGGTGAAATCGCGCCGCATGGCATCTTCTTCCATATTGCCATAGGTGTTGTCTTTCATAATGCGGCCGTGTTCGTTTTGCTGCACCTGGCCGCCACCGCGGAAAGTGGTTACTTCGATCGTTTCCGGCCCCACCATCACATGCACAATCTGAAAGCGTCGCCCGATAATGCGGCTGCGGCGAAACACCTTGCGCACCTCTTCGGGCGTGGCATTGGTGGCCACATCAAAATCTTTCGGCTCGATGCCCAAAAGCAAATCGCGCACCGCGCCGCCCACCACATAAGCCTCAAAGCCTTCATGATGCAGACGACGCACCACTTTTTCCGCCGCAAAGCTGAGCATATCGGCACGGATACCGTGTTCGCTGAAATCGAGCACATCTTTATGGGCACGCGCTTTGGCGCTTTTGCCCGGCAACACTTTGTGTAGCCATTTTTTCAACATAATATTCACTTTAATTAAAACAGGCCGTCTGAAACGCAGCGGTTTCATTAAAACCTTTGCGCGCTTATCTGATGCAAATAAGCGTGCAAAGGTTTCAGACGGCCTCAGAGCATGCTTACGCTCCGACAACATTAATCAAAAAAACCAGCCCATGATTATACCCGAAAGGCTGCCCGCAAAAAAATATATCGGCTATAATACGCGCGACCCATAAGGAGAACCTCATGTACCACTATAAATCCGACGCCACCCAATTTATCGACGACTATATCGAAAAGCACCCGCAAGAAGCCGAGCAGCGCCTGAAAAACCGCGCTTTGCTGTGGGATGTCGAGCTCAGCCCCGAAGAGCAGGCCGGCTTTGAAGCCGCTGAGCTGCCCAAACCACCCTACGCTTATCAGGCCGACGAATAAGGCCGGTTTGCCGGTTTGTTTTTGAGCCGGACACCCAAGCGGCAAGGCTTGGCGGCCTGATTCACACCAGCGCCGGCCAAACCCATTCAGACGGCCTGATTATGACCCTCCACACCCATAATATCGACCCGGCGCTCACCGATTATTTGCGCAACATCAGCGAGCCGGAGCATCCGGCGCTTGCTGCTTTGCGCGCCCGCAGCGCCGGCCACCGCTTGGGCAAAATGGCCATCGCCCCCGAGCAGGCCGCCCTGCTCACTTGGCTTGCCCGGCTGATGCGCGCCGAGCGCTATCTCGAAATCGGCGTGTTTACCGGCTACAGCAGCACCGCTATGGCATTAGCCCTGCCCGAACACGGCCGCATCAGCGCCTGCGACATCAACGTAAGCTTCACCGACATCGCCCGCCAAAGCTGGGCCGATGCCGGCGTGGCGCACAAAATCAGCCTTTATCTGCAACCGGCGCTGCTCACTTTGGCCGAGCTGCTCGAGCAAGGCGAAGCGCTCAGCTACGACATCGCCTTTATCGATGCAGACAAAGCGCCTACACCGCAATATTACGAATATTGCCTGCAATTGGTGCGCCCCGGCGGCCTGATTGCCATCGACAATATTCTGCTCGGCGGCCGCGTGATGCAGCCGGCCGACAGCCACAGCCCGCCTAGCCTGCGCATTTTGCAGGATTTCAACGCCGCACTGCCGCACGACCCGCGCATCGTGCCGATCACGCTGCCGGTGGGCGACGGCCTCACCTTATTGTTGAAAAAATAACAGGGAAATATGCCATGAAAACCGCCGCCCTGCTCACTACTGCCCTTCTGCTCAGCGCCTGCGCCACCCTGCCCGCGCCTGTGCCCCCCCAACCGGCCGAACCGGCCAAGCCCTCTGTTCCCTATCCCAGCCTAGATATGCAGGCACAAATCGACAGCCTCGGCATCCAAGTTGCCCGACTTGAAAATCAGCTGGAAAGCCTGCATACCCGCATCCAGCAGCTCGAGCGTCAAAGCAGCGCGCCGCGCGCCGCCGCAGCTGCACCGCGCCGCCCGCCCGTTGCCGGCAGCGTTGAAACCCTACCCGCAGCCACGCCTAACACCAACAGCGCCGAGCAACGCTACCAACAAGCGCAACAACAATACCGCAGCGGCAACTATGCCGCCGCCATCACCCTTTTACGCCATGCCGAGAGCGGCGGCAATGGCGGCGACACCGCCCGCCAAAGCATGTATCTGCTCCTACAAAGCCATCAGCGCTTGGCCAATTGCGAATCGGTGATCAACATCGGCAACCGCTATGCCAACCGCTTTCGCAGCAGCGCCCAAGCACCCGAAGCCCTTTATAGCGTGGCCCAATGCCAAACCCGCCTGCAACAGCGCGACATTGCCCGCGACACCTGGCGCCGGTTGATTCAGATTTACCCCGACAGCCCCGCCGCCAAACGTGCCTACCGACAGATGAACCCGCGTTAAACCAAACAGGCCGTCTGAAAGCTTTTATCTCTCATTCATTTATTCATAACATTAACTTAAGGAGCAGCACATGATTCAAGTCGGCATCATTATGGGCAGCAACAGCGACTGGCCGGTTATGCAGCACGCCGCCCGATTTTTGCAGCAATTCGGCGTGGCTTTCGAAGCCCGCGTGGTTTCCGCCCACCGCACTCCCGATTTGATGTTTGAATATGCCGAAACTGCACGCGCGCGCGGCATCAAGGCCATTATCGCCGGTGCCGGCGGCGCAGCCCACCTGCCCGGCATGGTGGCCGCCAAAACCACCGTGCCCGTGCTCGGTGTGCCCGTGCCGAGCAAATACCTGCGCGGCGAAGATTCGCTGCTCTCCATCGTGCAAATGCCCAAAGGCGTGCCCGTGGCCACGTTTGCCATCGGCGAAGCCGGCGCGGCCAATGCCGCCTTGTTTGCCATATCGCTTTTGGCCAATGAAAACGCAAAGTTGGCGCAAAAGCTGGCCGATTTCCGCCACGCGCAACAAGAAGCCGTGCTGGAAATGGCGCTACCCGAAATAATGGATTGATGCCGGCAACATCGCCGCCTTGGTTGGTTGCACCGATTCAAGCCAATCAAGCATAAAAGCCATATAAACAGGCCGTCTGAAATCTTTCAGACGGCCTGTTTATATGGCTTTCGATATTTAAAATCCGATAAAACCTGCACACGGTTTTCAAAATTAAAAAATAAAACCGGCTCTAAAAGCCGGTTTTATTTTTTTAACCTGGTGCCCAGGAGAAGACTCGAACTTCCACACCCGTGAGGATACTAGCACCTGAAGCTAGCGCGTCTACCAATTCCGCCACCTGGGCCTGCAAAATAATTTATCAAAACATCAAATTTAACGTGTAAACTAAAACAAATGGTGCCCAGGAGAAGACTCGAACTTCCACACCCGTGAGGATACTAGCACCTGAAGCTAGCGCGTCTACCAATTCCGCCACCTGGGCTTTGCTTTAATTTGTTGTTTGCGTTAAAGTGTTGCCTCAACAAAGATGAGCATTATATATTTAAAAGAAAGATTGTCAATCACTAAAATGCAAAAAAAATCCAACTCTCCCAGCCTGCGGGAAAAAGACCCGTTTTTGGCACGCGAACAACAGCGCTACGATCACCCCCTCCCCAGCCGCGAGTGGGTGATTGAATTGCTGCAAAAAGAAGGCGTGCCGCTCAAAATCGAAGCCTTAGCAAACAAGCTCTCGATTACCGAAGCGGAGCAAGAATTTTTCGAGCGCCGCATCAAAGCGATGGCGCGCGACGGTCAGGTGTTGATCAACCGGCGCGGTGCCGTGTGTGCGGCCGACAAGCTGGAATTGGTGAAATGCCGCGTGGAAGCGCATAAAGACGGCTTTGGCTTTGCCGTGCCGCTCACCCCTACAGGCCAGGGCGATTTCGTGCTTTATGAGCGCCAAATGCGCGGGCTGATGCATGGCGACATCGTTACCGTGCGCCCGGCCGGCATCGACAGGCGCGGCCGCCGCGAAGGCCAGGTGCTCGATATTGTCGAGCGGGCGCAAAAAGAAGTGGTCGGCCGCTTTTATATCGAACGCGGCATCGCCATTTTGGAGCCGGAAGACAAGCGCCTGAACCAAAGCATTATGCTGGAGCCCGACAGCTTAGCCGCATTCAAGCCCGAGCAAGGGCAAGTGGTGGTGGCGGAAATCGACAGCTATCCCGACGGCCACCGCCCGGCCGTAGCCAAGCTTATCGAAGTGTTGGGCGATTATGCCGACAGCGGCATGGAAATCGAAATCGCCGTGCGCAAGCATCATCTGCCGCATGTGTTCAGCGAAGCCTGCCTGCAAGAAGCGGCGAAAATTCCCGATGAAGTGCGCCCGAATGATATTAAAGGCCGGGTGGATTTGCGCGATTTGCCCTTGATGACCATCGATGGCGAAACCGCCCGCGATTTCGATGATGCCGTGTATGCCGAAAAAATCGGCCGCAATTTCCGCCTGATTGTGGCCATTGCCGATGTGAGCCATTATGTACGCCCCGGCGATGCCATCGACACCGACGCGCTGGAGCGCACCACCAGCGTGTATTTCCCGCGCCGCGTGATTCCGATGCTGCCGGAAAAATTGTCCAACGGCATCTGCTCGCTCAACCCCGATGTGGATCGCTTGTGCATGGTGTGCGACATGGTGGTCACTTATGCCGGCAATATCAAAGAGTATAAATTTTATCCGGCCGTGATGCGCTCGCATGCGCGCCTCACCTACACACAGGTGTGGAACTGGATTGAAAAAGGCGGCGATTATCCGCACAAAGCCCAAATCGAGCCTTTATATAAACTGTTTCAGATTTTGCAGAAAAAACGTCAACAGCGCGGTGCCATGGAATTTGAAAGCACCGAAACACAAATGCTGTTTGACGATGGCGGCAAAATCGAGCGCATCGTGCCGGTGGTGCGCAACGATGCACACAAGCTGATTGAAGAGTGCATGCTGGCAGCCAATGTGTGCGCGGCGGAATTTTTGCTGAAAAACAAACACACGGCGCTATTCCGCAACCACTTGGGGCCCACGCCCGAAAAGCTCGCCACCCTACGCGAGCAGCTCGGCCTGCTCGGCCTGCATTTGGGCGGCGGCGACAAGCCCACGCCGAAAGATTACGCCACGTTGGCAGAAAAAATCGCCGACCGCCCCGACCAAGAGCTGCTGCAAGTGATGCTGCTACGCTCGATGCAGCAAGCAGCATACGAGCCGAGCAATGAAGGCCATTTCGGCCTGGCTTACGAAGCCTACGCCCACTTCACCTCACCCATCCGCCGCTATCCCGATCTCACCGTGCACCGCGCCATTAAAGCGGTATTGAACGGCGAAAAATATGCGCCGAAATCCTGGCAGGCGCTGGGCGTGAGCTGCTCGTTTAACGAGCGGCGCGCCGATGATGCCAGCCGCGATGTGGAAAACTGGCTCAAAACCTATTACATGCGCGACAAAGTGGGCGAAGTGTTCACCGGCCGCGTGTCGGGCATGGCGCAATTCGGCATTTTCGTCACCCTCAACGATATCCACATCGAAGGCATGGTGCATGTGAGCGATTTGGGTGAAGACTATTTCAACTACCGCCCCGAAATCATGGCCATGGTGGGCGAGCGCAGCGGCATCCGCTTCAATATGGGCGATGAAGTTACCGTCAGAGTGGCCCGTGCCGATTTGGACACCAGCAAAATTGATTTAACCTTAATCAGCAGCGAGAGTGAAGGCAAGAAACCCGGCCGCGGCAAAAAGCAGACGCCGCCGCAAAATGCCGCACCCGCCAAAGCCGCCGCCGCTAAAGCCGGCCAAGCCAAAACAGCCAAAAGCAGCAGCGCCAAAGCCGCCGCTTCGGGCAAGCAGAGCAAAGCACTGAAAATGGTCGACGGCAAAATCACCTTGGTCAGCAAAGAGCACAACCAAGCCGCAGATGAACACAAAAAAAGCCGCACCGCCGCCGCGCCGGCAGCGAAAAAACCGGCACCACGCAAGCGCAGGAAATAATCTGCCGGCAAGTGCCGAGCCATCAAGCAGGCCGTCTGAAACCTTTCAGACGGCCTTTGTCAAATTTAAACCCTGCGCAGCAAATGTGAGCAGGATTATTGAACCCGGCACTTGTTTTCTGATCTGTGCATCGGCTCTCCACAAAGCAGTATAGTGAAATGCAAGAAAAAGTTACACAAAACTACATTTTGCAACGGCGTGGCTTGGGTTGATAAACCCAACGTTTCAGACGGCTCATGGATTTGTTGGGTTTACAACCCAACCTACCTGCCGTATCACTTTTTCTTACATTCCACTATAGATACGCCCGCCCCCGCTTTTTGCGGCGTAATCGTACACATGAAACTCGCCCTCGCTTAACAACCAAACAGGCCGTCTGAAAAGTTTCAGACGGCCTGTTTCATGCATAAAGCCTTGCACCGGCACGGCCTATTCTGCATTAATTTTACGGGTGCTTGTGTGTTTATTCGCCATCCGCATCGGCACGCCGCTCGATTTCCACGCCCACTTCGCGCACATTAGCCAAAATGCCCGGCTTCACCACGCGCACGCGCACCCATAAGGCGCCGAAATCCTGCAAAATCAATTCGGCAATGTGCTCGGCCAGCGCTTCGAGCAGCAAAAAGCTCTGCTCGCGCAGGCTTTGCCGCACCGCTTCGCACACATCACCATAATGAATGGTGTCGTCGATATGATCCGAGGCAGCAGATTGCTCGGCCACGCCGATATCGAGATCAAGCAGCAGCGTTTGCATTTGCTCGCGCTCCCAGTCATACACGCCGATTAAGGTATCGGCTTTCATACCGTGCAAAAAGATTTTATCCATTTTGTTTTATTTCACGTTAGAATTGTTGCCTCATTCTAAATCAAAAGTATGCTTATGTTGCTAAATTTATTGGCTGTGGCGGCCGCTTATTTAATCGGCTCGCTCTCGTTTGCCGTGATTGTGTCTAAATTTTACGGCATGGCCGACCCGCGCAGCTACGGCTCGGGCAACCCCGGTGCCACCAATGTATTGCGCAGCGGCAAGAAAAAAGCGGCGGCGCTCACGCTGTTGGGCGATGCGCTCAAAGGCTTGGTGGCGGTGCTTTTGGCGCGCGCGCTGCAAGACACGCTGGGCTTGAGCGATGCCACCATTGCTGCGGTGGCGGTGGCGGTGCTGGTGGGGCATATGTGGCCGGTGTTTTTCGGCTTTAAAGGCGGCAAAGGCGTGGCCACGGCACTGGGCGTGCTTTTGGCTTTATCGTGGCCGGTGGCGCTGATTTGCGCACTGGTGTGGCTGGTGATGGCGTTTGGCTTTAAAGTGTCGTCGCTCGCGGCGCTGGCGGCCACGCTGGTGAGCCCGATTGCCGCTTATTTCCTGATGCCGCACGGCTCTTGGGTGGTGGCCACGATGATCATTGCGCTGCTGGTGCTCTACCGGCATCAGAGCAACATCAAAAATCTGCTGGGCGGCAAAGAAGGCAAAATCGGCAGTAAAACCGAATAATGCCCATTCAAAAAAATCAAAAAAGCAACTCGGCTGCGTTAACCGTTTGGCCGGTTTGCTATTTGAATGGGCATTTTCCATTCAAATAGCATTAATTATTTTTTACAAACCCATCTTGAAAGTTTATATCGATGAAAACATGCTTCTTTTCTTCAGACGGCCTGTTTAAAAAAAGCCTGGTTGCCGCCACGGCGCTGGCTCTGTCGGCCTGCTCGTTGGTGAAATATCAACCTTTGGAAACCATTTCCGAGGTAGATTTGAACAGCGGCTACCGTTTTCAGACGGCGTTGGATCACAAGCGCGATTCCGGCACCAGCGATATGATGGTAATTTTGATGTTTTCCGGCGGCGGCACGCGCGCGGCAGCGCTGGGCTATGGTGTGCTGGAAGAATTGGAGCGGCAGAAAATCTGGATGAACGGCAAGGAAACCCGCTTGATAGACCAAATTGACTTGGTTTACGGCGTGTCGGGCGGCTCGGTGCTGGCCGTGTATTTCTCGCTCTACGGCGCCGACACCATTCCCTCTTTCGAGCAACGCTTTTTAAAGCAGAATTTCCAGCGCCAAGTGGCCAAGCAAGTGTTTTCGTTTGCCAACCTGCCGCGCTTGAGCTCGCCCGAATTCGGCCGCGGCGATTTGCTGCAAGAGCAGTTTGAAAGCGGCCTGTTCCGCGATGCCACTTTCGGCGATTTGGCCGCGCGCCGCAAAGGCCCGTTTGCTGTGATCAGCGCCACTGATATGTCGCAAGGGCGGCGGCTCGATTTCACACAGGAATATTTTGATGCGATGTGCCTGAATCTTTCTGATTTGCCGCTGGCGCGCGCCGTGGCGGCTTCCAGCGCGGTGCCTTTGCTATTTGCACCGGTTACACTCAACAACAATGGCGGCAATTGCGGCTACACTTTGCCTGTGCAAATCCGCCAGGCAGCGGAGCAGGCGGCGGCCGATCATAACCGGCTGCAGAGCCAAACCCAGCGCGAAATCAGCAGCAGCTTCAAAACCTACGAAGACCCCAACCGCCGCTATATCCATCTGCTTGACGGTGGCCTCACCGACAAGCTCGGCTTGCGCAGCCTGCTGGATGGCACCGAAGTGTATTCCGGCAATTCGGTTTACCGCCAGTTCAGCGAAGGCAAAGTCAACAAAGTGGTGATTATCAATGTGAATGCGCAAAACCAAATCGACACCCATATCGACAAATCCGCTGCCGTGCCGGGTGTGAGCGAAGTGCTCAATGCGATTATCAATATCCCCATCGACCAATATTCGCAAGAATCACTGCGCCGCTTCCGCGCCTTTGTGGATTATTGGAACGAGCAGGCGCGCGCGCGCGTGGGCGGCCATGAAGTGAATATGTTTTTCGTGAGCCTCAATCTGCGCGACTTGCCCGAATCTCAGCTGCGCGAAAACACCCTCAACACACCCACCAGCTTTTACCTGCCCCATTATCGGGTGGACGACCCCAAGCAAGCCGCCGGCGTGCTGATGCGCCAATCGGGCGAATACAAGCGCCTGCTAAATGCACTGGCTGCGCCGGCCGCCGCACCGGAAGCCACGGCGGGTGCATTGTGGTTTGTGGGCGAGGGGCCGCTGCCCAAACCGGATGCCGATGCTGCGCAGCCGCATGAATTGTTTGAGCAGGTGGAAACGGTTCAATAATCGAAGGGTTTATTTAAAGGCCGTCTGAAACTTTTTTCAGACGGCCTTTTTTATTCCGGCTCTTGCTCCAGCGTATTGGTTTTCCACTGAATCAGATGCTCGATCAGATCGAACAATTTTTTTCTTTCTTTGCTGTCGAGTTTATTGAGCATGGCCATGAGCTGGCGTTCGTGATCTTGGATGCGGTGGCTGCCGGTGTTGAGCAAATCCGCCACATCGCATTCGAAAATTTCCGCCAGCTCAAACAGGCGCGACACCGATAACGCAATATGCCCGCGCTCGAGCCGGGATACCGCATCATTGCTCAATTCCAGCTTTTCGGCCAATTCGGCTTGCGTGATGCCTGCTGCTTTGCGGTATTTAGCAATCACCGCCCCGAACTTGTGCGTTTTATTTTGATTTTTCACAACACTCGTCTTGCCTTAATAAAAGGTGGTTACTATCAAACATTCGAACCACAATAAAAAGAGCGTAAAATTCTTATCAATAAGAATTATGTGTATAATTCCATGAATCGGGCAATATTCACCCGATTGAAGAAAATTCGGGCAAAATGTGCGTGTATTCATTATACATACAAATATAAGCACATGAATATCAATAATATTTCCAAACACACAAACATCAGAAACGCTACGCACGCAAACAAAAACTTTTCCGCTGCTTTATCAACTTAATCCAAGGAGTTTGTTATGCCGCAAAAACCGCAAATACTCACCAACCCGCTCACCAACCGAGGCACCGCCTTTACGCATGAACAGCGTGCCCAACTCGGCTTGGTCGGCCGCTTGCCCGCTGCGGTGGAAACGCTCGATCAACAAGCGGCCCGTGCCTATAAGCAAATCAGCGAATATGAAACCGATTTGGAAAAATACATTTATCTCGACCAGCTGCAAAACCGCAACGAAGTGTTGTATTACCGCGTGATTACCGACCATTTGGCCGAAATGCTGCCGATTGTGTACGACCCCACCATCGGCGAGGCGATTAAAAAATGGAGCGGCGACTACCGCCAATCGCGCGCGGTGTATTTATCGATCGACCGCCCCGAAGACGTGCGCGCTTCGTTTGAAACGCTGGGCTTTGGCCCCGAGGATATTGATTTGCTGGTGGTTTCCGATGCGCAGGAAATTCTCGGCATCGGCGACTGGGGCGTGAATGGCACCGATATTTCCGTGGGCAAGCTGGCCGTTTACACCGCCGCTGCCGGCATCGACCCCGCGCGCGTGATTGCGGTGAATTTGGACGTGGGCACCGATAACGAAGCGCTGCTCAACGACCCGGCCTATCTGGGCAACCGCCATGCCCGCGTGAGCGGCAAAGCGTATGACGATTTTATCGATTTATACCTCAAAACCGCCAGCGAGCTTTACCCGAATGCCTTGCTGCATTTTGAAGATTTCGGCCCCGGCAACGCCCGCCGCATTTTGGTGAACAATGCCGATAAATACCGCATTTTCAACGACGATATGCAGGGCACCGGCGCGATTGTGATGGCGGCGGTGATTTCCGGCCTCAAAGTAACGAAACAAAGCTTTGCCGAGCAGCGATTGCTGGTTTATGGCGCAGGCACCGCCGGCACCGGCATGGCCGATCAAATCCACGCGGCCATGATGCGCAGCGGTTTGAGCGCCGAAGAAGCCAAGCAGCGCGTGTGGCTGGTGGACATCAACGGCTTGGTGAGCGACGACATGCAAGACGCGCCCGATTATCAGCAAGCCTATGCCCGCCCCGCCGCCGAAGTGAAAGATTGGCCGCGCCGCAACGGCAAAATCGATTTGCTCACCGTGGTGCAGCAGGTGAAGCCCACTATTTTAATCGGCACTTCCACCGATCACGGCGCGTTTACGCAAGAAGTGGTGGAAGCCTTGTGCGCCGGCGTGGAGCGCCCGATTGTGCTGCCGCTTTCCAACCCCACCGAGCGCATCGAAGTGATGCCCGCCGATTTGGTGCCGTGGTCTAAAGGCCGTGCGCTGATTGCGGTGGGCATTCCGGTGGCGCCGGTGGAATACCAAGGCGTGCGCTACCACATCGGCCAGGGCAACAATGCCTTGCTTTATCCGGGCTTGGGGCTGGGCGTGATTGTGTCGGGCGCCAAACACGTTACCGACGGCATGCTTTTGGCCGCTGCCGAAGCCGTGGCCGGCCAGGTGGATGTGTCGGCACCGGGCGCATCATTGCTGCCGCCGGTAGACAATCTGCGCGCCAGCTCGGCCACCGTTGCCGTGGCTGTGGCCAAGCAGGCCAAAGCCGACGGCGTGGCCACCATCGAGCACCCGAATCTGATTCAGGCGGTGCAAGACGCGATGTGGCAGCCGGTTTACCGCGATTAAGCCAAACGCTTATCGGTGATACGCAAAAGGCCGTCTGAAAAACCATCGTATTGTTTCAGACGGCCTTTTGTCTTTTTAAGGAGCTTCCTATGATTTTTCTCACCGCTGTGGAAAGCGTGCTTTCTATCGTGCTGATTATCGCGCTGGGGTTTTACCTGCGCAATAAAGGCTGGTTTGCCGACAGCTTCGCCGGCAATATTTCCAAGCTGATTATGAACATCGCCCTGCCCGCTTCGATTTTTGTGTCGGTGCTCACTTATCTCACCCGCGACAAATTAATGGCGCTTTCAGACGGCCTCATCTACGGCGCGCTCTCTATCGTGTTTGGCTATTTCATTGCCTGGCTGATGGTGAAAGTGCTGAAAGTGCGGCGCGGGCGGCGCGGTGTGTTTATCAACACTATTGTAAACGCCAACACCATTTTCATCGGCCTGCCGCTCAATATCGCTTTGTTCGGCGAGGCCAGCATGCCTTATTTTTTGGTGTATTACGTGCTCAACACCGTATCCACCTGGGCATTCGGCGCTTTTCTGATTGCCAACGACAGCACCGAGCCGCAGCCGGCGCACCGGCAGCAATTCAACTGGAAAAAACTCTTGCCCGCGCCGCTGCTGGGCTTTTTGGTGGCGCTGGTGTTTTTGCTGGCCGATATTCCCGTGCCCTCGTTTATCCATTCCACGCTGGGTTATGTGGGCAGCATCGTCACCCCGCTCTCGCTGCTTTATATCGGCATCACGCTGGCCGATGCGGGGCTGAAAAGCATCCGCTTCGATAAAGACACCACCGCCGCGCTGCTGGGCAAATTCGTGCTCGCGCCGGTGATTATGGTGGCGCTGATTGCGGCCGGCCACTCTATTTTGCCGCTGCCCTCATTGGAAGCGAAAACCCTGATTGTGCAATCTTCCGTGTCGGCCTTGGCGGTGTTGCCGATTTTGGCCAACGAAGCCAAGGGCGATGTGCGCTTTGCCACTAATGTGGTCACCACCAGCACCATTTTGTTTATGATTGTGGTGCCTTTGGTGGATACGCTGCTGCAAATGTTTTAAGCAGGTTTTATTAATCCTCAGGCCGTCTGAAAAGTTTCAGACGGCCGCTCACATCCAATTTGAAATAAGCTATAGCGGCAACCATGCAGCCTTTACCCAGCTCCCATCTCCATATTTGGTTCAAACGCCTGCAACAAAGCTGCGGCACCATTTATTGGCGCCAGGCCGTGCTGAGCGCACCGGCGATTTTGATTGTGCTGGCCGTGAGCCTCAAGCTCAAGCCCATTATCGCCGTGATTATGGTGAGCGCGGCTTTTTCGGTGGGCTTTGGCGCGGCGCGCACGCTCACCGGCCGCCGCTGGGGCGCCATGGGCATGGCCACTTTGGGCATGGCGCTGGCCGCATTCGGCGGCTCTCTTATCGGCATCCATCCGCCGACAGCCTTGGCCGTGGCGGCGCTGTTGGCGGCCGGCTGCGCCGCTTTGAGCAGCTACAATAACGACTGGTGGTGGGTGGCGCTGCAAATCGTGATTGCTTTTTTGGTGGCGGGCTATTACCCCAACAGCTTTGAATTTGCCGCGCTGCGCGGCTTGCTGGTGCTGCTGGGCGGCGGTCTGCAAATCGCCATCACTATGGCGCTTGCCCGCCTCACCCCCGCCAGCGCCCAACCTTTGCCGCCGGCTGCCGCCACGCCGCTGCCCGACGGCCATTTATTCCGTTTCAGCCTGGCCACGGCGTTGGCGGTGGCGCTGGCGCTTTATGCCGCCGAAAGCATGGGGCTGAAAAACAATTATTGGGCGGCGATGACGGTGCTGCTGGTGCTGCGCCCGGCGGCGCACGACACCTTGGTGCGCGGCAGCAGCCGCTTGATCGGCACGCTGGCAGGCTGCGCGCTGGCCACGCTGCTGGTGTATGCCTTTCACGAATCAGCACACGCCTTGGTGCTGTGTCTCACCCTCACTTCTGCCGCTGCTTTTTCCATGCAAAAAGCCCATTATGCCTTGCTTACCAGCATGATTTCCGCTTCTATCGTGTTTCTGCTCGCCATCGGCCACGGCGACCCGCTCGCCACCACCGAGCACCGTTTGGCAGCCACTTTTCTCGGCGGCGCCGTGGCAATCGCACTGGGACGTGTGTTTCGCCTGTGATGAAGACACAGGGTTTCAGACGGCCTGAACACGCCGGCGCTGTTTCTGCTAAAATAGCCGCTCTTATTCATGATCCCAAGCCGTCTGAAACCTTTTCAGACGGCATACTTGCGCGTGCCCTTTATGAAACCCATTCTTCCCGCCCCTGCCCAAAAAGCCGTTTGGCCCGGCCTTTCGCGCGGCAGCCTGCCGCTTTTTCTCACCGAAAATCTGCCGGCCGGCACGCTTAAAGTGGTGTTCACCCAAGATGTAGAGCAAGCTTTGCGCCTGCAAACGGCATGGCAGTTTTTCCGCCCGCAAGAGCATGCCGTGTTTCTGCCCGACTGGGAAACGCTGCCTTACGAGCGCTTTTCGCCGCATCAGGATTTGGTGTCGGAGCGGCTCTCGGCCTTGTGGCAATTGAAAAGCGGCCAGGCCGATGTGTTGTTTGTTCCCGTGTCTACCGCCATGCAGAAGCTCGCGCCCCTGCCTTTTATGGCGGCGCGCACGTTTTGGCTCAAAGCGGGGCAAACGCTCAATATCGAGGCTTTGCGCGAAAGCCTGGTGGAAGCGGGCTACAGCAGCGTCACCAATGTGGTGGCCACGGGCGAATTTGCGGTGCGCGGCGGCATTTTGGATATTTTCCCGATGGGCAGCGAAGCGCCTTATCGGCTCGATATGTTTGACGATGAAATCGACAGCATCAAAACCTTCGACCCCGACAGCCAGCGCACGCTCGCGCCGGTGAGCGAAATCCGCCTGCTGCCTGCGCACGAATTTCCCACCGATGCAGATGCGCAAAAAATCTTCCGCGCGCGCTTTCGCGAAGAAATCGAAGCCAACCCCGCCGATGCCGCCGTGTATAAAGCGGTGAGCAAAGGGCATTTCGGCGCGGGGGTGGAATATTATCTGCCGCTTTTCTTTGAAGAAGAATGCGCCACGCTGTTTGACTATATCGGCAAAAACGCGGTAGCCGTGTGCATCGGCGATGTGCACGCCGAAGCCGCGCGCTTTTGGGGCGATGTGAAAACCCGCTTTGCCATGGCGCAAGGCGATGAAACCTACCCGCCTTTACCGCCACAGCATCTGTATCTAAACGACAGCGAATTCTCAGGCCGTCTGAAACCTTATCCGCAAGTGTTGCCCGAATTCAGCAGCCCGACGCACACCTTGCCCGATGTGGCGGTAAACCGCCAGGCGGAAATGCCTTTGCAGGCGCTGCAAGATTTTCAGACGGCCTTTAACGGCAGAATATTATTGTGCGCCGAAAGCCTGGGCCGGCGCGAAACCATGCTCGGTTTTATGCAGCAGCACGGCTTGAAGCCGCAAACCGTGGCCGGCTGGCAGGCATTTTTAAGCAGCGATGCGCCGCTTTGCCTCACCGTTACCCCGCTGGCCTACGGCTTTCAATTGGCAGATGCCACGCTTCCCGCCTCCGCTTGCGGGAAAGGCTTAGGGAACGGGCTTGCGGCAGCCGATATGCCAATCAGCAATATCGCCGTGATTACCGAATCTGATCTTTATCAATATGTTGCCCGCAGCCGCAACAAAGCGCGGCGCAAACACAATGCCGTTTCAGACGGCCTGTTGCGCGATTTGGCCGAAATCAATATCGGCGACCCGGTGGTGCACGAAGAGCACGGCATCGGCCGCTATATGGGCTTGGTGAACATGGATTTAGGCGAAGGCGGCAACGAAATGATGTTGCTCGAATATGCCGATGAAGCGCAATTATATGTGCCCGTGTCGCAGCTGCATCTGATTAGCCGCTATGCCGGCCACGCCGCCGACAATGTGCACCTGCACAAACTCGGCAGCGGCGCATGGGGCAAAGCCAAGCGCCGCGCCGCCGAAAAAGCGCGCGACACCGCCGCCGAATTGTTGAATTTATATGCCCAACGCGCCGCCCAACAAGGTCATAAATTCGATTTAAACGAGCAGGATTATCAGGCTTTTTCAGACGGCTTCGGCTATGAAGAAACTGAAGACCAAGCCGCCGCCATCGGCGCGGTGCTCAAAGACCTCACCCAAGGCAAGCCGATGGACCGGCTCGTGTGCGGCGATGTGGGCTTCGGCAAAACCGAAGTGGCCTTGCGCGCGGCCTTTGTGGCGGTGATGGGCGGCAAACAAGTGTGCGTGCTCGCGCCCACCACCTTGCTGGTGGAGCAGCATGCGCAAAACTTCGCCGACCGCTTCGCCGACTTTCCGGTGAAAGTGGCGCAGCTTTCCCGTTTCAACACCGGCAAAGCCACCCAGCAAACGCTCAAAGGCATGGCCGATGGCACGGTGGATATCGTAATCGGCACGCATAAATTGGTGCAGCCCGACATCACTTTTAAAAACCTCGGCCTCGTGATTATCGATGAAGAACATCGCTTCGGCGTGCGCCAAAAAGAGCAGCTCAAGCGCCTGCGCGCCAATGTGGATATTCTCACTCTCACCGCCACGCCGATTCCGCGCACGCTGAGTATGGCGCTCGAAGGCCTGCGCGATTTCTCGCTTATCACCACCGCACCCAGCCGCCGCCTGGCCGTGAAAACCTTTGTGAAGCCTTTCAGCGAAGCCAGCATCCGCGAAGCCATGCTGCGCGAGCTCAAGCGCGGCGGCCAAGTGTTTTTCCTGCACAACGAAGTAGACACCATCGAAAACATGCACGAGCGCTTGGCCGAATTGCTGCCCGAAGCCCGCATCGGCGTGGCGCATGGCCAATTGCGCGAACGCGAGCTCGAGCAAGTGATGCGCGACTTTTTGCAACAGCGTTTTAATGTGCTGCTGTGTTCCACCATTATCGAAACCGGCATCGACATTCCCAATGCCAACACCATCATCATCAACCGCGCCGATAAATTCGGCCTAGCGCAGCTGCACCAATTGCGCGGACGCGTCGGCCGCAGCCACCATCAGGCTTATGCCTATCTGCTCACGCCCGAATACATCACCAAAGATGCCGAAAAACGCCTCGATGCCATTGCCGCCGCCGATGATTTGGGCGCCGGCTTCACGCTGGCCATGCAAGACCTCGAAATCCGCGGCGCCGGCGAAATTCTCGGCGAAGGCCAAAGCGGCGAAATGATGCAGGTCGGCTTCAGCCTCTACACCGAAATGCTCAAACAAGCCGTGCGCGAGCTCAAAAAAGGCCGCGTGCCCGACCTCGATGCGCCGCTGGGCGTGACCACCGACATCAAACTGCACAGCCCCGCCCTTTTGCCCGACGGCTATTGCCCCGACATCCACGAGCGCTTGGTGCTCTACAAGCGCCTGGCCACTTGCGAAACCGAGCAGCAAATCAACGCCGTGCACGAAGAGCTGGTCGACCGCTTCGGCCTGCCCGAGCAGCCGGTGAAAACCCTGCTCGAAAGCCACCGCCTGCGCCTGGCCGCCAAAGAGCTGGGCATCGCCGCCATCGACGCTACCGCCGAAGCCGCCACCTTCACCTTCGGCAAAGGCCACAGCATCGACCCCGCCGAAATTATTCTGCTGATGCAAACCAACAAAAACTACCGCCTCGCCGGGCCGGATAAATTGCGGGTAAACGCGGTGATGGAAGATGTGGAAACACGCATTCAAACGGTGAAGGCGGTGTTGAAGAAATTGCAGGGGAAGTGAGTGTGCTTGAATGATAAAGGCCGTCTGAAAATATGTTCGGACGGCCAAGAAAGTTGAAGCAGGCCGTAGGTACGATTAGCCGCGCTTTTACGGCGTAATCGTACGCATGAAAATCCACACAGCATAAAATACAAAAGCACCTAAAAGCTTTCAAACGGCCACGGATTCAGATTTTAAGTGGTGGCTCGAATACTTGCCCCCGACATTTGCCGTAGGAATCATACCGACGATTACGCTTTGTTTTAACAAAACTAATCGTAACTACGCAGCCGCAAACAAGCATCGGATTTTCAAATCCGGCCTGCGCACTATCATTGTGTCAACAATCGGCATACACTATTCCCATCCGCTTATCCACGCCGAAAGGAAACCCGCCATGTTTGCCAAACACACCGCCCGCTTTGCCACGCTTGCCGCTGCTGCCCTACTCGCAGCCTGCCAACCCGATGCCCAAAGCCAACAAAACGCCGCCAGCGACACTCATCATGCAGCCACGGTTTACAACGTGGGGATGAATGCCAATTTCGCACCATTTGAATTCACCGACAGCGCCGGCAATGTGCACGGCTTTGATGTGGATTTGATGAACGCCATTGCCAAGGCGGGTGATTTGAATATCCGCTATAAAAACCAGCCGTGGGACGGCCTGTTTGCTTCGCTGAAAAGCAAAGACAACGATATTCTGATTTCTGGCATCACCATCACCGATGAGCGCCGCCAAACCATGGCATTCAGCCGGCCTTATTTTGAGGTGAAACAAGTGGTGTTGGTTTCAGACGGCCAAAATATCCAATCGGTTAACGATTTGACTAAATTAGACAAAATCGCGGTGAGCACAGGCACCACGGGCGATTATGCGGCGCAAAAGCTTTTTGGTGCCACCAGCCCGAAAGTAGCGCGTTTTGAAAACCTGCCGCTCACCATCAAAGCGCTGGAAACCGGCGGCGCGCAGGCGATGATCAGCGACAGCGCGGTGGTGGGCAATTATGTGAAAAACAACAGCAAGCAAAATTTCACCGTCATCGATGTGCCCGATTTCCCGGTGGAAGAATACGGCATCGCCCTGCGCCCGGAAGACACAGAATTGCTGGCAAAAATCGATGATGCCTTGCAGAAAGTGCGCGACAGCGGCGAATATGAGGCTATTTCCAAAAAATATTTTGCACATTAAAGTTGAAAGCTGTTTTGCTTAAAGCCGCTTTGTTTACAAACCAAAGGCCGTCTGAAAAAATATTCAGACGGCCTTTGGTTTGCCATGCTTGCAAAACGTGTTTTTCAAACCGGCATCAGCCAAATTCCTGTTGCGTCACGCAATGAATGCCGCCGCCGCCGATGGCAATCCAATCGATATTCATGGCAACGATTTCCCGATCGGGATACCAAAGCTGCAATTTTTCTTTGGCGGCGGCATCGGTGTGTGCATCGCCGAATTCCGGCACAATCACGCCGCCGTTGCAGGCATAGTAATTGATGTAGCTGGCGGCAAAATCGGGAAATTCATCGGTATCCACGCGCACGGATTGCGGGTTGTCGAGAATATTCGCTTCATTTAATTCGAAATGCTCGGCCAATGCCGCAGCCGTTTGGCGGGTGATGATGTGGTCGGGCTTGGTGCTATTGTGTTCCCGATTGATCAACACGGTTTGCCCGTTGATATATTTGGCATAAAAGTCGATGTGTGAATCGGTGATGTCGGCATCTTTCATGCCGGGCAGCCAAATAATGTGCTCGATGCCCAAAAATCGCGCCAAGGCTTTTTCGCATTCGGCTTTGCTCATGCCCGGATTGCGGTTGTCGTTGAGAATGCAGCTTTCGTTTAAAATCGCGTTGCCGCGCCCGTCCACTTCCAGCGCACCGCCTTCCAAGCAGATGTCGGCGCGAACCAGCGGCACGCCGGCGGCCTCAGCCATAATGGCGGGCGCATGCGCATCTTGCCGGTGCGCCTGCTTGTTGCCCCAGCCGTTGAAATTGAAGTTCACGGCGGTTTTCTCGCCGCTGTGGCTGTTTTTCACAAAAACCGCGCCACTGTCGCGCAGCCAGATATCGTCGAGCGCCGCTTCGATGTATTCCACATCGCTGCCCATCAGGTTTTTGGCCTGCACCATTTCTTCCGGCCGCACCAATATTTTCACCGGCTCGAAGCGGGCGATGTTTAACGCCAAGCGGCTGATATTGGCTTGAATGGCGGCGGTGATGCGCAGGTCTTGCCACACGGCATGGTTGGCGCAAAATGAGAGCCAAGTGGCATGATGGCGCTCGTGCTCGCTAGGGTAGCAATATTGCATATATTATCCGTAAAAAGTGTCCGAAGTGGCGGCGCCGATTCTAGGGGCGGCTTATTGATACGTCAAGCGCGGCAGGCCGGGTGAATATGCCTTTCGCATCAAAATTACATGCAATTACTTTTATTCACACAAAAGGCCGTCTGAAAGCTCTAAAGCGTTCAGACGGCCTTTTTTATCAGGCTTACAGTTCGATTACAAAGCTGCCAATGCCGAATTGTAGTCCGGCTCTTGCGCGATTTCGGGCACCAATTCGCTATAAAGCACTTGATTGTGTTCATCGAGCACCACCACCGAGCGGGCGGTGAGGCCGGCGAGCGGGCCGCTTTGCAGCGCCACGCCGTAATCTTGGGCAAAGCCGCTGCGGAAAGTGGAGAGCATCACCACATTGTCGATGCCTTCCGCGCCGCAAAAGCGTGCTTGGGCAAACGGCAGATCGGCGGAAATGCACAGCACGGCGGTGTTGTCGAGCGCGGCGGCTTTTTCGTTGAATGTGCGCACCGATTTCGCGCACACGCCGGTGTCTACGCTGGGGAAAATATTCAGGATTTTGCGTTTGCCGGCAAAATCGGCCAAGGTTTTTTCCGACAAATCGCCGGCGGTGAGCTTGAAATCGGGCGCGCTTTGGCCGGCTTCTAAAAAGCGGCCGCCCACTTCAACCGGGTTGCCTTGCAGGGTAACTTGTGACATTTTATTTCCTCTCTTTACGGGTTAGGCTGCTTTGCACGGCGGCAAGGCGGCGGGGTAAACGGAAGCTTGGGTTTGCGCCAAGGCAAACAGGGTTTCGAGCTGCTGCTGCGCCTGATTTTGCGCATGCGCTAAAATATCGGCTTTGCAGGCGCTTTCCAACACCTGCTTTTTGGCCGCCTGCTGCACGGTTTCAAACACACTTTTATCGATGGGATGCAGGCCGAGCGAGCCGGTTTTGAGGTCGTACACTTCGATATTGTCGAGATTCACACTCAGAATTTCCACCGGCGGCAGGCTGATGATCACTTTATTGTTGACCACGTTCACATTTTCGGCGCTCAATTTATTCAAATCGATGCCGGCCACCACCTGCCCTTTTGCCATAAAAAGGCCGCTTTGCGCATCTTGCCACAGCGCATACCAATTGCCGGGCTTTTCGGTTTTGATGATGGTGTCGATATAAAAAGCGGTGCTCTCCAGCCGGTTTAGATTTTGAATCTGCGTGAGCACGCCCTCGCGGGTGAGCGCTTGCTGCGGCCGGGCATGATCGGGTTGCTTAACATACCACACACCTGCACCTGCCGCGAGCAGCACGATGATTAAAACGAGTAAACGGAATAAGGTTTTCATGTGCGGGCTGTTTGTTCAAAAAAGATTAAATCAATTTGCAGTTGGCGTTTATTTTGAATATTTCAAGCGCCAAATAAAATAAAGGCCGTCTGAAAACTTTTCAGACGGCCTTGAATCAGTCATCAGCTGGCAACCATCAAATATCCAGATAATCCAAAATGCCCTCGGCGGCATCGCGGCCTTCGGCAATGGCGGTAACCACCAAATCGGAGCCGCGGGTGATGTCGCCGCCGGCGAAGATTTTCGGGTTGGCGGTTTGCTGCTTATATTGCCCGCGCGCTTCGATGCGGCCGCGGTTATCGGTGGTTACGCCCACGCTTTCCAGCCACGGCATGGCGTGCGGGGCGAAGCCGAAGGCCACAATCACGGCATCGCAGGCAATCACTTCTTCGCTGCCGGGAATGATTTCGGCGCGACGGCGGCCTTGTTCATCAGGCTCGCCCATTTGGGTTTTCACGATGCGCAAACCCGCCACTTTGCCTTCGCTATCGGTTTGCACCGCTACCGGCTCGGCTTCGATGGCCACGGGCTGAGCGTTGAATTGGAATGCCACGCCCTCTTCTTGCGCATTGGTGAATTCTTTGCGGCTGCCGGGCATATTGGCGGCATCGCGGCGGTAAACGCAAGTCACTTCGGCGGCATTTTGACGCACGGAAGTGCGCACGCAATCCATGGCGGTATCGCCGCCGCCGAGCACCACCACGCGCTTGCCGGCCATGCTCACGAAATCGGGGCTGTCGAAACCGAGCAGGTTTTGAGTGTTGCCGATCAAAAACGGCAGCGCCGAATACACGCCTTGGGCGTTTTCATTGGCAATGTCGGCTTTCATGCCCTGATAAGTGCCCACGCCGAGAAACACGGCATCGTATTCGGCGGCCAAATCATCGAGCTTCACATCGCGGCCGATTTCCACGCCCAGTTTGAACTGAATGCCCATTTCGCCGAACACTTCGCGCCGGCGCACCATCACTTCTTTTTCCAGCTTAAAGGCGGGAATGCCGAAAGTGAGCAGGCCGCCGATTTCGGGCTGGCGCTCATACACGGTTACATCCACGCCGTTGCGGGTGAGCACATCGGCGCAGCCCAGGCCGGCCGGCCCCGCGCCGATGACGGCCACTTTTTTGCCGGCTTTGGGCACATGGTGCAGATTGGGACGCCAGCCCATTTCAAAGGCGGTTTCGGTGATGTATTTTTCCACATTGCCGATGGTTACGGCGCCGAATTCGGCATTGAGCGTGCAATCGCCTTCACACAAACGATCTTGCGGGCACACGCGGCCGCACACTTCGGGCAGGCTGTTGGTGGAATGTGCCAGCTCCGCCGCTTCGATAATGCGGCCTTCGTTGGCCAGGCGCAGCCAGTTGGGGATGTTGTTGTGCAGCGGGCATTTGTTTTGGCAATAAGGGTTGCCGCAGCCTAAGCAGCGATCGGCTTGTGCTTGCGCCTGCGTGTCGGTGAAGGCCTGATAAATTTCCACAAACGTGGTTTTGCGACTGGTTAAGGGAATTTTCGGCGGATCTACGCGCGGCAGGTCGATAAATTGGTATACATTTTCATGTTGGCTCATGGCAGGTCCTTACAAACTGATTTTTCCTTTCAGACGGCCTTTATTGAAAAGGCCGTCTGAAACATTTTGTTGTGGCTTCTTCAGGCCGTCTGAAACATTCAGACGGCCTCAGGCTTATTGGGTAACAGCGCGCAATTCGGTTACGGTGCGGCGCTTGTGGCCGAGCAGCGCGTTCACATCGTTGGCTTTGGGCTTCACCAGCACAAAGCGGTCGACATAGTCTTCCCAATGCGACAGGATGCGCTCGCCGATGGGGCTGTGGGTGAGCTCCACATGGCGGGAAATCAGGCCGCGCAAATGCTCTTGGTGCATGGGCAGATCGGCGATGCTCAAGCCTTCCACCATTTCGGGGTTGATGCGCCCTTTGAAGCGGCCGTCGGTGTCGAGCACATAAGCGAAGCCGCCGGTCATGCCTGCGCCGAAGTTGATGCCGGTTTTGCCCAACACCGTCACCACGCCGCCGGTCATGTATTCGCAGCCGTTGTCGCCGATGCCCTCCACCACGGTGGTGGCGCCCGAATTGCGCACGCCGAAGCGCTCGCCTGCGCGCCCCGAGGCAAACAATTCGCCGCCGGTGGCGCCATAAAGGCAGGTGTTGCCCGCAATGGTGGCTTCTTCGGCTTTGAAGGCCGCGCCGTTATGCGGCTTAATCACAATGCGCCCGCCGCTCATGCCTTTGCCCACATAATCGTTGGCATCGCCCGTGAGGTTGAGGTTGACGCCGCCGGCCAGCCACACGCCCAAGCTCTGCCCGGCAGTGCCGTTGAGGTCGATGTTGAACGTTTGGCCGGCATTGCCGCGGCTACCGTATTCTTGAGCAATCATGCCCGACAAGGTGGCGCCCACCGAGCGGTCGAGATTGCTGATGTCGAAGCTCAAATCGGCATTGCCGCCGCTCTCGAATGCCTGCTGCGCCTGCTCGACAATGGCTTTATTGAGCAAGCCTTTGTCAAACGGGGCGTTGTTTTGGGTGCAGAAGCGCGCGCTGCCTTCGGGCACTTTGGGCGCATACAAAAGGCGGCTCAAATCCAGCCCGCGCTGTTTGGCGGTTTTGCCTTCGATGATTTCCAGCAAATCGGTGCGGCCGATCAGATCGGTGAGCTTTTCCACGCCCAAACCGGCCATCAATTCGCGCACGTCTTGAGCGATAAATTTAAAGTAATTCATCGCTTTTTCGGGCAGGCCGTGGTAATGCTTGCTGCGCAAAGTGTCGTCTTGGGTGGCGATGCCGGTGGCGCAGTTGTTCAGATGGCAGATGCGCAAATAACGGCAGCCGAGCGACACCATGGGCCCTGTGCCGAAGCCGAAGCTCTCGGCGCCGAGAATGGCCGCTTTGATGATGTCGAGCCCGGTTTTGAGGCCGCCATCCACTTGCAGGCGGATTTTGTGGCGCAGATTGTTTTCCACCAAGGCTTGTTGCGCTTCGGCCAAGCCCAATTCCCACGGGCTGCCCGCATATTTCACGCTGGTGAGCGGGGATGCGCCCGTGCCTCCGTCGTAGCCGGAAATGGTAATCAGGTCGGCATAAGCTTTGGCCACGCCGGTGGCAATGGTGCCCACGCCGGGCAGCGACACCAGTTTTACTGAAATCAAGGCTTTGGGGTTGACTTGCTTCAAGTCGAAAATCAATTGCGCCAAATCTTCGATGGAATAAATATCGTGGTGCGGCGGCGGTGAAATCAACGTGGAACCGGGCACGGCATAGCGCAGCTGTGCGATATAAGGTGTAACCTTGTCGCCCGGCAATTGGCCGCCTTCGCCGGGCTTCGCACCTTGCGCCACTTTAATCTGAATCACATCGGCGCTCATCAGATAAGCGGCGGTCACGCCGAAGCGGCCGGAAGCCACTTGCTTGATGCGCGACACTTTTTCGGTGCCGTAGCGTTTCGGGTCTTCACCGCCTTCGCCCGAGTTGGAATAGCCGCCCAAGCGGTTCATCGCCACAGCCAAGGCTTCGTGCGCTTCGGGGCTGAGCGCGCCGATCGACATGGCGGCGCTGTCGAAGCGTTTGTAGAGGTTTTCCGCCGGCTCTACTTGGTCAACAGAAATCGGTGTGCGCTCTGCGGTTTTCACGCACAGCATATCGCGGATGGTGGCCACGGGGCGCTTGTTGACCGCATCGGCGTAAAGGCGGTATTGGCTGTAGTCGCCGCTGTTTACCGCAGCTTGCAGGGTGTTGACCACTTCGGGGTTGTAGGCATGGTATTCGCCCTGCGGCTTGAATTTGAGCAAGCCGCCGGCATCCACCTCTTTGCTGCGCTGCCAGGCGCGTTTGCGCATGGCGCACAATTGGTCGTGTAAATCGGCAAACGATGCACCTTCCACACGGCTGGTGATGCCGGGGAAACACAAGCCCACAATCTCGCTATTGAGCCCCACCACTTCAAACAGGCGCGCGCAGCGGTAAGACGACACGCAGGAAATGCCCATTTTCGACATGATTTTGTAAAGGCCTTTGTTCACGCTGTTGCGGAAATTGGCCATCACCACGCGCATCGGCTTGGTAATCGCGCCCACATTCACCATGTGCGCCAGGCTCTCATAAGCCAAATAAGGATACACCGCCGTGGCGCCCAAGCCGATTAACACGGCAAAATGGTGCGGGTTGCGGGCAGAAGCGGTTTCCACGATCATATTGGCATCGCAGCGCAGATTGGTGTCGACCAAGCGTTTTTGCACCGCGCCCACAAATAAGGGCGCCGGAATCGGCTGCATTTCTTTGCTGATGGCTTTATCCGACAACACCAACAACACCGCACCATTGCGCACGGCGGCTTCCACTTCGTTACACAAGCGCTCGATGGCGTCTTTCAGGCCGGTTTCGGCGGGGTTATACACAGCGTTGAACACCACATGTTTGTAATGCTCTTGCGGCAGGCGCAGCAATTGCTGCATATCGGAATAAAGCAGCACCGGCGATTTGAAGTTCACACGGTGGCTCATGCCCTCGGCTTCGAAAAACACGCTCATTTCGCGGCCGATGCTGGTGGCCAGGCTCATCACATGCGCTTCACGCAAAGGGTCGATGGGCGGATTGGTGACTTGCGCGAAATATTGGCGGAAATAATCGTAAATCAGGCGCGGGCGCTCGCTGAGCACGGCAAAAGGCGCATCATCGCCCATCGAGCCCACCGGCTCCTGGCCGTTTTCACCCATCACGCGAACCACGCTTTCAATCTCTTCGCGGTCATACAGAAACTGCTTTTGATACACGGCCAGCGCTTCGGCATCCATCGCCGCCTCGCCCACTTCGTCTTCAGGCAGCTGCTCAAACGGAATCAGCCGCTGCACGTTTTTATCCAACCAAACGCGGTAAGGGTGGCGGGTGCGCAGCTCTTGGTCGATTTCATCTGAATGCAGCAGCTTGCCTTTTTTGGTGTCGATCACCAGCAATTGGCCGGGGCCGACGCGGCCTTTTTCCACCACTTCGTCAGGCGCGTAATCCCAAATGCCCACTTCCGAAGCAATGGTGATTAAGCGGTCTTGCGTGATCACATAGCGCGCCGGACGCAAGCCGTTGCGGTCGAGGTTGCAGGCAGCATAGCGGCCGTCTGAAAGCACGATGCCGGCGGGGCCGTCCCACGGCTCCATGTGCATAGAGTTGAAATCGTAAAAAGCGCGCAAATCATCGCTCATGTCCGGGTTTTGCTGCCAGGCCGGCGGCACCAACAGGCGCATGGCGCGGAATAAATCCATGCCGCCGTTTACAAACAATTCGAGCATATTGTCGAGCGAGCTCGAATCGGAGCCGGTTTCGTTCACAAACGGTGCGGCCGTGGCCAAATCGGGAATCAGCGGCGTGCGGTATTTATAGGCGCGCGCGCGCGCCCAGGCACGGTTGCCGGAAATGGTGTTGATTTCGCCATTGTGCGCCAGATAGCGAAAAGGCTGCGCCAGCTTCCAACGCGGCATGGTGTTGGTGGAAAAGCGCTGGTGAAACAGGCAGATGGCAGACTGCATGCGCAAATCGGCCAAATCAAGGTAAAACTTGGGCAAGTCTTTCGGCATGCACAAGCCTTTATAGATAATGGTGCGGTTGGACAAGCTGCAAATATAAAAATCATCGTGCTCGATGCGTTTTTCAATGCGGCGGCGCGCCACAAACAAGCGTCGCTCGATATCCTGAATGCGCCAACCGCTGGGCGCATTGATAAACACCTGCTTGATTTTCGGCATATCGGCCGCCGCAATCGAGCCGAGCACCGGCACGCTCACCGGCACATCGCGCCAAGCGGCAATGCCCAAGGTTTCGTTAATCAGCTCTTCATTGATAATGTCGATATATTCTTGCGCCAAAGCTTCGTCTTGCGGCAGGAAAATCTGGCCGACGGCAAAGTTTTGCGCCAAGGTGAAGCCCGCTTCGGCCGCCACCGCCTGAAAAAAGGTTTTCGGCATTTGCAGCAGCAGGCCGCAGCCGTCGCCCGTTTTGCCGTCAGACAAAATAGCGCCGCGGTGTTGCATACGCGACAAACCGAGAATGGCGGTGCGCACCACTTTATGGCTCGGCTCGCCGTCGATATTGGCGATAAGGCCGAAACCGCAATTTTCTTTTTCCAGCGTGCGATCATACAGCTTAGACATGATAAAACCTTTCCTGCAAAAACGATTTTGGTAGAGGCGCTTCCGGCGGCGCTTGTAGTAAAAATACTCGCTTATCTTCGCGCGCCCGGGGCAATCTTATATTAAGCTTTAGGTCTGACTAAAATACGGAAATTGTTGGCAATCGTCAAAGATTTTTTTTAATTTTACACAACAGGAAACAAGTGTTAACCACTATTAAATAGCGCTATATTTCTTATATTTAACCGCTATTGGATTTTGATTTCCAAAATTGGCAAGAATATAGAATATCTTTTCAAATTAACAGTAATTAACAACATGCTGAAATTTCTCAAAAACCACACGTTTTCCAGATTCCCCCGCCCGGCAGGCCGAGGCACCCGAAACCGCATGCCCCAAACACCGAAATCGGCTCGGTTCAAAATCAGAGCCCATCGCTTTTGTAATTAAGATACATTCTTTTTCCTGCTAAAAAACAGGCCGTCTGAAAGCAAAGTTTCAGACGGCCTCAGTAAGAAAACGGATATCACACCCAGCCTTTATCAGCCATCACCCGCTTGATTTGCGCATAAACCACCGGCGCACTCACCAGCCCGGCCAAGCCGAATGCGGCTTCCATCACCAGCATGGCAATCAGCAATTCCCATGCCGCCGCCTTGATTTTGTGGCCGATGATATGGGCATTGAGAAAATATTCCAGCTTGTGTATGCCGATAAGCCAAGCCAACGACAACAAAGTGATGCCCATACTGTCGCCCAGGCTCAGCACCACAATAAAGCTGTTGGACACCAAATTGCCCACCACCGGAATCAGCCCCGCCAAAAAAGTGAGCAAAACCAGCGAATCAGTCATCGGCAGCGGCCGCCCCATCAACGGCAAAATCACCAGCAGATAAACCGAGGTCAGCGCGGTGTTGATGGCGGCGATGCGGATTTGCGCAAAAAACACATCGGTAAAGCTGCGCAGCAATTCATCAAAGCCCCCCCGCAATATTTGCGCCAAAGGCCGCGCACCGGCCGGCGGCACGGTCGGCACCTGCAACACGGCAATGCCGCCGATAATCACCCCCGCCAACGCATAGCCGATGGCGCGCAAAGTGTGCGCACCCGCCGTTTGCAGCGCCAACGCATGCGATTTGAGCACATGCACCGAGCTTTCTTTCAAGTTTGCCACCGAAGCCGGCACATATTCGGCCGCGCCCGCCGGCAACGTGGTGTGCAGCTGCTCGAGCACGGCAGCAGCTTTTTCCGACAGGCTGCCGATGGCCAGGCCGTCTGCGCGGTGCTCCAGCCAAAAGCCGAGTAAGCCCGCCGCTGCGGCCATCAGCACCAACACCAGCAACAGCCCCCACAAAGCAGCACGCGGCATATCCGGCCGGCGGCGGCTCAGCCAAGAAGCCGCCGCGCGCGCGGCCGCATAAGTGATCAGCGCGCTGAAAAGCACCACCGTTAAATGCAGCAGCAACACCGGCAGCCACACGGCCAACACACCGCCCAAGGCCGCCAAAAAAGTGCCGAAGCTGAATTTTTCTGTTTTATCCATACATTTTGCTTTCTATGTTTGCCGCCGGCTTGATTTGTGACTCTATCTGCCTTGGCTATTCAAGTAAATTTTGAACAAAAAATCATTTGCAGAGCAAGATATTGGTGCCAATAAAATATAAACCACACATCGCCAGGCCGGCATTTGCATCCTGTTCAGACGGCCTGCCACTCAGCCGTGTTTCAACGGCAACCTGAAATTTTAATGCCCATATCGACATCATTCCGATAAACCGAATGGCTATTCTATCTCTTTTTATCAACCCGCCTACAATGGCCATGCCGACAATAAATCCTCTAAAAATCCCAATATTTATTTGAAAATAATATTTTATTGTTTTCTGCCTTTTAGCAATTTTTTCTGAACTTTTCTTAACCGCCCTCACTCATACAAACAGAAAAATCAACCTGCAAGGCGGTAATTGTATTTTTATAAACTTATGATTACTAAAAATAAGTTGGAAGATTTTTCTAACCATAGCTCTGCCATTCGGGGTGCAGCAGTCTTGCTTTGATGAGTGGATACACGTTTCAATTAAGTGACATTTTTCATTTTAAACGAAACGTTTTCCAAACTGGTTAAACAGCAAGAAAGGTTTGAATCATGAAAAAGCGTTCTATTTTGTTTGTAGGCTTGATGCTGGCGGCTGCCGGTGCGCAGGCTGGCGGTGTAGGTGAGGCAATTAAATTAGTAGGTGCGGCCGGTGGCATAAATGGCTCTGCCACCGTAGGCGTTATCAAAGATTCAGAAATCAATGCTGATGCAGAAGCAACCGGCAAAGATTCGGAAGCCATGGCTGGTGGTGTGATTTCTGCCACCCCGAAAGGCCAACAGGGCATCAATGCCAAAGCAACTGTCGGTGTTATCGAAAATTCCACCATCAATGCCAAAGCAAGAGCCGACGGCAAAGGTAGTGGCGCCTACGCAGGCGGCGTCATTTCCAAATAATTTCAACAGGCTTCCGGCATCTGCCGCAGCCGCTCTGTTTATCTTTATCTGAACTATCAATACGTTGCAGGCCGGGCATTGTCTGCCTTAGCCTCGGCTTGCGCCGTATTTTTTCCGATTCGGCATGATTGATGTGGTTCGGATAAACATTCCGGCTAACCCCTTTCCGTTTCGCAGGAGTAAATCATGAGTATGAATTTCCGACGCAAACTGGCTTTAAGCGCCTTAGGCGGCGCTCTGCTTGTTACGGCTTACACCGCAATCTCTGCCCCCAACCCCATTACCGACAAAGGCTCTGTCAGCCAAAAATCCAGCGTTGTGGCCAACAAACACAACAAAATCAACACCGAGCAGGTAAAAATCAACGGCCTGCAAGGCGGCAAAATCACCACCAAAGGCAATAAAATCATCGTGCAAGGCGGCACCATCGTTTCCAAAGCAGGCGATAAAGAGCCTGCTATCCGCATTGAAAACCCACAAAACAAGCAGATTTTGATTCAAAACACCCGCATTCTTTCAGACGGCGTTACGCAAAACAATAAAAACGGCAGCGCAGGCATCGTGGTGATTGAAAACAATCAAAAGCAAGCAGGCAACAGCCACTCGCGCGTGCAGGTGGATAATGTGCGTGTGGAAGCGCGCAACAGCACCATACGCGCCCAATCCACCAGCGGCGGCAGCGCCTGTGCGGGTGTGGTGTGCACCGGTTTCGGTGATGATGACGACAGCAACATGACCGTGCATATCCGCGGCAACAATACTTTCGAGGCCATCTCCAAATGAGCGCACGGCCTATCTTGAAAACCCTGGCTGCCGTTTGCGGCGCCCTGCTCACGCTCAATGCTTGCAGCACCGCCACGCTGCAAGCCACGCGTTCGTATTATGCTTCTGAACACAGCCGCGAGAAAGCCCAACGTGTGGCCGATGCCCGCGCCCAACAAATCAGCGACGGCAGCACTTTTTACGGCAAAAAATTGCAATGTTTGAGTGATTTGCACAAAGATTTCTTTTTGGCGCAGCGCGAAGCTTTGGTGAAATCGGGCGAAGCCAAAGGCGATGGTTGGTTCCGCATGGCAGTAGCACCGATTCGCGACAAAACCGGCAAAGTGTTCGACATTAATTCCACCGTGTTATCGGATATGGTGATGGATTCGCTGGCGCACTTCAAATATTTCGATGTGGTGGAAACCCCGCTCTATCCCGACGGCCTCATTGATTCGCGCAACAATTTTCTGGATCCGCGCTATATTATGCCCAACGGCATCGTTCAGAATTTTTCCGCCACCATGACCACCTTGCAGCATTTGCCGGTGGGCACGATTTTTCCGTCCAACTATTACATCAGCGGCGCCGTTACCCAATACGACGAAACCAACGTATTGCCTACTAATAAAGACATCGGCATCGACATTTACCAATATCAGTTTTCGCACAACACCCAGGCCATCACCGCCACCGTCAACCTGCGCCTGATTGATTCGTGGACCGGCGCCGTGGTGCGAATGCCCGAAAGCAACGATTTGGCCAGCGTGAGCATGACCAACACTTTTTACACCATCAAAACCGGCAACAATTTTTTCCGCCTGATCGGCACCAAAGATTACGGTATTGATTATTCAGTGGAAGTGGGCGACCCGAAAACCGCCGCCGTGAAAAAAATGGTGGACAAAGGTGTATATCAGTTGCTGGAAAAATTCCTACGCCCCTACCAAATCAGCCAACAAACTTGCTAGGAACCGGAAATGCCTTCAAAAACAATAAAATCCGCGCTATTGACCTGCTGCTTATTCAGCATTCATGCCGCACAGGCTCAAGTTTACATTATCAACACCCAAACCCTCGACCCGGAGCAACTGGGCACCGGCGGCGGCCATTCTCTGAGCGATGTAAAAGCCAACCGCGCCGTGCAGCTTGAATACTACCACTACAGCGAACGCCAGGATGCCGTTGCAAACCGCCGCCAAACCATTATGAATTTGGCGCAACAAATAGACACTTTGGCGCAAAGCGGCACCGATCAGCAAACGCTCACCCTGCTGGACGGGCAAATCCGGCAGCTGCAAGCAGCCACGCAAGAATCGTTGGCATTTTTATCGCCCTTTACCCTGCCCGAATTCAAGCAGCTTTATCAGGCAGAGCAGGAAAATGCGGCCCTGCTGACCGCGCTCCAACAAAAATCGGCCGCACTCTCCGCCGCGGCACCTTCCCCGAGCCCGTCCGAGCCGGCAAGCTTGCCCGGCGATTAAACCATTGCCATGCCGATATTGCCCGGCCGAACCCATCGTCATCAACAGGCCGTCTGAAAAGCTTTCCTACTTTTTTTCAGACGGCCTGTTATCCATTTCATACGTTATAATATTCCTTTTCTTTGGCCGTCTAAAACTTTTATGCACCCACCCAAAGCCCTCGCCCTGCTCGGCCCCACCGCCAGCGGCAAAACCGGCCTGGCGCTTGAAATCGCCGCGCATCTGCCGGTGGAAATCATCAGCCTCGATTCGGCGCTGGTGTATCGCGGCATGGACATCGGCACCGCCAAGCCCGGCGCGGCCGAACGCGCGGCCTGCCCGCATCATTTAATCGACATTATTTCACCGCTCGAAGCCTACAGCGCCGCCGAATTTGTGGCCGATTGCGCTCGCCTGGCGGGCGAAATCCACGCGCGCGGCCGATTGCCGCTGATTGTGGGCGGCACCATGATGTATTTTCATGCGCTCACGCAGGGGCTCAATGCGCTCCCCGAAGCCGATGCCGCCACCCGTGCCGCTTTGCAGGCCGAAAAAGCCGCGCATGGTTTGGCCCATCTTTATGCACGTTTGCAGGAAATCGACCCGGCCACCGCCGCGCGCCTGAAGCCTGCCGACAGCCAGCGCATCGAGCGCGCGCTCGAAGTGTGGCAGCTCACCGGCCGGCCTTTGAGCGCGCATTTTGCCGAACACACGCCGCACACAGCGCCGCTCGATTTATGCACCCTCGCGCTCATTCCCGTCGATCGCACCCTGCTGCATGCGCAGATTGCCAAGCGTTTCCACGCCATGCTCGCTCAAGGTTTTTTGGATGAAGTGCAGCAGCTGCAAGCCGCTTATCCCGCGCTTAGCGCCGACATGCCCTCGATGCGCTGCGTCGGCTACCGCCAGGCTTGGGATTATTTGGCCGGCGCGGGCGATTACGCCGATTTCACCGAAAAAGGCATTGCCGCCACCCGCCAGCTCGCCAAGCGCCAGCTCACCTGGTTGCGCAAATTGCCGCTGGCGCACAGCCTCGACCCTTATGCCGGCAGCGATTGGGTTCAGACGGCCATCAGTTTAACCAAACGGCATTTTATGTTTGAATGAGCGCTTATTTATATTTCAACCGAGAATGCAATTTTAAACGGCAAGATTGCCGCGTGATGAAATGTGAACAGGTTCTCAAAGGCCGTCTGAAAGAAGCTGCCTCAATAAGCGCTTTCTGATAATATCCGCGCAACTTCAGCCAAAGCCCACATTATGCACACATTGCCCACCGCTCCTCTCAAACGCCGCCTGGCCGCACTGGTTTACGAAGCGCTGCTTATCGGCGCCGTCACCGCCGTGGCCGCGCTTATTGCCGGCATCATCGCCACCGTGCTCAACACGCTCTCGCCGCTTTTATCCAGCTTGGCGGTGAGCGTGTGGATGTTGGCCGCTTGGTGGTTTTATTTCAAACTCAATTGGGCGCGGCAGGGGCAAACGCTGCCGATGCGGGTGTGGCAGATCGGACTGGCCGACGATCAAGGCCGTCGCCCGCCGCTGCCGCAGCTGCGCCTGCGCTTTATGTGGGCCTGCGTGTTTGTGGTGTTTGTGCCGCTTCTGGCCTATGTCGGTCTGCGCCACTTCGGCGGCGTGCCGCCCAAAGCCGCCTTCGGCGCAGCGCTGATTTGGTGGATATTGCCCTGGGGCTTTGCCCTGCTCAATCAGGAACGCCGGTTTTTATACGATTATCTGGCCGGCACACGGCTGGTGGATGTGAAAAAGCCGCGCAAATCGGCCGATGCCGATTAAGCAAACCGATTACATCAAAGCATGATGAAAATCATATTCAGGCCGTCTGAAAGCTTTCAGACGGCCTTTTTTAAAGTATTTACATTTACGGTGTTTGCATCTCGTTCCAACCACCGCCGAGCGCTTTATAAAGGTTCACCGTCATTTGCGCGCGGGCGAGCTGCGAGCGGGTGAGGCTGTCGGCCATTTCTTGCTCGCCCAATTGCGCGCGCAGAGCTTCATCGAGGGTTTTATTGCCGTGGCGGAACAGTTTTTGCGCGTCGGCCGCTTGGCGCGCGGCTTGTTGTTGCGCATCGGCCAGCAGGCGGTTTTGGCGCTCGAGTGCGGCTTGTGCCTGATAGGCGTTGTCGACTTCGCCCAGCGCGCGCAACACGGTTTGGTCGTATTGCAGCAGCGCCGTTTGCAGACGGGCATCGGCCGCGGCGATATTGGCTTGGATGCGCCCGTTGGTGAATATCGGCATTTGAATGCCCACGCTCAAGAGGCTGCCCCAGCCTTTGAGCGCGCTGTCGCCATCCACTTCGATGCGGCCGCCCTGCCCCAAAAAGTTAATCGTAAAGCGCGGCAGCAAATCGGCTTTGGCGCTGGCGAGTTTGGCGGCATAAGCGTTGACTTGCGCGGCATGGGCGCGGATGTCGGGGCGGCGCTCGAGCATACCTTGCGGGGTTTGGCCCTCGGGCGCGGCGGGCTGCTGTGCCAACACGTTTACGCTGCTTTCAGGTAGCCTGAAGCTTTGCGGGGTTTGGCCGGTGAGCACGGCAATGGCGCGCGCGGCGGCATCGTATTCCGATTGAATGGTAGATTGCTGCGCCCGCACGGCGGCCAGCCGGCTTTGCACTTCGTTTACTTCATAGCGCGTGGCCTGCCCGGCTTGAAAGCGGCCTTGCACATATTGCGCCATGCGCTGCATGGTGGCGATATTGCGCGAGGCCGTCTGAAGGCGTTTTTGTGCGGCGCGGGCGCTGAAATAATGATCGGCAATATCGCCCGCCACCAGCATTTGCGCGCCGTAAAGCTGCTCTTGCACGCCCAGCGCGGCATAAGCGGCGGCATCGGCATCGCTGCGTTTGCCGCCGAAAATATCCGGCTCCCACGAAGCCGATGCGCCGCCGAGCAAGCTGTTGCCCTTGATATCTTGGCTACCATCGGTCAAGCCGGCGGTTTGCGGGAATTGGCCGAGCAAGGCGCGGGTGTTGTCGTTGAGCGGATTATCCACATTACCGCGCACAATGCCTGCCGAGCCGCTCAAACCGGCTTGCGGCCCCAAATCGGCGCGCGCCATGCGGCTGGTGGCGCGCGCTTCGTTGAGGCGGCTCACGGCAATCTGCACATCAGGGCTTTGCTGCAAACCTTGTTCGACTAAAGCGCTCAACACCGGATCGTGCCAGCTTTGCCACCAATGGCCGATATCCACGCTGCCGCGTGCCGCTTCGGCTTGGCTGAATTGTGGCGGCACATCAATGCGCCCGTCGAGCGACACGGTGGTGTTTTGGCAGGCCGCCAAGGTGCAGGCGGCCATCAGACTGAACGACCAGGCTTTAATTTGTTTGTTCATGATTGATTTCTTTTCTTTGCTCTAACTAAAAAACTTAACAATGCCATTCAGTTCGTAGGTCGGATTCTGCCCACGCTACCCAACTTTTCAGACGGCCTGAAATTTATTCACATTTGATTGGGCAGCAAAGCAGAATGTGGACATATCCTACCCCTGCTGCTCCAGCATTTTGCGGAAGCGAAACAGCGCAAACAATAAAAACACGGCGCCGGTGATGGCCATCACCAGCAATTCCGGCCACACAATATCCAACCCCGCGCCACGGTAAATCACGTTTTGCGCAAAGGCCGCAAATTGGGTGGTGGGCCAATATTCGCTGATGCCTTGCGCAGCGCCGGGCATATTGCTGCGCGGCGCTGCCGAGCCGGAAAACAGCAGCAACACCATAAACACCGGCAGCATCAAAAGGCCGAATTGCGGCATGGTGGGCGCGATGGTGGCCAGCATAATGCCCAGCGCAGCAATGGAAAACAAATACACGCCCACGCCGAAAGCATACATTGCCAGCGAGCCGTTAATCGGCACGCCGATGATTTTGTGCACCATAAACCACATCGACAACTGCGAAGCGGCCAAAATCACCACGCCGTTGGCCAACACTTTGGCCATCATGATTTCAAACGCGTTCACCGGCATCACCAGCAAATGCTCGATGGTGCCGCGCTCGCGCTCGCGTATCACCGCCGCACCCACCAGCACCAGCGAGAGCAGAGTAATCATATTGCCCACTTCCATCACCGGCATATACCATTCGCTTAAACTATTGGGGTTGAATTCGATATTGATCACCGGCTGCACCGGCATCATCGCAGCCGCGCCCTGCTGCTGCAAAAAGCTGCTGATTTGGCGCTGGAAAATCTGCGTGAGGTAAGACGCGCCCACGCCCGCCTGCGTCATGGTGGTGGCATCAATCAGCAATTGCACATCAGGGCTGCGGCCGGCGAGCACATCGCGCTGGAAACCGGGCGGAATATCGAGCACGAAAATATAGTCGCCCGCATCCATCGCTTTATCCACCTCTTCGCGCCGGATATCCACCGGCGGCTTGAAAAACGGCGCTTGTATGGCATCGCGGATTTGGTAGGAAAGCGCCGAGCGGTCGGCATCGATAATCGCCACGGTGGCGTTTTTCACATCGCTGCTCACGCCTTTGGCCACCGAATAAATCGTGGCGGAAAACACAAACACAATCATCAGCACCAGCATCGGGTCGCCAAAGAGGCTGCGCCATTCTTTCACGGTGAGATGCCAAATGGTTTTCAGAGTGCGCATTTTATTTCTCCTGCTTTTTCAAGAGCATGCAGGCGGCCAACAGCAGCACGCAAAAAGCCGCCGCCAGCACCCAAAATTCCTGTTGCAAATCGGCCATGCCCAGCCCTTTGGTAAACGTGCCCACGCTGATTTTCAAATACCACGAAGCGGGAAAAATGGTGCCTATCCAATAAGCGCTGCCGGTCATGGTGGAAATCGGGTAGAGAAAGCCCGAATAATTGATGGTGGGAATCAGCGTGATGATGGCGGTCACGAAAATCGCCGCCACTTGCGAGCGCACAAAGCTCGACACCAATAAGCCCAGCGCGGTAGACACACACACAATCAGCAATGTGCCCAGGCTCAAAGCCATAAACGAGCCTTTGAGCGGCACTTGAAACCAAAAAAGCATCATCAGCAACAAAGCCAGATAATTCACCGACCCCACCGCAATATAAGGCAGCTGCTTGCCGATTAAATATTGCGGCACACTGGCGGGCGAGGCATAAAGGTTGGCAATAGAGCCGATTTCGCGCTCGCGCACCACACCGATGGCCGTCATCATCGCCGGAATCAGCATCAACACCAGCATCATAATGCCCGGCGCCACCGCATACATGCTTTTGAAATCTTGGTTATACATAAAGCGCGCTTCCACGCCCGCAGCCGGCTGCAATGCAATCGGCAGGCCGGTGGCGCGGATTTGGTCTTGCGCATAAAGGCTTAAAATGCCACCCACATAAGCTTTGATGTTTTCCGCATTAAACGGCGCCGAGCCATCCACATAAAAGCCCACTTCAGGCTTATTGCCGCGCAGCAAATCGCGGCCGAAGCCGGGCGGAATATCAATCACCAACTTGGTTTGCGCACTTTTGAGCACACGGTCGATATCGGCGGCCGAATCGAGCGGCGGCTGCTCGACAAAATAGCGCGAGCCGGCAAAATATTCAGTGAGCGCGCGGCTTTCGCTGCTTTGGTCGCGGTCGAGCACGGCAAAAGTGAGGTTTTGCACGTCAAACGAAATGCTCCAGCTCAAAGCCGACATCAAAATCACCGGCCCCAACACCGCAAAGAAAAGGCGGATTTTATCGCGCAGCAATTCCTTGCCCTCGCGCATGGCAAAGGTAAACACGGTGGCAAACCAATATTTCAGCGAGTCGGTGTGCGGCGCAGGCGCTTGATTGGTTTCAAATTGGCTTGGTTTGACTGCTGATTTTTCAGACGGCCTGTTTTCTTCGCGAAGGCCGTCTGAAAGCGCTGCTTCGTTTTCAGATAAATGTTGTTGATGAACAGAAACTTCTTCAGACGGCCTGCTTTCTTCGCGAAGGCCGTCTGAAAGCGCTGCTTCGTTTACAGATGAATGTTGTTGATGAACAGAAACTTCTTCAGACGGCCTGCCTTCTTCGTGAAGGCCGTCTGAAAGCGCCGCCTCGTTTTCAGATACATTTTGTTGACGAACAGCAATTTCTTCAGGCGGCCTGTTTCCTTCGTGAAGGCCGTCTGAAAGCGCTGCTTCGTTTTCAGATAAATATTGTTGATGAACAGAAACTTCTTCAGACGGCCTGTTTTCTTCGTGAAGGCCGTCTGAAAATAATTTATCTTGCGCATCGGCAGCGGCGCTTGGCAGCGCTTGGCGGCCATCGGCTTGCTGATCGGCGCGGACAATGCGTGCGGCTTTGGCAGCCAAGCCCTCGCTTGCGGGCAGCGTTTGCTTGGCTTTGTCATCGTCTGTGCGGAATGTTGCCGCTGTTTCAGACGGCCTGTTTTCTGCACCAAGGCCGTCTGAAAGCGCTTTTCCGCTTTCCGGCAAACTTTGTTCGGCTGCCGCTGTTTCAGACGGCCTGCCCGCGTTTTCGGGCTTGCCGGAAAGATTGAGGCCGTCTGAACGTGCAGCGTGTTCCGCTTGTTCGTCATCCAGCAGATATTGCACAAACGCCTCTTCCAAATCGGGCGCATGCTGGCGCTCGGTTAATTCGGCGGGTGTGCCCACCGCCAACACGCGGCCGCGGTGCATAAACGAAATGCGGTCGCAGCGCGCGGCTTCGTTCATAAAATGGGTGGAAATAAAAATGGTGATTTTGTCTTGCCGCGAAAGCTTGAGCAGATGGCGCCAAAACATATCGCGCGCGGCAGGGTCGACACCCGAAGTGGGCTCGTCGAGAATCAGCACCTCGGGCTTGTGCAGGCAGGCGGCGGCCAATTGCAGGCGCTGGCGCATACCCAGCGAAAGATCGGCGGGGCGGGTGTCGGCCACTTCGGCCAAATCAAACTGCGCCAGCGCATCGGCCACGGCCTGTTTGCCCGCCGCATCCGGCATTTGGTAAAGCTGCGCGTGCAACAGTAGATTTTGGCGCACGCTCAATTCTTCATATAGTGAAAACGCCTGCGACATATAGCCCACGCGCATGCGCACCGCCATGCCGCCCGCGTCGATGGGTTTACCGAGCAATTCGGCCTCGCCCTCCGTAGCAGGCAAAAGGCCGGTGAGCATTTTCATGGTGGTGGATTTGCCGCAGCCGTTGGAGCCGAGAAAGCCGAAAATTTCGCCTTTTTCGATGCGGAAGCTCACATTGTCTACCGCAGTGAAGTCGCCGAAACGCTTGGTGAGCCCGTGCGCTTCCATCGCCGGCGGCGAAGCGGGGTCGGGCACAAACGGGGTGATGGCCAATCCGCCCGAGCCTTGCTGCTTTTCAGACGGCAGCATTTTGATATAGGCCTCTTCCAGCGTGTTCACACCGTATTGGCGCATCACTTCTTGAGTGGGCGCGTTGACCAGCAATTTGCCGTCGTCCATCGCCAGCAAATGCGCAAAACGCTCCGCTTCTTCAATATAAGCGGTGGCCACGATTACCGTCATGCCGCGGCTTTCTTTTTGCAACTCGTCCACCAGCGCCCAGAATTGGCGGCGCGATAAAGGGTCGACACCGGTGGTCGGCTCGTCGAGAATCAGCAAATCGGGGTTGTGCACCAAAGCGCAGCAAAGGCTCAGCTTCTGCTTCATGCCGCCCGAAAGCTTGCCGGCGGCGCGTTCGGGAAACGGCGCCAAACCCGTGGCATCAAGCAAACGCTGAATGCGCGCTTTGCGCTCTTGCGCGTTTAAGCCAAACAGGCGCGCATGAAAATCAATGTTTTCATACACCGACAAAGTGGGATAAAGATTGCGCCCCAAACCCTGCGGCATAAAGGCAATGCGGTGCGACAACGCCTGGCGCGCTTGCTTATCGGCCATATCGCCGCCAAGCACGTTTACCGAGCCTGCCTGAATGATCTTCACGCCCGCAATCAGCGAAAGCAGCGTGGATTTGCCCACGCCATCAGGCCCGATCAAGCCCACGGTGGCGCCCGCAGGCAGCGCAAACGAAACATCGCGCAAGGCTTCGGTTTTGCCGTAGCGGTGGGAAACGGCCTTAACAATCACAGCAGGGGTTGGTTTGTTCATATCCATCGGTTTATTTTCAGACGGCCTTAGTTTGCAATAAGGGTTTAAAAATCGAGCTGGTGTTCCGTTGTTATTGCAAAAACAACTTACTGGACACCATGCAGCCTGTAGGTCGGATTCTTGAATCCGACGCTTGTTCGCAGAACAAGATTGCAGCCTATGTTCGGCCTAGCGGCCAAATGTCGGATTCAAGAATCCGACCTACGATTGCGATAGCTTTTTATTTTTATATTAATAAATCAAATAATTATAAATAACACATCATGTTAGAATAAGTGCACCAACTCTTGAAAAAGGAGGAGTACCATGCGTTTGCCTATCGGTTCGATTATCATTTTGGTGTGCGGGCTCACCGCCCTGATTCCCGGTTTGATGGTGCTGGTCGGGCTTGGCGCGTGGGTGCACGAATTGCTCGACGAGCCCATCGGCGGCTTGGCACTTATCGGCATCGGCATGTGTTGCGTGCTGGCGGCGGTATTCCCCATTGTGGCAACTTACCTCACCCGCAAAGAGCAAGGCAAAACGCCGTTTGACGAAGCGGATAAATGAGCAGCTTATTCTGCGAACAAGCGCCGGATACAACTATCCGAGCTTTCCTCCGGTTTCAGAAAGCCTTGCCAACCTAGCTGTTTTATCCAACGTTTCAGGTAGCCTTGGTGTTTGTCGGATAGCCATATCCGACAAACAAATCTTTAGTAATACCCATTCGAAAAAATAAGATAACAAGGCGGCGAGCCGAAGACAGTACACCTAGTACGGCTAGGCGAGCCAACGCAGTTAGGTTATTTTTTCGAATGGGTATAAGCCTTGCAGCTTGCAGCCCTCTTCTTTACCCGACAAGTCGGGACAAGCGCTCCTACATGAGCGGGGATTGGGTTATACCCATCCTAAAAAATAACCTAACTGCATTGGCCCGCCTTGTATCTGATTTTTTAGAATGGATATGAATCAGCATAAAAGGGAACACTCATGAAAAAATATGCACATCATTGCCGGCTTGTTTTAATCAGCCTGTTTCTGTTGCTGTCGGCAACGGGATGCAATGCGCCTGAAAACAGCCAACCCAATTATTTTCTGAGCGGCACGGATTGGCGGCAAGGCGGCTATGCACTGGTTATCGTCGATAAAGAAGGCAAAGCTTCGCTGGTGGCGCAACAGGACATTTTGCAGGCACACGAGCAAGTGTTGCGTGCCGAGCCTCATGTTTGGCTCAACATGTTGCCCGGTGAGGGTGGTGATCAGCGTAAGCTTTATCTGTTTCAGCACCGCCGCCTGATTAAATCTATGCAGGCGCGGATATACCGGGATTTCGACGCCGGCAGCCTGCCCGAGCATGCGCAGCCGCTGGTTAGCAAAAGCACATATGGCGAGCCGAAAGCGCCCTATCTGGCCAGGCTCACCCGCTTGCAGGCACAAGAAAACGTGTGGGTTTACCAGCAAAGCGAAGTTCAGCCGTTTCAATATTTTTTCCATATCGATTTGCCCTCGGTGGCCGTGTTTCACGGCAGCAATGAAGATAACGCAATAGATCACCAGCCTTACGAATACGTTTTGGGGCAGCAGCTTTACACACAAATCAAGGCAGACCTTGAGCAGCAATTCGATGCAGCCGGCTTTGATATGAGCAATGTCAACCGCAATCTCTGGAGCAGCACCGCCACCGCACCTAATCTTTACCGGCTCGACAATCATTCAGACGGCCTGCTCAGAGATGGAAACCGTATGCCGCTAACCGCCGATGGCTGGACGCTCTATCATTACCGCATCACCGTGTTTGGCACCCCCGAAAGCTACCGCCAACTGCAACATTATGATTTCAGACGCCATCTTGCCGCCTACCGCAACAACAACACGCAGCTGCAATTCACCCTTGCACAACAAGCCAGCCGAGCCGCGCCCCCGGCCACACCCGATCAAATCATCATTGACGACTATCTCGAAACCGCCCGCATCGGCCAATTAAACGAACAACAATACGGTTTGAGCTATTTTGAATTGCCGTAATAGCCATTCAAAAAAATAATATACAAACAGGCAGCCTGTAGGTCGGATTCTCGAATCCGACACTTGTTCGCAGAACAAGGCGCGCACATCGCTTTGGCCGTTGGCCAAACGTCGGATTCAAGAATCCGACCTACGCGGATGATGCTGCCGAAGCGCTTTTATTTTGTAAGGTTATTTTTTTAGAATGGGTATAACGGCGTTGCTTTGCCTTATAACCAATCTGCTTATTTTGCCAACAAAGCAAAAATATCCGCCGCCTCATAAGCGGTTTCACCCTTTGAGGCCGTCTGAAACGCCTTAAGCAAAGCCTGCGTCAGTTGCGGTGTGGGCAAAGGGCTTTGTTTGCGCAACAAACCCAGTTTGTTCAAGCCTTTAATCACTTTCAACGCCACACTTCACCGGCGCGGCGGCTAAAGCTTGAATCGGCCAGCAGCAACAGCAACAATTCTTTGCCCGTCACGCCGGTCGCACCGATTAATAAAGCTTTCATTGTTTTTCCTTTTCAGACGGCCTCAAACACTACTCGCCAACAACAAACCCGCACCAATGTCCAACACCATGCTGCTGAAGTTTTTATCCGCTTCCACCAGCGCGATAAATGCCTGCACTTCATCGGCATGCGACAACACATTGTCTACCACCAAAAGGCTGCCGGGCTTGGTGAGAATGCGCTGCAAATGCGGCCAATAGGCGGTGTATTGACTGCGGTCGGCATCAAGCAGCACCACATCGAAATATTTTGGATAATCGCGCAAAAATTCGCCGGCATCGCACACTTCCATGCGCACAAAGTCTTCGAGTTTGGTTTCGCGCAGGTTTTGCCGCGCGGCCTTTTTGCGCGCTTTGTCGATTTCGAGCGTGCGCAGCGAGCCGCCGGTGTCGCGCACGGCATCGGCCAGCCACAGCGTGGAATAACCGTTTGAAGTGCCCACTTCCAACACCTTGCGCGCCTGCTTGGTGCGCACCAGCAAGGCAATCAAGGCGGCGCTGCCGGGGTGCAGATTGCGCCAACAGGCGGCACGTTCGGTTTGGGTTTCATCGTGTGCGCGGCTTTCGCTGTAAACCGTTTCCAAATAGGCTTTTAATTTGGCTTTCATGTGTTTCTCCAAACAAGACAAGGGAAGCTTGAATATATTGTGTTTAGATGACATTACGGCTTCAGGCCGTCTGAAAAATCATCTGAACAGCTCGCTTGAGCCGGATATTGCTCGGTTTGGCGGTGGCTTTGATGAACCTTGGGTTGATAAACCCAACGTTTCAGACGGCTTGCAGATTTGTTGGGTTTACAACCCAAGCTACCCGCCGTATCCCTTTTTTATGCATTCCACTATATATTCCTTGCCGTTAAACAGCCTGTGTTTCTTCTGTTGCAGGTGCCGTCTGAAAGATATCAATGCGGCAGCTTCAGCGCCAAATCTGCCGGCCATGCCGCCTGATTGTCGAGCCGCACATAGCCGTTGCCGGTGAGGCCGCCTTTGAGCAAGCCGTTGTATTTTGCAGCGGTGGCCGCCGGCACTTGCAGCTTCACTTTAAACATCAATTTTTCGCGCTCGCTCTGCGTTTCCACCGATTTCGGGGTGAATTGCGCATCGGTGGCGATAAAGGTAATGCTTGCCGGCCACACCGCATCCATGCCGTCGAGCACAATGCGCGCTTCATCGCCCACTTTCAGGCGGCTGATTTGGGTGGTGGGCAGGAAAACCGCCATCGACACATCGTTCGGATCGAGCAGGCTCACCACTTTGCTGCCCGCGCCAATCACATTGCCCACTTCGGCAATGGTGTATTCCACCCGCCCCGCAATCGGCGCGCGGATGGCCATATCATCGTTCACCGAAGCGGCTTGGTCGATTTGCGCCTGCGCGGCGGCCACAGCAGCAGCCGCTTCGGCGCGGGCGGCACGGGCGGCGCTCACCGAAGCGGCTGCGCTGTCGCGCGCGGCGCGGCGCTTGCTCAGCTCGGCATCCGACACCAAATCATCGCGCCTGAGGTTTTGCGTGTTGGTAAAATCAAGCTGCGCCACTTTTTGCTGCTGCTCGTAAGCCTTGATTTCTGCCTCGGCGCGCGCCACCGCTTCTTGCGCACGCTGCTTTTGCGCCCGTGCGCCGTCAAGCTGGCTCGCGCTGGTGTCGGACGATAATTCGGCCAACACATCGCCCTCTTCCACCCGGCTGCCCTCGTCTACCAACATGGCTTTCACGCGGCCGGCATAAAGGCTGGCCACATCGAAGCGCTTGAGCTCGAGCCGGCCGTTGCTTTGGGCAAAGCCCTCGGGCAGGCCGCTTTGATGATGCTGCTGCCAGTAATACCAGCCCCCCGCCGCCAGCGCGGCCGCCACAGGCACAATCCAGATTTTCTTCATCATTTTTTCCTGCTGTGATTAATTGAGATAAAGCATTCAGACGGCCTCTTGCGCGGGAAACAAAGCCGCAAAAGCCCAATCGATGCGCCGGGCAATGGCCGCATCGCTCACGATTTCGCCAATATGATGGCTCATCGCCGCCGGCAGCACGCCCATTTCATCAAAGCGTGTGCCCAATGCCATCGGCGCCAGCACCGCTCCGCTCAAATACGACAAACGCTGCACCTGCTCGGCCGGGCTGCTTTGCCCCGGGCAGGCTTCGAGCAAAGCTTGCAGGCGCTCAAACGTTAGCTCGAAATTGCGGCGCATAAAAGCATTCACCACTTCCACCCCATCGGCGCTGTCGGCATAAGCGCGGTGCACCCAGGCCAAATTGTCGCGGAAACATGTTGCCAGCAGCCACACCGCATGGCGCAATTGCGCCACCGCATCGCCCTTTGCTGCGGCATCGAAATCCAGCAAACCAAACGAGCGCTCGTGATGGCTTTGCAATACCTCGCCCACAAACGCATCTTTATCGGCAAACAAATGGTGAAACATGCCCGCGCTCAAGCCCGCTTCTGCGGCCAACATGCGCACAGAAAGCTTGCGGTAGCCGTGCTGCGGATAAAGCTTGAAACCGGCGGCAATAAATTGGGAACGTGTGTCCGACATGGTGTAAGGCCGTCTGAAAAGTATTGGACAGGTGTCCAATATACTGAAGTTTGGTTTGAATAACAAGCATGCGTGGCAAAACTCAGCTTAAAAAGCGATACCGGATTGAAAAACAATCTGGAAATCATCAAAATGCCGCTGCCAAAACCATTCACAGCAACGGCTGATACTGATTTATTGATTCGGCAATTAAATATTGAACATTTTCAGATGCCGGCAAACAAGCCTTTGGCTTGTTGCCCTCTCCCTAGCCCTCTCCCACGGGAGAGGGAACAGGTTTCTGCTGCGGGTAAGAGGATATGAATATTCAATAATCAATTGCCGCATCTATAAAAAAACTTCTTATAAAGTAAAAGAAAACCAAATGCTTATTTATAATGCATTGGCGCATTTGACCGGCAGGTTGGGTTGAAAACCCAACAAGCCACAGGCCGTCTTAAACCTTGGGGGTTTAGCAACCTAACCTACTCCGTTATAAAGCGTGATTTTGTATCGATTTTTCTTGCATTCCACTATCGTTAACTCAAGCTGCGCCGACAACGCCACAACACCCTTATTCTGTAAGATTATCTTTTTGAATAGGGATAAAACGTGCAGGCCGTCTGAAGTTTTGGTGTTCAGACGGCCTGTTTGGTTTTGGGTGTTGGCACAAGTTTCATGCGCACAATCACGCCGCCTTTGGGCGGCGCGCCTGCCTACTGTCCGTGTTTTTCATGCAAGCCCTTGTTTTTCCATGCAATAACAAAGGCCGTCTGAAAGATGAATCTTTCAGACGGCCTTTTGGGCACTTTCTCTGTATATCGGCTGAGCGCCGCTTCACACCTTTTTGCAGTCGCTGCCGGGCGTGGCTCGCTCTTTGGCGGCGTCTTCAGCCGCTTTTTTATTGCTGCATTGATAGGTGCTGCCGGCGCTGTCGACCAGCAGGGCTTTTGTGTGCTGCTCGTTTGTCGGCAAGGCCAGCAGATAGTAAAACGTGCTGTTTTTATCCGGGCGCGCTAGGCTGATTTCGTAATGATCGCTAACGGTTTTATCGGCCGCGCCGGTGAAATTTTTGATTTTGGTGTCGAGATCGGCTTGCGTGAGCTTGGGATTTTTCACGCGCTCGGTTTTAATCTGCATATTGATTTTCAGCAATTCCGCCCGCGCGTTGGCCAAATGGCCACGTTCTACATAGGCCAGATAAGAGGGCACGGCAATCACGCTCAATATGCCCAAAATGGCAATGGCTATCATCACTTCGGCGAGCGTGAAGCCTTGCTGGTTTCGCTGCTGCATGCTGTTCCCTCAGTTATCCGATGCCTGCACATACGATTGCACCGTTACCACGGTATTGGCATTTTTACCCCACGCACGGGCAGTAACGCGGTAGATGCTGGTGTTGGTGGCGGCGGTGTGGTTGATAAATTCAATGATATAACGGGGCGCTTTGGCGGTGCCGGGCACCGCAAACGTGCGTCCGCTGTTTTCCAGGCAAGAGCCATTGGTGCACGAAGTGCGCTCCCATGCGGCGATGGCGCTGCCTTCCCCCGTGATGGTTATCGTGCCTTGGGGTGTGTCTTTAATAGTATTAGGGGTGGGAGCTTTGTCTGCCGCTGCCGCGCACAGGCCGCCTGCGCAATTGCTGGCAAAGGTGGGGTCTTTCAGTGTGCTGATGTCGCCTTCACCCTGCCGCAAAGCGGCTTCGGCCGTGGCCATGGCCATTTTGCGGTCGGCATCGTTGCTGCCGATGCGCATTTCAGTGTTGTACGATTGCGTGGCTGCCACCACCAAAAAGGCAATCACAATCATCATAATCAGCACGATAAAAAAGGCAAAGCCGCCTTGCTCGCGGCGCGGGGCGCGGCTTAAATGGAGCGGTCGGCGCATGTGTTTCCTCCGCGTAAGGTTGCTTCAATATTGTAAACATAAACATTGCCCGCATCGGTGCGCGAGGCAGCGCTTTCCATATCTTTACCCTGCGCGGCCAAAGTGTTGCCATTGAGCGTGATGCGGATCAAGGCCGGCGTGGGCGGGTTTTGCTTGTCGTCCAAGGCATTGGTAAAGGTGAAGGTTTCGCGGCTGACATCAGAGGCGGCTGCGCCGGAAGGGGCGCAATTGTTCACATAGCCGTAGGAAATATTCATGGCGGTGATGCCGGGCAGCAGCAATTGCGGGCTTTGCCAGTTGTTGTCATCGCCCAGCTGAATGCGGTAAAGCCCTTGCTCGCCGGCGGTGGTGGTGCCGATCACATAGGCGTTGACCGCATAGCGCAAAATGCTCATTTCAGCCACCACATGGCCTGTGTTCAAAGCGGGGTTGATGTTGTTGATGGTTACGCCTGTGCCGCTGCGGGTGGCGGTGAATGAAGTGGGCCGGTCGATCACATTGCAGCTGCTGACCACCAAAGGCATTTTGCTGCTGATGTTTTGCAAAGGGTCGTCAGCCGGCATCTGCATGGTCATGGTGCCGTTGTTATTGCCTGTGATGGAAGCCGAACCGATGCCGTATTGAAACACCAGCGCATCACCGCTGGCGGTGAATCCTGTCACATTAAAGGTGGAGCCGGCAAAGCTTTTCACCGGCACAAGGCCTGTGGTTTGCCCTGCTGCGATCAAATTACGGGGGGTGTTCGATGAAGCGCTGCCATCGCTGCCTACAGTGGCCGGCTCTTTATTGGCCATATTGAAGCAGCCGAAGCTGCCTGCCATGCGCGCATCGCGCACAATCAGGTTGGCGGCGTTGCGCATGTCTTGCTGCACGCCCAAGCGGCCGAGCGCCACATCGTTGATTTTGCGCGCGGCAAAATAGCCCGAGCCGATGGCAATCAGCACAATCATGCTCAACACGCTGGCCACCAGAAACTCAATCAGGCTGAAGCCGGCGCTGTGCTTTTTGGAATATTTTTGTTGTGATCGATTCATTCTGTTACCTGCGCCTGATAGGTATAAACGATATAGTCGCCGTCTGCATTCACAGCGGTTAAGGCATCGCCGCCTTCTTTTTCCACCAGCCAGGCCACTTTGATATAAGTAGGCGCATTATTGCCGCTGGTGCAGTTGGCTTCCATTTTGCCGCCTTTGATCACAGGCGCTTTGCCGGAGGTATCGCGGCAAATGATGAAATGCACCGGAATGCCGCCCAAGCCGTGCCACAACTCATTAGAAAATTGAGCCTTCTGCTTATTGGCCAAATCTCTTTTGGAAATGGCACCTTGGTTGACGTATTTGATTTCACCTTCGTCTTTTTCGATTTTTTTCGAGCTTGAGGTGACATAGTCAGGATAAGATTTTAGCGTCCAACCACTCTCTACACCGCTGGCGGTGGCGGATGAAAGCCTGGGGTTGATGAGCATGCCTTCGATCAGGTTTTGCGCCGCCTGCGCCACGATGGTTTGCTGCTCGGCTTCGCGCACGCCGGATACGGTTTTGAGCTGGGTGGCCAGCAAGGCCAGCACACCCAAGGTTAAGATAATGATAGACACCAACACTTCCAGCAAAGTCATGCCTTGCTGCGCGTGCGTGCTTTTCAGACGGCCTCGGCCATCGATGCAAAAGGAATTGAAAATGCTCGGCTGCATATTATTTCTCCTTGGCCGGCTCGGCACAGGCGGTGCGTTTTTCATCTTTTTTCAGGCAAAAGCTCACCCTGCCGCCGCTGTCGATTAAGAGCGTGCTGGAGCGGGCTTGTTTGGCTTCATCGGTGTCGGCCTTGGCATCGGTCATAAAAATGCGCACGCTGCCCGAGGCCGGGCTCAGATTATTGAGGCCGGGGCTCGTGCCGTAGCCGAAGGTGCCGTTGGGCAGAAAACCCCACACATGCTGGTTGCCGCGGCTGCCGGTGAGCGGCACGGTGCTGGCTTGGTAGGTGATGGCGGTGTGGGCTGGGTTGTTGATAATCACGGCGCGCAAGGCGATATCGGTCTTGCGGGTGTACTCACCATCTTTATTGATATCTGCAAAAGCAGCCAAGCCTTGGCCGTTGTTGGTGGTGAGGCAATAATTATCGGGATTGCCGTCGGATTTGATTTGCACCGGGCAAACATACACCGGCGCATTGATGCGCACAGCTTCGGCGCGCGCGAAGCGCAAAAGATTAGCCACCTGCTCGGCCTGCCCGCTCACACGGCGCGCGGCGAGCCATTGGCTCATATTGGGCAGCGCGATTAGCGCCATGATGGCCATGATGGTGATTACCACCAGCAATTCGATCAGCGTGAAGCCTTTGGGTTTGAAACGCATAAGAGAGCCTGATGACGTTGTTCCAGGGTCTGCCTGCATTTCATCTGCGAATGGAATGTGAACAGACCCTTAAAGTAATGTGAAAAGTTTTATCAATTTTTTGTTATGCCATTCTAAACGATTAAGCGCCGATGCGCCTAATAAAATATGCGCTTTGGTGCGCATCTGTGCTAATTTGTGTCAATCTTCCATCATGGCGGCTTCTGGAACATAGGCCGCATTGTCAAATTTGGTAAACTGGCCCATAAAGGTGAGAAACACTTTGCCGGTGGGGCCGTTACGGTGTTTGCCGATAATGCATTCAGCCAAACCTTTGAATTGGGTGTCGTGATTATAATATTCATCACGATACATAAACATAATCAAATCGGCATCTTGCTCAATGGCGCCCGATTCGCGCAAATCGCTCATCATCGGGCGCTTGTCGGTGCGCGATTCCACCGCACGGCTCAATTGCGAGAGCGCAATCACCGGCACTTGCAGCTCTTTGGCCAGCGCTTTGAGCGAGCGCGAGATTTCGCCCAATTCGGCGGTGCGGTTGTCGCTGCGGCCGGAAGAGCCCGACATCAATTGCAGGTAATCGATCACAATCAGACCGAGCTTGCCGCCGAATTGGCGCGCCAAGCGGCGGGCGCGGGCGCGCAATTCCAGCGCGGTGAGGCCGGGGGTTTCGTCGATAAACATCGGCGCATCCGATAATTTCACCACCGCTTCATTCAAGCGCCCCCAATGCTCGTCTTGCAGCGCGCCGGTTTTCAGCACATGCTGGTCGAGCCGCCCCACCGAGCCGAGCATACGCATCACCAGCTGCGCGCCGCCCATTTCCATAGAAAACACCGCCACCGGCAATTTCGATTCCACCGCCACATGCTCGGCGATATTGATGGAAAAAGCGGTTTTGCCCATCGAAGGGCGGCCAGCCACGATAATCAGATCGCCCGGCTGCAGGCCGGAGGTTTTTTTATCCAAATCGATAAAGCCGGTGGCCACGCCGGTGACTTCATCAGGATTATCGCGCGAATAAAGCATATCGATGCGCTCGACCACTTCTTTCAACAACGCCGGCATTTCCAAAAAACCCTGCTTGGATTTGGCCGTGCTCTCGGCGATTTGAAACACTTTGTTTTCTGCTTCGTCCAAAAGCTGGCCGGCATCGCGCCCCTGCGGATTATAGGCGCTGCGGGCGATTTCGGTGCCCACCTCGGCCAGCTGGCGCATAATCGAGCGCTCGCGCACGATTTCGGCATAGCGGCGGATATTGGCGGCCGAGGGCGTGTTTTGCGCCAAGGTAATCAGGTAATTGAAACCGCCGGCCGCTTCGAGCTCGTCGTTGCGCTCAAGCGCTTCTTGCACCGTGATCACATCGGCCGGACGGCTCTCGTTGATCAGGCGCGAGATGGTGCGAAAAATCACCCGGTGCTCGTGGCGGTAGAAATCTTCGCCCATCACCACATCGGCAATGCGGTCCCACGCGGAATTTTCCAGCAACAGGCCGCCGAGCACCGATTGCTCTGCTTCCATCGAATGCGGCGGCAGCGACAAAGCGCTCACTTCGCGGTCTTCAGGCGGCATATTTTCGGCAAAATCATCCATAATGGGCTTCCTCGGCGGTTAATTTTGCATTATAGCGGCTCTGCCCGACGAAGATAACTTTTATTGGTCTTTTGGGCAGGGAGAGGGTAGAATTCAGAGCGTATCTGATGGCCGCTTGCGCCATCGGCTTCAAACCACACACCAAACCAACAGGAGTGACATTATGGAACACAAACTGCCCGAACTGCCCTATGCTCTGGATGCGCTGGAGCCGCACCTTTCCAAAGAAACGCTGGAATACCACTACGGCAAACACCACCAAACCTATATCACCAACCTGAATAATTTGATCAAAGGCACCGAATTTGAAAACGCGCCTTTGGAAGAAATCGTGAAAAAATCTTCAGGCGGCCTGTTTAACAATGCAGCGCAAACTTGGAACCACACGTTCTACTGGCTGGGCTTCACGCCCAAAGGCCAAGGCAAGCCGGCCGGTGCGCTGGCTGCGGCCATCGATGCCAAATGGGGCAGCTTTGAAAAATTCCAGGAAGCCTTCAACACCGTGGCCGCCGGCACTTTCGGATCAGGCTGGGCTTGGCTCGTGAAAAATGCCGACGGCTCGCTTGATTTGGTTTCCACCAGCAATGCCGCCACCCCGCTCACCACCGACGCCACCCCGCTTTTGACTTGCGATGTGTGGGAGCACGCTTATTACATCGATTACCGCAACAGCCGCCCCAATTACCTGAAAGGCTTTTGGGAAATCGTGGATTGGGATGCCGTGGCCAAGCGTTTTGCCTGATTGCGTTTGATTGAATGATTGCATTTGATTAAACATTAAAGGCCGTCTGAAAAAATTTTCAGACGGCCTTTTTCTTTTTAAAGCCCGGCTTTGTTTTAAAACCCGGCTTTATTGTTTCTGTGCGGGCGAAAATAAAGTTTAAAACTTAGCCCGAGTTATTGAATCTGATATGTGTTCAACACAAGATGATTGCGTTTTGGCGACACACTACGGAAAACTTAAAGGCCGTCTGAAAGATTGTTTCAGACGGCCTTTTATTTTGCGCTTGTTGCAGGTATGCTTAGCCTCTTTACATATATTCACTTAACTTAAATCGCCCATGAAAAATACTCTGCGCCAACTGAGCCGCTTTGTCGGCAAAACTTTTACCGTGTGGGTGCTGCTCTTTGCTGCCGCCGCTTTTTTCGCACCCGAAGCCTTTAAATGGGTGCTGCCGCTGATTCCGTGGCTCTTAGGCCTGATTATGTTCGGCATGGGCATCACGCTCTCGCCTGCAGATTTCAATATTCTCGCCCGCCATCCCAAAGCGGTGCTAGCCGGCGTGGCGGCGCAATTTATCATTATGCCGCTGGTGGCTTATGCGCTGGCCACGCTTTTGCAGCTGCCGCCCGAAATCGCGGTGGGTGTGATTTTGGTCGGCTGCTGCCCGGGCGGCACCGCCTCAAATGTGATGACTTATCTGGCGCGCGGCAATGTGGCTTTGTCGGTGGCCGTTACCTCGGTTTCCACCCTGCTCGCACCGGTGCTCACGCCCACGGTGTTTTACCTCTTGGCCAACCAATGGCTGGAAATTTCGGCGGTGGCGATGTTTTGGTCGATTTTGAAAATGGTGTTGCTGCCGGTGGTGCTCGGCGTGTTGGCGCACACTTTGTTTAAAAAGCAAACCGAAGCGGCGGCGGCGGTGCTGCCTTTGGTGTCGGTGGCGGCCATTGTGTTGATTGTGGGCGCGGTGGTGGCAGCCAGCAAGGCGCAAATCGCCCAAAGCGGGCTGCTGATTTTGGGCGTGGTGATTTTGCACAACGGCATCGGCTATCTCTTGGGCTTTCTCGCCGCCAAAATCTGCCGCCTGCCTTATGATGCGCAAAAAACGCTGGCAATTGAAGTGGGCATGCAGAATTCCGGCTTGGGCGCGGCGCTGGCTTCGGCTTATTTCTCGCCGCTCTCTGCCGTGCCCAGCGCGATTTTCAGTGTGTGGCACAATATTTCCGGCTCGCTGCTGGCTTCTTGGTGGGCGGGCAAAAGCAAAAAATAATGCCTATCCCAAATAAGCTTGCTTTTTAAATGGGCATAAACTGCTATTTTACAGGCCGTCTGAAACTTTTCAGACGGCCTGTATTCTTATCGTATAGTGAAGTAAAATCCGCGAAACGATAAGAAGGAATGATGATGGTAAAAAAGCTGAGTGCGCCGGCCGAGCTGCCCGATGAGGGCGATTTGCGTGCCGTGTTGGCCTATAATATGCGCCTGTTTCGGGTAAACAAAGGCTGGTCGCAAGAAGAGCTGGCGCGCCAATGCGGGCTGGACCGCACTTATGTGTCGGCCATCGAACGCAAGCGCTGGAATATCGCCTTATCCAACATCGAAAAAATCGCACTGGCGCTGGGCGTGCCGGCGTATCAGCTGCTGCTGCCGCCGCAGGCGCGTTTGGAAATCATGTCGGCATGATGCAGGCCGTCTGAAAGCAGAATACGGTTGAAAAAAGGAACCTTTTCAGGTTCCTTTTTTTGCTTACGGATTCCGGCCGTGCTCAAGGCTCGTAAATATCCAGCTGCATCAGATTGACATTCTTGGTTTCGTGCACGCTCCACAGAGCCAGCAACGATAAGATGCCGTTGGCCGCCAGATAAAGCCCCACGCCGAACAAACCGAAATTTTCATTCAGCTTCAATGCCACAATGGTGGCAATAGAAGCGCCCACAATGGCGGCGAAATTATACGCCAGCGAAGCGCCCGAATAGCGCACTTCGGTGGGAAACAATTCGGGCAGCAGGGCGGCCATCGGCCCGAAAGTGCAGCCCATCAGCATCATGCCCGCCAAAATAAACGCCAACACCATCTCCGGCGTGCCGTTGTGCAGAAAAGCCGGCATCGCCAAGCCGAAAGCAATAATGCCCAGCGTCACCCAAATCAGCCATTGGCGGCGACCGATTTTATCGGCAAAAATGCCCGAAATGCTGGTAAAAATGCCGAATACCACCGCGCCTATCATCAAAAAGCCGGTGAATGTGTTGGCCGCAATGCCCAGCCCCAACGGATGGCCGGCAGCCGATAATGCGGGCGCACTTTTGGAAAACACCTGCACAAATGCCGTCATCACATAAAAAAGCACATAAGTGGCGGTCATGATAAACGTGCCCTGCACAATCGGCTTGATATGGCGCGTGAGCACTTCTTTCACCGGCGCATCCACTTTCAGCCCTTTATCTTCCGCTTCTTTAAACACATGGCTCTCGTGCAGGCTCAGGCGCATATAAAGGCCGACCAGCACCAGCACGATGGAAGCCACAAACGGAATGCGCCAAGCCCATTCCACCAGCGCATCGGCACCGAATATTGCGCTCACGCCGAAAAATGCGCCATTGGCCATCAATAAACCGATGGGCGCACCCAATTGGGGAAAAGTGCCGAACCATGCACGCTTGCCTTCGGGCGCGTTTTCCGTGGCCACCAGCGCCGCGCCGCCCCATTCGCCGCCCAAGCCCAGCCCTTGGCCGATACGGCAGACGCACAACAATATCGGCGCCCATATGCCTATGCTCTGATAGGTGGGCAAAAGGCCGATCGCTACTGTAGACACCCCCATGGTCAGCAAAGAGGCCACCAGCGTTTTTTTGCGGCCGATTTTGTCGCCGAAATGGCCAAACAGCGCCGAACCCAACGGCCGGGCGAAAAAAGCCAGCGCCAGCGTGGAGAGCGACAGCAAAATCGCCACCGAAGGATTGCTTTTATCGAAAAATTGGGTGTTGAACACCAGCACCGCCGCAGCGGCATAGATATAATAGTCGTAAAATTCGATAGCCGTGCCCACCATAGAGGCAACAGCAACTTTATAAGGATTATTGCGCAGCTGCGGCTGCGCGGCGGTGTGGCTCATTTTGTGTTCCTGAATCTGACCGAAAATGAATTGGAATAATGCAAGGGCTGAAGATTGATAACAATCTCGGTGCACCATATCAAATTTACAAAAAAGCGTCTATTGTAATGCTGTGTAAATACCTATAATCAAGGCCGTCTGAAACAAAGTTGCAACATTGTGCAACCGCGCCTTGTTTTGTTGTCTGTTTTGCCTATTTCAAACAGGATTCACCATGCAAACCCTTATTCAGTCTGCCGCACAAGATTTGCGCTTCAAAAAGCAGCAAGCCATCGCCGCCTACCGCGTCCACCGCCAGCCGATGGTGTTTTTCGATGCCTACGGCAGAGCCATCGAAACCGCGTTGGGTGCGCTGTGGCTGGAAATATTCGGTGCCGGCCGCCTATGCCTCTTGGCCACCGGCGGCTTCGGGCGCGATGAAATGTATCCTTATTCCGATTTGGATTTGGCCATTGTGTCGCCCGAGCCGCTGGATGAGCTCGAGCAGGAGCAAATCGCGCTTTTTGTGCAAAGCCTGTGGGATATGCAGTTGGCGCCGGCGGTTAAAGTGGGCAGCATCGAAGAATTGTGCGCCAGCGCGGCAGACGACATCACCGGCGACACCGCTTTTCTCGAAGCGCGCTTTATCTGCGGCAGCCATGTGGTGGCCGAGCAGATGCTGCGCCGCTTGAGCCTGCAGCGCGACACTGCGGCTTTTGTGGAAGCCAAGCTTGTGGAAATGCAGCAGCGCCATGCCAAAGCGCAAGGCTCGGGCGCGGTGCTTGAGCCGAATGTGAAAACCTGCCCCGGCGGCCTGCGCGACATCCACACCATGCTGTGGCTGGCCAAAGCGCAAGGGCTTGAAGCCGATGTGCACACGCTTATCCAGCAGCGCATCATCACCCGCGCCGAAGCCGGATTGCTGATGAACAGCCACAAACAATTGGCCAAAATCCGCATTGATCTGCACCTCACCGCCGGCCGCGCAGAAGACCGGCTGATTTTCGACCTGCAAAGCCAGGTGGCCGAAAACATGGGCATGCACAGCGACAAGCAACACATCAAAAGCGAAAAGCTGATGCGCGCGCTCTATCGCGCCACCAAAACCGTGAAGCAGCTCAACGGCATTTTGCTGCCCATGCTGCGCGGGCGCGTGTATTCGCGGCTGCCGCGCATTGTGTATGATATTGATGACGATTATTACCAAGTGGGTGACCAAATCGCCGCCAAAAATAAAAAACTGTTTATCGAATCGCCCACGCATATTTTCAAGGTGATCGCCCTTTTGCAAAGCCGCAACGACCTCACCGCGCTCGCGCCGCAAACGCTGCGCGCCTGGTGGGCCGCTTCGCAAAAAATCAACCGCGCTTTTTACGACAACCCGGCCAACCGCGAATATTTCATCGGCTTTTTCAAACAAGGCAGCGGGCTCACCCATGTGGCGCGCTTTCTCAACCTTTATGGCGTGCTCGGCCGCTATCTGCCGGCCTGGGGCAAAATCGTCGGCCTGCTGCAACACGATTTATTCCACATTTACCCGGTGGACGACCATATTTTGATGGTGTTGCGCAATATGCGCCGGCTGGCGATGGATGCCCACAGCCACGAATTGCCGGTGGCCGCAGCACTAATGCATTCGTTTGACAAGCCCTATATTCTCTATCTGGCCGCCCTCTTTCACGACATCGCCAAAGGCCGCGGCGGCGACCATGCCGTGCAAGGCATTGAAGATGCGCGCCGCTTTGCCGCCGATCATTTTTTGAGCGATGAAGAGCAAAACCTGCTCGCTTGGCTGGTGGAAGACCATTTATTGATGTCCTCAACCGCCCAAAAAGAAGACATTCAAGACCCGGTTGTGATCGAGCGCTTTTGCGCACGCGTGCAAACGCAAGAGCGGCTCACCGCGCTTTACCTGCTCACCGTGGCCGATATCCGCGGCACCAACCCCAAATTGTGGAACGACTGGAAAGCCAACCTGCTGCAAAACCTTTTTCACGCCGCCGGCCGCTATCTGGCCGGCGAAGGCAGCAACCGCGCCGTGGTGGTGAGCCGCCGCCAGCAAAGCGCGCTCGAATTGCTGCACCACACCGGCACGCCCGAAAAGCCGCAAAAGCAATTGTGGCAGGCTTTGGGGCCGGCTTATTTCGTGCGCCACGAATTGCAGGAAGTGCTCTGGCACACCGCCAATCTGGTGCACAACACCGAGCGCGCACAGGCACGCAGCCGCCTGCTGCCCGACACCAACACCTTGCAGGTGATGGTGTTTATGCCCAATGCCGATAAATTATTCGCCCGCCTGTGCCGCATTTTCGGCCATCACGAGCTCAATATTCTCTCTGCCCGCGCCTACATCACCGAGAATAACTACATTCTCGACACCTTTATCGTGCAGATTCCCGCCCGCCACCACCGCACCGACTATGCCTATATCCAAAGCGCGCTTGAGGCCGAGCTCAACAATTTCATCCACGGCCACCACGCCGAAGACGGCGCCACTTGCGGCATACGCAGCCGGCGCAGCCGCCATCTGCCGATTTCGCCGCGCATTGTGCTAATGCCCGAAGAAGACCGCCCGGGCTGGTATACGCTCGAATTGGTGGCGGTTAACCGCCCCTATCTGCTGGCCAACATCGCCGAAGTGTTTTCCGATAAAAACATCAGCCTGCGCTACGCCAAAATCGCCACGCTCGACGAGCGCGTGGAAGACAGCTTCGTGCTCTACAGCCCCGAGCTCGACAACCCGAAAAAGCAGCTCGCCTTGAAGCAGGCTTTGTTTGAGCAATTGAGCGTGTGATGTCAGGCCGTCTGATACCCATTCAAAAAAGTAAGCTAACAAGGCGGCGAGCCGCAGACAGTACAAACGTACGGCAAGGCGAGACAACGAAGTCAGGTTATTTTTTTGGATTGGTATGAAAGCCTGAAAGCGTTCAGACGGCCTCTTGCACAATCATCCGCAACAAGGCTTGACCTTCACCCCGCGTCAAGGTTTATAGTGGCAGCATCGTTCAAATTTTTCAGGAGCACAACCATGCAAACCCTCACCCTCCACATCGACGGCATGACTTGCGGCGGCTGCGTTAAAAGCGCCACTAATGCGCTTTTGGCGGTAAACGGCGTGATTGATGCCAAGGTCAGCTTGGAAAACAAAAACGCTGAAATCCGCTTTGACTCGAGCAAAACCGATGCCGCCGCCCTACTCGAAGCCGTGGAAGATGCCGGCTACGATGCTTCTTTGTAAAGCCAACACTTTTCAAGCCAAGCATCAAACCGAGCAAACGCTTTTCAGACGGCCTTCATTTTATTGCAGGCCGTCTGAAACATTTATGTGAAAGGAAAACCGTCATGCAGCAAAAAGCCCGTTTCGATATCGAAGGCATGACTTGCCAGGCCTGTGCCAGCCGCATTGAAAAAGTGCTCAACAAAAAAGATTTCATCAGCGAAGCCGGTGTGAACTTTGCCAGCGAAGATGCGCAGATCACATTCGACAGCAGCAAAACCTCGCCCGAAGCAATCGCCCAAATCATCGAGAAAACCGGCTATAAAGCCACCCTGCACACCGATGGCGCGCAGCCCGACATCACCTCGAGCACCCAATTGGGCTGGCGCTTGTGGTTGCTCATTCTCATCAATATCCCGTTTTTAATCGGCATGGTCGGCATGATGAGCGGGCATCACGAATGGATGATGCCGGCCATGGTGCAGTTTGCACTCGCCAGCGTGGTGCAATTGTGGCTGGCGTGGCCGTTTTACAAAGGCGCGTGGGCCTCGATAAAAGGCGGCCTGGCCAATATGGATGTGCTGGTCACGCTGGGCACGGTGTCGATTTACGCTTATTCGGCGTTTATGATGTTTTACCACCAAAACTTAGGCCACGACGGCATGTCGCATGTGTATTTCGAAGCCGGCGTGATGATTATCGGCTTTGTGAGCCTCGGCAAATACTTGGAGCAGCGGGCTAAAAAGCAAAGCCTCAACAGCTTGGGGCTGCTGCTCAAGCTCACCCCTGCGCAAGTGAGCGTGCAGCGCGACGGCCATTGGCAAAATCTGCCGCTGGACCAAGTGCAAATCGGCGATATTTTGCGCGCCAACCACGGCGAGCGCATTGCTGCCGACGGCATGGTGATCACCGGCAGCGGCTGGGCAGATGAAAGCCACCTCACCGGCGAATCGCAGCCGCAAAGCAAGCGCGAAGGCAGCCAAGTGCTCGCCGGCGCGATGATCACCGATGGCAGCGTGCAATATCGGGCCGAGCAGCTGGGCAGCCATACCTTGCTCGGCGACATGATGGCCGCGCTCTCCGAAGCGCAAGGCAGCAAAGCGCCGATTGCGCGCATTGCCGACAAAGTGGCCGGTGTGTTTGTGCCGGTGGTGGTGGTGATTGCGCTGGCCACATTTGCCATCACTTGGCTTGTCACCGGCAGCTGGAGCAGCGGCTTGATGCATGCTGTGGCGGTGCTGGTGATTGCCTGCCCGTGTGCGCTGGGGCTGGCCACGCCGGCGGCGATTATGGTGGGCATGGGGCAGGCGGTGAAACGCGGCATTTGGTTTAAAGATGCCGCCGCAATGGAGCGCGCCAGCAAGGTAAACACGGTGATTCTCGACAAAACCGGCACGCTCACCGAGGGCAAGCCCCAAGTGGCTGCTATCTGGCTGCCTGAAAACGGCACGTTTGATGAAAACGCCTTGCTCGCCGCCGCCGCAGCGGTGGAAATGAACGCCACCCACCCGCTGGCCAACGCCATTGTGCAGGCCGCGTTTGCGCGCAAGCTCGATATTCCGGCCGCCGAAGAGGCGCAAACCGAGCCCGGCGCGGGCGTGTATGCCGATGTGGCCGGCATCGGCCGCGTGAAAGTGGGCAAGCCCGATTATTGCCATGTGCAGCTGCCCGACGATTTGGGCGAAGTGTGGCAGATTGCCAGCATTGTGGCCGTGTCGGCCGATGATGTGCCCATCGGCGCTTTTGCACTGGCCGATGAATTGAAAGCCGACAGCGCCCAAGCGATAAGCCGTCTGAAAGCGCACCATATCGATGTGTATGTGATGAGCGGCGACCATCAAGGCGTGGTGCAATATATCGCCGGCAAGCTCGGCATCGAGCATGCCCAAGGCAATATGAGCCCGCGCGACAAAGCCGCCGCCGTGGCCGCGCTCAAAAGCGAGGGCAAAGTGGTGGCCATGGTGGGCGACGGCATCAACGATGCGCCCGCGCTGGCCGCCGCCGATGTGAGCTTTGCCATGAAAGGCGGTGCCGATGTGGCCGAACACACCGCCTCGGCCACGCTGATGCAGCATTCGGTCAACCAAATGGTCGATGCTTTGCTGGTGTCGCAAGCCACCATGAAAAACATCAAGCAAAACCTCTTTTTCGCCTTTTTCTACAACACATTGGGCATTCCGCTGGCCGCCTTCGGCCTGCTCAGCCCCGTGCTTGCCGGCGCGGCCATGGCGCTCAGTTCGATTTCGGTATTGGGCAATGCCATGCGCCTGAAGCGGGTGAAAATCGATTAATCAGGCATAAGAAAGCAGTTCACATTTCAACCTTAGGGTCTGTTCACATTTCATCCGTGCGTAAGATTTTGAGCGAAAAAGCGCGTTTGCAAGGCGAAAAGCGCAGCAAGGTTGGACACCTTGCGAGCATTTTCAACGCGGCAGGCGCGTTTTTGAGCCAAAAGATTGCCACGAGATGAATTGTGAACAGACCCTAATGGATTTTAGGCCGTCTGAACGCGTTCAGACGGCCTAAAATCTGCCGATTTGGTTTACAATAGCGCCATTCTGATTGCAACCTTTATCCACACGGAAACCACCATGCTAGACATCCAACTTCTCCGCAACGACACCGCCGCCGTGGCCGCGCGCCTGGCTGCACGCGGCTATACATTCGACAGCGCACGTTTCGAACAAATCGAAACCGCACGCAAAGCGCTGCAAGTTCAAACCGAAACCCTTCAAGCCGCGCGCAACAGCGCCTCCAAGCAAATCGGCCAGCTCAAAGGCCAGGGCAAACACGCAGAAGCCGAAGCGGCCATGGCCGAAGTGGCGCAAATCAAAAGCCGCCTCGAGCAAACCGAAGCCGAATACCAAGCCGTGCAGGCCGATCTCGACGAATGGCTGATGGGCATACCCAATCTGCCGCACGAAAGCGTGCCGCTGGGCAAAGACGAAACCGACAATGTGGAAGTGCGCAAAGTGGGCGCACCGCGCGATTTCGATTTCGAAGTGAAAGACCATGTGGATTTGGGCGCGCCCTTGGGGCTGGATTTCGAAACCGGCGCCGCGCTCTCCGGCGCGCGCTTCACCGTGATGAAAGGCCAAATCGCCCGCCTGCACCGCGCGCTGGCGCAATTTATGCTCGACACCCACACGTTGCAACACGGCTATCTCGAGCACTACACCCCTTATATCGTCAACGACAACACCCTTTTCGGCACCGGCCAGCTGCCCAAATTCGGCGAAGATCTGTTTCACGTTACCCGTGGCGGCGATGAGAGCAAGCTCACCCAATACCTGATTCCCACGGCGGAAGTTACCCTCACCAACACCGTGCGCGAGCGCATTTTGGCTGCCGCCGAATTGCCGCTCAAGCTCACCGCCCACTCGCCTTGCTTTCGCTCCGAAGCCGGCGCCTACGGCAAAGACGTGCGCGGCCTCATCCGCCAGCATCAGTTTGACAAAGTGGAAATGGTGCAAATCGTGCGCCCCGAGCAATCTTACGATGCGCTCGAAGAAATGGTGGGGCATGCCGAAAAAATCCTCCAGCTGCTCGAATTGCCCTATCGCGTAATAACCTTGTGCACCGGCGACATGGGCTTTGGCGCAACCAAAACCTACGATTTAGAAGTGTGGGTGCCTGCGCAACACACCTACCGCGAAATTTCCAGCTGCTCCAACTGCGAAGATTTCCAAGCCCGCCGCATGAGGGCGCGCTTTAAAGACGAAGAGGGCAAAAACCGCCTGCTGCACACGCTCAACGGCTCCGGCCTGGCGGTGGGCCGCACCTTGGTGGCGGTGCTGGAAAACCACCAAAATGCCGATGGCAGCATCAATATCCCCGCCGCGCTGCAACCTTATCTGGGCGGTGTGCAGAAATTGGCAGCGGCCGACTGATTTCGGCCTGAATAAGCCGGCCGGCTTCGCCAAAGCGGCACAAAATTGAAAACGGCAACCGGGGTGCAATGCAATATGCAACGCACCCCGGCTTTTTTCATCCGCACAGGAAAATGCAAAACCCGCCTGCCGGCAGCAACCTTTCCAACCCACCCGGGCTGCTCAGAAACCATCACACCTGCCGCCGTTTTCCGCACGCTATAATTAGAGCCTTAACCCTATTTTCAACATGACAAACAACTAAATTCAAGCAATACAACCCTTCCCGCGCTTACCCACAAAAGCTGTGGATAACATTGTGGACAGCATGTGAACTGCTGCCGTTTTCCCCGTAAAATCAGGCATTGCAGTTTTATTGCACAAAAATCAAGCCTTTTATTAAAATAAATAAAAATCAACCACTTAAATGATAGACAGGCTTGTCAAGCAAAATATGAGTATGTTTTATGACTGTCGGATTTTTGTTTTTTGTCAATGTGGATAAGCAAATAATTTTTCAACTTTCGGGCTTGACAAAACCCAAGCTTGGCGTAAAACCTTGCCCGTCAAAGATTTAACGGAATCCCATCAAATGAAAAGGCCGTCTGAAAGAAAAACCGCACCGATATGCTGGCTGTTTTGCAGCGTAATCGACAACTATGGCGACATCGGCGTGTCGTGGCGGCTGGCGCAAATCCTGCAACGCGAGCTCGGCTGGCAAGTGCATTTGTGGCTCGACGATGAAGCCGCGCTGCGTGCGCTCAGCCCCGGCCTGCCCTCCCCGCCCTGCACACATGAAAACATTGTGGTGCGCCGTTGGCAGGCAGGCAGGCAGGCCGAAGGCTTAGCGCGCGCACCCGCGCCGCAAATTGTGATCGAAACCTTTGGCTGCGATCTATCCGCCGATGTGGTGGAGATAATGCGTCAAACGCAGCCTTTGTGGCTCAACTGGGAATACCTCAGCGCCGAAGCCGCCCACGAAGCGCTGCACGCCCGCCCCTCACTGCAAGCCGACGGTTTGCAGAAATATTTCTGGTTTATGGGCTTCAGCGAAAAAAGCGGCGGCCTCTTGCGCGAAGCCGATTATGCCGAACGCAGCCAGAGCGGCCTACCCGAGCTGCGCCGCCGCCTCGGCCTGCCGCAAAAAAACCGCCCCGAATGGCTGCTGTTCGGCTACCGCAGCCCGATATGGGCGCAATGGTTTGAAATGTGGCAGCAGGCCGGCGCGCCCATCCGGCTGCTTGTGGCCGGCAAAGAAATCATCGAGAGTCTGCAACAAGCCCGCGTGATTCCCGCTGATGCGCTGCAACAGCCCGGCGATTGCTTTCAGACGGCCTGCGTTGAGCTGGTGCGGTTGCCTTTTGTGCCGCAACACGATTTCGACCGCCTGCTCGCGCTGGCAGATGGCTTAATTATCCGCGGCGAAGACAGCTTTGTGCGCGCGCAATGGGCCGCCAAGCCTTTTTTCTGGCACATCTACCCGCAAGACGAAATGGCGCATCTGGATAAGCTGCATGCTTTTTGGCAACGCGCCTATACGCACTATCCGCCCCAAGTGCGCGCCGCCCACCGCGCTTTGTCGGATGAATTAAACGGTGCCGCCGCGCTTGATGTCGCCGCGCGCCTGGCCGCCTGGCAAGCCCTACAAAACCATTTGCCCGCCTGGCAGCAAGCCGCTGAGGGCTGGCAGCAAAGCTTGCGCACCCAGCCGGCCGCCACCGAAAAACTAGCCAACTTTATCCAAGATAAGCTAAAATAACGCGTTTATTTTAACGACACTTTTTTGATTGGAAACACACAAATGAAAACGGCACAAGAATTACGCTCAGGCAACGTATTTATGGTGGGCAGCGACCCGATGGTGGTGCAGAAAACCGAATACCTCAAAGGCGGCCGCAGCTCAGCCAAAGTGAGCATGAAGCTGAAAAACCTGCTCACCGGCGCGGCCACCGAATCAATCTACAAAGCCGACGACAAATTCGACGTGGTGATTTTGGCGCGCAAAAACTGCACCTACAGCTATTTTGCCGACCCGATGTATGTCTTTATGGATGAAGAATTCAACCAATACGAAATCGAAGCCGAAAACATCGGCGATAGCCTGAAATTCATCGTAGACGGCATGGAAGACATCTGCGAAGTAACCTTCTACGAAGGCAACCCCATTTCTGTGGAGCTGCCCACCATCATCGTGCGCGAAGTGGAATACACCGAGCCTGCGGTAAAAGGCGACACTTCGGGCAAAGTGATGAAAACCGCCCGCCTGATCGGCGGCACCGAAGTGCAAGTGATGTCTTATGTGGAAAACGGCGACAAAATCGAAATCGATACCCGCACCGGCGAATTCCGCAAACGCGCATAATGCCCGCTCTTGCACATTAACAAGAGGCCGTCTGAACATTTCAGACGGCCTTTTTCACGCATTTTGCCGCGCCCTTGAAAAAGAATCGTTTGCAAATGTAAATTTCTCATCCTTATCGCATTATTTACATTTTTAATGCTTGCAATAGAAACGGTTTGCATTTATATTCGCACAAACAAATAATATTTACTCTCATTCCTATTCGAGAGCAAAAGGAGCACATGATGTTTGTCTGCATCTGCAATGCGATCACCGACCGCCAAATTCAAGAAACCGTTGCCGCCGGCGCCAGCACGCTGGGTGATTTGCAAGCCCAATTGGGCGTGGCCACCTGCTGCGGCTGCTGCAGCGATTTGGCTTCCTCATTTTTAAACAGCACCAGCCAAAATCAGATCACCGCCGGCATCAACGTGCAAAGCTGATGCTTCCAGGCTGATTCTATTATTTTATCAATGCCGTCTGAACGTTTCAGACGGCATTGTTTTGTTTTGCACATTCAAGCAAACCGTAGCAAACCGTAGGTACGATTAGCTTTGCCAAAGCAAAGCGTAATCGTACGCATGCCACACAAATGCCGTCTGAAGCCCTTTTTCAAACGGCATTGTTTTGCACATTTCAGCAAACCGTAGGTACGATTAGCTTTGTCAAAACAAAGCGTAATCGTACGCATGGCACACAAATGCCGTCTGAAACCCTTTTTTCAGACGGCATTTGCGTACCGCATTCAAAGAGCGGATCGCAATAAGCTTATCTTTTGAATACGCTTCAAGCTGCTTTCACCGCTGTTTCGATCAAACCCTCACTAAACCAGCGCAATTCATCACGCAAGGCCACCACTTCGCCGATAATCATCAGCGCCGGGCGCGGCGCGCGCTCGGCCATGGCGGCCAAATCGGCGAGGCGGCCGATTTGCACGCTTTGTTTGGCCAGCGTGCCGTTGGACACCACCGCCACCGGCGTGTCGGCGGCGCGGCCGTGTGCCATCAATTGCGCCGCGATTTCGCCGGCCTTCACCGTGCCCATATAAATCACCAGCGTTTGTTTGCCGCGCGCCAGCGTTTGCCATTGCAGACCATCGCCGTCGGGGCGGCAGTGGCCGGTGATAAAGAGCGCAGTTTGCGCATAATCGCGATGGGTGAGCGGTATGCCCGCATAAGCGGTGGCGCCCAGCGCGGCGGTGATGCCCGGCACGATGCGAAACGGCACCTCGGCCGCCGCCAAGGCCTGCGCCTCTTCGCCGCCGCGCCCGAACACAAACGGATCGCCGCCCTTGAGCCGCACCACGCGCTTGCCCTGTTGTGCATAATGCAGCAGCAGGCGGTTGGTTTCTTCCTGCTGCACATGATGCGCACCGGCGCGCTTGCCCACGCTGATTTTATCGGCATCTTTGCGCACCAAGGCCAGAATTTCGTCCGACACCAAAGCGTCATACAGCACCACATCGGCCGCCTGCATCGCTTGCAGGGCGTGCAGCGTCAGCAAACCGGCGTCGCCCGGCCCCGCCCCCACCAGCACCACTTCGCCCTGCTGCGGCCGATAGCCTGCCAATTGGCGGGCAAATTCCGCCTCAGCGGCCGCTTCGTTGCCCTGCGCCACCAAAGTATCGAAGCGGCTGGCAAATAATTGTTCCCAAAAGCGCCGCCGATTGCTCAGCCCTTTGATGCCGGCCTTCACGCGCGTGCGCCAAGCGCCGGCCAGGGCGGCCATTTTGCCGGTGTACGCCGGAATCAAGGTTTCGATTTTCTGTCGCCACAAACGCGCCAGCACCGGCGATGCACCGCCGCTCGACACCGCAATCTGTATCGGGCTGCGGTCGATCACGGCCGGCACGATAAACGAACACAAAGCCTGATTGTCGACCGTGTTGCACAATTTGCCCTGCTTTTCCGCAGCCTGGAAAATGCGCCGGTTTAAAGCTTCATCGTCAGTAGCCGCCACCACGAGAAACACATCGTTTAAAAAGGCCGTCTGAAAATCTTTGCCCAACCATTCGATGCGGCCTTGCTGCAACCAGCCCTGAAAGCGCGGGTTTAATTCTGCCGCCACCACCCGCAGCGCAGCGCCTGCATGCAGCAAACTCTCGGCCTTGCGCTCAGCCACCTGCCCCGCGCCTGCCAGCAACACGGCGCGGCGGTTTAAATCGGCAAAAATCGGATAATGGCTCATGATGGTTTCCTTGTTGAGATAGCAAGGATAGTAAGGCCGTCTGAAAGAAAACAAAAAGAATCGTTTTTGCTTTGTTTATGGTGTTTGGTTATATGGCCGCCAAATCAAGTCAATATAATGTTATGATGTAACATTTCTAAACGGATTCACTGCCATGAAAAAATATCTGCCCATCCTGCTGATGGCGGCAATGGCCGCCTCTTTTCCCATGGCCGCATCGGCCGACAGCCGCATCGAGCGGCTCGAACGCCAAGTAGCCGAATTGAGCGAACGTGTGCGCCAGCTCGAGCAGCAAACCCGGGCGCAACACATTATTATTGAAAACCGTCAAAGCAAAGCGCCGGTGTATGCCTGCAATGTGTCAGTGTTCGGCCACAATTACGAGGGCACCGCCACCAACGAAGGCCTGGCCCGCCAACAGGCCCGCAAGGCTTGCGCAGCCGAGCAAAACGCCATGTTTTGCACCGACCGCGAGATCAAATGCCGCAAATATCCTTAAAGAAAAAAAGGCCGTCTGAATATTCAGACGGCCTCTCGCATCAAACCGGGCAGATTAAATCAAGCCGTGGGTTTGCGGAATTTGCTCTTGGATGGCTTTGGAAATAGCCGAGCTGTCCCAAGAAGTGTTGGTTTCGGTAAACGAGAATTCTTCCAGGCGGTAGGCGCTGCCTTTAAACCAGTTTTCCACGGTTACGCTGTTTTTCGAATCCACAGTAATCAGCAAATCGCTGCCGCTGCGGCTGAAGCCCAAATCGGAAGCTTTGATACCTTCGCCAAACTGCAACACATCATGGCTCTTGCCGGTGCTGTCGTAATCGCAGATGATGTCGCGGCTGTCGCACAGGTCAAACACATAAGTGTCGCTGCCCTCGCCGCCGTTGAGGTAATCGTTGCCATTGCCGCCGTCGAGGTAATCATCACCGTTGCCGCCGTAGAGCTTGTCGTTGCCATCTTTGCCAAACAGCATATCGTTGCCGTCCATGCCTTTGAGCGTATTGTTGCCGCTGTTGCCGGTAATCACGTTGTTCAGCTCATTACCGGTACCATTGAGATTTTGATCGCTCATCAAAATCAGATTTTCAACATTGTCGGGCAAAGTATAGTCAAGGAAAGAGCGCACGGTGTCGGTGCCTTCACCGGGCAATTCGATGATTTCATCAGGCTCAAACTGAATCATGTAGATATCATCGCCCTTGCCGCCATAAAGTTTATCGTGACCTTGATTGCCATTGAGGTAATCATTGCCGTCTTGGCCATAAAGCGTATCGTTGCCGTAGCCACCGTAAATGGTGTCGCCGTTGGCGCCGCCATACACAATATCGTTGCCGTTACCGGCATAAATCACATCAGCGCCTTCCAAGCCGTAAATGATGTCGGCGCCATCGGTGCCGTAGATGGTGTCTTTTACTTTAGTGCCGTAAATCGCGCCCAATTCATCGGGTTTGGGATTTCTGATTACATTGCCCGGATCTTTATCAACACCGCCAAAGCTGTTGTCCGGATTGTCATCGGTGCAATCCACGCAGGGTTTCGGATCGGGTTTAGGTTCAGGTTTGGGATCAGGTTTCGGTTTGGTCGGCGGGCACAAATAAACCGGCAGAAAGCATTTGAACAAGGCACCGAAATCAAAGCCGAATTTTTTCGGCGGGCAATTCACCACCACCGGCTTTTTAGGCGGGCACCATGAGCTGCCGCCGCCATAAGAATAGCTGCCACCCGAGGGGTAGGAAATGCCGCCCGAAGAAAACTTCGAGCCGCCGCCAAAGGAAAACGACTTCGCGCTGAAATAAAACATGATATCTCTCCAAATTAAGAATAAACAACCATCGCCATCACGGAAAGACCAACCCTTTCCGAATCGCGCCCAGTTTAATTCAGTTGGAATAAAATCAGCCCGCCACAAGAAAAGCGGTTAAATAACTTGACTAGCGGTAGTTTCTTAATTTGTGCAATATTTTCTTAAATTTTCTGTAAAAATAGCGTAAAAAACCACCCGAGTGATTATCGGGTGGTTTTTTTATAGCTGATGGCTCAAACAGAATCAGGCATGCAAAAGCGCCGTTTCGATGCGGCCGTCGGCATGCACGCTCAAATAGCCGCCGGTTTCGCCTTCCCAATCTTGCAGCACATAGCGCGTGAGGGTGCGACCGTCGATTTCATGCGTGTGCACCGCCGGGCGGTGGGTGTGGCCGTGAATCAGCACCTCGATATTTTGGCCGGCGTATTTGCCCAACAGCGCCTGCACACCGGCTTCGGTGGCATCGGAAATTTCGCTTTTGCCCTCGGCGTTTTTTTTGGTTTCGCTCATCATGCGGATCTGCCCCGCCAGTATGCGCCGCTCGGCCAAAGGCTTCATCAACACAGCCGCCTGCCACATCGGATTGCGCGATTGAGCACGAAATTGCTGATAAGCCACATCATCGCTGCACAATTCATCGCCATGCACCAATAAATAAGGTTTGCCGTAAAGCTCGGCCACAAATTGCTCGGGCAGCAGGCGGATGCCGCTTTCGGCGGCAAATTTTTCACCCAACAGAAAATCGCGGTTGCCGTGCTGCACAAACACCGGCGTGGCCTGCGCAAAATCCGCCAGCGCCGCCTTAATGCTTTGGATAAACGGCCCGTCGTCGTCGTCGCCCACCCACACATCGAAAAAATCGCCCAAAATATAAAGCGCATCGATTTTACCGCGCCAATCTTGCAGCGATTGGAAAAACAAAGCATTCAATTGCGGCACATCGGCCGACAAATGCAGATCAGAAATAAAAATGGTTTGTGTGTTCATGGTTTATTTTTTAAAAACAGATTCATAAAGAGCCGCTTGAAAGCCTGCATAAAAGCGGCCGTTTTGCGAGAGCACCGGGCGCTTAATCAGGCTCGGTTGCGCCGCCATCAGCGCCACCGCGCCCTCGCGCGTGGCAGCTTGCGCTTGCTGCGCCTCATCCAACTTGCGCCAAGTGGTGCCGCGCTTATTGAGCAGCACCGCCACATCGATATCGCCCAACCAGGCTTCAATCAGATCAGGCGCAGGCGGCGCTTTCTTGAAATCGACAAATTCGGCGGCTATGCCGTGCTCTGCCAGCCAATTGCGGGCTTTTTTCACCGTGTCGCAATTGGGAATGCCGTAAATCGTGGTCATGTTTTGCGCTTTATTCTTTCAGACGGCCTATTGTAAGGGCAGCGGCAAGGTTTGTCATGGCTTCGTGTAAAAAGCTTGGAAACGCGCCTGAAAAAGGCTATGCTTTTGGCAGCGAAACCCAGCTATCCCACTTTAAGATTATGGAGAAAACCATGCCCCGTTCCGCCCCCATCGCGCTGGCCGCCGCCCTGCTTTTGGCCGCCTGCTCCAACGGCAATCAGGCCGGTGACGCGCAATTCAAAAAAGCCATCAACCAATATGCCGAAGAAAACGGCGTGTGCCTGCCCTTGGCGCTCAGCGTGCAAAGCCCGCACGATGGCGGCGCACAAATCGATGTGCGCTTGGGCGCGCCGCAAATTTTGATTGCCGAGCAGGATTTTAACGGTGAACGCATCAATCAAAACGTGTTGGCGCAGATGCGTGTGCTCGATAAAGAAGGTTTCTACAAACGCAGCGGCAGCGAAAACCTGCCCCTGCCCGATGGCAAAGGCAAAATCAAAATCAGCGCCTATGAGCTCACCGAAAAAGGCAGCGCCCAAAGCCGTGCCGGCGCACGCGGGCCGCTTTTCTGCATCGGCCGCCTGAGCGTGGAAAAAATCAATTGGTATACCGAGCCGACACCGGCCAACGGCGTGACCCTTTCCAAAGTTTCCTACGAGGCTGAGTTCAGGCCGGAAAAATGGGCGGAAAAGCTGCTGGAAAAAGGCGGTGAGTATTGGCCGCAAGTCGATAACACCCGCACCCAAACCGCCACGCTGGTGCAAACCAACCAAGGCTGGCGCGATATCCGCGAGCTTCAGTAATATCCATCCCCAAAGATAAGCTTGCTGTGTTATCTCGCCTAGGATCTGTTCACATTTCATCCGTGCGTAAGATTTTGAGCGCAAAAGCGCGCTTGCAAAGCGAAAAGCACAGCAAGGTCGGACACCTTGCGAGCATTTTCAACGCGGCAGGCGCGTTTTTGAGCCAAAAGATTGCCACGAGATGAATTGTGAACAGATCCTAGAATACGGAAAACAAACCAATGCCGTCTGAAAAAATGTTTCAGACGGCATTGGTTTGTGATGCGCACGATAATATTTTGTTTTCACAAAGCGAATCGCGCCTGCGTTTGCCATGCTGCCAGCAGCCCGCCACCTTGCATACCACACCTAAAAAAACAACCCAAAACGTTATCCCGCCTTGCAAACTGACTTTTTGGGATGGCTATCATTTTTCAGACGGCCTGCCGCATCAAGGCCGTCTGAAAAGCACACGCAAAGACAAAGCGGCGAAATAATGCTATGCTTGCCGCTTTATTTCTACCCTGTTTGATGCAATGAAAAAGCTCCTGATTGCCCTTGCCGCCATTGTGATTGCCGCCTTGGCTGCCGTGTTGCTCGTGTTGCCCGATTATCTGGGCAAAAAAGCCGAAGAGAGCTTGGCAGAGCAACAAAAGCTGCTCAGCCAAGCCAGCTTTCTCACCGTGGAATCGCACCGCTACGAGCGCGGTTGGTTCAGTGCCACCGAAACCACCGTGGTGCGCCTGAAGCCCAGCCTGCTGCACAATATGCAGCAATATCTGCCCGACAACCTCAAAACGGTATTGCAAGAGCCGATCACCATCATCAACCACGTCAGCCACGGCCCGTTTGCCGGCAGCCTCACGCCCGTGCGCGCTCGTGTGCGCACCGAATTCCAATATCAGCCTGAAGCGGCCAAAGTGCTGGCGCGCTTTTTCGGCGCACAAGCGCCCGTGCAGATGAACAACACCGTTTATCTCAATGGCGCGGGCGAAATCGAATTGAGCGTGCCCGCTTTCGATTACGAAGAGCTCTCCGGCATCAAGCTCGTGTGGCAAGGCCTGAGCGGCACCACCGCTTATGAAAACGGCTTTTCCGCCTACAGCCACGACTACAGCGCCCCGCTGGTGCATGCCAAGCTGGCCGACCAAGGCGATGTGGTGCTGGAAAAGCTGCACATCCGCAGCCACACCGCCGACGGCAGCAACCGCCTGTCATTGGGCGACAGCAGCTTCACGCTGGGCAAATTCTCGGTGCAATGGAAAGAAGGCATCGATTACAACGTAAAGCTCAACGAATTGGTGAATTTGGTCACCAATCTGCAAATCGGCGCCTTTATCAACCCCACCGGCACCATCGCCCCCTCGCAAATCGTGGTGGAGCAATTGCAGTTTGACACCCAAACCGGCGAAGCCGGCGAATGGATCAACAGCGAAGGCCGCTTCCGCTTCCAAAACCTCACCTACGGCAACGAGCACTACGGCCCGCTCGATATCCACATCGCCGCCGAGCACCTCGATGCCAAAGGCCTTTTAGCGATTAAAGACAAGCTCGCCCAAATCGCCGGCACCGAAATGAGCGACGAAGCCATTCAGGCCGAGCTGATTCACACCGCCAAAAACGAAGCCTCCAGCCTCTTTACCAACAACCCGGTGCTGAAAATCAACACCTTCAGCTTCAAAATGCCGCAAGGCACGGTGGAGGTGAAAGGGCAATTGAGCTTCAACGGCCTCAGCGCCGCCGATATGAACGACTTCAACGCCATGATTCAAAAAACCAGCGCCACGCTCGATATGCAGGTGCCGCAACAATTGCTCGAGCAGCTGGCCATCAGCCAGGCCGGCAGCATTTTCAGCGTGAATCCCGAAGACGCCGCCGCCGGCCGCGCCAGCATGGAAGACATCAACGACACCTTGCGCCTGATGGTGCAAAGCACCATCAACAGCATGCAGGCCGATGGCTATGTTGATGTGAAAAACGGCAATGTCCACACCCTGCTCGATTTGGCCGGCAACACGCTCAAGCTCAACGGCAAAGTGTTTGAAACCGAGCCCGAGCCCGAATTCAGCGAAGCCGATTTGCTGCCCGAGCAAGAGCTTGCTGCGCCGCCGGCCGAAGCTGCATCGGCGCCTTAACGTGAGTGAGGCCGTCTGAAAAAATAAAGCAGGCCGTCTGAAACCTTTCAGACGGCCTGCTTTATTTTTAAGCCATTTGCTTATGTGCACAATTGCAAATTTCAGCATTACCCGCATTTTTTTCAGATGGGCAGGTTGAGCCAGGCCGCCAAGGTTGTAATGCCAATTCAAAAAAATAACCTTACAAAATAAAAGCAGTTCGGCAGCATCATCCGCGTAGGTCGGATTCTCGAATCCGACGTTTGGCCATCGGCCAAAGCAATGTGCGTGTCTTGTTCTGCGAACAAGTGTCGGATTCGAGAATCCGACCTACAGGCTGCCCGTTTGTATATTATTTTTTTGAATTGGTATAAGCCAAAGTTTTTCCAAGCAATTGATTTTATAGTGGCATACAAGAAAAGCGACACGAAACGGCATGCTGCCACAGCGCAGGTTGGATTGATAAACTCAGAGTTTCAGACGGCCTGTGGATTTGTTGGGTTTACAACCCAACCTACCCGCCGTATCACTTTTCTATGCATTTCACTATGTAGAGCTGTTTGGGTTTTGTTGGGTAACGCCTGCTGCAAACACACAGAGGCCGTCTGAAAGCTTTCAGACGGCCTCGCACCTCATTCAAAACGCTGCATCATCATTTCGCGCAAAGCGCTGCGCCGTTGCGCATTCAAGCCGCAGGCCGTCTGAAACACGGCTTGGCTGCCGCAAAACACAAAGCGTTCGCGCGCGCGGGTGATGGCGGTGTAGAGCAGCGCCTTGTTCAAGCCTGCGCCGCTTTCGGGCGGCATTTCCACCGACGGCGGCAGCAGCCACACTTCACGGTATTCCGAGCCTTGGCTTTTGTGCACGGTAATCGCAAAAGCCGGGCTGTGTGCGCTCAAGCGGCTCAGCGGAATGCTGCGGTAGCCCTCGGCTGCGGCAAACCAGGCGGCAAGTGCGCCCGCATTCTCTTTATCCGGTAGCACCAAGCCGATGTCGCCGTTGAACACATTGAGCGCATAATCGTTGCGCTCTATCATCACCATCTGCCCGGCAAACCACGGCACATCGGCACGGGCGCGGCCGTGGCGTTGCAGGCATTGCCGATAGGCCTCGTTAAACGCCGCCGCATCATCGCGCCAAGCCGCCAGCACCACCGCATCGGCCTGATGGGCAAAAGCCGCTGCCACATCGCCGCCGGCCACCGCCTGCCAATAATCCGCGTGCAAAGCATACAAAGCCTCGGCCTGCTCGCGGCGGCTGCCCTGCCACACGCCCAGCGCTTCGGGAAAGCGCGCAAACTGCGCCCAAGCCAGCGCCGCATCTTCCGCCACCACCGCGCGCGCCAGCGAGCCTATACCGCTTTGATCATCAAAGCGGTGGCTCACCACAAGGCGCGCCACGTTTTGCGACATAGGCGGCGGCGATAAGGCCGTCTGAAAACCGTGTTGCGGCAACATAGCCTGCAATTGCGCTGCCGCGTTTTCACTCAATAAAGTGGGCTGCGCCAACGCCGCCAACACCGCACCTGCGCCCACCGAAGGCAGCTGGTTTTCATCACCGAGCAATACCACGCGGCAGCCATCGGGCACGGCACGCAAAAGCTGCAACAGCAAGGCAATATCCAGCATCGAAGCTTCATCAATAATCAGAATATCCAAAGGCAGCGGCTGCTCTTCATTAAATTGCGGGCGCATTTGCGGCGCACGCAACTTTAAGAGCCGGTGCACGGTTTGGCCTTGCAGCTGCAACAAATGCTGCTTCACCGCAGCGGGTGCATCAAAAGTGCCCAGCGCCCGATGCAGCGCGCGCGCCATATGCGCCGCCGCTTTGCCGGTGGGCGCGGCCAGCGCGATGCGCGGCAGTTCGGCGCTTTGGTTGCACAGCAGCGCCAAAAGCTTGGCCACGGTGGTGGTTTTGCCGGTGCCGGGGCCGCCGCTGATGAGCATAAACGCTTGCAGCAGCGCGAGCGCCGCCGCATCCCTCTGCCCTTCGCTGCCCGCCTGTGCAAACCAATCGTGCAAATCCTGCCCCGCCTGCAACCAATCGGGCGCCGGCAGCTTAGCTTGCGCCAACCGCGCGATTTGGGCGGCCAAATCACGCTCGAGCTGCCACATGCGCCCCAAAAACAAACGCCGCTCCAGCAGCACCAGCGGCGTGTTGCCGCCACGGCTCACCAACGGCGCCGCTTCGGCCAAAGCCGCTGCTTCTGCCGCGCTCAGCCAAATAAACGAATGCCCGTCCGCCAAAGCGGCAAACAGGCGCGGCACATAAGGCACGGCCAGTGGCGCCGCTGCGGGCGCATAGTGTTGCAAAAACGAGCAGGCCGCATCGGCGGCGGCCTGGTTTAAATCAGCATCTGAATGAACAGTCATCGGCAGATTCCATTATCGGCAAAGGCCGTCTGAACGCTTTCAGACGGCCTTTCATTATAACGTTTTATCACGTTTCAAACTGCGCGAGTTTCACCCTTCCGCCATCGCCATCAGGCTGGCGTTGCCGCCGGCTGCGGTGGTGTTGACGCTGCGGCTGATTTCGTCAAACAGCGGCAACACATCCACGCCATCGGGCATCAGCAGCACTTTCACCAGCGCACCGCGCTGCGCCGAGAGCTGCATTTTGATATTGGCGGGCAGATTTTCCAGCGCCACCACATGGCTTGCACCCGCAAACGGCGTTTCGCTCACTTCCAGCCATTGGCCGGCATGCTCCTGCCAAATGGCCAGCGGATGCACAGGCAGCACCTGCACGCGTATGCCTGATGCAGCCAGGCGGATCAGCGCGGCAAACGCCGTTTCCAAATCACCGCCGTAAAGCCACACGCGCTGCGGCGCATGCCAGCTCAAGCTGTTGCGCTCGCCGGTGGGGCCGGGCAAAGGCATTTCGGCCTGCCGCAAAGTGTGCACGCGGCTCTCGCCCAGCACAGCGGACAAGCGCACTTTGGCATCGTGCCCAAAGCCCATTTGCGCCAGCAGGCTTGCCATGGTTTGCAAAGCCGCTTCATCCGCTTCGCCCGTTTTGCTAAGCGGAGGCATCTGCCACGGCGCGCCGGCGCTCAAACGTTGCAGATAAAAAGAGCCGCCGGCTTTGGGGCCGGTGCCGGAGAGGCCGTGGCCGCCGAAAGGCTGCACGCCCACCACCGCGCCGACAATATTGCGGTTGACATACACATTACCCGCTTCGATGCGGCGGCAGATGTGTGCCACAGTGCTGTCGATGCGGCTGTGGATGCCGTGGGTGAGCGCAAAACCTTTGGCGTTGATCTGATCAATCAATTCATCCAGCGCGCCGGCCGCATAGCGCACCACATGCAGCACCGGGCCGAACACTTCACGCTGCAATTCATCAAGATTGTTCAATTCAAACAGCACCGGCGCCACAAACGTGCCCTGCTCTGCGCCCTCGGGCAGCGCGATTTCATGATGCGCCCGCGCCACGCTTTTCATTTTCTCGATGTGCGCAAGCAGGTTTTGCTGCGACTCGGCATCAATCACCGGGCCGATATCGGTGTTTAACAACGCAGGATTGCCCACACGCCATTCATCCATCGCGCCTTTAATCATGGCAATCATGTGATCGGCCACTTCTTCCTGCACACACAACACGCGCAAGGCTGAGCAGCGTTGGCCGGCGGAATCGAAAGCGGAATTGAGCACATCGGCGCACACTTGCTCGGCCAGCGCGGTGGAATCGACAATCATCGCATTCATGCCGCCGGTTTCGGCGATTAATACGGGGCTGTCTTCACGGGCGGCAAGATTGCAGTTAATCAGCTGCGCCACTTCGGTGGAGCCGGTGAAAATCACGCCGTTGATGCGCGCATCTTGCGTGAGCGCCGCGCCCACATCGCCCGCGCCGGGCAAGAGCTGCAACACGTTGCGCGGCACGCCCGCTTCGTGCATCAGCCGCACGGCAAAATGGGCAATCAGCGTGGTTTGCTCGGCCGGCTTGGCCAGCACCACATTGCCCGCCGCCAATGCCGCCGTCACTTCGCCGGTGAAAATCGCCAGCGGGAAATTCCACGGGCTGATGGCGGCCACCGTGCCCAGCGGCGCGCGCGCGGCGCAAGTGGTTTCGGCTTCATCGGCATAATAGCGGCAGAAATCCACCGCCTCGCGCACTTCGGCAATCGCGTTTTGCAGCGTTTTGCCCGCTTCGCGCACGGCAAGCATCATCAGCTCGGCCATATTGGCTTCAAAACGCAAAGCCACATTGCGTAAAATTTCAGCCCGCTCAAACGGCGTAACCGCCGCCCAAGAAGCTTCCACGCTTTTGGCCGCCGCCACGATTTCAGCCACATCTTCGGCCCGCACAAAAGCGGCCGTGCCCACAATATCGCTAAAATCGGCGGGGTTGCGCACCGCTTGCGCCGCGGCCGCCTGCGCATCTGTTGCGAGCAGCGGCGCGGCGGCATCGGTTTGCTGCACAGCGGCATTCATTTGCACTTCCAGCTGCTTCAACACCGCTTCATTGCTCAAGTCCAGCCCTTTGGCGTTCAGACGGCCTTTGCCATACAAATGACGCGGCAGCGGCAAAGCGGCATGCATTTTGCCCTGCGTGTGCGCAGCGGCATCGAGCGGGCATTGCACCAAATCATCGATGCTCACGTTTTCGTCTACGATTTGGTTTACAAATGAAGAATTTGCGCCGTTTTCGAGCAAGCGGCGCACCAAATAGGCCAGCAGCGTTTCGTGCGTGCCTACCGGTGCATAAATGCGGCAGCGGCGGCCTAGGTTTTGCTCGCCCACCACTTGGTCATACAGGGTTTCGCCCATGCCGTGCAGGCATTGGTGCTCGAAATCTTTGCCCAAGCCCATTTGGTAAATCGCCGCCAAGGTGTAGGCATTGTGGGTGGCAAATTGCGGAAACACCGCATCTTGCGCCGCCAAAAGCTTGCGCGCACACGCCAGATAGGAAACATCGGTGTGCACTTTGCGGGTGTAAACCGGATAGCCCTCAAGGCCGTCCACCTGCGCCCATTTCACTTCGCTGTCCCAATACGCGCCTTTCACCAAGCGTATCATCAGCTTTTGTTTGTTGCGCCGTGCCAAATCCACCAGATAATCAATCACAAACGGGCAGCGCTTTTGATAAGCCTGCACCACAAAACCGATGCCGTTAAAACCGGCCAAATCGGGGTCGGACACCAGCGCTTCCATCAAATCGAGCGACAATTCGAGCCGGTTGGCTTCTTCGGCATCGATGTTCAAACCGATATCGTATTGTTTGGCCAATAAAAACAAATCTTTCAGGCGCGGCAGCAGCTCTGCCATCACGCGCTCGTGCTGGGCGCGCACATAGCGCGGATGAATGGCGGAAAGCTTCACCGAAATGCCGTTGCCCTCATACACGCCCGCACCGGCGGCATCTTTGCCGATGGCGTGAATGGCGTGCACATAATCCTGATAATAGCGATCGGCATCGGCCTGCGTCATCGCCGCTTCGCCAAGCATATCGAATGAAAAACGGTAGCCCGATTTTTCGCGCTCTTTACCGTTTTTCAGCGCTTCTTCAATGGTCTGCCCGGTCACAAACTGCTTGCCGAGAAGGCGCATGGCATAATCCACGCCTTTGCGTATCAACGGCTCGCCGCCCTTGCCCACCACGCGTGTGAGCGCCGAGCCGAGGTTTTGGCCGCTGTTGGCCGCGGTGAGTTTGCCTGTGATCAGCAAGCCCCAGGCGGCGGCGTTGACAAACAACGACGGGCTGTGGTTGAGATGGCTCTGCCAATTGCCGCCGGATAATTTATCCTGAATCAGCTTATTGCGGGTGGCATTATCGGGAATGCGCAGCAGCGCTTCGGCCAAACACATCAGCGCCACGCCCTCTTCGCTCGACAAAGAAAATTCGTGCATCAGCGCATCCACGCCGCTGGCCTTGCTGCGGTTAGCACGCACCTGCGTCACCAAACGGCGCGCCAGTTTTTCGGCGGCGGCTTTTTCATCGGTGCTCATCTGCGCCTGCACCAGCATATCGGCCACCGCCTCGGCTTCATCGCGGCGGTAGGCGGCGGTAACGGCATCACGCAATGCGGATTGGCTGTGGGAAAAATCAAACATATTCATCCTCTATCATCTTTCATCGTGCAAATCGGCGTGGCCGGCAAAGTGCTCGGCACGATTCGTTTATTAACATCAGCATATCAGCATTCGGCAGATAATTTGCATTTTTATCTTTATCCGCCCAACGAGGCCGTCTGAACATTTCGATTTAGCGTTCACTGCCGCCCTGATAAACCAAAATGGCTGCCGCCAAATCTTCAGAAGCCGCGCCCACGGCTTTATACACGGTGATTTCATCGGCGCGCGTGCGCCCCGGGTGCAGGCCGCGGCACAAGCCGGCCAAATCCGAGCGCACCTGCTCGCGCACAAATACGCCCGCGGCCATCGGCGACAACAAATCGCCGGCTTTATCGAGCGCCTCGTCGGTGTCGACAAACACCGAAGTGTCGGCAAACACGGCATCCTCCGATTCGCGCATATCGGGCTTGAAGCTGCCGATCAAATCCAGATGCGCGCCTTTTTGCAGCCATTGCCGTTGCACCAGCGGCGCGGTGGATAAAGTGGCGCAACTGATGATGTCGCTGCTGCGCACGGCAGCTTCCAAATCGGCCACGGCTTCGGCTTGAAAGCCCTGCTGCTGCAAATCTTCGGCCAAGCGGCAGGCTTTGTTGAAATCAATATTCCAAATGCGCACGTGTTTGATGTCGCGCACGGCGGCATAAGCCGGCGCAATTTCGCGCGCCACATTGCCCGCGCCCACAATCAGCAGGCTTTGTGCATCTTGGCGCGCCAGATAATCGGCGGCCAGCGCCGAAGCGGCGGCCGTGCGGCGGCAGGTGATTTGGTTGCCGTCGAGCACCGCCACCGGCACGCCGTTTTGCGCGTCAAACAAAGTATAAGTGGAATGCAGCCCCGGCAGGCCGTGTTTACTGCCGTTTTCCGGGTAAATGGTCACATGCTTGATGCCCAAAAAGCGGTTTTTCTGCCAAGCGGGCATAATCAATAATGTGGCCGCAGCATCATCGCTCTCAAGCGCATGAATGTGGCGGCGCGGCACGGTGCAGCCTTCCACAAACATCGTGTGCACGGCTTGGATTAAGGCCGGATAAGGCAGCCCGGCACCGGTGGCTTCATAATCAAAAATTTTCATCCATTTCTCCTTTAATCAAAATGTGTTTTCAAATTCGTTTCATTTATTGATGCTCGGCAAGCTTATACAATCGGCTGTATTTTTCTCTGATAAGAGAATAAATAATCTATTTTGCTTGTGATAAAATCATGTATTAACGATATTTCATACTTTTGTTTCCGCCCTCGAAAACCTTATGAATCCAAGCACCCACACCGACCTGCCGGCAGAAAACAGCAGCCTTTTTTTGGCGCGCCAAGTGCATGCTTTGCGCAAAAAAGCCGGCTTGACCTTGCAGCAGCTCAGCCGCAAAAGCGATGTTTCCGTGTCTACCCTTTCCAAAATCGAAAAAGGGCAGCTCTCGCCCACTTACGAAAAAATCGTGTCGCTCGCCCGCGGGCTGGATGTGCCGATTGCCGCGCTTTTTCATGAAGAGAGCGCCCACACGCCCAACGGCCGCCTGGCCGTTACCCGCGCCGGCAGCGCCCGAACCCACAGCACCAAGCAATACGATTATCAGGCGCTGTGTGCCGATTTGAGCAACAAGCGCTTCGTGCCGCTGCTCACCCGCATCAAGGCACGCAGCCTGCGGGAATTTCCGGCGCTCTTGCAGCACGAGGGTGAAGAGTTTATTTATGTGCTGGCCGGCCAAATCACCGTGCACACCGATTTTTACCAACCCATCGTGCTCAACTGCGGCGATGCCTGCTATTTCGACAGCACCATGGGGCACGCCTGTGTGGCCGGTGAAGAAGAGGCGCAAGTGTTGTGGGTGTCTTCCCATTCCACGCAAAACACTTAGATTTTGAATCGCTATCGCACCTTACCTTTTTAAAAAAGGCCGTCTGAAACCTGCAACCGTTTTCAGACGGCCTTTTGATTATTCATCCAACTGCCGCCCCGAACGCTCGCTCACCGCCGCAATCGCCACCAGCGACACCAGCCCGGTGAAAATAATATAAAGCGCAATCGGCACATAAGAGTGATCGAATTTTGCCAGCAGAAAAGTGGCCACCAAAGGTGCCGTGCCGCCGGCCAGCGCCGCGCCGATTTGATAGCCTAGGGTGATGCCGGTGTAGCGCACATTGCTTTTGAAAATTTCGGAAAACATCGTGCCCAACACCGCCGTGGTCGGCGCCCAAATCACGCCCAAACCGATTACCGTAGCCAGAATCAGCATGCTGAACGAGCGGGTTTGCAAGAGCCAGAAATAGGGAAAAGCATAAGCCATCATCATCAACACCCCGGCGATATACACCGTTTTGCGGCCGATTCTGTCGGAGAGCGCGCCCATCAGCGGAATGAGCAGTGTGGTCACCACCGTGGCCACGGTCACCGCGTTGAGCGCCTGTGTGCGGCTGAAGCCGAGCTCTTTGGTGGCGTAATACACAATAAAAGTCGACATAATGTAAAAAGGCGCGGTTTCCACAAATTTCGCCCCCACCGCAATCAACACCTCGCGCTTGTGGTGTTTGAGCGTTTCGAGCAGCGGCACCGCCACCACATTGCCGGCCGCTTGGTTTTTCTTAAACGAAGGCGTTTCATCAATGCCTTTGCGTATCCACAAGCCCACAAACACCAGCACCGCGCTCAGCACAAAAGGCACCCGCCAGCCCCACGATAAAAACACATCATCAGGCAGCATGCTCATCACAGTGAGCGCCAGCGTGGCCAAAAGCATGCCGATGGTCACGCCCATTTGCGGCACGCTGCCGAAAAAGCCGCGCCGCTCTTTGGGCGCATATTCCACCGCCAGCAGCATCGCCCCGCCCCACTCGCCGCCGATGCCCAAGCCCTGCACCAAGCGCAGCAGCACCATCAAAATCGGCGCGGCAATACCGATGGCCTGATAAGTCGGCAGCAAGCCCATCAACACCGTGGCGCCGCCCATCAAGCCCAAAGTGAGCACCAAGGTTTTCTTGCGGCCGATCCGATCGCCGATGTGGCTGAAAATAATGCCGCCGAAAGGGCGGATAAAGAAAGAGAGCGCAAAAGAAGCAAAAGCCAGCATGGTGCCCACGGCCGGATCTTCAGCGGGGAAAAACAGCTGGTTAAACACCAAAGCGGCCACCGTGCCGTAAAGAAAATAATCAAACCACTCAATCGAACTGCCGATCAGGCTGGCCCAAAGCACCCGCTTGGATACGGTTTCTGTTTTCATCTTGCTTCCTCTCCATTTATATTTTTAAAGATGTGTAATTATTGTATAAGAGATTTAATTTTCTTAAAAGAAAATTTTAAGATGATATGCAGATATCTTCTTAGCCGCCTATCCTTGAGCGTGCATTTCCAAGCACATCGTTTTTGCACACATCAAACTGTTTTCAGACGGCCAATATCACGTACAATGTTTGCATTCATTTTTACAAACTGCGGCCGGCTTTTTTCAGACGGCCTCTTTGATTCGGACATCACACAACCATGACCACACCGCCCGCCCTTCCCAAGCCTGCGCCCTCGCGCTGGCTGCCGCTTCTGCTGGCGGTGGCCATTTTCATGCAGATGCTCGACACCACCATTCTCAACACGGCGCTGCCGAAAATGGCGCTCGATTTGAATGAATCGCCGCTCAATATGCAGTCGGCCGTGATTGCCTATGCGCTCACGCTGGCGCTTCTGATTCCGCTCAGCGGCTATTTGGCCGACCGCTTCGGCACGCGTTCGGTGTTTATCGCTTCGATGGGCATATTCGTGCTCGGCTCTGTTTTATGCGCCGCCGCGCCCAATCTTTCCATGCTGCTGGTGGCACGGGTGATTCAGGGCATAGGCGGCTCGATGTTGGTGCCGGTGCCGCGGCTCACGCTTTTGCGCGTTTACGATAAATCACAGCTGCTCAATGCCATCAATTATGCGGTGATGCCGGCGCTTATCGGGCCGGTGCTGGGGCCTTTGGTGGGCGGCTATTTGGTAGACTATGCCAGCTGGCATTGGATTTTCCTGATTAATGTGCCCATCGGCATCGCCGGCATGGTGTTTGCGCTCAAGGTGATGCCCGACCTTAAGGGCGAAGGAAAAGAGCATTTCGATGTGGTCGGCTTTCTGCTGTTTGCCGCAGCCGCCTGCTCGCTGAGTTTATCGGTAGAAATCGTCACCCACCCCGGCACCCGCTTTTTCGCCATGCTGATGGCTCTAAGCGGCGCAGCCGCGCTGTGGCTTTACTGGCAGCACGCCAAGCGCGATGATGCGCCGCTTTATGCGCGCAATCTTTTTCAGGTGCGCACTTTCCGGCTGGGGCTGGCGGGCAATTTGTTCAGCCGCTTGGGCATCAGCTCGGTGCCGTTTCTGCTGCCTTTGCTGTTTCAACTCGCCTTCGGCTTCAGCGCCAGCCTGTCGGGCTGGCTGCTCGCGCCGATTGCCATTGCCTCGATTTTGGTTAAGCCGCTCATCAAACCTTTGATGGGCTATTTCGGCTACCGCCGGGTGCTGGTGGCCAACACCCGCCTGCTCGGCTGCCTGATAATGTGTTTGGCCATTCCCTCGGCGCACACCCCTTTATGGCTGTGGGCAGCGCTGCTGTTTGTGGTGGGCATGGGCAACTCATTACAATTTTCCGCCATGAACACGCTCACCGTGGCCGACTTGCGCTCGTTTCAAGCCGGCAGCGGCAACAGCCTGATGGCCGTCAACCAGCAGCTGGCCATGAGCTTCGGCATCGCCTTGGGCGCGCTGATTTTGCAGTTTTTAAGCCAAAGCAGCATCGCCACCGATAATCTGCACGCCGCTTTTCGCTACACCTTTATTTATCTGGGCGCCATCACCTTTATCTCAAGCTGGATTTTCATCGGCCTCGACAACCGCGATGGCCGCAACCTGACGCAAAAAGCATCCAAACCTTAAAGGAAAGGAGCATTTCTGATGAGCTTTACTGAAAAATACCGCGCCGGCGGCAAAAAATTCAAACTTGCCGATTTTCCGGCCGGCGACAAATCCGGCCTGCCTGATAGCAAAGAAGCCCGCAAGCTCGCCACCGAAGCCTTGAGCGCCGAGCTCGATCAATTGCAGGATATTCTTTATGCGCAAGCCAAACACCGCTTTTTAGTGGTGCTGCAAGGCATGGACACTTCCGGCAAAGACGGCACCATCCGCACCGTGTTTCGCGCCGCCGATCCGCTGGGCATGCGCGTGCAGGCCTTTAAAGCGCCCTCAGAAGCCGAGCGGGCACGAGATTATCTGTGGCGCGTGCACATGGTGATGCCCCAAAGCGGTGAAATCGTGATTTTCAACCGCAGCCACTATGAAGACGTGTTGGTCACACGGGTGCGCGGCTGGATAGACGAAGCCGAGCAGGCGCGCCGCATCCGCCAAATCAACGATTTCGAGCGTATGCTGACCGAAACCGGCACCACCATCGTGAAAATTTTCCTCAATATTTCCAACGAAGCGCAGCGCGAGCGCCTGCAAGAGCGCCTTGATAATCCTGAAAAACACTGGAAATTCAACCCCGGCGATCTCGAAGACCGCAAGCTGTGGCCGCAATTTATGCAAACTTATCAACAAGTGATTGCCGCCACCGACACCGACCACGCACCTTGGTATATCGTGCCCGCCGATTCCAAATCCGGCCGCAGCCTGATTATCGTCAACATCTTGCTCGAACATTTGCGCAAGCTGCATCTGGCTTATCCCGAGGTGGACACAAGCGGCTGGCCGCAGCAGATTGAATGATACCCATCCAAAAAACATCAGGCCGTCTGAAACCAAAGTTTCAGACGGCCTGATGTTTTTCAAAACCGATGCAAGCTTATCCGCCAAACACTTCTATGCCTGTGCGTATTCAAAAATAAATGGTTTTGACAATCTTTTCAGACGGCCTATAAATACACAATCTCGCCGCTGCGCCCGCGGCTCTCCACGCTCGCCCACCACACGAAATCAGGCATGATTTCTTCATAATCTTTGCGCTCGCTGCGCGCTTCGCCGGGGTGGGTTTTCATGCGTTGGGGCGAATTCACAGGGCCTGGCACGAGCACATTGGCGCGCAGATTTTCAAAGCGCTCCCATTCGTCGGCCGCCACTTTGCACAAATAATTCAGCGCCGCTTTCGATGCGCCGAAGCCGCCCCAATAAGCTTTCGGGTCTTCACTGTGGCTCTCGCCGACAAAAATCACCGAAGCATCGGCCGATTGTTTCAGCAGCGGCAAAAAGGCGCGGGTGAGCCCCATCGGCGCCACAGTGTTGATGCGGTATTGGTTCACCCATTCGGCCACGGTTTGGAAATCGAGCGGCGAGAGCGCGTAGAAATAGCTGGCGCAATGCACGATGCCGTCGAGCCTGCCGCCGGTGGCTTCGGCAATGGTGGCGGCCAAGCGCTCAAATTCGGCCTCTTCGGCGCTGAGCAAATCAAAGCAGATGGCAAAAGGCTCGGGGCCGCCGGCAGCCACGATTTCGTCATACACTTTTTCAAGCTTTTTCTGATGGCGCGCCACCAACACCACCGTGGCGCCGGCAGCGGCATACGCTTTGGCCACTTGCTCGCCTATGCCTTGCGATGCGCCGGTGACCAGCAGGATTTTTTCTTGCAGTTGAGCCATTTTATTGTTTTCCTTTAAGCAGTTCTAAGCAGTTCGTTTTGATAACGCCCATTCGTTCAAACACAAAGCGGCGGCCGATTGGCCGGTTTGCACCGCTGCCTCCAGCGTGGCCGGATAGCGCGGGTGCAGATAATCGCCCGCCGGATAAATATGCTGATGGTGCAGCCAGGCCAAATCGGGCAAGCGGCGGTGGGCAACGGCAGCCGTGGTGGCGCGCTTTTCGGTAATCACGCGCGCGGCAACGGGTGCACCCGCATCCGGGCACAAAGTTTGCACATCCGCATTCACCCGCGCCACCCATTCATCGGGCGCAAAGCCGCCGACGATATCCGACACGCTGATCACCGCCGCCACTTCATATGCACTGCCGCCCAATGCCGCGCGGCCAATCAGCCATTGCGCCGTGCCGTTTGCCAGGCCGGTCATGGCGGCGGGCAGATTCAGCGGCGCAGCATAACGCAAATATACCGTAGTAATGGCATGATACTGCATATCGGCATAGGCCGTCTGAATGTTTGCCGGCGTGTCAGGCGGCAAGAGCGTCGCAGCGTGATAAGGTGCCACCGCCAAAACAGCGCAGTCGAAAGCCGCGCCGTTTACTTCGATTTGCCCGCTCGGCAGCGGCTGCAAACGCCCCACGCGGCTTTCCAAATGCACCACCGCACCGCTTTTTTTCAGACGGCCTAAAGCCGGCTCGGCCATAATGCGCCCCAAATCAAGCTTGGGCAGCAGATAATCGCTGTCGCTTTTTTGCGCCCACACCCCGTCTTGCAACACATTAGCCAGAATATTCAGGCTGGCCGACTCAAGCGGTGTGTTGAGTGCGCCCCACACCAGCGGCTGCCAAAATTCGGCCACCAGCCGGCGCGGCGTGTGCCGCTTGCCCAACCATTCGCCCACGCTGATGTCGGGCGGGTTCAAGCCGTGGCGCCGCTGCAAAGCGCGCATGCTGTCGAGCAGGCGCAGTTTATCGGCAAAGCCCAGCTTTTTGGCACACAAAATGCCGGCCAACAAATGCAGCGGTGCGGGCAGCGAAGCCGCCTTAAACTGCATGCCGTCGGCCATATGCCATTGCAGCGGGCAGCGCACAAAAGCCGCGTTTTCCGGCACGCCGATTTGCTGCATCAGCGTGCGCACGCCGTGATAAGCGCCGATTAAAATATGCTGGCCGTTGTCCAAAAAGCTGAAATCACCGCGCCCGGCCGCCAGCGTGCGCGCCCGCCCGCCCGCCTGCTTGCCCGCTTCAAACACATGCACCTCGGCTTTGTTGCCCAAATGCACCGCTGCCGACAAGCCCGCCCAGCCCGCGCCGATCACGGCGATTTTCGGGCGGGTTTGATGTTGCTTGCTTAAAACATTCATGGTTTAAATCCAAACAGCCAGGTTTTCAGGGCGATGCGTTTTTTGCGCGGGCCGGGAATGGCAATTTTGTATTTCAACACGTTTTGCGCACCGTCGCGCTCGATTTCGTTGAGCAGCGCATAATAAATCGCCGCCAAAATCAAGCCCATTTTTTGGGCCTTTTTATCAGCAGCCGGCAGCAGCGCCAGCGCTTCGCGATAAATGGCGCGCGCACGCGCGATTTGAAACGCCATCAATTCGGCAAATTGCGGCGTGGGCGCGGCCTGCATAATGGTTTGCGCGGGCACGTCAAAGCGCTGCAAATCTTCCATCGGCAGATAAATGCGGCCGTTGCGCGCATCTTCGCCCACATCGCGGATGATATTGGTGAGCTGCAAAGCCAAGCCCATTTTATCGGCATAATTCAATGTTTCGGGGCGGCTAAAGCCCAAAATGCGCGTGATCAACCGCCCCACCACACCGGCCACGCGGTGGCAGTAAAGCTGCAATTCAGCAAAGTTTGCGTAGCGCGCCCGGGTTAAATCCATCTGCATGCCCTCGATGATTTCCGCCAGCTCATCGTGCGGCAGCGCAAATTCCGCCACCACGCCTTGCAGCGCGCGGCACACCGGATGCTCGGGCGCGCCGCCGTCAAACACCTTGGCCAAATCGGCGCGCCACCAATTAAGCGTGGTTTGCGCCACCTGCATATCGGTGCAATCGTCCACCACATCATCGAGCTCGCGGCAAAACGCATACAGCACCGTCATGGCATCTTGCCGGCGCTGCGGCAAAAAACGAAACGCAGCCAAAAAGCTCGAGCGGCTTTCGGCGGCTTTTTGGCGGCAATAATCAAGTGGCTGCACAGCGGCTCCCTGCGGGTTTTGTTAACATCGGATTGTAGCGGGATTTTCCGACGGCAACAAATTTTCAGACGGCCTGCCAACGCGCGGGCACAATTCCGACAAAACCACTCAACTATGCGCGCCAAATCTGCTAGAATATGCCCCACAAACCCGAACACCCAAAGGCATACAATAATATGGCACTATTGCAAATCGCCGAACCCGGCCTCGCCGCCGCCCCGCACCAACACCGCCTCGCCGCAGGCATCGATTTGGGCACCACCAACAGCTTGGTGGCCGCCGTCAAAAGCGGCAGCGCCGTTTGCCTCACCGATGAGCAAGGCCGCGCCACGCTGCCCTCGGTGGTGCGCTATTGCGAAGATGCGCGCGTGGAAGTGGGCCATGATGCGCTCAAAGCGCAGAAAATCGACCCGGTCAACACCATCAGCTCGGCCAAGCGCCTGATCGGGCGCACCCTGGCCGACCTCAAAGCCGACAACCATTATTTCCCCTACCGCTTCGGCAACAACGAGCGCCTGATTGAATTGCACACCCGCCAAGGCAATAAAACCCCGATTGACGTGTCGGCCGAAATTTTGCGCACCCTCAAAACACGCGCCGAAGAGCGTTTGGGCGGCCCGCTCACCAGTGCCGTGATTACCGTGCCGGCTTATTTCGACGATGCCCAACGCCAAGCCACCAAAGATGCCGCGCGCCTGGCCGGCCTCAATGTGCTGCGCCTGCTCAACGAGCCCACCGCCGCCGCCATTGCCTACGGCCTCGACAACCGCGCCGAGGGCACGTTTGTGGTATACGATTTGGGTGGCGGCACGTTTGATGTGTCGGTGTTGCAGCTCACCAAAGGTTTGTTTGAAGTGAAAGCCACCGGCGGCAACAGCGCGCTGGGCGGCGATGATTTCGACCACCGCCTCTTCTGCCATCTGCTTGAGCAAAACCAGCTCTCGCAGCTTAACGAGCAAGACAGCCAGCTTTTGCTCAGCCTCGTGCGCGCCGCCAAAGAAACGCTCACCACCGAATCCAGCGCCACCATTCAGGCCACGCTTTCAGACGGCCGCCAAATCAGCAGCAACATCACCCGCCAGGAGTTTCAAAACCTCACCCAACATTTAGTGGCCAAAACCATCGAGCCGGTGAAGCAGGCGCTCAAAGATGCCGGCGTGGGCAAAGCCGACATCAAAGGCGTGATTATGGTGGGCGGTGCCACCCGCATGCCGCATGTGCAGCAAACCGTGGCCATGTTTTTCGGCCAAACCCCGCTCAACAACCTCAACCCCGACCAAGTAGTGGCACTCGGTGCCGCCATGCAGGCCAATGTGCTCGCCGGCAATAAAAACGACGACGAATGGCTGCTGCTCGACGTTACCCCGCTCTCGCTCGGCCTCGAAACTTACGGCGGCCTGGCCGAAAAAGTGATTCCGCGCAACAGCACGCTGCCCACCGCACGCGCGCAAGATTTCACCACCTTTAAAGACGGTCAAACCGCCATGACCGTGCACGTGGTGCAAGGCGAGCGCGAGCTGGTGAGCGATTGCCGCAGCCTGGCCAAATTCACCCTGCGCGGCATTCCGCCCATGGTGGCGGGCGCCGCACGCATCCGCGTTACCTTCCAAGTGGATGCAGACGGCCTGCTTTCCGTGTCTGCCCGCGAGCAAACCAGCGGCGTGCAGGCGCAAATCGAAGTGAAACCTTCTTACGGCCTCGATGATGAAACCATCACCCGCATGCTCAAAGAAGGCATGAACAACGCCGGTGAAGACATGGCCGCGCGCGCGCGCGCCGAAGCCCAAGTGGAAGCAGAAGGGCTGATTGCCGCCGTGTCTGCCGCGCTGGCGCTCGACAGCGATTTGCTGGAGCCCTCCGCGCTTGCCCATATTCAAGCGCTAATCAGCAAGCTGCAAACCAACCTGAGCAGCCACACCGCCGAGCAGATCCGCGCCGCCACCACCGCGCTGGCGCAAGCCACCGATGATTTTGCCGCCAAACGCATGAACCGCAACATCCAACGCGCCCTCACCGGCCAAAGCGTGGAAAACCTGTAAACCCAAGCCGGTTTATCCGCATTGATTTAAACCATTTACCGCACTCACAATAAAAGACACAACATGCCAAAAGTAACCGTTCTCCCCCACGCCACACTCTGCCCCGAAGGCAAAGTGATTGAAAACGCCCCCGCCGGCCAAAGCATTTGCGATTTGCTGCTCGACAACGACATCGAAATCGAACACGCCTGCGAAAAATCCTGCGCCTGCACCACCTGCCATGTGATTGTGCGCCAGGGTTTCGACAGCCTCGAAGAGCCCAGCGAGCTCGAAGAAGATCTGCTCGACCAAGCTTGGGGCCTCGAAGCCGATTCGCGCCTGAGCTGCCAAGCCCAAGTGGCCGATGAAGATTTGGTGGTGGAAATCCCCAAATACACCATCAACCACGCCCGCGAACACCATTAACACGCAGGCCGTCTGAAACTTTTTCAGACGGCCTAAGGGTCTGTTCACATTTCGTTTATGAGGGGATTTTGTTCCTGAGAATGCAGATGCAAGGCAAAAAAACGCAGCAAGGTTGAACATCTTGCGAGGCTTTTTAACGCAACAGATGTATTTTCAGGGGCGAAATACACCCGTAAATCGAAATGTCAGGATGCCCTAGATAAAAACAACATTCAGTATAAAAGGAGCGCACATCATGAAATGGACCGACACCCAACGCATCGCCGAAGAGCTATACGATGCCCACGGCGACATCGACCCGAAAACCATCCGCTTCACCCACTTGCGCGAACTGGTGATGGCGCTGCCCGATTTCGATGACGACCCCGCCCGCAGCGGCGAGCGCATTCTCGAAGCCATCCAGCAAGCCTGGATAGATGAAGCCGAATAAACCGCTGGCAGACTACGCCCGCGCTGCCCACGGCCTGAGCAGCCCCGCCGTGGTGGTGCGTAAAGAAGAAATCGCGCCGGCCGATGAAGATGAAGAAGTGCTCAGCGAAACACGGTATCACTTCAGCGACGGTGCCGTGTTGCAATACCGCATCGAAACTGACCTTTACGAAGGCACCCCCGAAGCCGCCCCCGCCTGCCTGCCGATGTGGATCAGCTACCGCATCATGCAGCACCCGCCCGAAGCCGATATCGCGCCCGAGCAAAAAACCTTTGCCAACACCTGCCGCCAGTTTTTCTGGCTGAAAATGCAGGCATAAAATCGTGCAGCTTGAATGGCAAACACAACCATACGCATGATTCAAAAAGGCCGTCTGAAACTTTTTTCAGACGGCCTTTTATCATTTACCGCACACCTTATACCAATTCAAAAAAGTAAGCTAACAAGGCGGCGAGCCGCAGACAGTACAACTAGTACGGCAAGGCGAGACAACGAAGTTAGGTTATTTTTTTGGATTGGTATTACAACGGCGGCTCAGTCCACACCGCACGATAGCTGGTATAAACCGTGAGCATCGTCCACGGCGTGACCACCAATATCATCAATGCAGACATCGCCACCAACGGCAGCCAAACCCAATCAAACAGCATCACCAAACCCATCGCCAGCAAACCGATTACCAAAGAGAGCCCCAGCCACACCAAGCCATACACAATAAAAGGCAAAATATTGCGCACGCAGCCCTGAAAGCTCATTTTCATCGCCTGCCACGGCGCCACATCATCCAGCACCGTCAACACAGTAGCAAACCACATCATCATCGACACGGGCACAAGCGCAGCAAAGCCTGCCAATATAATCCCGCCATACATCGCCATCGCTGCCACAGAAGGCTGCTCCGAATCCCAATCACTGATGTTTGTGCCTGTTAAATACATCACAACCACAAACACAAACACCACCACCAGCAGCACCAAAAAATACAGCAGCGTCAAAATAAATAATTCTTTGAATTTATGCTGAAAACCACCAAACAAATACACAAATTCCAAATCATCATTTTCCGCCAGCGCCGCCGCAGCCAGCATCATGCCGCCCGCAAAAAACAAAGTCAGAAAATTGCTCAAAAAGCCCACCAGCGGCAGCATAGACACCACGGTGGTAATCAAAAGCATCACAAACGACATGCCCACCCACAGGCCCCAACGTCGGGTAAACAGCCCCCAAGCCTGCCCTATCCAAGCCGCACCCGCCGATGCAGCCAAGCGGCGCGGCTCGCGCAAAAGCTTGGGCGAGCCCTCGCTATCCGGCACCAAATCAGGCGCGCTTTCACCATAAATTCTGAAATCCGACATTTTCTTCTCTCATTGTTAAAATTCGTAAAACACAATTATAACGCCGCGCTTTAATATTTCAAGTATCGATACCGATTTCTATCAATAAACATAACAACAAACACACAAAGGCCGTCTGAAACAAATCTTTCAGACGGCCTTTAAATAATCATCAAACCAACTATAAAACCAAACCGATTTCAATCGCGCCCGCTGATTTTATCCGACAGCCCCACCTCATGCGGATTGATGCGCGCATTGTCTTCCTGGCCCAAACCCACCAGCCGGCGCAGGCGTGTAATATATGCATTCACATCCAAACCGCGCCCGAAACGCTGCGCCTCCCAAATCGTTTCCGCCAGCGCCTCCATCATCTCATGCTCCGCCCGCACCCAATCACCATTATGGCGGCGGCAAAGCTGCTCATGCACCGCGCGTATGCCCGGCGGCTGATCAATGCCCGCCTGCTCCTGTATCGACATATGCAGCGACATATGCAGAAAAGGGTTTGTTTCCTCAGCTTCAGGCGTCCACGTTTTTTCCAAATAATCTTCAATATTATCCAGATAATGATGGTATTCAGGGTGCGCCTCGATAATGCGCAACGCCTTTTGCTGCAAGGCATCCAGCTGCAAAGGCAGCATACGCTGCTGCCACACCTGCGCAAAAAAGCGCCGCACATCCTGCGTGTTTACATCATACATAAGCTTGTCCGCCCTATTTTTCAGACGGCCATTATAACCGATAGGCCGTCTGAAAGTATCGGTGGCATTTATCCGGCCAAACGCGTATAATTAAAAATTCCTATCTGGGGGCGATCTTGGTTTCGACGGGGGTTGCGAAGCAGATGCGGGCATACCGGGGTCTCAGATTCCCGTAAAACACTGAACTTAAATAGTCGCAAACGACGAAACTTACGCACTGGCCGCTTAAGGCCTGCCGTTGCAGCAGTTGGCCGATGGGCTGCGTAGGGTAAAACCTACAGCAACGTTATTTACATGGGCTGGTTTCGTGTCGGGTTACTTGGCACGGAATAAGATTTAAGGTAACTGGCTTCCAAACAGCCTGTCTGCCGGCGGAATGGAAGCAAGACTTCAAATAGACCGACTAAGTATGTAGAACGCTTTGTAGAGGACTTTCGGACGGGGGTTCAATTCCCCCCGCCTCCACCAACCTATGTTTTCAGCAATATGCTGGCACACCATAAACCCCTGAAATTAAAAGATTTTAGGGGTTTTTTATTGCCTATGATGTGCTGGCGTGTGCTGTAGTTTTCATAGCTCATGGGGTAATTCTTGGGGTAATATCGGGCAAAACCCCCGCAAAAAGCCCCTGAAAATGCCTGAAAAACAGCCCGATTTTAAAGCCAAATCACCCCAAAACAGCCTGAAACCCTGATGGATAAAGGCTTACAGCGTTTTTAAATATTACCCCTAAAACCGATAAAAACAAGGCAGAAAAACCATGCCGAAAGCCATAACCCCACTTACTGATTCACAATGCAAAAATCTTGCCCTACCCGCCAAAGGCATCAACCAGCTTTCAGACGGCCACGGCTTGTCGTTGCAGGCCGATAGCAAAGGCGGCAAATACTGGCGGCTTCGCTACTACCACCCCCACACCAAAAAGCGTGAAGAAATCCGACTTGGCATCTATCCCGATGTAAGCCTGAAAGCAGCCCGTGTGAAACGTGAAGAACTACGCGCCTTGCTTGAAAAAGGTATCGACCCGAAGCAACACCAGCAAGAGCAGGAAATCAAACAGCGCAATCAGGCATTGAACAGCTTTGAAGCGGTTGCCCGAAAATGGCATGCCGACCAGCAAGCCAAGCCCGATAAGTGGATGCCTGAACACGCCCACCGCCTTTTACGCAGCCTTGAACTGCACATATTCCCCGATATAGGGCAGCGGCCAATTGCCGAAATCATGCCGCTGGAAGTATTGAGCTTGCTGCAAAGGCTGGAAGCGGCGGGGAAATACGACACCGCCCACAAAGTGTATGACGTGGTGAATCAGGTGTTTTCTTATGCCGTGCGTTTGCGGATATGTGTATTCAACCCCGCCGCCGAACTTCGCAGAGAGCTGGCACAAGTGAAACAGCAAAGCTTTCATCATTTATCCGACCCTGCCGAAATCGGGCAGCTATTGCGCGATATAGACGGCTACACAGGCACGCCGCAAGTGCGCATCTTGCTGAAGCTTTCCCCCTATGTGTTCACGCGACCCGCTGAATTGCGCATGATGAAATGGGCAGAGCTGGATTGGGATAATGGCATTTGGGAGAAAAGCGGTGAGGGCGAGCGGAAAGGCGAACGAATGAAGAACGGGCTTGACTTCCTTATCCCATTGAGCCGCCAAGCCGCCGCCCTGATTGAGCAGATGAAGCCGATAACAGGCCATTATGATTATGTGTTTTGGAATAAGGGCACAGGGCAACCATTTAGCGAAGCGGCGGCAAGCAAGGCGCTGCACAGATTGGGTTACAAAGACAAGCAGACTATGCACGGCTTCCGCCATATTGCCAGCACCGCCCTGAATGAGCAGGGTTTTAACGGCGACTGGGTAGAACGGCAGCTTGCCCACAAAGACCCAAACCAAACACGCAAAACCTACAACAAAGCGGAATATCTAGAGCAGCGCACCGCCATGATGCAAGCCTATGCCGATTATTTGGACAGCTTGAAAGACGGCAATAAATAGGCCGTCTGAAACAGCCGCCACTTGGCAAATGCAGCATATGTTTACAAACTGCCATTTTTTAAACATGTTTTCTAGACATGTACACACGGTAAACATATACTTGGAACATCTTTATTTTTTGCCATTTAATAAACATGAATACTTGGAATGCAGAACAGCCCTACAACCATTTACCACCCTTGCCGCCAAAACACGATATTGAAAGCAAGGCTGTATTAAAACAGTGCATCAATGCCCGCGCCGCCTTGGCAGAACTGAAGCAGGCCGCTGAATTAATCCCTAATCAAAGCATGTTGATTAACACCTTGCCCACCATGGAAGCACGGGCAAGTTCGGAAATTGAAAATATCATCACCACCACCGATAAACTGTTTCAATACATGCAAACAGAAAGCCAAGCAGCAGACCCTGCAACCAAGGAAGCCATGCGATACCGAAGCGCATTGTTTTCAGGCTTTCAGTCACTCGACATTAAGCCGCTATGTACGCAAACCGCCAAACTGGTATGCAGCGAAATCAAAGGCCGTAATATGGAAATCCGCCAAACAATCGGCACAGCTTTGCGCGCCGATGGCAGCGGCAACACCATTTACACCCCGCCTACAGGCGAGCAGTTAATACGCGAAAAATTAGCCGATTGGGAGCGGTTTATACACCAAAGTACAGACCTTGACCCGCTGATAATTATGGCAATAGCACATTACCAGTTTGAAGCCATACACCCCTTTTCAGACGGCAACGGACGTACAGGCCGCGTATTGAACAGTTTGCTGTTGATTGAAAAGGGGCTGCTTAGCTTGCCGATTCTATACTTGAGCCGCTATATCATTGAACACAAAACAGACTACTACCGCCTTTTGCTGGACGTAACCGAAAACGGCAATTGGGAAGCATGGATTTTATACATGCTGGCAGGGGTAGAAGATACTGCAAAATGGACGATAGCCAAAATCGAAGCCATCAAGAAGCTGGCAGAACATACCCGCAATTATATTCAGACGGCCTTGCCGACTGTTTACAGTCATGAGCTTGTGGCCTTGCTGTTTGAACAACCCTATACCCGCATTGCCAACCTTGAAAAAACAGGCATTGCCAAACGGCAAACCGCATCAAGGTATTTACAGGCATTGGCTGAAATCGGCGTATTGAATGAAATCACGATTGGGCGTGACAAGCTGTTTATCCACCCTAGGTTAATGGCGCTTTTAAGCGGCGATAACAACGAATTTAGCACCTACCCCGATACAGCCCGATAAAAGGCCGTCTGAAAGCACAACACCAGCCCCGCCGCCAAATCGAACGAAACATTAACGGAGATTCAGCCATGAAATACAAAAGCGAAATCAGCGCAATGCTTCACGAAACCATGCAGGGGCTTCACGAAGTGGGCGTAATCGACAAAACCACCATGCGGGAATTTGATAAATCCTGTTTGACCGAAATCGAACCATTGAGCGGCGAAGCCATACGCGCCATACGCGAAAAAGAAGCATTGAGCCAAGCGGCATTCGCCATTTATCTGAATATCAGTAAAAACCAAGTTTCGGAATGGGAGCGGGGCATAAAGAAACCAAGCGGCGCGGCCTTAAAGCTGCTTTCATTGGTAAAGGCCAAAGGCATACAGGCCATTGCATAACGCCAATCAATCAGCCGACACCAGCCCCCGCCGCTGGTGTTTTTATTGCCATTTGCACATGCTGGCATATTGTAGAATAATCGGGCATGTAGAAACATCAAAGCAAAGGAGCCGCCGCCATGCCCTACACCATGAACAGCCGCGAATTCAACCAGCACACCAACCGCGCACAAAAAGAAGCCGACAAAGCCCCTGTGTTTATCACCAACAGGGGCAGGCTGGTGCATGTGCTATTGAGCTATGCCGATTATCAAAAGCTGGCAGGCAAGCCGCAAAGCGCGTTAGAAGCGCTTACAGCCGCCCCCGCCCTTGCCGAAGCAATGGCCGATATAGAGCTGGATATACCGCCGCGAAGCACCGCCCACCGCCGCCCTGTTGAGTTTGGGGAAGACTGAATATGTATCTGCTCGACACCAACATTATTAGCCAAACACGCCGCCCCGATAAAGCCGACAAGCGCGCGACCGCATGGCTGGCACACACCGACAGCAACAACCTGTACACCAGCGCCATTGTCATGATGGAACTAGAGCGGGGCATTCTTGGCATAGAGCGCAAAAACAGCCAGCAAGGCACGATATTGCGGCAATGGCTGAATGATGTTGTCAAACCCGCATTTGCTGGCCGCGTGTTGCCCATAGACGAAGCCACCGCCGCCATATGCGCCAAGCTGCACATACCCGATAAAGCCCCTGATAACGATGCTTGGATAGCCGCAACGGCCATACAGCACAACTACACGCTGATAACGCGCAACACAGCCGATTTTGAACGCACAGGGGCAAAGCTGCTTAATCCGTTTGAGTATGCAGGGTAAGGCTACCTGAAAGCGGATTGAGATTAAATCTTGCAGGCTTTTCAGACAGCATCAAGCAGATATTTAAATGTGGAAATTATGGGCGGTATCCAAGTGGTATCCAAGCAAGTAACCAAGAATTGATGGTTACTGAATTTGGATACCAAGCAAGTTAACAAGGTTTCAGACGGCCTATGCAAGGTTCAACAATGATAAATTTTTCTAAATTAAAAAAGTGGTTAACTATTGAAGAAACGGCAAAAAGTCTAAGCATGGATTTTGATGATGACGTGTCAATAGGAGATGTTTATCAGGTTTGTCTAGAGGGGCATTTACAATTATCAATAAGATTCAGCGCCCCCGAAACAGCAATTAAATATAAATATATTTGCAACATTGATGATGTTGAAAGTCATAAAAAACAATTAATTGACTCTCAAACTGTAATGCTAAGATTATCGCTTGACAAACAATTTGGAACAAAACAGTATCCTTATGTACATGAACTATTTGCCGAGTATGAGAAAGCATTGGGAAAAGAAGACGAAGAAACAGCATTTGAATTATTTCTTAGCAAACTACCTGTTTGCGAATTTACCAGCAGCGCATTATTTCTACCTAATGGCAAAGTGTATGCACGAGATGAAGAATGCCGTGTAGGTGGTATTTTTAAATTGGCGATGTATGGCAATGAAAAACTTGATATAGATTTCCTACTTTGCCAAGAAAAAGGCATGGAAACGCCCGACTTGATAGATATTGATGGTTTTTTTGCGCTGGACGAAAAAGGAGATTTGTATTCAGTTCAAGCCACTCGATATAAGGAGAATGAAAGTGGTATTAGTATGCCGTGGCACTATCCATCAGGAGGGATAAATGATTTTCAAGCTGCTAATTTTGTTTGCTCGCAGGACGATTTAATAGATTTCAGAAAATATATACAAGGGCTAAATCATAGAGATTCTAACCCTGAAAATTCAAGCACTAGAAATTCAATGCTAATAATTATTGCTGGATTATGTTCAAAAGCAGGAATCGACCCTAAGAAAAGAGGCGTCTCATCTGAAATAGTACGAGAAATTGAAGCGCTTGGAGTTAGCATAGATTCTGAAACAGTAAAAAAATACCTTGATGGATTGCCCGACTTAATAGCAAGAAAACAGAAAACAGCAATTTAATTTACCGAAATCGGAAAACTAAAAACCGAAATCGGAAAAGCCGCCCCACGAGGGCGGTATCTTTTTGCGCATGAGAAACACCAGCAACCCGCTGGCTGTAACGGATGGAGATAAACCATGCAGCAAATCAACCTCAACAATCTTTCCGATGATGCGCAATTAACAATGGCCGAATTGGAAACCAGCAAAGTGAAAAATCGCCGTGGGATTACGCGCTTGTCAGGCAGTCAAATCCGCCGATTGGAAGCACAAGGCATTTTTCCGAAGAGCCGCCAAATCACAGGCACGAAATGCCGCTTCTATGTGGCTGGTGAAGTGAAGCAATGGCTGGCACAACAAGCCGCCAATAGCTAAGGGAGCGCATGAGATGAACGAAAAAACCGCCCGAATCGGCAAAAATTCAGACGGCCTGTATCTACTCGACAATGGCAACTATCCCCCTGCAATCTGCCGCATAGGCGCGGCCACCACGGGCAAATTATGGGTAATCAACGATAACCCCGCCTATCCGAGCCACACGGTAGAGCCGCATCAAATCCGCATTATCGGGCAGGTAAAAGAGCTGTTTAAAATCGAAAGAAAGGCGGTGTAACCATGAATCAAAATCAAATTGCCCCCGCTTATGGCCGCAAAGAAAGCTACTTCCCTGATGATGGCGCAATCGAAACCAGCTACACCGTTTGCGTATTGCCGCCGTATCATTTGCGCCCCGATACCGTTTGGCAGCAAAACGGTTGGCGGCCATTTACCGCCGATACCGAAGAGCAGGCAGAAGCCGCCGCTATGGCTTATTGCCATGAAAAAGGCTGGCAGTATCAGCGTGTGAATCCACGCGAGCCGATTTATCCGCAAATCCACGGCAGCCAAGCCGAATAAATCCCCCGAATAAATCCCCGCCGATGCGCCTTAAGCCGCATTGGTAGGGAGATTGCAGCCGTAGAAAACAGGCAAGCCCTTGATTTACCGCTAAACGGTGTTTTTCGGAGTGGTGACGGCAAGGCTACCTGAATGGCAGAAAGAAAGAGATTGAGCGATGAAAACCTACACCGATGGGCTGTATCACACCAAGATAACAACCAAAGTATCAGGCAACATCAAGCGCATGAACAAACGGCAGCTTGCTGAAATCAAGCCGCTGGCAGGTTTGATAGCGGCTGAATGTTTTGGTGCAAACCATATGCTTTCCACCCTGATTGACAACTTGGCAGACGGCCACGACCCCACCACCGTTTTAGAGCAGGCAAAGGCCGCCATTGAGCAACATCAACACCAAGCCGCCGCCTTTGCCGAAGCCATGCGTGAGCAAGAAGTTTTTTTAGCCAAGCTGGCTGCACAAACCGCCATACAGATAACAAAAGGGGCAGGCCATGAGCATTAACGCCGACACCATCCGCGCCGCTGCGCAACACCGCTGGCACGGTATCTTAACCGCGCTGGGTGTGCCGTCTGAAAGCTTGCGCAACCAACACCAGCCCTGCCCTGCTTGCGGTGGGATTGACCGCTTTCGTTTCGACGATAAAGACGGGCGAGGCACATTCATTTGCAGCCACTATGGCAATGGCGGCGGTGACGGTTTTCACTTGGTGATGCACCTGCTTGATTGCGACTTTGCCACCGCCCTGATTCATGTGGCTGGTGTTTTGGGTTTGATAGATGCCGCCCCGAAAGCAGAAATCGCCATTAAGGCCGAAAAGAAGCCCACAGAGCGCATTCAAGACAAACAGGTTAAGCTGGTGTCACTTTGGGGTAAATCGCAATCTATGAGCAAAATAGACCCCATAGCAGCCTATTTACGCGGTAGGGGCTTGGAGGCGGAAGACGATTTACCGCAAATGATACGTTATGCCGAATTGCCTTATTGGGTGCAGCTTGCAGACGGCAAATTCAAGCCGATAGGCAGACACCCCGTGATGCTGGCCGCCATCTGCAATCTTGACGGCGAGATACAGGGCTTGCACCAAACCTACCTGAAAGCAGCATGGGTTAAACCGATGGGTGACAACGGCCATCACACGCCCACATTCAGCAAACTGAATATTCATCACCCCGAAACAGGCGAAGAGATGCCCGCCAAGAAAATGCAGAGCCGCCATTCAGGCAGCCTGAAAGGCGCAGCGGTGCAGCTTTACCCGATGGACGAACAAGGCCGCTTGTGTGTGGCAGAGGGTATAGAAACCGCATTGGCGGCGCATGAGTTATTCGCCTTGCCCGTGTGGGCTTGTTTGAGCGCCAACGGCATGAAATCGCTGGTGTTGCCCGATGGCCTGCAAGAATTGCTGATTGTTGCCGACCACGACAGCCCTAGCCCCGTTGGCTACGAAGCCGCCCACAGCCTAGCCGTGCGAGCCATCAAGCAGGGCATCAAAGTGCGCATATGGCAGCCTGAAGAAGAAAACACCGATGCGCTGGACGAATTGAACAGACGTAAACGGCCAGCATGGGCAATCACGCAGCAGTTAAAGGCCGTCTGAAGACCACGAATAAACCCGGCAAGAAAAAGGCCGCCCGAAAAGTTTCAGACGGCCTTGAAAGCAGCATTCCCCCACAAAGGAAACACCATGAATACAAATGAAATTGTATCAGAAAACGCCAGCAAAAGCAGCGGCAAGCGCCCTGTGTTGATAGGCAGTATTGTAAAGGCGCCACAAGTCACCCCCGCCCGTGAAACGCTTGCAGACGGCATTAATGCAGCCGTTACAGAAGCCGAAAGCAAAGGCATGATAGACATTGCCGCCGAAACAGAGCCGTTTGCCATCCAGCCGCGCTATGTGTGCAATAACAAGGGCGTGTTTTACATTGGCGTGAAAACCGTTGACGGTGAAACGGTGGAAGCCGAGCCTATGCGCCTTGCCGACCCTATCGAGCTTGTGGGCAGCGGCACAGACGCAGGCGGCCATTATTACCGTGTGATTCAATACCGCGACAAGCTCACCCGCCAAAGCAAAACCGCCGCCATTCCCAGCGCCGACATTGGCAGCAATCAAGGCTTTCAGCGCTTGCAGTCGTGGGGCATCACCGTTTATTCAGGCAGGGCAAAGCGTGAGCGGCTGGCCGATTATCTGCAAACAGAGGGCAGCAAAGAGCGCTACACCATCACCAATAAAGCAGGCTGGCACGATGGCGCGTATATCCTGCCCAGCGGTGAAATCATCCAACCCGATAAGCAAGGCGGCAAGGTGATTTATCACGGTGATAAAAGCCAAGCCGCCGCTTATCAGCCATCAGGCAGCCTTGCAGAATGGCAGGCCGAAATAGCGCAATACGCAGCAGGGAATAGCCGCTTGTGCCTTGCGCTTGGTGTGGCTTTTGCAGCGCCCTTGTTGCCCTTAATCAAAGCAGAGAGCGGCGGCTTTCACCTGTATGGCGACAGTTCAGACGGCAAAACCACCGCCGCGCTGGTTTCGTTGAGTGTGTGGGCAAATCCCGAAGGCACTAAAGTCACATGGAAAGGCACAAGCCACGGCTTCGACAATTTGGCCGCCGCCCGAAATGACGGCTTGCTGGTGTTGGACGAAATCAGCCAAGCCAAACGCAACGTGATAGGCGACACCGTTTACAGCGTGATGAACGGCACCAACAAAATACAAGGCGCAAAAGACGGCGGTAATCGGGCATTGAGCCGCTGGCGCGTGTTGCTGCTTTCCACGGGCGAAAAAACACCCGAAGCCATTTTGCGTGACACAGAAGACTGGAACGCAGGCCACGCCACCCGTCTGCCGTCTATACCCGCCTTTGCCCGATACGGCATTTACGACACCTTGCACGGCCATGCAGGCGGGGCAGAATTGAGCGAACATCTGCAACAGGCCGCCGCCCACCACCACGGCACAGCAGGCCGCGCCTTTGTCTGCTTGATTGACGAAAACACCCCCGCCCAAACCAAAGAACGCATTAACGCCTTTATGGCTACCTTGCCCGAATTGGGCAGCGGACAAGCCCGAAGAGTGGCCTTGCGCTTTGCCCTTGTTGCCGCCGCTATTGAACTGGCCGCCCCTGTAACAGGCTTGCCCGCCGGTGTGGGCATGGCAGGTATCAAACAATGCTTTGACGCATGGCTGGCAAAAGCAGGCGCAGGCAAATTTGAAGACAGGCGGATTATTAAACAGGGTGTTGATTTTATGCAGTTATACGGTGATTCATTGCGGTTTATCGGCTGGAACAGCCAGCACCCCCACACCAATAACGGGCATGCAGGCTATCGCAAAGAAGCCGCCACCAAAGACGGCGAGCCGCAATACTGGATTATTCCCGCCGTGTTTGAAAGCGAAATCTGCCAAAGCTTCGAACCGCAAAAAGTCTGCACCGTCTTGCATGAAATCGGCTGGCTGGTAAAGCCAAGCGGGAAAGGCTGGAAGCAGAAGAAATACGGTAAAGGCCGCTTCTTCGTATTGGAGGGCATAGAGCCGCCCGAAACAGACGACAACCAAGCGCAATAACCGCCCCGCCGTTTCAGACGGCATCAAACCCAAACACCAGCACCGCCGCTGGTGTTTTTTTATCGACCGCCGCCAATCCTCGAAACAAGCGATTTAAGCCGCCTTTCCGTTCAGACGGCCTAAGCCCTACCCCCGCCATTAAATGCGCCCAAAACAGCCGCTTTACCGCCTTGCCGCCCAAATTAGAAAACAGACCAGAGATTCAGACGGCCACCAGTCAAAACCCAGTCAAGAAAACAGCCATGATTTCCAAATAGGAAACAATCAATAGAAAATAAGCCTGATTGTTGAATTTAAAAATTGCTACACGCGAGAAAAACGATTTTTAGGTTGGTATGGTTGGTATGATTGCTGTAAGCCTTTATCCATGCGGGTTTCGGCATGGCAACCTAACAAAATCTAGGTTGGTATGTGGTTGGTATGGTTGGTATGACTTTAAAATCAACAACTTAAAACATTCAAAAATAAACATACCAACCCATACCAACCATTCTTAATCATGGTTGCCATGCGGAAAGCCTTTATCCATGCGGGTTTCAGCGATTCATGGCAACATACCAACCATACCAACCACTTTTTCTATCCCTATACGGTGTTTTGGGTGAAAACAGTAAATTAATTCCCAAAACGGGAAAATGAGGGGTATAATTCCCAAAACAGGAAAGCGGATAAATGGAAATACTAGGCAAAGGCAAACTTGAGCAATTTAGGCGCAAACACCCCGATAGCAGGAAAGCCCTGACAAGATGGATAGCTGATGTAGAACGCGAAGACTGGCAGACCCCGCAAGACATTAAAGCCGTGTATCAATCCGCCGACTTCTTGGCAGGAAACAGAGTAATTTTCAACATACGCGGCAACCATTTCAGATTGATAGCCGTGGTTGTTTATGCGGCAGGGCGTTTGATTATCGAATGGGTAGGCACACACGCAGAATATGACAAGAAATCATTTTAGGAGAGAAACCATGACATACAGCCTGATTAAAACCGAAGCCCAAAACGAAGCCGCGCTAGAGCGCCTGCTTGAGCTTGGCAGCCAAAACGAAATGACCGAAGCCGAAGCAGAAGAATTTGAAATGCTGGCATTGTTGGTAAAAAACTACGAAGACAAGCACTACAAAATCGACACCAGCGAAGTTACCCCGCTGGATATTATTAAATTCCGCATGGAACAAAACGGCCTGACCGCCAAAGACATGACCGCCTATCTTGGCAGCCCGTCTAAAGTTTCCGAGGTATTGAGCGGCAAACGCCCGTTAAGCCTGACCATGATTAAAAAACTGCACAAGGGCTTGCACATCAGCGCCGATTTATTGCTGGAAGTATGAAGCGCCAGCAAAACAAGGCCGTCTGAACATTCAGGCGGCTTTCAATTTCGGATTTGATGTTAACATTCATCAACATTCGTGCAGCCTGTTGCGGTGCCGTTCTCTCGCTATACCCCGCCCGTATTGCCGCTTGCCTGCAAGCTTCGCAGAGCGACTTTCACCTCTTGGCAGCCCACCACTACCACCAGCCATCAAGCCACGCTAAAACACACTAAAACGGCTCTTTCATGGGGCTGTCTTTGCAAACAGCCCACCACCGCTTTCTAACGGGCATAGAAACCCTTACAATGTGAAGCAAACACCACACAGAAAATGCAGCATGAGCCGCCCCACCGAATTAACCGAAGCGCTGATAAAAATGGCCGCCCACTATGCCGATAGCGGCTTTTCAGAAAACAGCGAAGCCCTGCCCACCATCAGCGGGCTAGCCCTTTATCTTGGCAAGAGCAAAAGCAGCCTTGCCGCTTATGCCGACCAAAGCGAAGAAATGGCCGACATACTCGACCGCATCAAATGCCGCCAAGAAGTCATGCTGATTAACGGCGGCCTGCAAGGCGATTTCAACGCGGGTATTGCCAAGCTGATGTTGGCCAACCACGGCTACAACGAAAAGCAGGCTATCGACCACACCAGCAACGGCCACAGCATTAATTACAGCAACATGCCGACCGTTATCGAGTTTGTCGCCCCTGATTTTGAAGAATACACAGCATGGCGCGACCAAAAGCAGGAAAGCCCAGCATGACCCCTGCCGACATCCACGCCATCCGCCACCGCATCAAACTGCCACACAAGCACCCATTGCACACCACCACGCAGAAAGAGCTGGCCGAACTGATACAGGTATCACCCCAAACCATCGCCGCATGGGAAACAGGCAGACGCAAACCCAGCGGCGCGGCCAAAGTGTTATTGCAACTCTTAGCAGCGCATCCCGCCCTACTTTCAGAAATCAGCGGCAGCCAAAAAAAGCGCACTTGATACCGCCCCCGAAAAACCGCTATGATGGGTGTACCGATAAGGCGGCAACGGCAGTAAAAAAATACCCCTACCAAGCAGTTATGGGGTAATTCTTGGGGTAATATTTCCAATACCCAAAAAATGAAAATCAATAAAATCAGAAAGTTACGCCCTATTTCCCGTAGACCCCGCCTCCACCAGTTACCCTTCCAACCCCTTGGCCACCAAGGGGTTTTATTTTGCCCATTTCCACACAAACTATTCAGCTTTCTTCAAACACTGCACATTTTACTATACCGAATACCGAATTAAGCATTTTGATACCAAAGCAGGCGGTGACACTACCTACACTTTCCTTATTGCAAAACAGGGGCTTGCCAATCTCTGCTGGCGGAGAAGGATATGATCGCAGCCAAAATAATGCAAAACCGATAGCGCTTACTCAAATAAAACAAGGCCGTCTGAAAAGCTTTCAGACGGCCTTGTTTTATACTCATTCAAACAAAGTAAGTTGCCGAAGCGGCGAGCCGCAGACGGTTTGCACATGCGGCAAGGCAGGCCGGCAGCGCAGTCAGGTGATTTGTTTGAACAGGCATCACAGCATCGATGGGCTGCATGCTGCACAATCAGCAGGTTTGCCCGCGCTCGGGATAATCAGGCCTTGCCCAGCAAAGCGAGCGATACATTCCACAAGCGCTCGGCCAAGGCGGGGTCGAGTGCCCAGTGTGCCACCAGCGACATTTCGTCAAACGGGTTGCCGCTGGCGCGGACAATCGGTTCGGCTTCGTTGCAGTCGGCAAAATAGCGCCCGCTCACGCCCTCGAGCAGCGGTGAAGCGGCCACCAGCACGGAAGTGGCGGCGCCTTGTTGCGGGGTTTTCCAATATTCTTCCGGCGACACCAATTCGCCGCTGTGGCGTTGCAGATTGGTGTGAATCGCGCCGGGCATCACGGCGTTGGCAAAAATACCGTCGGCTGCCCAGCGGCGGGCAGCTTCTACGGCGAAGAGTGCGTTGGCACTTTTCGATTGGCCGTAAGCCGTCCAGGCATCGTAGGGGCGGATGTCGTATTGGATGTCTTCAAACACCACCGGGCTGATGTGGTGGCCGCTAGAGCTGAGCGACACCAGCCGTGCGCCCTCTTGCTTCATCGCCGGATGCAGGGCCAAAGCCAACGCGAAATGGCCCATGTGGTTGGTGGCAAACTGGCTCTCCCAGCCTTGCGGCGAGCGCGACAGCGGGCTGGCCATCACGCCGGCGTTGTTGATTAAAATATGCAGCGGCCCTTGCCAGGCGCGGGCGAGCGCTTCTACGCTGGCCAAGTCGCTCAAATCCAGCGCCATCACATGGATATTGGGGTTGCCGGTGGCTGCGGCCAAATCGGCGGCCACTTTCTGCCCGGCTTCGACATTGCGCACGGCAATGGTCACATCTGCGCCGGCCAGCGCCAGTGCGCGGGCGGTTTCGATGCCGATGCCGGAAGCGGCGCCGGTAATCAGCGCGCGTTTGCCGCCAAGGTTTACGTCTTTGATAATATCGTTGGCATCGGTGCGCATGCCGTAAGGGGTGGTGATGCGGGATTGGGTCATGTGATTACTCCTTGGATATAATATTAGTTTTCATTTCAGACGGCCTTAAGGCTACCTGAATAAAGTTGGCCAATTCAGGTTTGGCCGAAGCGTAGGTTGGGTTGATAAACCCAACGTTTCAGACGGCTTGTGGATTTGTTGGGCTTATCAACCCAACCTACCCGCTGGTTTTGCCGATCACCGCTTTCGGCTCTGATAATACTTTCAAACCGAACACGCCTTGCGTGGATGTGTATTGCCGCTTTGTAAAAGTGGGGGGCATTTTCCCAACCGGGCAGTAAGTCGGAAAACAAGTGAAATGCCGTCTGAAAGCCAATCTATCTTCAGACGGCCTTTTCATTTCCACCGCCTAATAAACGGGGGATTGGTTTTACCCAATCACCACTTCCCGCTCTCCGGTAACATCGTACATTTTAATCTGCACATTTCGGGCTTTTTGCAAGCCTTTTTCAGCGAAGGCTTTGAGTGACGCTTGTTTTAAATGCGCGTCCAACGCTGCTTGACTCTGCCATTTTTCCAGCAGCGTAATCTGCGTTGTGTCGGCATCTTGCGCGGCAAGGGCAAAGCTGTAATAAAGACAGCCGTTTTCTTGGCGGGTGGCGGCTTCAAGCGACAAAATATCGGCTTTCAGCGCTTGATAATCCGCCGTATTAAATTCAACAGAACCGGCAACAATAATCATGGTTGTTCCTTTTTCAGATTAGCGGGCAAGAATGCCCCTAGTTAATTAAGCCATTTACCCGATCACGGCTTTCGGCTCTAAAAACGCTTCCAAACCGAACACGCCGTATTCGCGCCCTACGCCTGATTGCTTGAAGCCGCCAAACGGTGCCAGCGGGTCGTGCAGCACATTGTTGATGCACACGCGGCCGGCGTCGATGTGCTTGGCCAGCTCATACGCGCGGTTTTTGTCGGCCGAGGTGATGTAGGAGCACAGGCCGTAAGGCGTGTCGTTGGCAATCTTGATGGCGTCGGCATCATCTTCATAGGGGATGATACACAGCACCGGGCCGAAGATTTCTTCTTGGGCAATGCGCATTTTGTTGTTCACATTGGTGAAAATGGTGGGTTTCACAAAATTGCCTGTTTCCAGCCCTTCGGGTTTGCCCAAGCCGCCGGTGAGCAAGGTGGCACCCTGCTCGATGCCGCTGTGGATATAGCCTTGAATGGTTTCCCATTGTTTGCGGCTCACCATCGGGCCGATGTTGACGCTTTTGTCTTTCGGGTCGCCCACTTTCACCGCTTGCTCGATGGTGGCTTTGGCAATGGCGTTCACTTCGTCCAAACGCTTGGCCGGCACCAGCAGACGGGTGGCGGCGGCGCAGGCCTGGCCGCTGTTGAGGTAGGCGGCGAAAATGGCTTTGGGAATGGCATCGGCAAAGTCGGCATCGTCCAGAATAATGTTGGGCGATTTGCCGCCCAATTCGAGCGTAACGCGTTTCATGGTGTCGGCCGCGCCCTTGGCAATGGTTTTGCCCACGCCGGTGGAGCCGGTGAAGCTGATTTTGTTAACATCAGGGTTGACGGTGAGCTCATTGCCCACCACGGGGCCGGTGCCGTGCAGGATATTGACCACGCCTTTGGGAATGCCGGCTGCATGGATGCATTCCATCATCACCTGGGTTTGCTGGGCAGAAAGCTCGGCGGGCTTGATCACCACGGTGCAACCGGCGCCGATGGCTGAGGCCACTTTGGTGCAGATAAAGCCGTTGCTCATGTTCCACGGAATAATAATGCCCACCACACCTGCCGCTTGCAGGCGCACTTTGGAATGGCCTGCTTTGGGCTCGAAGTCGAAATCTTTCACCACGCCGGCCATTTCTTTGAAATCATCAATGCTGTAGGGCATGATCATTTCCACAAATGCCGAAGCGCCGCCGTATTCATCCACCATCACATCAATCAAATCCTGCTCGCGTGCTTTGAGCGCGGCATGCAGTTTTTCCAAATAGCCGATGCGCTCTTCTTTGCTGGTTTGCGAAAAGGTTTTCAGCGCTTCTTTGGCGGCCGCAATGGCTTTGCGGGTGTCCATTTCATCGGCCAGGCGCACATCGGCCACTTTTTCATTGCTCACCGGGCTGAATAAATCCATGATTTCGCTGCCGTGCGGGGTAACGAATTCGCCGTTGATATAAATTTTATCCAAATGTTTCATGATGTTTCCTGCTTGATGGTTATCTGAATCTACGCTGTTGCGTGCCAGCATGCAACACGCTTTAGCGGGGCAAACCGTTAGCGGTTTTCCACCCAATCTACCAACAATTTGCGCTCGGCAAACAGCCATTTGCCGTTTTGTTTCACAAACACATCTTCGTAGCGCATAGCGGCCACCATCAGCTTTTGTACGCCCTCTTCCACGCTTAAATGGTGGGCGATGCAATAAGAATAACCGCGTGCCCGCTCGGTGCTGTCGAACCAAACGCTGTTTTGGCCGTTAAAGTGCATCTTGGCCTGATAATGCGTGAGCGCTTCAAACACCGGCACCAAATTGGCGCGGCCTTTCACCGTTTGCGTGGGCGTGGCGGATTTGGCATCCATATACACCACGTAATCAGTGTCTTCGGTAAACAAGGCTGCCTGCGCCTGAGGGTCGGCCTGATCAGCGTAATAGGCGTAATGGTCGATCAAATCACGGATGGCGAGCCTATCGGCCATTTCTTGCAGTGAAAATTCAGTCATTTTCATTTCCTCTTAGATGTTTTTGGACATCAGACATTGGTTAACGCGGCCAATCCTGCTTTGGCCACTTGCATATCCTGCTCGGCGGTGACGCCTGAGGCGCCGATGGCACCGGCGATTTGGCCGTTCACCAGCACCGGCAGGCCGCCGCTCAGAGAAGTGACCAAGGGTGCGGAGAGAAAAGCGTTTCTGCCGCTGGCCACAATGTCTTCAAACAATTTGCTCTCAAAGCCGCTGATGGCAGCGGTTTTGGCTTTTTCTTGTGAGAATACGGCATTCATCGGCGCGGTGTTGTCCAGCCGCGTCATCGCCAGCAAATGGCCGCCATCGTCCACAATGCTGATGGCCACCGGCCAGCCGTGTTTTTTGGCTTCTGCAACGGCGGCGGCCATCATCAGCGCGGTTTCGTGTTCGCTCAAAATCGGTTTGGTTTTCATGGTTTACTCCTGTGTGGGCCTAAAGCCGGTTTTGCCTGCAAAAGCCACCGATTCGGCCAGCGCTTTTTGCGCGGCTAACGTGGCGACATTATGGGCATAAGCTTGCTCCAACGTGGCGAAGGTGTCCACCCCCAAAGCGGTGCGCAGCGGCGGCGCCGGCAGTTGGGTTAAATGGTAAATCACGGCGGCGATTTTTTGCGGATCGCCGGCAATATTGTCTTCGCCGTATTGCTCGATATAGCGGCGCACTTGGCCGACGGTGCTGTCGCGATAAGCTTCTGATTCTTCGGTCCAGTTTACATTGGTGATGAAATCGGTTTTCATCGAGCCGGGCTCAACGATAAGGGTGTTGATGCCAAAGCCCGCCACTTCCTGCGCCACGGTTTCGGCAAAGCCTTCGAGGCCGAATTTGGCGGCATGGTATAGGGCGCCGCCGGGAAAGCTCACACGACCGCCCACGCTGGTGATATACACAATCGCGCCGCTTTTTCTGGCGCGCATGGCCGGCAGAAAGGCGCGGGTGAGGTAAATCGGCGACACTAAATTCAGGTCGAGCTGCTGCTGGATTTGCGCTTCACTCAATTCTTCCATCGCGCCCAAAATCGCGCCACCGGCGTTGTTGATCAACACATCGGCGTCTTGATGACGGGCGGCCACGGCGGCGATTTCGCCGATTTGGGTGACATCCAGTTTTTCCGCAATCAAGCGGCCGCCGGATTGCGCCGCCAAATCGGCCAACGCCTCGGGGCGGCGCACGGCGGCCACCACGGTGTGGCCTGCGCTTAGCACGGCTTTAACCAATTCGATGCCCAAGCCGCCCGAGGCGCCGGTGATAAAATATTTTTGCGACATGCTGCACTCCTGTGATGAAGCGGTGGATGAAGCATGCAGTATAGATTTGAAAAATGAAAAATAAAATAAGCCCGCATTGCACAAATTCATGCAATAAATCGCACAATGCCGTCTGAAAGCGAGCGGAAAAGATGCAAGGTGCGCGCATGCTTGTTTCATGCGGCTTGGCGCGGCATGCTTTCGCAACAATCAGCACTAAACAACTCGCTGCGGGCATAGATTTTTCAAGTAAAACGTTGCAAGGCTGTGTTTGCCTCAACCGCACCGTTGCGTTGTTTCCCATCAGCAGAGTGGCGCTGACATCCATTCAAAAAAGTAAGCTCACAAGGCGGGGCAACGCTGTCAGTATTTTTCGGATGGTTATGGTGCCTATTTTTTTTCCACAAAACCGCATTGCAAACGGGATAAACCAGCAGATAAACACAATAGATTGTGCAGATTTATTTATTAATGAAACAGGCCGTCTGAAAACTTTCAGACGGCCTGTACGTTAATCATTATCCGCTCAAGTCGGCAGCAAATACACTTTCACTTTTTGCCCCGCTTCCACCACGCTGCCTGCGGGCACTTCACACAAGGCATTGGCATGCGCGCAGGTGCTGAGCATGGCCGAGCCTTGGTTGGGCAACAGGGTGGCCACGGTGTCGCCCGCTTCATTGATGCCCACTTCCACACGCAGAAATTCGCGCCGTTTGATGGCTTTGCGGGTGCTGAAAGCTGCCGTGGCGCTGATGGCCGGCATGCGCCAATAGCGCGCCTCTTTGCCCATTAATTTATTAAGCACGGGAAAAAGCAGCATATGGGCGGTAACGAAAGTGGCCACGGGATTGCCGGGCAACACAAACACTTTGGCCGAGCCTATGCTGCCCCAGGCGAAAGGCTTGCCCGGCTTGATGGCAATGCTGTGCTCGATGAGGGTGCCGGCGTTTTGAATCGCTTGTTTGAGGTAATCGGCCTCGCCCACCGAAGCGCCGCCGCTGGTGATGATGACATCGAATTTTTTCGCGGCAAAGCCCAGCGCGGCTTCGGTGCGTGCCAAGTCATCGGGCAAAATGCCGCCGTCCATCACTTGCGCACCGCGCGTTTGCAGCCAAGCCATCAATTGGAAGCGGTTGGCATCATAAATTTTGCCTTCGGCCAAAGGCTCACCCGGCTCGATGATTTCGTTGCCGCTGGAAAACACAATCACTTTGAGTTTGCTGTAAACGGGCACGTTTTTATAGCCTTGCGATGCGGCCAGGCCGAGCGCGGCGGCGTTGAGCTTGCTGCCTTGGGCAAGCAATTCCTGCCCGGTTTGGATTTCTTCTGCCTTCAGTCGCATATGTTGCCCCGGCTCGATATCGGCGGCCACATGCAAGTGTTCGCCCCGGCATTCGGTTTGCTCTTGCGCCACCACGGCGGTGGTGTTGGGCGGCAGCGGTGCGCCGGTGAAAATGCGGGCGGCTTGGCCTTGTTGCAGCGGCGCGGCGCTGCCCTCGCCCGCCTGCGTGCGGCCGACCACGGTAAATTCTTTCAGACGGCCTTCGTGATCACACACGGCATAACCATCCATGGCGCTGTTGTCAAACATCGGGCTGGGGTATTGCGCAGCCAGCGGCGCGGCCAAAATGCGGTTGGCCGCCTCGGCCAGCGATAAATTGGCGCTGGCGAGCGTGCATGAGTGGGTGTCGAGCAATTGTTGGCGCGCAAGGTCGAAATCTAGCATGAGGGGTTTTCCATATCTTGTGGTGAGTTGTAATTGGCGAAATCGGCTTCGTGCTTGAAATGCACGGCGCGGGCGCGTTGTTGCTGCAACCAGCCGCGTATGGTACGTGCACCGGCGTTGAGATAGGAAATGGTGGCCGGCAGCAATTGCGGCCGCACGAAAATCACGCTGTAGTGCGGCTGCGCATCGGTTTGGGCATAAAACGCGCTGCACAAGGGCGATTTTTGTGCCGCCGCCAAAAATACGGCCACCAAATCGCGCGGCAGTTTCGGTGTGTCGCACGGCACAATCAACAGCCATTCTGCGCTGGCCAGCTGAAAATCGCTGGCGGCGGTGCACAAAGCGGCCAAAGGCCCCAAATGCTGCCATTGGCGCGCATCGGCAAACACATGCGGGCTGCGCCGGGCATATTGCTCGAGGTTGCGGTTGGCGCTGATGGCGATGTGCGCCACCTGCGGGCGGATGCAGTCGATCACATAATCAACAAACGCGCGCCCTTGCCAGAGCACCAGCCCTTTGTCGGCGCCGCCCATGCGGCTGCCCTGCCCGCCGGCCAAGATTAAGGCATTGATTTTCATGCGCCGCCATCCCATTGCGCAGCCGCTTTCTGATCGCTTATCTTGGCCTCCACCCAATGCTGGCTGCCGTCGATAAAGCGCTCCTGTTTCCAGAAAGGCGCTTCGGTTTTCAGATAATCCATCAAATATTCGGCGGCGGCAAAAGCGGCTTTGCGGTGGGCAGATGCAGCCAACACCAACACAATCTGCTCATCGGCAGCCAAAAGGCCCACACGGTGGATCACCGTGCAGGCGGTGAGCGGCCAGCGTGCGGCTGCTTCGGCAACAATGCGCGCAATTTCCGCTTCGGTTACTTCCGGAAAATGCTCCAGATAAAGATGCGCCAGCGGGATAGCGGTGTCGCGGTCGCGCACCAGCCCGCTGAAGGCCACTACCGCGCCGATATTGCACCCTTGCGCCAGCAGGGCTTCGTATTCGGTTTGCAGATGAAAATCCGCACTTTGCACGCGTATATCGGGCTGCATGGCTATCCTCCTGTTACCGGTGGCAAAAAGCCCACTTCGGCACCATCGGGCACGGTATCGTGCCATTGGCTGATTTTTTTATTGATCACCAGCCGGAAAACATTGCCGTCTGAGAGCGCATCGGCCCATTCGCCGCCGCGCGCCTGCAAAAGTGCGCGCAAATCGGCACCGCTGCCGCCTTGCCATTCAAGGGTTTCTTCAGCCGTGTTAAGGCGCTGCTTGAGCACGCCGAAATATAAAATTGTAATCATGTCTGCTTGCCGTGGCCGTCTGAAAACGGTTATCCATCACATAAAGAAAGGCTGCGCGCCCTGCCCGAAGGCAGCGTGGCGCAATGAGTATCGTTGTTGACGATAGTGGCAGAATTCTACACCAAAACCCAGCCCATTTCGGCGGATGCAGCCTTATCCTTTAGGCGGATTGTGCCTAGCTCCTGCAAATGGTACTTTAGAACTAGCCATTCTGATTGATTCCGCATGAACAAACCGCTTATCCGCCGCTACGGCAGCAGCCTCTCTTCCCGCCTCAAGCTACTCACCTGCTTATGGGTGGGCGCTGCGCTTTTCTCGATTGCCTTCACGCTGGTGCTTTCCTGGCGGCTTGAAGGTGCCGGTGCCGCCATCAACGATGCCGGCAGCCTGCGCATGCGCACTTACCGGCTGGCTTATTCGGTGTCGCAGGCCGACAGCGCCGCCATCGCCCCGCAAATCGAAGCCTTTGAAACCACGTTGCACAATATTGAAAAAGGCGACCCGCAGCGCCCCTTGTTCCTACCCGACCGCCCCGAAATCCACGCCAAAATGCAGGCACTTATCGGCCATTGGCATCAGCAAATCAAACCGGTGCTCGCTAGCGGTCAATCGCCCGACAGCGCACAATTGCGCTCTTTTGTGGCGCTGATTGATGATTTTGTGCGCTCAGTGGAAAACGTGAATGCGCGCAACACCGAATGGCTGCGCCTTTTTCAGACGGCCTTGATGGTGATGGTGCTGGTGGGCGCAGGCGTGATGGTGGTGTTGCTTTATTTGTGGGTAATCCGGCCGTTGGATATTTTGCGCAGCGGCATGCAGGCCATTCGCCGCGGCGAATTCGGCGCGCAAGTGGCCACGGGCGACACCGCCGAATTTGCCCAGCTCAACGATGGCTTCAACCGCATGAGCACCCACCTCAAAACACTCTACACCAATCTCGAAGGTCAAGTGGCGCTGCAAACCCGCAATCTCGAGCAGAAAAACCACGAGCTCGACACGCTCTACCAAACCGCCCGCGATCTGCACCAAACCCGCACGCCGGCTGCCGCCGCCGAAAATTTCCTCGCCCGCGTGCTGCCCGAAGTGGCCGCCGCTGCCGGCAGCGTGCGCTTGCTCGATTTTGCCCGCAAACGCATGGATTTGGTGGCCAGCATCGGCCTGCCCGAAAAAATCCAAAGCGCCGAGCAATGCGAGCACCTCGAAGAATGCTTGTGCGGCAAAGTTGCCCAGCAAGAAAGCGATGTGCGGCCGGTGCATTTTTTCAACACCCACGAAACCACCAGCATGCCGACCTTGTGCGAGCGGCTGGGCTTCGATGGCGTGGCCGTGTTCCACATCCGCTATAAAGAGCAGGAAATCGGCATTTTCACGCTTTATTTTTCAGACGGCCGCCAATTGAAAAGCAGCGACACCGAAATTCTACATGCCTTGTGCGACCAACTCGGCGTGGCCATCGCCAACATCCGCCTGGCCGAAGAGAGCAAGCAGCTGGCGGTTTTGCAGGAGCGCAACCTGATGGCGCAAGGCCTGCACGACAGCATCGCCCAAACGCTCACTTTTCTAAACCTGCAAGTGCAGATGCTCGAAGGCGCCGTGCAGGCAAACGAGCGCGAGCAAGTGCAGGAGAATCTTAACTTTATCCGCGAGGGCGTGCAGGAATGCTATGACGATGTGCGCGAATTATTGCTCAATTTCCGCACCAAAATCAGCAAAAAAGAATTCCCCGAAGCCGTGCAGGCCTTGGTAAAGCGCTTTGAACAGCAAACCCAGATTGCCGTCAACACCCATTGGCACGGCCACGGCTATGCCTTGAGCAGCGAAGAGCAGCTGCAAGTGATTTTCATTTTGCAAGAAAGCCTCTCCAACATCCGCAAACACGCGCAGGCGCACAGCGTGGAAATCGATATTGTCAACGAGCAGGATTTCACCATGCGCATCGCCGACAACGGCCAAGGATTTGACACAGGCCGTCTGAAAAACCTTTCGGGCGAACACGTGGGGCTGGGCATCATGCACGAGCGCGCCCGTCGCATTCATGCCGAGCTTGCGGTACAATCCGAGCCACTACACGGCACTACCATCACCCTGATGCTGCCGCACCATAAGAGAACCGCCACATGAGCCACATCAAAATAGCGCTAATCGACGACCACACCCTCTTTCGCAGCGGCATCAAAGCCCTGCTCTCGCGTCAAAACGATTTCGAAGTGATCGGCGAAGCCGCCGACGGCCTCAGCGGCGTGAAGCTGGTGGCGCAAACCCGCCCCGACATTGTGCTTTTGGATCTCGACATGCCGGTGATGAACGGGCGCGAAGCGCTGGCACAGATTCTCAGCGCCCACCCCGAGCAAACCGTGGTGATGCTCACCGTGTCGGAAGACAGCGACGACCTCACCGAATGCATGCGCCTCGGCGCGCGCGGCTTTCTGCTGAAAAACATCAACGCCGATTTCCTGCTCGACAGCATCCGCAAAGCGGTGGACGGCGACAATGTGTTTTCCCCCGAAATGACCGCCCGACTGGTGCAATCGCTGATTTCCCCCGCCGCGCCGCCGAAAAACAATGCACTCTCCAGCCTCACCCCGCGCGAGCTGGAAATTCTGGGCTATCTGGCTGCCGGCCACAGCAACAAAGTGATCGCCCGCCGCCTCGATTTGGCCGAATCCACCATCAAAGTGCATGTGCAGAATATCTTGCGCAAGCTCGAGCTGAGCAGCCGCGTGCAGGCGGCCGTGTATGCCGTGCAACACAAAGTGCCGCAGCCGGATTAAGGCTTGCCCGCACTTCAGCCGCAAGCCGGATCGTGGGTAGAAAAGCCCGTTTGACAGGTGAAATGCACAACAAGATGGCACACCTTGTGCACATTTTCAACACAATAGCCACGCACGCGTTTTTCATTCCACAACAAAATAAAGGCCGTCTGAAAGATTAATGTTTCAGACGGCCTTTATTTTTAGCACTAAAAAACCGACATCATCTGCTTTAAACGCATGCATCCTGATGCCGAACAAACCGCGGTTTCTTATTGGCTTTCGCTGCAATATCACAAAAACCCAAACGGCTGCCCGTGCCATGCCGGTTTATACCCATTCAAAAAAGTAAGCTAATACCAATTCTAAAAAATAACCTTACAAAATAAAAACAGTTCGGCGGCATCATCCGCGTAGGTCGGATTCTTGAATCCGACATTTGACCAACGGCCAAAGCGATGTGCGTGCCTTGTTCTGCGAACAAGTGTCGGATTCGAGAATCCGACCTACAGGCTGCCTATTTGTATATTATTTTTTTGAATTGGTATAACAAGGCGGCGAGCCGCAGACAATACAACTATCGTGGAATGCAAGAAAAAGTGACACAACAGGTAGGGTGCGTTGAAAACCCAACAAGCCCACAGGCCGTCTGAAACGTTGGGTTTATCAACCCGATCTATTCCGTTATAGAGCATAGTTTTGTATCACTTTTTCTTGCATTCCACTATAGTACGGCAAGGCGAGCCAACGCAGTTAGGTTATTTTTTTGGATTGGTATGATTTATTTGAATGGGCATAAAACTTTTCAGACGGCCTGTACAAAACAAAAGCCCGCAGCATATTGCAGCGGGCTTTTGTTTTGCAGCCTATGCTTTAGCGCTCGCGCAGGGCTTGTTTCATGCGGGTGATCGGTTTGATTAGGTATTGGAAGACGGTTTTTTCACCGGTTTTCACATCCACCGTGGCCACCATGCCCGGGATAATCGGCATGTCTTTGCCGTTTTTATCTTTCAGGCTATTGCTGTCGGTTTGCACCAAAATGCGGTAATACACTTGGTTGGGATCAAGCTTCAAATCATTGGCGCGCGGCTGGTTGTTGTTGCTCATGGTGTCGGGGCTGATGAGCGTTACCTTGCCGTCGAGGCCGCCATAAATCGCGTAATCATAAGCGCTGATTTTCACCACCGCAGGCAGGCCGGGGCTCATAAAGGCCACGTCTTGCGGGCGGATATAGGCTTCAACCAATAATTTATCGTCCAGCGGCACAATGGTGAGGATATCCTGCCCCACATTCACCACGCCGCCCACAGTGTTGATTTCGATGTTTTTCACAATGCCGCGCATCGGGGCGCGTATCAGCGAGCGGTCGACCGGGTCGGCGCGCATGGCCATATTTTCTTTGGCTTGAGCCAATTCGGATTCGGCCTGCACCAATTCGTTGTTGGCATCGGCCATATAGCGGTTGCGCCGCTCGGCGATTTGCAAAGCCAAATCGCTCGATTCGCGTTGCATACGCAAAAGCTCCACTTCGGAAACCACGCCTTGAGCCACCATCGGGGCGGTGATGCTGATTTCTTTATCCAGCGTGGCTTTGCTGATGCTCAATCCTTGAATCGCGTCCACAACGGCGCGGCGGCGCGCCACAAAAGCCGCATGTTCGCGCTGTTTCAATTCGTTGCTGATGCCTTTGGGAAAGCTCAATTCGGTGCCGTAGGCTTCTGCCTTGAGCCGTGCCACCATGGCTTCAAGGTTTTGCACTTTGGCTTCGCTCTCGCGCCAGATGGCAGAGCTGCGGGTGTCGTCCAGCTTGAGCAAAATTTGGTCTTTTTCTACAATTTCGCCCTCTTTCACCTTCATTTCCATGATGATGCCGGGGTCGATGCTTTGCACCACCTGCTCGCGGCTGCTCGGTATCACATTGCCTTGGCCGCGGGTAACTTCTTCAATCGGGCTGTTATACGCCCAAATAACGAACACCACCAAAAAGATGAAAAAAAGCATGATCACCCAAAATTGTCCGCTGTGCTTTTCTTTTTGCAAAGCGGCATTGAGGTCGTTGACCAATGCAAGATCTTTGGATTTAACGTTGTTTTCGCTGCTCATAATGTTTGGCTACCTTACTTTATTGCTTTCAGGCCGTCTGAACCGGCTCTTGGTTTATTGTATCCGGGCGGCTTAGCCGGCCGCGCCTGCCTGCGGTGCCGGCACTTGCGCGGCGGCAGCCGGTTTGGCGGATTGGGCTTCGTTTTGCATCAGCTTTTGCAGCACCAAATCGCGCGGGCCGTCCATCACCACTTTGCCGTTGTCCATCACGATAATGCGGTTAACGATTTGCAAAACCTGCGGGCGGTGGGTTACCACCACCATGGTTTTGTCTTTGCTCCATTGCGCCACAGCATTCAAAGCCATGCGTTCGGTGGCCTGATCCAAGCCGGTGGTGGGTTCGTCCAGCAGCACCACTTTGGGATGGCGCAAAGTCATGCGCGCCAAAGCGATAATCTGTTTTTGCCCGCCCGACAAACCCAAGCCGTCTTCGCCCAAGGGCATATCGAGGCCGCGCGGGTGGTTGCGGATGATGCGGTCGAGGCCGAAGCGCTTTAAGGCCGCCAGCAATTCCTGATCTGTGGAATAGCCGTCAAAGCGCGCCAAATCCATGTTTTCACGCAAAGTGCCCAAAAACAGGCGCGGCTGCTGGCTCAGCAACACCACTTCGCTGCGCAGGAAATTCGGGTCGAGCTGGCGCATATCCACGCCATCCAGCGTGATGTTGCCTTTGGCCGAATCATAAAGGCCGCTGGCAAGCTTGAGCATGGTGGATTTGCCGCTGCCGATGCGGCCGAGCACGCCCACTTTTTCACCGGGGCGGATATTGAGCTTTAAATCGCTCACGGCTGCGCCGGTTTCTTCTTGATATTGAAAAGAAACATTATCGAAAGCAATGCCGCCTTCCACACGGTCAAGCGTGATGTATTTGCGCTCAGGGTCGCGCTCAATCGGCCGCTGAACGATATTGTTCACTCCTTCGAGCGCCAACTTCGCCTGTTGGAAGCGCGTGGCCAAACCGGCAATCTGCGACAAAGGCGAAAGCGCGCGGCCGGATAAAATCACGGCGGCAATCAGCGCACCCATGGTGATGCGCTCGGCCGGGTTTTCGGCATGAATGAGATAAGTGCCGAGCAATACCAAGCCCACGGTATTGAGTTGCTGCATACCGATGGTAAAGTTAATCATAAAATTGCTGGTATCTTTCACCTTGATTGAGGCTGCTGAAGTTTTGGCGGTGTATTCATCCCAACGTTGCTGCGCCCATGAAGTGGCATTATTGGTTTTCAGGGTTTCGATACCTTCAATGGCTTCCACGGCCAGCCCGGAGCGTTGCGACGATTCTTTCATCGATTCGTTGATGTGGCGCGAAAGCGGGCGCTGCACCAAAAAGCCGACAATAATCACAATCGGAATGATGGTGAGCGGAATCAAAGCCAGCTTGCCGCCGATAATCGCAATCACGGTAACAAACAGCAGCAAAAACGGTAAATCCACCAAGGTGAGCAAGCTGGCGCTGGTCATAAATTCGCGCACGGCTTCAAATTCGCGCAAATTGTTGGCATAAGATCCGGAAGAAGCCGGCCTATCGGCCAGGCGCAGCGCCAACACGCGGCGAAACAGCGCCGAGCTGATAATCAGATCGGCCTTTTTGCCCGCGATATCGGTGAGATGGCCGCGTATCATTTTGGCGGCAAATTCAAAAGCAATGGCCAAAAACACACCGATGCTCAGCACCCACAGCGTTTCATAAGCTTGGTTGGGAATCACGCGATCGTAAACGTTCATCACATAGAGCGAGCTCACCAAAGCCAAGAAATTGATGATAAACGTGGCCAAAATCACCTGATAGTAATAGCTGCGAAAGCGCCAAATCACTTTCCAAAACCATGATTTGGGCAAATGGTATTCAGGCAGCTCCGAGCGGGCATCCGATACCATTTTCGGTTTGATAAACCAGCAATAGCCCAAATACAAAACCGACAATTGCGCATAATCGAGCTCTTGCGCCAATCCATCGGTTTGGCGGATATGGTATTTGCGCGCCCGCCCCACCCCTTCTATCTTGGTGACAACCGCCGCCTCTTCGTTGTGCAGAATCAGCACCACCGGCACGGCCAGCGAAGGAATATCTTCCAGGCTGCGCTTGGACAAAGTGTTTTCAAAACCGTGGCTGCGCAACACTTCAACCAAGGAATGAAAATTGACGTTGAGTTTTTTGTCCCGCACCACTTCTGCCGACAAGGCCGCTTCCGATACGGGTGCGCCCAGCAGACGGGTGGTTAATGCAATGTGTTCGATTATAGATTTCATGATAACGATTCAATTCAGATTTAAATAATTATTTCTCTTGCACCACGCCCGCCCAATTGGCCACTTGCGACTGGGCAACCAAATAATCCAATGCGGCATCGCGAAAATCATTACGCGCACTCACATATTCCTGCTCGATGCCGGCCAATTCCGTGTAAGCACCCAACACATCCGTTAAGGTGCGGCGCGCGATTTTGAATTGCAGCTCATAAGCTTTCACCACTTCTTTTTGCGCCACAATATGTTGCGCGGTGATGTCGGAGCGTTGCTCGCTTTGCGCCATATCGATTTCGGCAGTTTGCGACTTTTCAGCCACTTCCCGCACAATCTGATCCAATTTTGATTCGGCGGCAATCAAGGTTTCGGCATTTTTGGCCACGTTGTAACGTGCCGCCATATCCAGCACATTCCACGACATATTCACATAAAGCTCGCGTGTTTCGCGGCTGGCATTGCCCTCCAGATTCACCGAAGGCATTCTTGCCGCTTTGGCAACGGCCAATTCTTCGTTGGCACTTTCGCGCTCAGCCTGTTGCGCCAAATATGAAGGGTTGATGCCGTTGTCGTCATTTTTAAAACGGCGCACCAGGGATACGGCCGATTCGCTGCGGAACGGATCTTGCAGATCATCGGCACTCAAGCGGCTGCCGGTATATTTAGATAAGCGGCTCAAGGCCAGCTCCATGGTGCGGGTTTGTTGGGAAATATTGGTTTCAACCTGCAATTGGCGCGCTCTGGCTTCAATCAGCTCCGAGCGGCGGCCGCCGTCATACTTCACAATCACGCTTAAATCTTTTAATAAATTATTATGGCGGCTGAGGCTTTGGCGGTTGATTTGCAGCGATTCTTTTGCCCGCAGGGCGGTGAGATAAAGCTTGCCGATGGTGCTGCCCAGCTGCTCCTGCGTTTCGAAATATTTGTATTTTTGATAGATTTCTTTTTGCTTGTCGCGACGCACTGAGGCGCTGATGCCGCCCCAAGAATAGAGGTTGAGATTGCCCCTCACCCCCAAGCCGTCATCTTTATCGTTGCTGGCATATTTGTGCTTTTGCGCCAAAACACTGGTGCCGGTGAGGGTCAGCACCGGATAATGGCCTGCCTGTGTGGCTTTGGTGGTGCTTTTGGCCGCATTTTCCATGGCGCGGGCTTCCAACAGCGCCGGATCGGCAATCAGTGAATGCTTCAGAATATCTTTCAATTCTTTCGCAGCAAGAGGTGGTGCAGCAAAAAGAAACAATGCCGAGATAATCGCACATCGTTTCCATAATCCGCCCGTTTTAAATAAATGCTTTTGCATGTTTACACAACTTAAATATTATTGGTTTTGCCCATGGCACGCCGGACAAGCTTTACCCGTTGATTTCAGTGAGTGGCAGTAGTGATGGAGCCAGCATAACATCAAGCCGGCATTATCCGCTTGTCTTAAGATAAATGGTAGATATTATCTACTGAAAGTATGTAAAAATAAAAATTACCACTTCATTGACTATTCCAATGCAATAATTTTTAGCGATTGCCATAAAAAATCCCACTGAACCAAACAGTGGGATTCACATATTGCAACCCGCTTAGCGTTTTTTACCGGTAACGGTGGCCACAGCCAAGTTTGAGCCGCGTTTCAAAGAAACGCTTTCCACGCCTTCCGGGAATTTAATGTCGGACAAGTGCAGAATATCGCCGGCAACCACTTTGCCGCAATCCAGATCCAACGCAGCAGGCACGTTTTTGGGCAGGGCAATCACTTCAACAGAAGCGTTGAGCATAGACACACGACCGCCTTGCAGCTTAACCGCTTGCGAATTTTCAGCGTTGATTACATGCAGCGGCACGCGGATTTTCAGCGGCTTGTCGGCTTCAACGGCTTGGAAGTCGATATGCTGCACTTCTTGACGGAACGGATGCATTTGAAAATCGCGCACAATCACGTCTTGGGTTTTGCCGTTGAGGGTCAGTTTAATCAATTCGGTGTGGAAAGATTCTTTTTCAATCGCGTAAAACACGGTTTTGTGATCGACAGCAATTGCAACCGGCTCTTGACCTTCACCATACAGCACGGCGGGGGTTTGGCCTTCGCGACGCAGGCGGCGGCTCGCACCAGTGCCCTGTGCTTCGCGAACGGTAGCTTGAATTTCGTATGACATATTAAATACTCCAAATAAACAGAAAAAGTCGTCATCGGCCGCGACCAGCTTGAGACGACAGGTTTTACGGCAAATACATATTGCCGATCGTTAGCAAATCTTCATTGAAAAGATAAGAAACAGATTCTTCATTGCTGATGCGGCGCACGGTTTCGGCGAGCAGCCCGGCAATGGTCACTTGGCGGATGCGGCCGCAATTGAGCGCCTCTTCCGACAAGGGAATGGTATCGGTGACCACCACTTGATCTATATCTGATGAAGCGATGCGCGACACGGCCTCGCCGGAAAACACCGGGTGGGTGGCATAAGCCAGCACGCGCGAAGCGCCACGCGCTTTGAGCGCAGAAGCGGCTTTGCACAAGGTGTTGGCGGTATCGATCATATCATCGACAATCAGGCAGGTGCGGTCTTGAATATCGCCGATAATATTCATCACTTCGGCCACATTGGCTTTGGGGCGGCGTTTATCGATAATCGCCAAATCCACATTCAGCACTTTGGCCACGGCACGGGCGCGCACCACACCGCCGATATCGGGGCTGACCACGGTCAGGTTTTCGATGCGCTGCTGTTGGATGTCGTTAATCAAAATCGGGGTGGCATAAATATTGTCTACCGGCACATCAAAAAAGCCTTGAATCTGGTCGGCATGCAAATCCACAGTCAACACGCGGTCGATACCGGCCGAATAAAGCATATTGGCCACCAGCTTGGCCGAAATCGGCACTCGCACAGAGCGCGGGCGGCGGTCTTGGCGGGCATAGCCGAAATAGGGAATCGCGGCGGTGATGCGGCCGGCCGAAGCGCGTTTCAGCGCATCGGCGATGGTGAGGATTTCCATCAGATTATCGTTGGTAGGTGCGCAAGTGGGCTGCAAAATAAACACATCACGCCCGCGTACGTTTTCCAGCAACTCAATGGCCACTTCGCCGTCTGAAAACTTGCTCACCGAGGCATTGCCCAATGAGATATCCAAATGTTTCACCACGCGTTGTGCCAATTCCGGATTGGCATTGCCGGTAAACACCATCAAACTATCGTATGCAGCCATATCTTCATCACCTGGATTGGTATAGTGTTTTGTTTCAGGAAACATATGCGCTTCCCTTTCATCTGCGCCTGACGCCGAGGTGCCCATTATACGCACCCAAGCTTTGCAGCACAAAGCCGCATCCCTCATTTTTATGCAGATGTGGCGAAAACGTAATAAAAGCGTGCAAGTGAACTTACACGCTTTTATCTGGCTGGGGAGGAAGGATTCGAACCTTCGCATGCTGGAATCAAAATCCAGTGTCTTAACCGCTTGACGACTCCCCAAAACTGGGTGGTGGCTGGGGAGGAAGGATTCGAACCTTCGCATGCTGGAATCAAAATCCAGTGTCTTAACCGCTTGACGACTCCCCAACACTTCAAAACTTATCTATCAAGCAAAGGGTGGGACTCGAGGCCTTCCACGCAATATGCTTCATATTTTTTTGAAATCCGGTTGTATACTGCTTCTGCCTCACCCTTCTGCTCAAAGCCGATAAACACACAAGCACCTGAGCCGGTCATCAAAGGCTTGCCGTAAGGCTTCAGCGCTTGATACACCTCTTTTACTTCGGGGTAAGTTTCCAACACCACCGCTTGCATGTCATTTCTGAAAGGCTGTAGCGTTTGGAAAGTCGGCATTATGCTGGGTTTGGAATTTCGTGTCAAGCCTCGATGTGAAAAAATTGCAGGCGTGCTCACGTGCACAGCCGGCTTCACCACCACATACCATTGTTTGGGCACGGCAAATGCGCTCAACTGCTCGCCGATGCCCCTGGCAAATGCATTGCGGCCAAACAAGAAAAAAGGCACATCGGCGCCCAAACCAACGCCGATTTCCATTAATGCTTGGCGGTTCAAGCCGCATTGCCACAGATGATTCAGCGCCAGCAGCACAGTGGCGGCATCGGAGCTGCCGCCACCCAAGCCGCCGCCCATGGGAATGTTTTTTTGCAGCCAAATATCGGCACCCAAGCGGCAATTTGCGGCTTGCTGCAGGGCTTTGGCGGCACGATAGCTTAAATCCTGCTCAGCGGCCACGCTGGCGGCCGGTGCATGCAATATGACTTCAGCATCGGTGCGCGGCGCCAAATGCACGATGTCGCACAAATCAATCAGGCAGAAAATGCTTTCCAACAAATGATAGCCGTCGGCGCGACGGCCGGTGATGCGCAAATCGAGATTGAGCTTGGCCGGTGCCAAAAAGGCTTGGGCATGCGCGGGCAGCTTCACCATTATGCACCTGCCCGCGCGGCGCATTGCCCGGCTGCACCGCTGCTTTTGCTGTAAGTGATTTGGTCAAACACCAAGCGCAAGCTGAGCTTGGGGCTTTCCAGCTGCAAGATGCGCGGCGTGCCATCTTCTTTCAGACGGCGTGTAATCGTCCACTCGAATTGCTGCAAGCGCCCATCAGGTAATATTTGATACGGGGCATTTTTAACCCATTGGCCATTGGCCCACACATCAAGATACTGCACCGGCAAAGCATAACCGAGCAGCTGCTCACTCAAAGCTTCGGCGCTGGCGGCCTGATAAACCTGCCCTTTGCCGTCCACCGCCAACACGCCCTGCCCGTCTTGGCAAAGCTGGCCGACCGTGTTGCCCAACGGCGTGTTGACATCAATGGTTTGCACCTGGTTTTGGTGCGTCCAGTCAAAATTGGCATACGAGCCTTTTTCATTCACCTTCACCGCCAAGCGCCCGCCGGCGGTGAAGTCGGGCATTTCGGTTTGCTCGCGCCAGCTGTCGCTTGTGGCCATGCGCGGTTGTGCACATGCAGCCAGCAGCACAGCGGCAGAAAGTGCAAATAATTTTGCGGCAGAAATCCGGATATTTATATTCATGTGTTTGTATTTGCGTTTCAGACGGCCTTGTTTGATTTCAGACGGCCTTATTTTCAATAAAATCAAAAACAGGCCGTCTGAAAACAAACAATATCTTTTCAGACGGCCTGCGCTTTATTTTTTGGCGTTTGACGCAGCAGGCAGGCGCACGCCCAAACGTTTGATGGTTTCGCGTAACACCGCCATATTGCCCTCGCCGGCCAGCCCTTTTGCAAACACGGCGCGCGCTTGCTCATGCTCGCCCATTGCCCACAACACTTCGCCCAAATGCGCGGCCACTTCCGGATCCGGATATTGCTCGAAAGCATATTGCAGATAAGGCAGTGCGGCTTGCGGGTCGCCTTTTTTGAAATAAGCCCAGCCCATGCTGTCGTTAATGGCGGCGGATTCCGGCTCGATTTGATAGGCCGCCTGAATCAGGCCGAAAGCCTCGTCCAAATCGGCGGAAGGCTGCGACAACATGGTGTAGCCCAAGGCATTCATACCGCCGGCGCTATTCGGATTCAGCTTCAAATAGCGGCGCAAATCGGCCACGGCGCGTTCGGGCTGGTGCAGCTTGTCGGCATAAACCAGCGCACGTTGGTAAAGAATATCGGCCACCCGCTCATCATTATCGGGCTGCTTTTCGGCACGCGCCAACATGGTGTTGAGCTCGGCTAGCGCCTGCTGCGGGTTGCTGTGTTTGGCAATGGCAAACAATTGCACCCGCTGCAAATCATTGCCGTTGAAAAAGCGCCCCTGCTGCTCGGGCAGCCGCTGCGCGCGCCGGGTTTCAGCCAATGCCTGCTGCCAATTGCCCTGCTCGGCTTCGATTGAGGCGCGCAACACGGCTTTATCAAACACATAATCCGGCGCGTTGATTTTATTCAGCCATGCCTTCGCCTCTGCATATTGCCGGGCATCGGCGGTGCGCATAGCGGCAATCACGGCGGCGCGGCTTTGCTGCTCCTGCGTACCATAAGCATAGGCTTTTTCAAGCTGGCCGATCACGGCAGGCAGATCATCGTTGCGCTGCACGCCGAGTAAAGCCGCTTGGATATACAGATCGGCATTGGGGCTTTGCGCCAACAATTGCTGCAACTGGCGATAAGCTTCATCGGTTTGGCCGGCGCTGATCAAGCTGCTGATTTTCAGCTCTTGCCACATAGGCGACAAATCTTTTGTGTCGGTTTCGGCAAAAAAGCGGTTGAGCACTTCCGGGCGGCGCTGCGCCACCAGCCGCAAGGTGAGCTCGGTGGGCGGGCGGATATCGGCATCCAGCCCGGCGAGCTTTTGCAAAGCTTTAACGGCATCTTTGTCTTTGCCGTTTTGCGCGCTGAAAATCGCATCGGCAATGGCCGCTTCCGGCATATCGGGATATTTCGCGGCGGTGCGGTGCAAGGCAGAGCCGGCTTTTGCAGCCAAATCCGGCTGCTGCACGCTCACTTGCGTCAGCAATAAAAACATGCGCCGCACTTGCTCTTCATCGGCACCGGCAAATACGGCGGCCAGATTATCGGCCGCATATTTTGTGTCGCCAAACACCAAGCTGCGCGCCCACGTCATGCGCTTTTGCGCAGGTCCGGGCACAGGCTCAATCTGCTGCCATTTCTGATAAATGGCTTCTGCCTGCTCGTAAGCATGCAACGACACGGCCATTTCCATAGCGCGCTCGGCCACCTCCGGATCACGCGTGCGGTCGAGCATCAGCATATAAGTGGCCAGCGCCGTGCCGGCCTCGCCTTTTTCCAAAGCCATCTCGCCGCCCAGCAGCGTGAATATTTGGTTGGCCCGCTGCACGATATCCTGGCGGCGCGTGTATTCTTCGGCATATTCCGTTTCGGAATAGCGCTTTTTGCGCTCAACAGCCACATAATCATCGCTTTGCAGCGCCGCCTGATGGCTGGCTGCATACACGCTGCCGGCACACAGCAACATCAGCGCGGCACACAACGGGCGGATGCCGGTTTTCCAAAAAGACATGATTCAATCTCCAAGCGCCGGGCAACAGGCCGTTTATCGCCTGAGTTGGCTAAAATTTAAAACATGCCGCCGCAAGCGGCAGCACGGCAATCGGGCTGTTACTTTATCACAAGCGCCGAAGCTGCGCAGGGGCTTTGTTTATTTTTACCGAGGCCGTCTGAATGCTTTGCCCGGCCTTTCAGACGGCCCTGGCAGCTTTTGCTTATTGTGCTTCTTCAATGACAATACGCGCATTCAAAGGTTGCACCGGGCGGTTGTTGGGGTGGCCGATTATGGTGGCAGCAGCTTCAAGCTGCGCCGCAGCAGCCGCCACCGGCGCTTCCATCACCACCCAATTCACCCCTTCGCTGCACGGCGGCGTGGTGAGCGAGCCGTTCAGGCGGAAATGAGCCGTATCGGCGGGAAACAGGTTTGAAATATCCAACTCATGCGGCAATTGCACCGATTGGCCGGGCTTCAATTTTTTCGCCAACAGCGGCTTGAGTGCCGGATTGGCCTTACCGGCATCAAACACCACCGCCACCACGGCCAGCGCGCCTTGCGTGCTTTGATGCACGAAATGGGCTTCCAACGGAAAATGGCGGCCTTTGAATGTGTGCTCGCTGGGCGTGTGGAAATGAAACTGCTTCAAAGCAAAAGACTCTCCACCAATGCGCACAAACTGGCCGCCGCCCTCAGGCGTGGCCTGCAAAGCGTGGCCGTTGTTTTCCACGCGATAACGCGCCGGCTGATAATGAAAAACCACGCTGCGCTCTGAAGTGGCAGCCGCCCGGCTCAAATCCACCGGCGATTGGTTTTTACCGGCACTACATTCGGTATATTCACTGCCCAACTCACCCCAATGCGCAGGGCCTTCTGCGCCTGCATAAGACCAATGCGGCGCATGATGTGCATCATGCGGCTGAGCAGCCGCCAACGGTAAAGCACATACAGCCAACAGGACCGCTGCAAATCTGAATTTCTGCATAAAACCTCCGATTGTTTTAATAGAATAAGCTGATAATATTTTGTATTATTTAAATAAATAAAATTTAAAATCACCAATTGATATTATAATATTTAATCGTAGTTTTATTACATTTGAAATTTGATTTGGCACAAACGAGGCTGATAAAACAAAACAGAAAGGCCGTCTGAAAAGTTTCAGACGGCCTGCTTTGATTTCAACACGTATCCGTGCGAAAGCTTATTTTTTCTTGCGTTGCGGCGGCAAATCGGTGCACGTGCCCAATGCCACTTCCGCCGCCAGGCCGATGGTTTCGCCCAAGGTCGGATGCGGGTGGATGGTTTTGCCGATATCGGTGGCATCACAACCCATTTCGATGGCCAGGCAGATTTCGCCTATCATGTCGCCACCATTGGGGCCGACAATGCCGCCGCCGATAATCAGGCCGGTGTCGGCGTCGAAAATCAGCTTGGTGAAGCCTTGGTCGCAGCCATTGGCAATGGCGCGACCGGAAGCGGCCCACGGGAAATTGGCTTTGGTGATTTTCAGGCCTTGCGCTTTGGCGGAAAGCTCGGTTACGCCCACCCAAGCCACTTCGGGCGCAGTGTAGGCCACGCCGGGAATCACGCGCGCATCGAAATAAGCTTTGTGGCCGGCGCAATTTTCAGCCGCCACATGGCCTTCGTGCACCGCTTTATGCGCGAGCATCGGTTGGCCGACAATATCGCCGATGGCATAAATATGCGGCACATTGGTGCGCATTTGCTTGTCCACCTCGATAAAGCCGCGCTCGGTCACGGCCACGCCGGCTTTTTCGGCACCAATCAATTTGCCGTTGGGCGCGCGGCCGGCGGCCACCAGCACCGCATCGTAGCGCAGCGGCTCTTTGGGCGCGTTTTCACCCTCGAAGGTGACATAAATACCGTCTTCTTTCGGCTCCACGGCCACGGTTTTGGTGTTGATCATAATGTTGTCGAAGCGGTATTCATTGAGCTTCTGCCACACTTTCACCAAATCGCGGTCGGCGCCCTGCATCAGGCCGTCCATCATCTCCACCACATCCAGACGTGTGCCCAAAGTGCTGTAAACGGTGCCCATTTCCAGGCCGATGATGCCGCCGCCGATGATCAGCATTTTTTGCGGCACTTCTTTCAATTCCAGCGCACCGCTCGAGTCGATAATGCGCGGGTCTTGCGGAATAAACGGCAAATTCATCACGCGGCTGCCGGCGGCGATGATGCAGTTTTTAAAGCCTATGGTTTTTTTCTCGCCGGTTTCGGTGGCTTTTTCATATTGCGGGCTGTCGGTGAGCGCCACTTCGATATGGTTCGCGCCCACAAATTGCCCTTCGCCTTGAATCACATCCACTTTGCGTGCTTTGGCCATGCCGGCCAGGCCGCCGGTGAGCTTGCCGATCACTTTTTCTTTATAAGTGCGCAGCATATCGATATCCAGCTCGGGCTCGGGATATTTGATGCCGTTGGCTGCCAAATGGCGCACTTCATCAATCACATTGGCATTGTGCAGCAAGGCTTTGGAGGGAATACAGCCCACATTCAGGCACACGCCGCCCAAGGTGTTGTAGCGCTCGATAATGGCCACTTTCAGGCCTTCATCAGCTGCGGCAAAAGCAGCGGAATAGCCGCCGGGGCCGCCGCCCAACACCACCACATCGTAGTCGGCATCGGCGCTGCCGCCAAATGCTGCCGCTTGCGGCGCTGCTGCGGCCGCTTTGGGCGCTTCTGCTGCCGGCGCTGCCGCTTTTTCTTCGGCTTTGGGCGCTTCAGCCGCGCCGGCCGCTTCAATCACGGCAATCACGCCGCCTTCGGAAATTTTGTCGCCCACTTTTACCTTGACTTCTTTCACCACACCGGCCGCTTCAGCCGGCACATCCATCGTGGCTTTGTCGGTTTCCAAAGTAATCAGGGTATCTTCAACAGCAAGCGTGTCGCCCGCTTTGATTTCAACGGCGATGATGTCCACATTATCGTGGCCGCCGATATCGGGCACTTTCAATTCGATTAAGCTCATGTTCAACCTTTCATCAAGCAGTGTTCAAGCTGCTTTCGATAAATGTTTTCAGACGGCCTCACGCTTCACAGAGGCCGTCTGAAAAGCCTTACAACACCACGCGGCGGAAATCTTTCAACAGATTGGCCAAATACACGGTGAAGCGCATGCCGGCCGCGCCGTCGATCACGCGGTGGTCGAAAGAGAGGCTCAGCGGACACATCAGGCGCGGCTGGAATTCTTTGCCGTTCCACACCGGCTTCATTTGCGATTTGCACACGCCCAAAATAGCCACTTCGGGTGCGTTCACAATCGGGGTGAAGCCGGTGCCGCCGATGCCGCCCAAGCTGGAAATGGTGAAGCATGCGCCCTGCATGTCTTGCGGCTTGAGCTTGCCTTCGCGGGCTTTTTTACTCAATTCGCCCAATTCGATGCTGATTTCTTTAAGGCCTTTTTTGTCGGCATCTTTAATCACCGGCACCACCAAACCATTGGGCGTGTCGGCGGCAAAGCCGATGTTGTAATATTTTTTCAACACCAGATTATCGCCGTCGAGCGAAGAATTAAACTCGGGGAAAGCTTTGAGCGCGTTCACCGAAGCTTTGATGATAAAGGCCAGCGGCGAGAGTTTCACGCCTTCGCGCTCCCATTCTTTGTTGAGCTGCTGGCGGAAAGCTTCCAAATCGGTCATGTCGGCATCGTCGTTGACGGTAACGTGCGGAATCACCACCCAGTTGCGCGACAGGTTTTGGCCGGAAATTTTCTTGATGCGGCTCAGCTCTTTCACTTCGATTTCGCCGAACTTGCTGAAATCCACTTTCGGCCACGGCAGCAAATCCAAGCCGCCGCCCAAAGAGGCAGAAGCCGCTGCCGGTGCGCCTTTGCCGGCACCACCTTGCATGGCGGCTTTCACAAAGGCTTTGATGTCTTCGCCCATAATGCGGCCTTTGAGGCCGCTGCCGCTCACCAAGCCCAAATCCACACCCAATTCGCGCGCGAGTTTGCGAGCAGAGGGGCCGGCGTGGGCTTTGGCAAACGCGGTTTCATTCACCGGCGTGTTGCCGAATGCGGCCACGGGCACTGCCTGAGCAGGCGCAGCAGCAGGAGTTGCCGCCGGTGCAGCGGCAGGTGCAGCTGCTTTAGGTGCCGCTTCGGCAGCGGGTGCAGCAGCCGGCGCGGCTGCACCTTCGCTTTCCACTTCGATAATTTTGCTGCCTTGCGATACTTTATCACCCACTTTGACATACACGGCTTTCACCACACCGGCGGCGCTGCTGGGCACATCCATGGTGGCTTTGTCGGTTTCGAGGGTAATCAAGGTGTCGTCTTCGGCAACGGTGTCACCCACTTTCACTTCTACGGCAATCACGTCCACATTTTCATGGCCGCCGATATCGGGCACTTCCACGGCTGCAATCGCTGCGGCGGCTGGCGCGGCAACGGCGGGCGCAGCGGGTGCGGCAGGCGCAACCGATTCAGGCGCAACGGTTTGTGCGGGCGCGGCGGCCGGCGCGGCTTCTGGTGCAGCTGCTTCGGCCGCAGCGGCTTCCACCACCACAATCACGCTGCCTTCCGATACTTTGTCGCCCACTTTGACTTTTACTTCTTTCACCACGCCGGCGGCATCGGCGGGCACATCCATGGTGGCTTTGTCGGTTTCGAGGGTGATCAGGGTGTCGTCTACGGCGATGGTGTCGCCGGCTTTAACGGCCACATCAATCACGTCCACATTTTCATGGCCGCCGATATCGGGCACTTTGATTTCTACGATTTGGCTCATCGTGTTTTCCTTTAACGGGCTGCAATACGGTGCGCGCATTGCAGAACAGTTGTTCGATATATATGAGGGGGAAACGGTGCGGTTTCAGACGGCCTTTAAAACACAAGGCCGTCTGAAAGGCATCAGCGTTTCCAGCTCGGAGCGGTATCGGTTTGGATGCCGTATTTCTCAATGGCTTGCTGCACCACTTCTTTGCCCACTTTGCCTTGTTCGGCCAGCGCGCTCAGGGCGGCTACGGCCACATGGCGGCTGTCGACTTCGAAGAAGTCGCGCAAGTTGGCGCGCGAATCGCTGCGGCCGAAGCCGTCGGTGCCCAACACATGGTAATTGTTGGGAATATAGGCGCGGATGCGGTCGGCAAAGCTGCGGATGTAATCGGTGGAGGCAATCACCGGGCCTTCATAGCCTTGCAGCTGGCGGGTCACAAACGGCAGCTTGGCTTCTTCCAGCGGGTGCAGGCGGTTGTAGCGCTCCACTTCTATGGCATCGCGGTGCAGCAGGTTGAATGAGGGCACCGACCAGATATCGGCATCGACACCGAAATCGTTTTTCAACAACTCGGCACCTTTGATTACCTCGTTCAGAATCACGCCCGAGCCCATCAGCTGCACTTTTTTATCGCCTTTTTCACCGGCTTTGAGCAAATACATGCCTTTGAGAATTTCTTCTTCAATGCCTTTGCGCTGCGGCATGGCCGGATGGGTGTAGTTTTCGTTCATCACGGTGAGGTAGTAATATACATCTTCCTGATCCACATACATGCGGCGCAAACCGTCGTGCACAATCACGGCCACTTCGTATGAGAAAGTCGGGTCGTAAGAGATGCAGTTCGGAATCAGGTCGGCCTGAATCTGGCTGTGGCCGTCTTGATGTTGCAGGCCTTCGCCGTTGAGCGTGGTGCGGCCGGCGGTGCCGCCGATCAAGAAGCCGCGAGTGTGCATATCGCCCGCCGCCCAAGCCAAATCGCCCACGCGCTGGAAGCCGAACATCGAGTAGTAGATGTAAAACGGAATCATCGCAAAATGGCTGTTGGCATAGCTTGTGCCCGCGGCAATCCAGTCGGCCATCGCGCCCGGCTCGTTGATGCCTTCCTGCAGGATTTGGCCGTCAACCGATTCTTTGTAGAACATCAGCTGGTCTTTGTCTTGCGGGGTGTATTGCTGGCCTTTCGGATTCCAGATGCCGTATTGGCGGAACATGCCTTCCATGCCGAAGGTGCGGCTTTCATCGGGCACAATCGGCACGATGCGTTTGCCGATTTGTTTGTCTTTGAGCAGGGTGCTCAAAATGCGCACAAACGCCATGGTGGTGGAAAATTCACGCTCGCCGCTTGATTGCAGCTGCGCATCAAAAGCCGACAACTCGGGAATCGGCAGCGCTTCCAGATTGGGATTGCGTTGCGGCAGATAGCCACCCAAGCTGTTGCGGCGTTCGCGTAGATAGCGCATTTCTTCGCTGTCTTCCGGGAAGCGGTAATAAGGCAGATCGCCGCTTTCGATTTGCTCGTCGGTAACAGGAATGTCGAAACGGGTGCGGAATTTTTTCAGCGAATCCTGATCCATTTTTTTGGCTTGGTGGGCGGTGTTTTGGCCTTCGCCGGAAGCACCCATGCCATAGCCTTTGATGGTTTTGGCCAAAATCACGGTGGGGCGGCCGCCGGGGTTGTTTACCGCTTCATAATAGGCGGCATACACTTTGTGCGGATCGTGGCCGCCACGGTTGAGCGCCCAAATTTCTGCGTCCGACATATTGGCCACCATGGCTTTCAGGCTCGGGGTGTTGAAGAAATGATCGCGCACATAAGCGCCGTCTTTCGATTTATAGGTTTGATAATCACCGTCGAGGCATTCATCCATACGCGCTTTGAGTTCGTTGTCGGTATCGCGCGCCAAGAGCGCATCCCAGCGGCTGCCCCAAATCACTTTGAGCACATTCCAACCGGCGCCGCGGAAGTTGCCTTCCAGCTCTTGAATAATCTTGCCGTTACCGCGCACAGGGCCGTCAAGGCGTTGCAGGTTGCAGTTGATTACAAAAATCAGGTTGTCCAAGCCTTCGCGGGCGGCCAGCGAAATCGCGCCTTGGCTTTCCGGCTCGTCCATCTCGCCATCACCGCAGAACACCCACACTTTGCGGCCTTTGGTTTTGGTGAGGCCGCGCGATTCCAGGTATTTCAGGAAACGGGCCTGATAAATCGCCATCAACGGACCCAAACCCATAGACACGGTGGGGAATTGCCAAAAATCGGGCATCAAGTGCGGGTGCGGATAAGAAGAGAGGCCTTTGCCCTCGACTTCTTGGCGGAAATTATTCAGCTCATCTTCGCTCAAGCGGCCTTCCACGAAAGCGCGGGCATAAATGCCGGGCGCGGAGTGGCCTTGGATAAACACCAAATCGCCCTCGGCATCATCGTGTTTGGCGTGCCAGAAATGGTTGAAGCCCACGTCATACAAGGTGGCGGCAGATTGGAAAGAAGCGATGTGGCCGCCCAGCTCCAAATCTTTTTTGCCGGCGCGCAACACCATAGCGGCGGCATTCCAGCGGATAATGGAGCGGATGCGGTGTTCCAATTCCTGATTGCCCGGCGATTTTTGCTCTTTGCCCACCGGAATGGTGTTCAGATAAGCGGTGGTGGCATCAAACGGCAAATGCACACCGCGGCGGCGGGTGTATTTCACCAGATTTTCCAGCAGGAAATGCGCGCGCTCGGTGCCTTCGCTTTCCAGCACAGAGCTCAATGCATCCAACCACTCCTGGGTTTCAATCGGATCAATGTCGTTAACATCGTTGGTTTGGGTGGACATAGTCATCCTTCCTATAAAGATTGAGATGGGTTATCAACCGGCCTGCTCAAAGGCCGCCTTTTCGTTTTCGAACCTGCCCGAATATTAGAGCAAAAAGCTTATATTCTCGGGCATTGACGGAACAAAACAGCGCATTATCAGTTGCTTAATGAAGATATTAAACTAACCCGCTGTAATGTCGCTGCAAATTTAAAATATGAACGCTTAAATCGTATCAGCAAACCGCCTTGCTGGCAAATTTGCGCAGCGCCGCCAAGCAGGAAAACAGCGCGGCTCAACCATGATGTTTTCATCCAATTATTCTTTTCCGAACAATCATCGTTTCAATATGCTGAAATTTTTTCCATTTCGATTATAAACCAACAAAAACGAATCATTTCACACACATCACCCCGCTGCCTTTCAGACGGCCTGCAACACCGTTAAAACGGGTAAATTTCCCATGTTGCAATCATGCTTCCGATGCCGTGCGCCGACGCAGCAAAATGCGCACCGCACCATCGTTGCCCGGATGCGGCTCGGCATAGGCCAGCACATCGGGATGCGCCATCAGCCAGCGGCGCACCAGCGTTTTGAGCACCGGCTTATAGCCCGAAGAGCCCAAGCCGCTGCCATGCACGATTTCGCCGCACACGCCCCTCCGGGCGGTGAAATCGATAAATTCGTTCAGCACCTGCTGCGCTTCTTCCTGCGTGTAGCCGTGCAGATCCACATCGGCCACCACCGGCCAATGGCCGCTTTGCAGGCGGCGGATGTCGTTTTGCCCTTGGCCGTTTTTGCTGAACGTGGCCGGCGGCTCATCAAAGCCGCCGGTGCCGACGTAGAAATAATCTTCCTCTGCCCGCGCCGCTTCATTTTTGGCGCGCGGTTTGATGGGCGATGCATCACGCGGCGGCGCATAACGCTGCGTGTTTTTCAGCGGCACCACCTCGCCCACAGCAGCGGCAAAATCCACGATTTCCGCCTCGCGCCGGCGCTGTGCCGCTTCGGCTTCAATACGTGCTTTTTCTGCCTGCCGGGCCTGCTTGCCCAGCATTTTCAAAGTGTGTTCAAAATCGCTGCTCATGCTTTTACCTGCTCATTATCCTTTTTTCATATGAATATATTATGCCGAAGGCTGCCAATCGCGTACATCTTGCACAATTGCCTTGCCGAAATTCCGGTCGGCAATCATGGCGGCAATGTGTGCGGCAATCTCTTCTGCGCTGCTCAAGCCGCCTTGCGCTTTTAAATCTTGAAAACGCGCCAGCATCGGGAAATCGGCCGTGTCGCTTGCGCGGATTTGCGCCTGCATGCCGGTGTCGATCACGCCGGGCGCAATGCTGGCAATGCGCACGCCACTCAATTGTTCCGCCGCCACGCAGCGGGCATGATGATCCAACGCGGCTTTGCCGGCACCGTAAACACTCCAGCCCGGATAGGCATTTCGACCCGCGCCGCTGCTGATGTGCACGATTTTCAGCACTGCATTTGCGGGTTTTTGCCGGCATACTTCATTAGCCAGCAGCAAGGGCGCGGTGATGTTTAAAGCCGCCGATGTGATAATTTCGGCATCGTTTTGCCGTCCGAGCATGGCGCTGGGCTGCACCGTGCCGGCATTGTTAATCAACACCACCTCATCGGCCGCATGCATAAAATCAGCAATCAGGCCGTCTGAAAGCAGCGCGGCCACGGCAGCGCTGTCGCTCAAATCGATAATATGCTGCTGAAATTTTTCAGACGACTCAACAGCCACCCGCCGCCGCGACAAACCCAGCACCTCATCACCCCAGCGCAAATAATATTCGGCCAGCGCACGCCCTAAGCCGTTGCTGTGGCCGCTGATAATTAGCTTGCGTTTCATATTTGGTTTGGCCTTTTTCATGGATTGCGCTTCATTTTACCCGTCCGACGGCTGCTGTATGGCAGCATCACATTTCTTTACATGCATGTGTTCTGCCATAACATTTCTCATTCGATTGCGCACCTTCACGCATGTCGATTGAGGCCGTCTGAAAGTATGCTAAAATTACGCTCTTTATTATTTTTCAGACGGCCTCCCGCTTTACGCCCGATTGCAAATGCATGGCAAACATGCGCTTTCGCAACCGGCCTTTCAAAGCCGCGCAGCCGCCCCATCTGCCGCACCATGCACGCTACTTCCTCCCCCAAAAATATCGTTGTCGGCCTGTCCGGCGGCGTAGATTCGTCTGTAACCGCTTATTTGCTCAAAGAGGCCGGCCATCATGTGCACGGCGTGTTTATGCAAAATTGGGAAGACGACAACAACGACGAATATTGCAGCATCAAAGAAGATTCGCTCGATGCCATGGCCGTGGCCGACATTATCGGCATCGACATTGATATTGTGAATTTTGCCGCGCAATATAAAGACAAAGTTTTCGCCTATTTTCTGCAGGAATACCAAGCCGGGCGCACGCCCAACCCCGATGTGCTCTGCAATGCCGAAATCAAGTTCAAATGCTTTCTCGATTACGCCATCGCACAAGGCGCGGATGTGATTGCCACCGGCCATTATGCGCGCAAAGAAGTGCGCGGCGGCATTCATTATCTGCTCAAAGGCCTGGATCAAAACAAAGACCAAAGCTATTTCCTCTACCGCCTGCAACCGCATCAGCTTGAGCGCGCCATTTTCCCGCTGGGCGATTTGGAAAAGCCCGAAGTGCGCCGCCTGGCCGCCGAAGCGCGCCTGCCCACCGCCGCCAAAAAAGACAGCACCGGCATCTGCTTTATCGGCGAGCGCCCTTTTCGCGAATTCCTGCAAAAATACCTACCCACGAATAATGGCAATATGGTCACGCCCGAGGGTAAAATCGTTGGTGAACACGTCGGCCTGATGTTTTACACCATCGGCCAGCGCAAAGGCTTGGGCATAGGCGGCGCGGGCGAGCCGTGGTTTGTGGCCGGCAAAAATCTGGCCGCAAACGAATTAATCGTGGTGCAAGGCCACAACCACCCGCTTTTGTTTACCGACACATTGGTGATGAACGATTTGAGCTTCACCCTGCCCGAGCGCCCCGCCGAAGGCCGCTACAGCTGCAAAACCCGCTACCGCATGGCCGATGCGCCCTGCTCGCTCAAATATCTGGATAACGACACCATCGAGCTGACATTCGACGAGCCGCAATGGGCGGTCACGCCCGGGCAATCGGCCGTGCTTTACAACGGCGAAATCTGCCTCGGCGGCGGCGTGATTATGCGCACCGACAAACCTTTAATTATCAGCAAATAAACAAAACAGGCCGTCTGAACGGTTTCAGACGGCCTTTCACATTATTCAAAGAAAGCCTTTATTCTTATGGAAAAAATCTGGTTGCAAAGCTATGAAGCCGGTGTGCCGGCCGAAATCGACATCAGCCGCTACGAGTCGATTATCAGCGTGTTTGAAGAGAGCGTGCAGAAATACGGCGCGCAAACCGCCTTTGAAAACATGGGCAAAGGCCTCAGCTATGCCGAATTGGCGCAGCAGGCGCAGCAATTTGCCTCATTTTTGCAAAACACGCTCAAGCTGCCGCGCGGCGAGCGTGTGGCGGTGATGCTGCCCAATGTGTTGCAATATCCCATCGCCATTTTCGGCATTTTGCAGGCCGGGCTGGTGGTGGTCAACACCAACCCGCTCTACACCCCGCGCGAATTGGAACACCAGCTCAACGACAGCGGCGCCACCACCATCATCGTGCTGGAAAACTTTGCCAACACGCTCGAATTGGTGCTGCCCAAAACGCAAATTAAAAATGTGATTGTGGCCACCATCGGCGATATGTTCGGCGCGCTCAAAGGAGCGCTGATGAATTTTGTGATCCGCAAAATCAAAAAAATGGTGCCCGACTACCGCATTACCGGCGCGATTCCTTTCAAACAAGCCATGGCGCAAGGCGCGGCGCAGGCTTTTATGCCCGTGGCCCTGGCGCGCGGCGACACCGCTTTTCTGCAATACACCGGCGGCACCACCGGCGTGGCCAAAGGCGCGGTGCTCAGCCACGGCAATATCTGCGCCAATATGATGCAGGGCGCGGAATGGATTCAAAACCAGCTCACGCCCGGCAAAGAAGTGGTTACCGCCGCATTGCCGCTTTACCATGTGTTTGCGCTCACGGTAAACCTGATGATTTTCATGCAGGCCGGCGCGCGCATTTTGCTCATCACCAACCCGCGCGACATGAAAAGCTTTATCGGCGATTTGAAAAAACACAAAATCAGCGTGTTTATCGGCGTGAACACCTTGTTTAACGCCATGGTCAACCGCCCCGATTTTGCCGAAGTGGATTTCTCCGGCCTCAAGCTCACGCTCGGCGGCGGCATGGCCACCCAAAAAGCCGTGGCCGAAAAATGGAAAAACATCACCGGCACACCGATTGTGGAAGCCTACGGCCTCACTGAAGCAAGCCCCGGTGTGTGCTGTAATCCGCTCAACATCCCCGCCTACACCGGCAGCATCGGCCTGCCCGTGCCTTCCACCGAAGTGGAATTGCGCGATGCCGATGGCAAGCTTGTGGCGCAAGGCATGCCCGGCGAAATGTGGGTGAAAGGCCCGCAAGTGATGCAGGGCTATTGGCAGCGGCCGCAAGAAACCGCCAAAACCATCGATGCACGCGGCTTTCTCGAAACCGGCGACATTGCCGTGATGGATGAAAAAGGCTGGTTTAAGCTTGTAGACCGCAAAAAAGATTTGATTGTGGTGTCGGGCTTTAATGTGTATCCCAACGAAATCGAAGAAGTGGTGGCGCATCACGCCAAAGTGCTCGAAGTGGCCTGCATCGGCGTGGCCAGCGAGAAAACCGGCGAAGCGCTGAAATTATTTGTGGTGAAAAAAGATGCCTCGCTCACGCGCGAAGAATTAATCGCTTATTGCCGCCAAGAGCTCACCGCCTATAAAGTGCCCAAAGACATCGAATTTCGCGACGAGCTGCCCAAATCAAACGTGGGCAAAATCCTGCGCCGCGAATTGCGCGAAGAAGCGCAGCAAGCTTGAGCTTTTTCATCCGAGGCCGTCTGAAACATTTTTCAGACGGCCTTTTTGTCGCTAGGGCATCCTGACAATTACTTGTCATAAAAATAATCAGATAAAAGAAAGGCAGATAAGTTAAAATTTTTGTCGCCAAACAAAACATACTTATCTGCCATGC
>NZ_SLXE01000003.1 GCF_004341385.1 Uruburuella suis
GAACTATACCCAAACCACCAAAACCCGTCAACATCTATCTGCAAAAATATTTACAATAAAATATCACCCGATTGTTTTAGCTGGGTATTTTTTATAGCAATTTCCAATCCCCGCTTCCAATAAAACGACTAAGGCCGTCTGAAAAAACTTTTCAGACGGCCTTAGTTATATAGTGGAATAAATGAAAAACTTATACAGACGCATGTAGCAAGCCATACATGCAGAAGCCGTTTAACCCGCGTGCGTGGCTGCGCCACACACCCTACACACGATTTGAGATTTCTTATTTCTGTATCAGTTTTTCTTTGATTTCACTATAATTTATATCAAACAGCCCCCGAACATTCGGGGGCTGTTTGATATTTACCGATTAATCGGCAAATTGTTTTTTCAGACGTTCGCGGCGCTCTTGCGCTTCTACCGACAAGGTGGCGGTGGGGCGCGCCAGCAGGCGCTTGAGGCCGATGGGCTCGCCGGTATCTTGGCAGAAGCCGTAATCGCCCTCGTCAATCTTGCGGATGGAGCCTTGCACTTTGGTGAGCAGCTTGCGCTCGCGATCACGGGTGCGCAGCTCAAGCGCGTATTCTTCTTCTTGCGTGGCGCGGTCGGCCGGATCGGGTGCCGATTCGTGCTCTTGCAGGTGGCCGGTGGTGGCGGAAGCGTTTTCAATCAACTCGTCTTGAAGCTTCACCAGCAAATCTCTAAAAAAGGCCAGTTGGTCGGCATTCATATAATCTTCTTCCGGGCCGTTCCAATTCAGGATGTCTTGTTCCGTCAGCTTTGCCATAATGATTCTTCCACAGTGAATTATTGTCGGATTACCGGCAGATAAGCTGCCGGGCTGCTTATTGTTGATTCTGAACCATATTGTCGTCTTTTCAAGAAGGCCGAATCATAACATGATTTTTTGTTTGTGCGTATTTTTCTGCCGCCCCGCAGGGATTTGGGTTCAGGCGGCATCGCACTTCAGCCGAGCAGCCACAAATTGAGCCGGCTGATCATTTGCGGCAAGATGGCGCTGAGCCAAAACCACAACACCAGCACCAATACGCTGCCGGAAAAATCAAAGCGGCCTATCTTTAAGAAGACAAACGGGCGCGACAAAGGTTCGAAAATCCGATGCAGCACCGGCAATAAAGGCGAATAAGGCTTGCTGAAACTGAGCACCATGCGCAGCAACAAACCCAGCAGCAGCACATAAGCCGCCGCTTTGAAGAGATTTAGCACGGTAAAAAGCAGGTTGGCGGCCATCAGCCGCATGCCGAAGCCGCCGGGCAGCGCCAGCAACAGCACCAACGTGAAGGCCAGATAATAAACCAGCACACAAGCGAGCACGCAGGCCAAATCCCAGCGCCCCAAGGGCGGCGTGGCTTTGCGCAGCGGCCGCACCAGCCAATTGGTGGTTTGTGTGCAAAACTGCGCCAACGGGTGCTCAAACGGCAGCCCCGCCCATTGCAGCAGGCAGCGCGCCAAACACACAATCGCCAACACATCAGCCAGCAACAGAATAATTTTAATCATCATTTCAGACGGCCTTTGCGGTTCGTTTTAAGTGTCAAACTGTTGCGCCATTTGCTGCGAGCGCGCCACACATGCCGCCACGCCGGCGCCGATGGCCTCAGCCACGCCGTGTGTTTTAAAAGTTTCGATGGCTTCGTGCGTGGTGCCGCCTTTGGAGGTGACATTTTGCTGCAACAGGGCGAAATCTTCTCCGCTTTGCGCCGCCAATTCCACTGCGCCTTTAAAGGTGGCCAAGCTGAGGCTGCGGGCGGTAGCTTCATCAAAGCCTTGTGCTTGTGCGGCTTCTTTTAAAGCATTGAGCAGGTAAAACACATAAGCCGGGCCACTGCCGCTGATGCCGGTGATGGCGTGCATTTGCGCTTCATCGCCCAGCCACACGGTGCTGCCGTTGGTGCGCATAATCGCATCTGCGGCTTGCCGGTCGGCTTCATTTGCTCCATCGGCGGCAAACATGCCGGCCACGCCCAAGCCGATGCGCCCGGGCGTGTTGGGCATGATGCGGATAATGCGGCGCGTGCCGCCCAGATAGCGGCTTAAGGTGGCCACGCTCAAGCCAGCGGCCACCGACAACACCAGCGCGCCGTTTGCTTGCACACCGGCCAGCGCCGCCTGCATGTCTTGCGGCTTCACCGCCAGCACCAAAATATCATCGGCGCCCAACGGCGGCAGCTTTTCCGACACCGCCACACCGAATTGCTGCGCCAGCTGCGCCCGTTTTTCCGCTCCGCGGTTGGCCACATGAATCTGCCAGTCGCCCTCAGCAGCCATACCGGCCACAATTGCGGCCGCCATATTGCCGCCGCCGAGAAAATACACAGTCATTTTTTGCCCTATATATAAAGGTTTTGCCAGGCCGTCTGAAAGGCACTTTATGTGTTCAGACGGCCTGATGTTTATAAAAGAAAAATGAAACGCAATTGAATCATTTAACTGCTGTAAAGTGATTTTTACACCAAGGCCGTCTGAACACACAAATGCCTTTCAGACGGCCTCAGCGCTGCGGATAATCGCGTGCGCCGAAAATGGCGCTGCCCACGCGCACATGGGTGGCGCCGCTGGCCACGGCGATGGCCATATCGGCCGACATACCCATCGACAGCACATCCGCCGCCACGCCTTTTGCCTGCAATTGCGCCAACAATTGCTGCATTTGCCCGAATTGCGCGCGCAAAGCCGCTTCGCCGGCGGCGGCTTCAGCCACACACATCAGCCCGCGCACCTGCACGCGCGGCAGCGCGGCCACGGCGCAAGCCAAAGCCACTGCTTCTTCAGGCGCCACGCCGTGTTTGTTCGGCTCGGCGGCAATATTCACTTCGATGCAAACCTGCAAAGGCGGCATATCATCCGGACGCTGATCGCTCAGGCGCTGCGCCGTTTTCAGGCGCTCAATGGTGTGCACCCAATGCGCGCGCTCGGCCACTTGCCGGGTTTTATTGGATTGCACTTGGCCGATAATATGCCACACAATATCGGCGCAGTCGGCCAATTCATCGGCCTTGGCCGCCCATTCCTGAATATAGTTTTCACCGAAATCGCGCTGGCCGGCGGCATACACTGCGCGGATATCGGCGGCGGGAAACGTTTTGCCCACCGCCACCAGCGCCACACTGCCGGCGGGGCGGCCGGCAGCGGCTTCGGCCGCCGCGATGGCGGCTTTAACCTGTTGGTAATTGTGTTGCAAGATATTCATTTCAGCCCTTTCATTGCGGCCGTCTGAAAAAATAATTGATTTTTCGCTTGGTTGGAATGTGTTTACTTATTTAAAATACACAAGTTTTCTATTTTTAACAAAAATTCTATTCTAAAAAACGGAATCACATTATGCAAATTACCGACTTACTCGCATTCGGCGTGAAAAACAAAGCGTCCGACCTCCACCTCAGCGCCGGCCTGCCGCCGATGATACGCGTGCACGGCGACATCCGCCGCATCAACCTGCCCGAAATGAGCAGCGAAGAAGTCGGCCAGATGATTACCTCGGTGATGAACGACCAGCAGCGCAAGCTCTATCAGCAAAACATGGAAACCGACTTTGCTTTCGAGCTGCCCAATGTGGCGCGCTTCCGTGTGAACGCCTTCACCTCCAACCGTGGTCCGGCCGCCGTGTTCCGTACCGTGCCCAGCACCGTACTCACCTTGGAAGACTTAAAAGCCCCGCGCATTTTTCAGAAAATCGCCGACCACCCGCGCGGGCTTGTGCTGGTTACCGGCCCCACCGGCTCGGGCAAATCCACCACACTGGCGGCGATGATCAATTATATCAACGACACCCAGCCTTCCCACATCCTCACCATCGAAGACCCGATTGAATTTGTACACCAAAGCAAAAAAGCCTTGGTCAATCAGCGCGAGCTGCACCAACACACCCACAGCTTTGCCAACGCCTTGCGCTCGGCTTTGCGTGAAGACCCCGATGTGATTCTGATCGGCGAGATGCGCGACCCGGAAACCATCAGCCTGGCGCTCACCGCCGCCGAAACCGGCCACTTGGTGTTCGGCACCTTGCACACCACCGGTGCGGCCAAAACGGTGGACCGGATTGTGGACGTGTTTCCCGCCGGCGAAAAAGAAATGGTGCGCTCCATGCTCTCCGAGAGCTTACGCGCGGTAATTTCGCAAACCCTGCTCAAAACCCGCGACGGCAACGGCCGCGTGGCCGCACATGAAATTCTGATTTCCACCCCGGCCGTGCGCAACCTGATTCGCGAAAACAAAATCGCCCAAATCAACTCCACCCTGCAAACCGGCCAAACCCACGGCATGCAAACGCTCGACCAATCTTTGCAGGCGCTGGTGCGCCAGGGCGTAATCAGCCCCGATGTGGCCCGCAGCAAGGGGCAACACGTTGATTCGACATTTTCATAACGAGAAGCAGAGGCTACAATCATGAGTGAAACCAACCAGCTGCACGCGCTTTTGAGCGACATGGTGGCGGCATATTCCAGCAAAAAAGCGCCCCACATTCCCACGCCGGCCGAAATCGGCGCCCATTTGCACCCGATTCTCGACCATATGTGCGCCGATGCCGAGCAGCGCGGCGCTTCCGATATTTTCATCAGCGCGGGTTTTCCGCCCTCGCTGAAAGTAAACGGCACGCTCACACCCGTGCCGCACAAATCGCTCAGCGTGCAAGACACCGCCGACATCGTCACCTCCACCATGAACGACGAGCAGCTAGAAGAATTCAACAAAAACAAAGATTTAAACTACGCCGTACAATCACGCAGCAACACCCGCTACCGCGTGAACGCCTATCACGACCAAGGACGCGTGGGCTTGGTGTTGCGCCGCATCAACCAAGTGATTCCCACCGTGGAAGAACTGTCGCTGCCGCCGGTGTTGCACGATTTGGCGCTCAGATCGCGCGGCCTCCTGATTTTGGCCGGCCCCACCGGCTCGGGTAAATCCACCTCGATGGCGGCCATGGTCAACCACCGCAACCACAAAATGCCCGGCCACATCGTAACCATCGAAGACCCGATTGAATACATCTACCAGCCGCGCCGCTGCATCGTCACCCAGCGCGAAATCGGTATCGACACCCCCAGCTGGAAGCTGGCCGTGCAAAACGCCATGCGCCAAGCGCCCGATGTGGTGTGTATCGGCGAGGTGCGCAATGAAGACAGCATGGAATACGCACTGCAGCTGGCGCAAGCCGGCCACTTGTGCATCTGCACCCTGCACGCGAGCACCGCCAACCAGGCCATCGAGCGCATCATGAACTTTTATCAGGAAGACCGCCGCCACCAAGTGTTGATGGACGTGGCGCTCAATCTGGTCGGCATCATCGGCCAGCGGCTGGTGGTGAAAAAAGACAAAAAAGGGCGCACCGCCATTATCGACCTGCTGATCAATAACGCCGCTGTGCAAGATTTGATTTTCAAAGGCGAATTGATGGGCATCAAAGACATCATGCTGCGCTCGGGCACAGAAGGCATGCAAACCTTCGACCAAAACCTGTTTGAGCTTTATGTGGCCGGCCAGGTGGATTACGACGAAGCCCTGCGCCAAGCCGATTCGGCCAACGACTTGCGCCTGCGCATCCAGCTTTACGAAGAAGGCGGCGAACCCGAACGCTTGTTTGACCGCATCAGCGATTTGAATTTAATGTCTTAAACGCACAGCCGCACCCATCATCAAGGCCGTCTGAAACATTTTCAGACGGCCTTTTTATGCATGCGGTTATGCACGGTTTTATCGTTTTATAGTGGAATGTATAAAAGTGGAATGTATAAAAAAGTGACACGGCGGGTAGGTTGGGTTGCAAACCCAACCTACCCACAGGCCGTCTGAAACCTTGGGTTTACCAACCCAAGCTACGCTGTTGCAGCATGCAGTTTCGTGTCACTTTTTCTTGCATTTCACTATAGATTATTTTGAGATTGGCAATCACTCCACCGGCATACGTTTGCTGCGCTGCTGATGCCAAATACCAAACAAATACACCGCCACACCCAACCACACCCAGCCGTAGCCGATAAAACGCGACACATCAAAAGCCTCGCCGAATAAAAACAGCCCCAGCAAAAATTGAATAGTGGGCGACACATATTGAATAATGCCCAAATCGCTCATTGAAATGCGCCGTGCACCGGCGGCAAACAGCAGCAGCGGCACGGTGGTGACAATGCCCGAGCCGATCAGCGTGGCAAGCAGCAGCGGCGGCAGGCTGACAAACACAAGCTGCCCCTGTTGCGCCAGCCAGCCCAGATAAGCCAAAGCAAAAGGCAGCAGCAACAAGGTTTCCAGCGCCAGCCCCGGCAGCGCATCAAGCGGTGCGGTTTTGCGCAGCAGGCCGTAGAGGCCGAACGTGAGTGTGAGCAGCAGCGCCACCCACGGCACTTGGCCGGCCGGCAGCGCCAACCAAAAAATGCCGATGGCGGCCAGCACAATTGCCGCCAACTGAATGCGGTTGAAATGCTCGTTGAAAAAAAGCCGCCCCAACAACATGCTGAACAAAGGCGAAATAAAATAGCCCAAGCTCGCCTCAAGTACATGATTATTACCAATAGCCCACAAGAAAATCAGCCAGTTCAAGCCGATGGCAGTGGCGGAGCAAGTGAACACCAGCAAGATTTTGGGGCGGCGCAGCGCATCGAGCAGCACATGGGTTTGCTTGAACACCGCCACCAACACCACGGAAAACAGCGCCGACCACACAATGCGTTGCGCCAAAAGCTGGCCGGCATCGATGCCGCTGTGGGTGAGCGGATACCAATAAAGCGGAAAAAGGCCCCAAAGCAAATAGCAGCAAAGGGCATAGAGCAAGCCTTTTTGATTTTCAGTCAGGCCGTCTGAAGAGCGGGCAGGTGTCATGGCAGGCCGAGTTGGGAAAAGCGCCATCATAGGCCGCCGCTGCCGGCTTGTATAGTAGCGGACGCCGGGTGCAGGCTAATCGCGGGCATGATTCGAAATGAAGTTTTCATACCAAACCTAAAAACAATACCCATTCAAAAAAGTAAGCTAACAAGGCGGCGAGCCTGCGACAGTACAGATATAGTGGAATGTAAGAAAAAGTGATACAAAACTGCGCACTATAACAGGTAGGTTGGGTTGCCAAACCCAACGTTTCAGACGGCCTGTGGGCTTGTTGGGTTTTCAACCCAACCTACCCGTTGTGTCACTTTTTCCTGCATTCCACTATAGTACGGCAAGGCGAGCCAACGAAGTTAGGTTATTCTTTTGGATTGGTATAAAAGATTTTCAGACGGCCTTTGCATGCATGCGCTTGCGCCGCATCATATTGGGCACAAATGGCCGTTGCCGCCATTTTTCAGACGGCCTCCCGCCCTTTCCCGTGCGGCAGATTTTGCGCCAGCCATGCGCCGAGCTTGAGAAAATCAGCTTTGAGCAAGGGGCGCATTTTGCCGTTGTGCATGGCGGCGGCGGGGTGATAGAGGGGAAACAGAGTGAAATCGAGGCCGTGTGCCTGCAGGCGGAAATCTTGCCCGTGCACTTGGCTGATTTTCATCAACGGCAGAAATTCGTTGAGGCCAATGCGGCCGAGCGTGACCACGATGCGCGGGCGCACGGCTTGCAATTCGGCTTGCAGCAGCTCGCGGCAGGCGGCGATTTCCTGCCGGTTGGGGTCGCGCCCTTGGGGGCGGAATTTCACCACATTGGTCAGGTAGATTTCATCGCGCGGCAGCGCTATCGAAGCGAGCAACTCATCGAAAAAGCGCCCGCTCACGCCCGAAAAAGGCTCGCCGGCTTCGATTTCGCGCTTGCCCGGTGCATCGGCCACAAACACAATATCGGCCGCCGTGTTGCCCCAGCCGGGTGCCACAGCGCAGTTAAAATACGCGCTTAATTGTTGCAGCAAGGCGTTTATTCGGGCAGACATGGTTTCAGACGGCCTTATCCGATGCGTTTGAAAGGTGGCAGGCAGGCGAGCAGCTGCTTGCCGTAGCGCTGGGTTTTCACGCGGTTGTCGAGTATGGTCACGCGGCCGTAATCACTTTCGGTGCGGATCAGCCGCCCCACCGCCTGCACCAGCTTGAGGCTGGCTTCGGGCACGGTGATTTCGATAAAAGGGTTGCCGCCGCGCTGCTCGATCCAGCGGTTTTGCGTTTTTTCGATAGGGTTGTCGGGCATGGAAAACGGCAGCTTGGCGATGATTACCTGCACGCAGGCCGCACCGGGCAAATCCAGCCCTTCGGCAAAGCTGTCGAGCCCGAAAATAATGCTGGCGCGCCCGTCGGCAATGGCATCGTGGTGTTTTTGCAGCAGCACGGCTTTGGGCACTTCGCCCTGCACCAGCAAAAGCGGCAGATAATCGGCGGCTAAGCGCAGCGCCACATCCTGCATCTGCTTGCGCGAGCTGAACAACACCAGCGTGCCGATGGCCTCTTCGGCGGAAACCAGGCGCGGCAGCCATTCCACAATAGCATCGGTGTGGGCGGCCGCATCTTTCGGGCTGGCGGCCAAGGGCGGAATATAAAGCTCGCCCTGAGCATCAAAATCAAACGGGCTGGGCAAGGCCAGCGTGGTGGTGGCCGGCAGCCACACCAGCCCGGTTTGGCGCAGCAGCAAATCGAAGCTGCCCAACGATTGCAAAGTGGCCGAGGTGAGCACGGCGCCGGCGGCGCGCCGCCACAAACCGTTGGCCAAGTGGCTGGCGCTGCTGATGGGGCTGGCGTTGAAAAAATAATCGTTTTTATCGCTGATGCGGCGCGTAATCCACTTGGCCAGCGGCGCTTCGCCCTCGGGTGGCACGGTGGACAATAAATCCCACACGGCGCTGATTTGCTCGGCGCGGGCGATAAACATGCCGAATTCACCGCTCAAGCGGTCGATCAAGGCGCTGTCTTGGTCTTTGTCGCGGCGAGTGGCGGCGAGCGCATCGTTGAGGGTGTAGAGCTGTTTGAGCAGGCTGCGGGCGGCCACGGCGGTGTTGGACACCAATAATTCGAGCGATTCGGGGATTTTACCGTCTTGCCACAGCCACACCGATTCGCTGCCCTCCGAAGGCGCCAGCGCCGGCTCGTCGGCCAGCTGAAACGACCATTCGTTGAGGCTTTCCAGCAAAGAAGCAGCGGCCTCGTCGGCCAGATTGGCCGCTTCGGCTTTATCGGCCACGGCGGCGATTTTGTCGCTGATGGCGGGCAGCTTTTCCAGCGTCCACACGGCCTGGTTCCACGAATGCTCGGCGGCAAACTGGCTCAAGGCTTTTTTGGGCAGATGGTGCGCTTCGTCGATGCAATAAAAGCTGTTTTCAGGCGCAGGCAGAATCACGCCGCCGCCCATGCCGATGTCGGCGAGCAGCAAATCGTGGTTGGCCACCACCACATCCACGCTCTCCAGCGTGTCGCGCGCCAGATAAAACGGGCATTCCGGCCGGTTGGGGCAGGCCGCTTTCAGGCAGCCGTGGCGGTCGTTGGTGATTTTAAACCACACCGCATCGTCGATTTTCTGCGGCCAAGTATCGCGATCGCCGTTGAAGCGGCGCGCGGCAAACTCATCGGCCAAATCGCGCAGCATTTGCAGCTCTTCCGGACGGGGCTTGCTCTCCCACAGCACCGTGGGCGCTTCTATGCCGAGTAAGTTTTGCTGGGCGTTGCTCTGGGTGAGCTGATAGAGCTTATAGGGGCACAGATAGCGGCCGCGCCCTTTGGCCAGCGCAAACGTCATTTCCAGCCCCGAATGCGCCACCAAAAAAGGCAAATCCCGGTGCACCAATTGCTCTTGCAAAGCCACGGTGGCGCTCGACACAACCAGCCGCTTGCCCCGCGTTTGCGCCATAATTCCGCCTGCCAGCAAATAGGCCAGGCTTTTGCCCACGCCGGTGGGGCCTTCGATCACAGCAATGCTCTCACCCTCGCGCTTGGGCGCTTCTTCGCCCTCGACGCGGCTTTGGCTGCGCGAAAAAGCGTTGGCAATCGCCGCAATCATTTCGCGCTGGGCGGCGCGCGGCCGAAAGCCAGGCAGGCTTTTGCCGATGTTTTGATAATGGTCGCGGATAGCGTTTTTTTCGAGGTCGGTGAGCATGAGAATCGGTTTGAGGCCGTATCAAAACGGCATGAGAAAACAAGCGGCTATTTTAGCATTTTATCAACAAGGCCGTCTGAAAAATGCCCGCAAACTTCGCCGTATCAATAAAAATACAAAAAGGCCGTCTGAAAACCTTTCAGACGGCCTTTGCCATTACAAATCGGTAAAACTTATTCCACCGTTACCGATTTGGCCAGGTTGCGCGGTTTGTCCACATCGGTGCCGCGTGCCAAAGCGGCGTGGTAAGACAAAAGCTGCACGGGAATGGTGTGCACGATGGGAGAGAGCACGCCGGCGTGGCGCGGGGTGCGGATCACATGCACGCCTTCGCTTTCGTGGAAATTGCTATCCAAATCGGTAAACACAAACAATTCGCCGCCGCGTGCGCCCACTTCCTGCATATTGGCTTTCACTTTGTCCAGCAAGCTGTCGTTGGGTGCAATCACCACCACCGGCATGTTTTCATCCACCAACGCCAAGGGGCCGTGTTTGAGCTCGCCGGCGGGATAGGCTTCGGCATGAATATAGGTGATTTCTTTCAGCTTCAGCGCGCCTTCGAGTGCAATCGGATAGTGAATGCCGCGGCCGAGGAAAAGGGCGCTGGCTTTCTTGGCGAATTTTTGCGCCCACGCGGCGATTTGCGGCTCGAGATTCATCACATGCTGGATGCTGCCGGGCAGCTGGCGCAATTCTTCGGTGTAGGCACGCGCCTGCTCTTCGCCGACATGGCCGCGCATTTTGCCCAAGGTAACGGCCAAGCCGAACAACACCACCAATTGGGTGGTGAAGGCTTTGGTGGAAGCCACGCCGATTTCTGCGCCGGCGCGGGTGTAGAGCACCAATTCGCTCTCGCGCGGCAGCGCCGATTCCAGCACGTTGCAAATGGAAAGGCTGTGGGTTTGGCCGAGCGATTGGGCGTATTTCAGCGCTTCCATGGTGTCGAGCGTTTCGCCGGATTGGGAAATGGTAATCACCAATTGTTTGGGGTTGGCAATCACATCGCGGTATCGGTATTCGCTGGCGATTTCCACATCGGTGGGGATTTTGGCGATGCTCTCGAGCCAGTATTTGCCGGTGAGGGCGGAATAATAAGAAGTGCCGCAGGCGAGGATTTTGATGCTGTCGATGCCGGCAAACACTTCGCGCGCGGTTGTGCCGAAATTTTCAGGCTCAAAGCCGCCGTCGAGAAATACTTCGGCGGTGTCGGCAATGGCACGCGGCTGCTCGTGGATTTCTTTTTGCATAAAGTGGCTGTAGGGGCCAAGCTCCAGCGAGGCGAGCGATAATTCAGACACTTTCACTTTGCGCTCGGCGGCCTGCCCGTTTTTGTCGAGCAGCTTTTCAATGCCATTTGCATTCAAAAGGGCAATGTCGCCGTCTTCGAGATAGGCGATGTTGCGGGTGAAGGCAATCACGGCCGACACATCGGATGCGATAAAGGTTTCTTCGTCGCCGAAAGCCACCAGCAGCGGGCAGCCCATGCGCGCCACCACCATTTCTTTGTGGTTGTCGTCGGCAATCACGCCGATGGCATATGCACCGTGAAAACGGGTGCAGGCGGCTTCTACGGCGGCGAAAAGATCGTGGCCGTTGCGCTCATATTCGTGTTTGACGCTGTGGGCAATCACTTCGGTGTCGGTTTGTGATTCAAAGGTGTAGCCCAAGCTTTGCAGGCGGGCGCGCTCTTCTTCGAAGTTTTCGATAATGCCGTTGTGCACCACGGCAATCAGGCCGCCGGAAATATGCGGGTGGGCATTGGGCTCGGTTACGCCGCCATGGGTGGCCCAGCGGGTGTGGCCGATGCCGATGTGGCCGTGCACGCCTTTTTCGCGGGCGGCGTTTTCCATCAGCTGCACGCGGCCGACACGGCGCACGCGGGTGATTTTGTTGCCGGTTTGCACGGCGATGCCGGATGAATCATAGCCTCGGTATTCCAAGCGTTTGAGGCCGTCGGTGAGAAAATCCACAACATTGTGGTGGGCGCGAATGGCGCCTACGATACCGCACATAAAAGTTCCTTAGTATCAAAGTTTTAAAAAAATGCTTGTTTGGCCGACTCTCGGACAAACAGGCGGGAAAAGCTTTCAGACAGCCTTACTGTTTTGAATCAGGCCGTCTGAAAGCAATTTTTATTTTTTGGCCGGCTTTTCCGGGCGCACCCAGCCTTCAATCACGGTTTGGCGTGCACGGGCAAGCGCGAGCTGGTTGTCGGGGCAATTTTTGGTAATCGCGCTGCCCGCGCCGGTGGTGGCGCGGCTGCCGATGGTAACGGGTGCCACCAGCACCGAGTTGGAGCCGATGCGCACTTCATCGCCAATCACGGTTTTGTGTTTGTTTACGCCATCGTAGTTGGCGGTGATGGTGCCGGCGCCGATATTGGTTTTGCTGCCGATTTCGGCATCGCCTAAATAGGTGAGGTGGTTGGCTTTGCTGCCTTTGCCGATGGTGGTGTTTTTCACTTCCACAAAATTGCCGATATGCACTTCATCGGCCAATTTGGCATTCGGGCGCAGGCGGGCATAGGGGCCGATATGGGCGCGTGCGCCGATTTCGCAATCTTCCAAATGCGAAAACGCTTCGATTTTGCTGCCTTCGCCGATTTTGGCGTTGCGAATCACGCAGTTGGGGCCGATTTCCACATCGGCGCCCAGCACCACATCGCCTTCAAACACACAGTTCACATCAATCACCACATCTTGGCCGTGTTTCAGACGGCCTCTCAAATCAAAACGGGCAGGATCGCGCAGGGTGACGCCGGCTTTCAATAATTCATCTGCCTGATCGCGCTGGAAAATGCGTTCCAATTCAGCCAGCTGCACTTTATTGTTTACGCCGGCGGCCAAATGGCTGGCGCGCACCTGCACCGGATGCACTTTGATGCCATCTGCATTGGCCAGCGCAATCAAGTCGGTGAGGTAATATTCGCCCTGCGCATTGTTGCTCTGCAAGGCATTCAGCCAGCCCTCGAGCTTGGCATTGGGCAGCACCAAAATGCCGGTGTTGATTTCCTGCACCGCTTTTTGGGCGGCATCGGCGTCTTTTTCTTCCACAATCGCCACCACATTGCCACCCTCGCGGATGATGCGGCCGTAGCCGGTGGGGTTTTCCAGCACATCGGTGAGCAGGCCCACTTCTTCGCCGGCGGCGTCGAGCAGGGTTTGCAGGGTGGGCGCGTCAATCAGCGGCACATCGCCGTAGAGCACGAGCGTGCGGCCTTCTGCGGGCAGGTGCGGCAGCGCCACTTTCACGGCATGCCCGGTGCCCAGCTGCTCGGTTTGTTCCACCCAAGCCACATTGCGCGCCACGCGCTCGCGCACTTTTTCTTTGCCGTGGCCTATCACCACAACGGTGCTTTGGGGCTCTAGCTGCTGCGCGGTGTCGATTACGCGCGCCACCATGGGCTCGCCGCCGATTTCGTGCAACACTTTGGGCAGCTTGGAATACATGCGCGTGCCTTTGCCGGCCGCGAGAATCACGATATGCAGGGAATGTGGGCTCATGGATAAAATCTTTTCGCTGAAATCAATCATATGGGCGGGCAGGCCGTCTGAAAGCTTTCAGACGGCCTGCCTTGCGGAAGGTTTATTGAATGTGTGGTGTGGTGTTATTGCGCCGAACTTTGCGGCTCGTCCCAATTGGCGCCGCGCACTTCGGCCGGCTCGCTCATGCCCGGCTTGACTGCGTGCGGCTCGGGGCGGTATTGGTTGTATTGCATATTGCGTGAATAAGAGCCGTCTTCGTAATACACGCGGGTGCCTTTTTCGTATTTCTGGCGCAGGCCGGTGTGGCCGTCGTTTTTTTGATAGGTTTCCCAAGAACAGCCGAAAAGGGCGGTGCCGGCAAGCAGCAGGGCGAGGTAGCGCATGATGTTTCCTTATTGATTGGTCATAATTTCCGGATGTCGGCCTATTGTAATCAAATCATCACCCGCTTCATAGTATGATTTTTGCCAATCTTCCGCAGCCCATGCACACAGGGCGGCCATATCGGCGGCGGCAAAATCCACAAAAGGCAAATCATGCGTTTGCTGCCCATACCACACGGTGCGCATGCCCAAGGCTTTGGCGGCATGCAGGTTGGCGGCACTATCATCTATCATAATGCATTGTTCGGGCGGCACATTAAGTATACGACAAACGGTTAAATAGGCTTTTTCAGCGGGCTTGTAGGTGAAATCGAAATCATCGGTGCCCAAGAGGGCTTCGAAATGGTGTGCAATGCCCATCGCCTGCACCAGCGCGCGCACATAAAACGACGGGCCGTTGGAAAACACAGCTTTACGACCTTTCAGACGGCCTAAAGTTTCCGCTGCACCCGCCATCGGCACCAAAACGGCCAGCAATTCGGGCAAGGGGTGGCTTTGCTGCAAAAAATGCGGCACGCTGATTTCGGGATGGTGCTGCTGCAAGCCCGCCAACGTGGCGCCGTAGCGGTGCCAATAATCTTCGCGCAGCCGGCCGGCGGCTTCGGGCGTGAGTGCGAGCTGTTGCGCCAGATAGGCGGTCATGTGTTGGTTGATCAGCCGGAAAATGCCGGCATCGGCATGGTGCAGCGTGTTGTCGAGGTCGAAAAGCCAAACGGGGTGGGAAATCATCATCAGCGCCGGAATAGGGAGTGCTCAAAAAAAACAAACCGGCAACGATGCGCATGCACGGTTTTTTGGATGGGTATTATTTTTTTGAATGGGTATGATTTGCGGGGTGCGCTTGGTATGATAACGCGAATATCAATAAAATACAGGGTAATGTCTGATGAAACAGGGCTTTTTTTCCGGCCTCGCCGTGCTGCTGCTGAGCCTGACGGCACAGGCACAAACCGAAGTTCGGCTGGCGGTGCACAAATCGTTCAGCCTGCCGCTGGACGTGTTGGCGCAATTTGAGCGCAAGCACGATGCCAAAGTGTCGGTGATTAAAGTGGGCAGCAGCAACGAAATGCTCAACAAGCTGATTTTGAGCCGCGCCCAGCCGATTGCCGACGCGGTTTACGGGCTCGATAATGCCAATATCGGCAAAGCCGACCAAAGCGGCATTCTGGCGGCGCGCCAGCCGCATTCGCTGCCGGCCGATGCCGGGCTGGCCGGGGCGCTGGCGGTGAATTATGCTTATGTGAACATCAATTACGATAAAAACTGGTTTGCACAACGCAAGCTGCCGCTGCCGCAATCGCTGCAAGATTTGGCCAAACCGGCCTATAAAGATTTGCTGGTGGTGCCCAACCCGGGCACATCCGGCCCCGGGCTGGCTTTTTTGCTGGCCAATATCGGCGCGATGGGCGAAGAGAACGCGTTTGAATGGTGGGCCGCCATGCGCCGCAACGGCGTGAAAACCACCAACAGCTGGAGCGATGCCTATTACACCGCGTTCACGCTTTATGGCGGCGAGCGCCCGCTGGTGGTGAGCTATGCCACAAGCCCGGCCGCCGAAGTGTTTTTCAGCAAGGGCAAATACACAACGCCACCCAGCGGCAATCTTTTTCTGAAAGGCGGCGTGTTCCGTCAAGTGGAAGGCGCGGCGGTGCTGAGCGGAGCGCGCGAGCCTGATTTGGCGCTGCAATTGGTGCGCTTTTTGCAAAGCCCCGAAGTGCAGCGCGCACTGCCGGCGGAAATGTGGGTGTATCCTGCGGTGAAAAACACGCCGCAGCCCAAAGTGTTTGCCCTCGCCCAAGCGCCCGCCGAGAGCGACACCCCCGGCCAAAGCGCAATCGCCCTGCAACAAAAGCATTGGGTGAGCCGCTGGATTCAAACCGTGTTGAAATAATGTTCAGACGGCCTCTCAGGGCATCCTGACAATTCGTTTATGAGGGGGATTTTGTTCCTGCAAATGCAGATGCAAGGCAAAAAACGCAGCAAGGTTGGACACCTTGCGAGGCTTTTTAACACAGCAGATGCGTTTTCAGGAACAAAATACACCCGTAAATCGAAATGTCAGGACGCCCTAATCTTCACATGCCGTCTGAAATGCCATTAACGCCACAACCCAAGGAGCTTATTATGCGCATCACCACCCGCACCCTCAGCTACACCACCGCCGACGGCCTCACCCTGCAAAGTTATTTGTGCCTGCCTGAAGAGGCGCCAAACGAGCTTTCCGGCGTGTTGGTAGCCCCCGAATGGTGGGGCTTGAGCGACCACGCCAAACACGCGGCCGAGCGCTTGGCCGAAGCCGGCTATGCCGCGCTGGCGATGGATTTATACGGCGAAGCCCGCCTCACCGATGAAGCGGCGCAAGCCAACGAATGGATGATGGAAGCGCTCTCCGACTCGGCCGTGCTCACCGAGCGCACCCATCTGGCGCAGCAGGCCTTGGCTTCGGTGCAGCAAATCAGCCCGCTGAGCACCGCCGCCATCGGCTTTTGCTTCGGCGGCAAAGTGGTGCTCGATATGGCACGGCGCGGCGCCGATTTAAAAGCCGTGGTGAGCTTTCACGGCAACCTCAGCCCGGCCGTGCCCGCACTGGAAGGCGTGGTGAAAGCCGAGCTTTTAGTTGAACACGCCGGGCAGGACAGCATGGTGAGCATGGCCGATTTGGCTGCGTTTGAGCAGGAAATGAATGCCGCCAAAGTGCGCTACCATGTGGATATTTTCGACGCCAAACACGGCTTCACCAACCCGCAAGCCACCCACAACGGCGAGAAAAACGGCGTGGATCTTGCCTACAACGAAGAAGCCGCCGCCCAAAGCTGGCAGAATATGCTCAATTTGCTGGAGCGTGTTTTGTAAGCGTTTAGCTTTTTGATAACGCAACCGCATCAAAACAAGGCCGTCTGAAACGTTTCAGACGGCCTTTATCCATCACAAACCAAGATAATCTTCCGCCTTGAATCCGCCAAGCTTGCCGTGAAAGAAAAGGGTTATAATAAACACTTTGCCTTTTTGCTTTCAGACGGCCTCAAAAACCGGCAGGCCGTCTGAAACTTTTCTTTTCAAGGATAGCTATGCCCGCCCTTCATATTCAAGACGCCGTGAAAACTTATGCCAACGGCTTCACCGCTTTGCGCGGCGTGAGCTTCGATGTGGCCGAGGGCGAATTTTTCGCGCTTTTGGGCCCCAACGGTGCCGGCAAAACCACGCTGATTTCCGCCATGGCGGGCTTGAGCCGACTCACTTCCGGCCGTATCCGCGTGATGGGGCACGATGTAGAGGCCGATGCTTATGCCGCACGAATGAGTTTGGGCGTGGTGCCGCAAGAATTGGTGTTTGACCCTTTTTTCAGCGTGCGCGAAGCTTTGCAGTTTCAATCGGGCTATTTCGGCCTGAAAAATAATGATGATTGGATAGATGAAATCATCACCAATCTTGGCCTAGCCGATAAGGCCGACACCAACACCCGCAACCTTTCCGGCGGCATGAAGCGGCGCGTGATGGTGGCGCAGGCGCTGGTGCACCGCCCGCCGGTGATTGTGCTCGACGAGCCCACCGCCGGAGTGGATGTGGAGCTGCGCCAAAGCCTGTGGGCATTTATCCAAAACCTCAACCGCCAAGGCCACACCATCATTCTCACCACCCATTATCTGGAAGAAGCGCAAAGCCTGTGCGACCGCATTGCCATGATGAAACAGGGCGTGCTGGTGGCGCTCGATTCCACCGAACACCTTTTGCACGCCGAAAAAGGCCTGCGCGTGGAATTGCTGCTCGAGGGTGCGCTGCCCGACAATCTGCGCGCCTGGCAGCAGCCCTCAAACGACGACACCGTGTTGCTCAAGCTCGACGACTACGAGCAGCTCGCTTTTGTGCTGCAAACGCTGAAATATGCCGGCGTGAAAGTAAAACACATGCAGCTGCCGGAAACCGATTTGGAAGACGTGTTTGTGAAAATCATGCGCAAATAAGGCCGTCTGAAACATCAAACACGCCCTGAAACCGTTAAATCATCTGATGCCCGTCTGAAAATAAAACGGCGATGCGGGCAAACGCAGCCCGCCGGCTTTGAGCGAGCATGAAATCTTTCAGACGGCCTGCTATCTGTTGCCGCAGATTCAGACGCAATAACCATAAAGAAATCTTAAGGAACCACCCGCCATGATAGGCTTTTACACCCTGTTTAAAAAAGAAATTCTGCGTTTTTGGAAAGTGGGCTTCCAAACGCTGGCCGCGCCGATGATCACCGCGCTGCTGTATCAGCTGATTTTTTCGCACGCCGTGGGCAAATCGGTGGAAGCGCTGCCCGATGTGGCCTACAACGCCTTTCTGATTCCCGGCCTGGCGATGATGAGCATGACGCAAAACGCGTTTGCCAATTCTTCTTCCAGCCTGATTCAATCGCGCATCACCGGCAATTTGGTGTTTATTTTGCTGCCGCCTTTATCGGTGAGCGCGTTTTTTTCCGCCTATGTGGGCGCCTCGGTGGTGCGCGGCCTGCTGGTGGGCGCCGGCGTGATTGCCGCCACTGCCTGGTTCGGCCTGCCGCTGCCGCACAATTTCATCTGGATAACCGTTTTCGCCCTGCTCGGCTGCACCATGATGGGCGCGCTCGGCCTGTTGGCGGGCATTGTGGCGGAAAAATTCGACCAGCTCGCCGCCTTTCAAAACTTTCTGATTATGCCGCTCACTTTTTTATCGGGCGTGTTTTATTCCATCAACAGCCTGCCCGAATTCTGGCGCAATCTCAGCCACCTCAACCCCGTGTTTTACATGATAGACGGCTTTCGCTACGGCTTTTTCGGCGTGAGCGACACCTCACCCTGGCTCTCGCTCGCCGTGGTGGGCGCCTTCACCGCCGCTCTGTCCGCCGCTGTGCTTTTGGTGTTGAAATCGGGCTGGAAGCTGCGCAGTTAACGTTTTGATACGTTGATACACAGGCCGTCTGAAAAGTTTCAGACGGCCTGTGTATTCGGTTTGCCGTCAAACCCTGCTACAATTGTCCACAATTCAATCTGCCCGCCGTCGGCACCCCGAGCCTCATGAAAACACCGCCCATCAATGCCAAAATCATGGCCACGCTGCCGATTTTTTTCAGCGTGTTTATCGCCGCATCGCTGGTGTGGTATTTCAACGTGCCCAAATTATCCATGCCGTTTGTGTTGGGCATCATCGCCGGCGGCCTGGTGGATTTGGACAACCGCCTCACCGGCCGTTTGAAAAACATCGTTTTCACCGTGTGCGCTTTTTCCATCGCCTCGTTGAGCGTGCAACTGACGGTGGGCAAGGGGCTGCCGTTTATGCTGGCAATGACGGCGCTCACTTTCGGCTTTACCCTGCTGGGCGCGGTGGGGCTGCGCTACCGCACCATTGCTTTCGGCACGCTGGCCGTGGCCACCTACACCACCCTCACCTACACGCCCGAGATGCCCTGGTTTGTGAACCCGTTTATGATTCTGCTGGGCACGCTGCTCTACAGCACCATGACGCTGCTCTTTCACATTATTTTCCCGCACCGGCCGGTGCAGGAGCGCGTGGCCGATGCCTATGCCGCGCTGGGCAGCTATTTCGATGCCAAATCGGTGTTTTTCGACCCCGATGAAACCGAGCTTTTGGAAAGCCGCCAAATCGGGCTGGCAATGAAAAACGCCGCCGTTATCGAAGCCTTCAACCAATGCCGCAGCGCCTTGTTTTACCGCATGAGGGGCCAACACCGCCACCCGCGCACCGAGCGCATGCTGCGCTATTATTTCACCGTGCAGGATATTCACGAGCGCATCAGCTCGGCGCATTTCGACTATCGCGACTTGGCAGAGCGCCTGCAAAACACCGACCTGATTTTCCGCATCCAGCGCCTGCTCGAATTGCAGGCGCAAGCCTGCCGCGATGTGGCCGAGAGCCTGCGCAGCGGCCAGCCTTATGTTTACAGCGAGCGGCTGCAACGAGCCATCAAAGGCACGCGCCAATCGCTAAAGCTTTATGCCGCACAGCATACCGGCGCCGATGTGCACGCTTTGCAGCGCCTGCTCGACAACTTGGGCAGCGTGGATTACCAGCTCGCCCATCTGGAGGGCGGCGATGAACACGAAAGCACCGTGGCCGACGCCCGCATCGCCGCCACCGAGCACGGCGGCCTGAAAAACGCCTGGCGCACCGTGCGCAGCCAGCTCAACCTTGAATCGGCCGTGTTCCGCCATGCCGTGCGGCTGGCGATTGTGGTGCTGGTGAGCTGCACCATTGTGGAAGTGTTCCATCTGCATTTGGGCTACTGGATTCTGCTCACCGCGCTTTTCGTGTGCCAGCCCAACTATTCGGCCACCAAAAGCCGCGTCAACCAGCGCATTGTCGGCACCGTGCTGGGTGTGGTGGTGGGCTCGTTGGTGCCTTATTTCACGCCCTCGGTGGAAACCAAATTGTGGATTGTGATTGCCTCCACCACGCTTTTTTTCTTTTTCCGCACCAATAAATACAGTTTTTCCACCTTTTTCATCACCATTCAGGCGCTCACCAGCTTTTCACTCGCCGGGCTGGATGTGTATGCCGCCATGCCGCTGCGCATTATCGACACGCTCATCGGCGCGGCCATTGCCTGGGTGGCGGTGTCGTATTTATGGCCCGATTGGCGCTACCTCACGCTCGAGCGCACCGCCGGGCGCGCCATCGCCAACAACGGCGCTTATCTGCGCGTGATTCTCGACCAGCTGCAAAACGGCAGCATCGACGACATCGCCTACCGCAGCGCGCGCCGCCAAACCCATGAGCGCGCCGCCGCGCTGAGCAGCACCTTGTCCGACATGAGCAGCGAGCCGAAAAAATACGCCCACCGCCTGCCCGACGGCTTTCACCTGCTCAAGCTCAACTACACCCTGATCAGCTATATTTCCGCGCTCGGCGCTTACCGCAGCCATATGAACAAAAACAGCGATGCCGAATTCAGCCAACCTTTCTACCGGCTCGCCTACCGCGTGGCCGACCTGCTCGACCACATCAACCAGCCCGATGCCGCCGCTTTTCACAACGAATTGGCGCAAATCGGCAGCGAATTGGCGCAGCTTCAGCCCGAGAGCAGCAGCGACAACCAACAACGCAGCGTGCTGTGGCAGCAGCTGAGCATGATTGTGCGCCAGCTCGAGCCCTGCTTCGATGCGCTCAACCGCCAGCGCGAAGCCGTGCCCGCCGCAGCGCCGCAGGCCGTCTGAACAATTTGCAATGCGTAGATGCGTTTATTGAAAAGGCCGTCTGAAAACTTTTCAGACGGCCTTTTGATACGGTTTCACAATCAGCTGCGGATGCGTTTGAGCACTTCTTCTTTGCCGATTAAGGCGAGCACAGCGTCTACCGACGGGGTTTTGGCGGTGCCGGCCACGGCCAGGCGCAGCGGCATGCCGAGCTTGCCCATTTTGATGCCTTCGGCTTCGCAAAAAGGCTGGAACAAATCGTGGATGGCTTCGGCATTCCAGTCGGCCAGGCCTTCGAGCTTGTCGGCAAAACGCAGCATGCGTGCGGCGGCTTCATCGTCCCAATGCTTGGCCACATCGGCTTCGGCGGGCACGCTTTTTTCATAGAAATACACGCATTCGTCGGCCAATTGGTTGAGATCCTGCACGCGCTCTTTCACCAGCGCCACCACATCGGCCAGAGCGGGTTTGGCGGTTTCGTGGATGTTGCGCACGGCCAGGCGCGGCTTGATGAGCGCGGCCAATTGCTCGTCGGGGGTGATTTTGATGTGCTCGGCGTTGATCCACAAAAGCTTTTTGTGGTCGAAGCGGCTGGCCGAGGGGGAAACGTCTTTCAGGTCAAACCAAGCCACAAATTGCGCCATGCTGAAAAATTCATCGTCGCCGTGCGCCCAGCCCAGCCGCGCCAGATAGTTGAGCAGCGCTGCGGGCAAAATGCCTTGGCGGTCGTAATCCACCACGCTCACGGCATCGCGCCGCTTGCTCATTTTGGCGCCGCTCTCGTTGAGTATCATCGGCAGATGGCCGTATTGCGGTAATTGGGTGCCGATGGCTTTTAAGATGTTGATTTGTTTGGGCGTGTTGTTCACATGATCGTCGCCGCGAATCACATGGGTGATGCCCATGTCCAAATCGTCTACCACCACGCAGAAATTATAGGTGGGCGTGCCATCGGCGCGGGCGATAATCAAATCGTCGAGCGCTTCGTTGGGTATGCTGATTTCGCCTTTCACCAAATCCTGCCAAGTGGTGTGGCCTTCGAGCGGGGTTTTGAAGCGCACCACCGGCTCGCGGCCTTCGGGCAGCGGCGGCAGCACTTTGCCCGGCTCCGGCCGCCAGCGGCGATCATATGTGGCGGTGCCTTCTTTTTCGGCTTTTTCGCGCATGGCTTCGAGCTCTTCTTTGCTGCAATAGCAGTGATAAGCGTGGCCTTGCTCGAGCAATTGGGCAATCACTTGGCGGTAGCGGTCGAAATTCTGAGTTTGATACACCACATGGTCTTTATTGTCGTAATCCAAGCCCACCCAATGCATGCCGTCGAAAATTGCGTTGACCGATTCGGCGGTGGAGCGCTCAAGGTCGGTGTCTTCGATGCGCAGCAGAAATTCGCCTTTGTGCTTTTTGGCAAATGCCCATGAAAAAAGGGCGGTGCGCACGCCGCCGATATGCAGATAGCCGGTGGGGCTGGGGGCGAAACGGGTTCGGATGGTCATGAGATTCGGCTCCGATAAAGAATAATGGGGGAAAAGCGCTATTGTACGTTAAGCCTGCCTGCCTGCCAATTTGAGGCCGTCTGAAAGCGTTCAGACGGCCTTTCAATATACGTAAACCGCCGTTTTATACCAATCCAAAGAAATAACCTTACAAAATAAAAGCAGTTCGGCAGCATCATCTGCGTAGGTCGGATTCTTGAATCCGACGTTTGGCCAACGGCCAAAGCGATGTGCGTGCCTTGTTCTGCGGACAAGTGTCGGATTCGAGAATCCGACCTACAGGCTCGCCTTGTTAGCTTACTTTTTTGAATGGGTATTATTCCGCCCAGTCAAAAGCCTGCATCAGCGCCTGCCATGCTTCGCCGCCATCGGCCGCCACGTTAACGCGCGCGCCGTCGCTCAGGCGCGCAAACGCCAATTGCCGTGCGTGCAGCAGCAGGCGGGTGCAGCCGGTGTGGGCCGCTACGGCGCGGTTTTGGGCGTTGTCGCCATAAGTGGTGTCGCCCACAATCGGGTGGAAAATATGCTTCATGTGGCGGCGCAATTGGTGTTTGCGGCCGGTGTGCGGGGTGAGCTCGAGCCAGGAATAGCGTGAGGTGGGGTAGCGCGCGGCGGCGGCAAAAGGCTGCTCGGTGTGCGCAAGGGCGCGCCAATCGGTGAGTGCGCTTTGTGCGGGCTTATCGGCATCGGCCAGGGCATCGGCGATTTTGTCGTGCGGCTCTTTCAGGGCATAGTCGATGCGGCCGGCGCCGTGCAGATGGCCGCGCACCACCGCCCAATAATTTTTCTGCACGCTTTTTTGCTCGAATTGCTGCGATAAGGCGCGCGCGGATTCGCTGCCCAGGGCAAACAGCAACACGCCCGAAGTGGGGCGGTCGAGCCGGTGCACGGGGTAAACGTGTTGCCCGATTTGGTCGCGCAGGGTCTGCATCACAAAGCGGGTTTCGTGCCGGTCGAGCCAGCTGCGGTGCACCAGCATGCCGGCGGGTTTGTTGACGGCAATGCAATCGGCATCGTGATAGAGAATTTCCAGCATGCTCGCTGCCTTTCAAGCGGCCAAAAAAAAGCCCTTGTAAACAAGGGCGTGAATTCACAAACTTCCCGAAACAGAGAAGTGGTATGAAAAGTTGCTGGGCTTATTATAGGCAGCTTGGCGCGGCTGTGCCAGCTTTGGGCGGCAATCGGCGGCGGGATTGTGGGCTTTGCGCTACAATGGCGGCTGTTGATAGAGAAGGAATCAGGCGATGAGTGCGCAGGCGGTTTATCAGATATTTTTGTTTTTCTTTGTGTTTTCCACGGCTTTGCAGCTTTGGCTCTCGCTGCGGCAGAGCCGGGCGCTGTTGCGCCACCGCGCCGAAGTGCCGCACGATTTTGCCGCTGCGGTGAGCCTGTCCGAGCACCAAACCGCCGCCGATTACACGCTGGCCAAGCAGCGGCTTTCGCGCTGGCGCATTTGGTTTGATGCTTTGCTGCTGCTGGTGTTTACGCTGGGCGGCGGCCTGAATCTGCTGGCGGCTTTGAGCGCCAAGCTTTCAGACGGCCTGATTACGCAAGGCGTGTGGTTGATGGTGTTGTTTGTACTGGTGAGCGGTTTGCTCTCGCTGCCGTTTGATTTATATGCCACGTTTCGGCTGGAAGCGCGCTTCGGCTTCAACCGCAGCAGCGCAGCCACTTTTTTCGGCGACCGCCTCAAGGGCTTATTGCTGGGCGCGCTTATCGGCGTGCCGCTTTTGTATGCGGCGATTTATCTGATGGGCATCGGCGGCGCGTGGTGGTGGCTGTGGGTGTGGGCTTTGTGGCTGGGCTTTTCGCTTTTAATGCTGTGGGCGTTTCCGAAATGGATTGCGCCTTTGTTCAACAAATTCGAGCCGCTGCCCGAAGGCCGTCTGAAAGCGCAGATTGAAGATTTGCTCGCGCGCACGGGCTTTCAGAGCAAGGGCATTTTTGTGATGGACGGCAGCAAGCGCTCCGGCCACGGCAATGCTTATTTCACGGGCTTGGGTGCGAATAAACGCATTGTGTTTTACGACACGCTGCTCAAAGATATGCAGCCCGATGAGGTGGAAGCGGTGCTGGCGCACGAATTGGGGCATTTCAAACACCGCCACATCATCAAACAGATGGCGCTCACGTTTGCGCTGGGTTTGGCGGTGTTGTTTGTGCTCAATCTGCTGATGAAGAGCCCGGCTTTTTATTTGGGGCTGGGTGTGCATTATCCCAGCCACGCCATGGCTTTGTTGCTGTTTATGCTGGTGTTGCCGGTGTTTGCTTTTCCGCTCTCGCCGCTTTTGAGCATGATGTCGCGCAAAAACGAATTCGAGGCCGACCGCTTTGCCGCCGAAACGGCTTCGGCACAAGATTTGGCCGCCGCGCTCACCAAGCTTTACCGCAGCAACGCCGCCAGCTTGGTGGCCGATAAATGGTATGAGCGCTTTTACGCTTCGCACCCGGGCGCACAGGCGCGCATTGCGGCTTTGAAAAAGGCCGTCTGAAAAATCGGCGCAGCGCCTGCCTTTCTTGTAAAATCAATCCTTTCAGACGGCCTTAACCATATGACCGACACCGCCCAAATCATCACCAGCTATGGCCGCCGCTATATTGTGCGCACCGCCGAAGGGCGCACGTTTGACGCCACCACCCGCAAAAAACGCGTTGATTTCGCCTGCGGCGATTATGTGCGCATTGCACCGATTAACGATGAGCAAGTGGTGATTGAAGATTATCTGCCGCGCCAAAGCCTGCTTTACCGGCAAGATGCCTGGAAAACCAAGCTGATTGCCGCCAATGTGACGCAATTGCTAATTGTGCTCGCCGCCGTGCCCTCGCCCAGCGAAATGCTGTTGCAGCGCGCTTTGCTGGCGGCAGAAGCGGCCGACATAGGCGCGGTTATCGTGCTCAACAAGGCCGATTTGCCCGAAACCGCTTCATGGCGCGAAAAGCTGGGCTTTTACGAAACCTTGGGCTATCCCGTGTGCGAAGTGAGCGCGCTGGAAAATGCCGAAGCGCTCAGGCCAGTGCTGCAAGGGCACACCAATATTTTTCTCGGCCAAAGCGGCATGGGCAAATCCACCCTCACCAATGCCCTTTTGGGTAATCAGGCTGCGCGCGTGGGCGACATTTCCACTGCGCTCGATTCCGGCCGCCACACCACCACCCACGCGCAATTGTATGACTTAAATGCCGACACCCGCCTGATCGATTCGCCCGGCTTGCAGGAATTCGGCCTTTATCACCTCGATGCCGCCGGCTTGCTGGCTTATTTCCCCGACCTACGCCATTTGGCGGGGCTTTGCCGCTTTCACAATTGCAGCCACCGCGCCGAGCCCGGTTGCGCCGTAAAAGCGGCCGCCGAAGCGGGCAGCGTGCGTGCGGAGCGGCTGGCTTTTTTGCAGCGCATCACCGATGAATTGATGCGCTGAATTTTCAGAGCCTCCTTTATCAGCGCAACACCTGCCCGCTTGCCCAATCGATAATCCGGCTCGGCGCTTTGCGCGCGCCGGTGCGCCCGCCGATCACAAGCACTGCGCGGCCGAATTGGCGGCGCACTTCGCGTTCGCTGCGGCAGGCGCGTTTGCCTGAGCGGTTGCACGAGGTGGACACCAGCGCCGAACCGATGCGGCGACACAACGCGCGCGCGCCCTCATGAGCGGGAATGCGCACTGCCAGCTTGCTGCGCCCGCGCCCGCGCAGCGCCGCCGGCACGCGGGCGCGCGCATCGAGCAGGTAAGTTTTGGCGGCCGGCCAGTTGCCCAGCAGCCGCGTGCGCTCATCATCCGGCAGCGGCCGCAGCAATGGCGCGAGCTGCGGCCAATCGGCGGCGATGCTGATCAGCCCTTTGCCCTGCGGCCTTTTTTTGAGCCAGATTACTTTTTGCAAGGCACGCGGATGCGTGGGCAAACAGCCTAAGCCGTAGCTCGATTCGGTGGGATATGCCACAATGCCGCCGCGACGCAGATGGGCGCGCAGCCGGTAAAGCGCAAAATGAGCAGGAGGGCGGTTCATAAATGGGGAGGGTAATCGGAAGATAATACAGAAAACAAGATAAATCTGAATGGATTTGGAGCGGGTGGCGGGATTCGAACCCGTCCGAACTGCTTGGGAAGCAGTTATGCTACCACTACATCACACCCGCAAAGGCCGTCTGAAGCACAACGTGGGCGGATTATACGCGTTTCCGGGCCATTCTACCAGCTTGGCTTTTGCAGCCAAAATGATGCTGCCTGCCCAGATGCTGCTGCATTTCAAATGAAGATTAAAAAGAGAGAGGCCGTCTGAAAAACTTTCAGACGGCCTCTCTCTTATCATCATCTATCAAGCCCACACGCCGCCCAAATCCAGCACAAACACCAGCGCAAAGCCGATTAAATAAATCAAGCCGGCAATGGCCAGCGCATTCATCGCCGGTGAAACGGCATGGCGGTGGCTGCTGCGCACGAGCGAATAATTGAGCCAGGCAAACACCGGCGCGGTGAGGAAAGCCGAAATCATGGCAAAGCGCAGCATTTCGCCCAAGGCGCTGTTAAACCACAAAATCACCGCCAAGCCGGAAAACACCGACCAGCAAGTCCAAATGCCCACGGCGCGGTTGCTGCGCTGTTTTTGGCGCATCAAAAGGCGCAGCGCTTCGGCATTGATGCGGCCATAGCCGTCGGCCACGGTGAGGGTGGTGCCGAACATGCAGGCAAAAGCGATAAAGGCCACCAACAAGCGCGACCAATCGCCGATGGTGGCGGCATACATGCCGATGAGCTGGCCGATGTATTGGCCGCCGGCCATTTTCACCGCTTCGCCGTTGCCGTATTGCACCAGCGCCCCCAGCGCCAGAAACACCAGCGCCAGCAGCGCCGACATCACATAGCCTGTGTTGAAGTCAAACATGGCATCGTTATAATTGCTCGGCGCGATTTTCTGCTTCACCGTAACCCACATCGAATTGATGGCGGTGATTTCCATCGGCGCGGGCATCCAGCCCATCAGCGCGATGATAAAGCCCAGCGAAGCCATATTCCACGGCGAGGACTCGATAAAATCGGGCAGCATCTGCTGGCCGCGTGTGGCGGCAATCACCGCTGCGGCCACGGTGGCCACGGTGAGGCTGATCATAATCAGCTTGGTGACGCGGTCAAGCGCGCGGTAATGCCCCAGCAGCAATAAAGCCAGCGTGGCCGCCATCACGCCTATTGATAATGCATTCACCGACAAAGGCAGCGCGGGCAGCGCCGTTTTCACAATCACCGCGCTGATGAGCGCCAGCGCGCCGGTGCTGATGGTGGCCGAGGGCACGGTGAGCAAGAAAAACACCCACACATAAGCGCGGCTTTTGCCGGCATAGCCCTCAATCAGGCTTTTGCCGGTGTCGAGCGTGTAGTGGGTGCTGAAGCGGAAAAACGGATATTTCAACACATTCACCAGCAAAATAATCACCGCCAGCTGCCAGCCGTAAAGTGCACCGGCCTGGGTGGAAGCAATCAGGTGCGAGCCGCCCACGGCGGCCGAGGCGAGCAACACACCGGGCCCCAGCGCGCGCAAGCGGCTGCGCCAGGTAGACGACTCTGTCGATAGCACATTGTTTTGCATGGTTTTCCTTATAAGCGATAGAGCCGCCAAACGGCGGCGGCTGCGTAAAAAGGTGCTATCTTAGCCTGAACAGGCATTTGCAGCCATTTCTTAAAAGAGCGGAATATGTTGGTTTATTTTGCATTTTGAGCATGATTGCTCTGCTCTTATCAATAATAAAAATAAAATTTCAAAATAAATGCTTTTGTGCCGCATTATGTTATTTTTGTAGGCCGTTGTAACCGGCATTTTCTGCCGCCGGATTGCTTTTTTGCCGGCCGCACCCGTTTAATCGGGCGAATCATTAGGGTATGCTATGGTTTTGTCATTTATCAGAAAGCCCGCCATGCCCCGCCAACATTCCCTGCTCGCCTTATGCCTTGCCGCGCTGTTTGCCGCGGCGCCCACCGTGGCCGCGCCAATTTTGGGCACACCCGCCGATGCCGCCGTGAGCCGCGCCAACAGCAATGCGTGGATGGAAATCGACACGCAGGCGTTTGAACACAATATCCGCACCCTGCAAAACGAGTTGGGCGGGAAATCGCAAATCTGCGCCATCATGAAAGCCGATGCTTATGGCAACAGCATTGATTTGCTGATGCCTGTGGTGATGCAAACCGGCATTCCCTGCATCGGCATTGCCAGCAACGAAGAAGCGCGCATCATCCGCAAACACGGCTATGCCGGCAAAGTGGTGCGTGTGCGCAGCGCCACCGATGCCGAAATCCGCGACGGCCTGCAATACGATATGGAAGAATTAATCGGCAACCTCGAGCAGGCGCGGCGGGTGGATGAAATTGCCCGCGCCGCCGGCAAAACCGTGCGCATTCATTTGGCGCTCAATTCCGGCGGCATGGATAGAAACGGCCTCGATATGGGCAGCCGTGCCAACCGCCGCGCCGCTGTGGCCATCACCCGCCTGCCGCACCTGCAAACCGTGGCCATCATGACCCATTTTGCCGTGGAAGATGCCGATGATGTGCGCCAAGGCTTGGCCGCATTCAATCAGGAAAGCGCTTGGTTGATTAAAGCCGCCCGCCTCGACCGCAGCAAAATCACCCTGCACACCGCCAATTCGTTTGCCACCTTGGCCGTGCCCGAATCCCGCCTCGATATGGTGCGCCCCGGCGGTCTGCTTTATGGCGATTCCATTCCCGAGCGCACCGAATACCGCAAAACCTTCGCCTTCAAATCACGCGTGGCCAGCATCAACACCTATCCCAAAGGCAGCACCGTGGGCTACGACCGCACCTACACCCTCAGCCGCCCTTCGCGCCTGGCCAATCTGCCGGTGGGCTATTCCGACGGCTACCGGCGCGTGTTTACCAATAAAGGCCATGTGCTGATACGCGGCCACAAAGTGCCGGTGCTGGGCAAAACCTCAATGAACACCACCATGGTGGATGTTACCGATTTTCCCGATATTCAGGCCGGTGACGAAGCGGTGCTGTTTGGCCGTCAAGGCAACACGGAAATCAGCCAGAGCGAAATCGAAGACATCAACGGCGCATTGCTGGCCGATTTATACACCGTGTGGGGCAATTCCAACCCCAAGCTGGCCAAGCCGCCGATGCCGTAAAGCGGGCGCAGCCGCAGAGCCGCGAATGCGTTTTTCATTCAACAAAAGGCCGTCTGAAACCTTGATGTTTCAGACGGCCTGTTTGGTTTTGCACCACAAAAAGCGCAGCGTTTGCACCTGCGGAATGTAAGAAAAAGGATACAAAACCCCGTACAATAACGGAGTGGATTGGGTTGGAAACCTAAGGTTTCAGACGGCCTGTGAGCTTGCCGGCTTGTTAACCCAACAAGCCCTTTGTGCCACTTTTTTATGCATTCCACTATATGCTGCGGGCGGGTGCTAAACCATCTTATTTTCGGCAAAACGCACCACCGCCGCTTCATCCACCCGCAGCGGCCATTCGCTGCCTTCGTGCAAATCCAGCCCTTTGGCCGTTTCCCAGCCCAAATGCAGCACCAAAGCGCCGTGGTGCGGGTGTTGCAGCAGCAGGCGGCAATGTTCGGGCAGGGCGAGCAGCTGCAAAATACGGCATTTTTCGCCTTGCGGGTGGCCAAACTGCAAAGCCTGCTGCGGAATATAGCGCGCGGCTGACACATTGTCTGCGCCCATCAGCCGCGCCACCCAAGCATTGGCGGGGCGCTGAAGAATATCGCTGCCGCTGCCATATTGCACAATGCGCCCGCCCTGCATCAGCGCGAGGTGGTCGGCCAGCGCCAACGCTTCTTCCGGGTCGTGCGTGACCAGCACAGCGGGGATGTGTTGGCGGCGGATTTGCGCCAGCGTCTGCTCGCGCAATTGGCGGCGCAAGCCGGTGTCGAGGCTGGAGAAAGGCTCGTCGAGCAAAAGCAGTTGCGGCTGCACCGCCAAAGCGCGCGCCAGCGCCACGCGCTGCTGCTCGCCGCCGGAGAGCGCATCGATGCGGCGGCCAAGTTCGGCGGCCAGCCCCACTTCGGCCAAGGCCGCTTCGGCGCGGCGGCGCGCTTCTTGTTTGCCCACGCCCTGCATTTTCAGGCCGAAAGCCACGTTTTGCCACACATTCAGATGCGGCAACAAAGCATAATCTTGAAACATCAGCGCCACGCGCCGCCGCTCAGGCGGCATGCGGCTGCGGTTTTCGCCGCCTATCCACACTTCGCCGCTATCGGCGGCCACGAGCCCGGCGGCGATGTTGAGCAAAGTAGATTTGCCGCAGCCCGAAGGCCCCAACACCGCCAAAAGCTTGCCGTCGGCCACGCTGAGGCTGATGTTGTCGGCCACGGTTTTGCCGGAAAACGCTTTGCAGATGTGTTTGAGCGCGAGCATAAAGATTCCTGTTGTGTGTTCAGACGGCCTGTTGCAATCAAGAGCCTGTTGCAATCAAGAAAGGCCGTCTGAAAGCATTATCTTGTGATACCGATTCAAAAAACCGTTTCAGACGGCCTCGTTTTTCTTTTCCGCCGCATCCAGCAACACAAACACCAGCAAGGCGAGCAGCATCAGAAACAAAGTAATCACCATGGCGCGGTCGTGGTTGTCGGCGCCGGCGGTGCCCAAATAGCGGTAAATCAACGTGGTGAGCGTTTGCCATTCGGGGCGCGACAAAAAAAGCGTGGCGGCAAATTCGCCGATGCAGGTGGCGGCCGCCAGCGTGAGGCCGCGCCGCAGCGCGGGCAGCAGCAAGGGCGCGGTTACTTGGCAGGCCGTCTGAAACGGTGAAGCGCCCATGCTGCGCGCGGCAGCCTGATAATTGGCCGGCAGCGCATCCCAGGCGGCGAGCACATCTTTGGTGATAAACGGATAAGCCAGAAGCGCATAAGTGGCGATTAAAAGCGGCAGCGAAGCCGTCCATTGCGGGTAGAGCAGCAACACGCCGAAAGCCACGCACACGGGCGACACCATAAAGGGCAGAAACGTGATGCCGCGCACCCAAGCGGCGCGGCGCGCCAACGCGGCATGGCTCACGCCCAACACCACCGCCAGCAGCATGGCCAAAAAAGTGAAGCGCAAGGTGTTGCCCGCGGCCTGCAAAGTGTCGGCTTCAAGCAGCACCCGCCACGAGCCGCCGGCCAGCGCCGCCTGCCACGCCACCGCCAAAAGCGGCAACACGCAGCAAAGCAAAAGCAGCAGCAAGGCCGCAGCCAGCAGCAGTTTTTGCCCGAATCCTTGCGCCGGCGCGGGCAGAGGCGGGCGCAAGCTTTTGCGCTCGGCGCTGCGGCGGCTGATAAGCGCATAAAGGCCGCCGGCGAGCGCGGTGATGCCCAACACCAGCCACACCAACACCGAAGCGCGCGCCATATCCAATTCATAAGCGATTAATTGGTAGATTTCCACTTCCACCGTGGCATAGCGGCTGCCGCCGAGCAAGAGTGCCAGCCCGAAGCCGGAGAAGCAGTAAAGAAACACCAAACACGCGCCGCCGGCCAGCCACGGCCGCAATACCGGCCATTCCACATGAAAAAAGCGCTGCCACGCGCCCGCGCCCAGCGTTTGCGCCGCTTGCAGGCGGCCGGCCGGCACCTGCAAAAAGCCCTGATAAGCCGCGCGCACCAACACCGGCAGATTGAAAAACACATTGCCGTAAAGCAGCAGATAAGGCGTGTCCTGCCAGCCCGGCCAGAGCGCGCCGCGCGGCCCGAACAGCGCCAGCACGCCCATGCCCGCCACCAGCGTGGGCATCACAAAAGGCAGCATCAAAAGCCGCAACACCAAGCGGCGGCCGCGAAAATCCAAACGCGCCAGCGCCCACGCCACCGGCACGCCTGAGAGCAGCACCAGCACACAAGTGATAAGCGCCTGCAACAGCGTCCACAACAGCCGCCACTGCATATAATCATCGGCAAGCAACGCCCACGCCGAGGGCGCATCATCGTAACGCGCCAGCGCAAACAAGGGCGCCACCACCATCACGGCAAGAAAGCCGAGCGGCAGCAGCGAGAGCAGCAAAGTGGCGGGCAGGCGGGGCAGGGTCATGGCGCAAATCGGCTCAATGGGGGTGGGTTGATTGTAACGGAAAAATGCCGCTTTTTTTCAGACGGCCTGAAACCATGCATCATAAAACATTATCAAGCAACCCGGCTGCATGGGCGCGCTATCTTGTTAATACTAATCCAAAAAATAACCTATTGATTCGGCAATTAAATGTTGAACATTTTCAGATGCCGGCAAACAAGCCTTTGGCTTGTTGCCCTCTCCCACGGGAGAGGGAACAGGTTTCTGCTGCGGGTAAGAGGATGTGAATATTCAATAATTAATTGCGTATCTATAGGTGTACTGTCGCAGGCTCGCCGCCTTGTTAGCTTACTTTTTTGAATGGGTATAACTTGTTTTTTTGAATGGTTATAAAAGCCCGAAGGCCGTCTGAACGCTTTCAGACGGCCTTCGGGCTTTTATCGAATATTAATATGATGCGGCGCCCGGCTTACCAAAAGCCCAACACCTTCCACCACATGCCGCCGATTACCACGAAGATAATCAGGTTGACCACGCTCATGATAAAGCCCATTTTCCACCATTCGGCCAAAGTGGTGTAGCCCGAGCCGAAAATCACGGGCGAAGTGCCGGTGGCGTAGTGGGTGAGCGTCATCATAATGCTTGATGCGGCGGCCATCATCAGCGCAAACAGCATCGGCGGCGCGCCCAGCGAAATGCCGGCCACATAAAAGGCGCCGAGCATGGCGGTGATGTGGGCGGTGGTGCTGGCAAACATATAATGCGCATACATATAAGCCAAGAGCAGCAAGGCCGATGCGCCCATCCAGCCCAAGCCCAAATGGCCGATGCCGCTTTCGAGCATGCCTGAAAACCAAGTGATCAGGCCGAGCTTGTTGAGGAACGTGGCCATCATCACCAAGGCGGCAAACCAGGTGATGGTGTCCCACGCGCTTTTCTCTTTCAAAATATCATCCCAAGAAAGCACGCCGGTGAGCAGCAGCAGGCTCAAGCCGATAAGCGCGGTGGTGGTGGCGTCTACTTTCCACGCGTCGCCCATAATCATCGCCGGAATGCCCGCCCACAGCATCAGCAAAATAAAGAAAATGCCGAGCATGATTTTTTCGCCTCGGTTCATCGGCCCCATTTCATGCAGGCGCTCTTTGGCAAATTGCGCCGCATTCGGTGTTTCCTTGATTTCGGGCGGATAAACGGCATAAATCACCAAAGGCATCACCAGCATGGCCACGAGGCCGGGCAAAAGCATGGCCAAGGCCCAAGTGCCCCAGCTCAAATGAATATCGCTGTTGGTGGCTTTGGCAATAATATCCACCACCAGCGGGTTGGGCGCGGTGGCGGTGATAAACATCGCCGAGGTAATCGGGTTGCCGTGGTAATTCACGAGCGCCAAATATTTGCCGATGCGCCCCTGCGTGCCTTTTTCGGGGTCGGAATCATAGCTCGAGGCAATCGCCTTCATCACCGGGTGGATAATGCCGCCGCCGCGCGCCGTGTTGCTCGGCGTTACCGGCGCCAGCAGCAATTCGGACAGCGCCAGGCTATAGCCGATGCCGATGGTTTTCTTGCCCCACACCGCGATAAAAAGATAGCCGATGCGCGCGCCCAGCCCCGTTTTCAAAATGCCGCGCGAAATCATAATCGCCACGCCGATAAGCCAAATCAGCGGGCTGGAAAAGCTGCTCAGCGCATCTTTCACCGCGTCGGCAGGCTTGTCGCTGGTCACGCCGGTGAGCGCCACCAGCATAATCGCAATCATCGCAATCGCGCCGATGGGCATGGCCTTGCCGATAATCGCCGCAATCACGCCCACAAACATCGCCAGCAAATGCCAAGCCTGCGGCGTAACCCCGTCGGGCACGGGAATGATAAACCAGATAATCAGCGCCAACCCCACCGCAATGGCGGCAGGCACCGGCTTGAAGCCGATCTTGCTTTCCATGACTTGCTCCTTATGTGTATGAGAAGAGTTTGTTAATAAATTAAGGCCACATCTTAGCACCGAATAGAAGGGGATTTATCTGATTATCCGCAAAGAAAGTAGTAAAAACTACATAAAGCAACAGGCCGTCTGAAAGCAAAACGTTCAGACGGCCTGTTGCGGCGTTGAGCATTGAATAGGAGCCGATGTTTTGTTTAAATCGTGCAATTAAAAATGTCATTTTAATTGAAACTTTTGATTGTTTGCCGCACTTGAGCACCATCAAACCCATTGCTTTGATTTGCCGATTATCGCCCCGGCTTCTGCAAAGGCCGTCTGAAAAGCCATTGTACTGTGCTAAAAAACGCTACAATAGCGCCCATGAATACCACCCTACTCTCGGGGCTTAACCCCGAACAGCTCGCCGCCGTGACTTGGCCGCCGCAATCGGCGCTGGTGCTCGCCGGTGCGGGCAGCGGCAAAACCCGCGTGCTCACCACCCGCATCGCCTGGTTGCTGCAAAGCGGCCAAGCAAGTGTGCACAGCATTATGGCGGTAACGTTTACCAATAAAGCCGCCAAAGAAATGCAAACGCGGCTCTCGGCCATGATTCCGATAAACGTGCGCAGCATGTGGCTCGGCACGTTTCACGGGCTTTGCCACCGCTTTTTGCGCATGCACCACAAAGATGCCGGCCTGCCTTCCGCTTTTCAGATTCTCGACAGCGGCGACCAGCTCGCGCTCATCAAGCGCATGCTCAAGGCGCTCAATATTGCCGAAGAAATCATCGCCCCGCGCAGCCTGCAAGGCTTTATCAATGCGCAAAAAGAAAGCGGCCTGCGCGCAGGCGCGCTGCAAGCGGCCGACCCGCACACCACGCGCCTGATTGAGTGCTATGCCGAATACGACAAAATCTGCAACCGAGAAGGCGTGGTGGATTTTGCCGAATTGATGCTGCGCAGCTATGAAGTGCTGCAGGCCAACGAAATTTTGCGCCGCCATTACCAGCAGCGCTTCAATCATATTTTGGTGGATGAGTTTCAAGACACCAACAAACTGCAATATGCCTGGCTCAAGCTGATGGCGGGCGATGGCGCGGCCGTGTTTGCCGTGGGCGATGACGACCAGAGCATCTATCGCTTTCGCGGCGCGCATGTGGGCAATATGGCCGCGCTGATGCGCGAATTCGATATTGAAGCGCCCATCAAGCTCGAGCAAAACTACCGCTCCGTGGGCAATATTCTGCTCGCTGCCAATGCCGTGATTGAGCACAACGCCGAGCGCTTGGGCAAAAACCTGCGCACCGATGCGGCCGAGGGCGACAAAATCCGCTTTATCGCCGCGCCCACCGATTTTGAAGAAGCGCAGTTTATTATCGATGAAGCCAAGGCGCTGCAACGCGAAGGCACGGCCTTGAGCCAAATGGCCGTGCTCTACCGCAGCAACGCCCAATCGCGCGTGCTCGAGCAAGCGCTTTTCCGCGCCGGCCTGCCCTATAAAATCTACGGCGGCCTGCGCTTTTACGAGCGCCAGGAAATCAAACATGCACTCGCCTATCTGCGCTTGGCGGTGAACCCCGACGACGACAATGCCTTGCTGCGCGTAATCAATATGCCCACGCGCGGCATCGGCACGCGCACGATTGAAAATGTTCAAGCAGCCGCCGCCGAGCAAGGCATCTCGCTGTGGCAGGCCGCTTGCGGCATGGGCGCCAAAGCCGCCAAGGTGGCTGCTTTCGTGCGCCTGATTGAAGGCTTGGGCACGCTGGCGGCGGTGTCGTCTTTGCAGGAGATGATGCTGGCCGTCACCCGCGACAGCGGCTTGGTGGAATATTACCAAACCCAAAAAGGCGAGCATCAAGACCGCTTGGACAACTTAGACGAATTGGTGAATGCCGCCGTGGCCTTCAAGCCCGAAGAGAGCAACTTCGAAACCCTGCCCGAGGGCGCGGCCGATAATCCGCTGTTTCCCATCTTGGCTTTTTTAAGCAGCGCCGCGCTCGAATCGGGTGAGAATCAGGCCGGCGAAGGCGATGATGCGCTGCAACTGATGACGGTGCACGCCGCCAAAGGGCTCGAATTCGATGCCGTGTTTCTCAGCGGCATGGAAGAAGGCCTGTTTCCCAGCGAATACAGCCTGGCCGAGCGCGACGGCCTCGAAGAAGAGCGCCGCCTGATGTATGTGGCCATCACCCGCGCGCGCCGCCGCCTCTATATCAGCATGGCGCAGCAACGCCTGCTGCACGGCCAAACCCATTTCGGCATTGTGTCGCGCTTTGTGGATGAAATTCCCGAAGCCGTGCTGCACCGCCTCTCTGCCCGAATCAAGCCTTTCAACAGCTTTGCCGACGCGCCGAAAATCAAAAACCGCGTGGTGGAAAGCTATGATTTGCCGCAAGACTATGCGGGTTTCCGCATCGGTCAAAACGTGCGCCACGCCAAATTCGGCACCGGCGTGATTATCGAAGCGGTAAACAAAGGCGAGTCGGCGCGGCTCACGATTAATTTCGGCAAAGCCGGCATTAAAGAATTGGACACGGCTTTTGCGAAATTAGAGGCCGTCTGAAACCTTGTTGGCCGCGAAACCTATCCAACATGCCGTCTGAAACCATTTGATGGAATTTTAAAGAATCAATATGAACACGCTCGACACCCTCACCGAATATCTGCTGCAACACGCCCGCACCGTTACCTGCGCCGAATCGTGCACCGGCGGCCTGCTCGCGGCCGAGTTCACCCGCACCAGCGGCAGCTCGGCCTGGTTTGACATGGGCTTTGTCACCTACAGCAATGCCGCCAAAGCGCAACTGCTGGGCGTGCACGAAGCCACACTGGCTTTTTACGGCGCGGTGAGCGAAGAAGTGGTGCGCGAAATGGCCATCGGCGCGCTTCTGGCCGCCAAAGCCGATTACGCGCTCAGCATTTCCGGCATTGCCGGCCCCGGCGGCGGCAGCGAAGAAAAACCGGTGGGCACGGTGTGGTTCGGCTTGGCCGACAAGCAGCATATTTGGGCGCGACAGGCGCATTTTGGCGGCAGCCGCAGCGAAGTGCGCGCACAGGCTGTGCAGTTTGCGTTGGCGTTTTTGTTGGAAAAAGTGCAGGAAAGTGCGGCGGCTTAACGCGCGTGCCCGCTTGCTTGAAAAGGCCGTCTGAAAGCGTTTCAGACGGCCTTTTCTGCAAAATATAGTGAAATCAAAAAAATGGATACAAAAACAAGAAATCTCAAACCGTGTGTAGGGTGTGTGGCGCAGCCACGCACGCGTTTTAAACGGCTTTTGTGTGTATGGTTGGCTGCATACGGCTTGTATCAGTTTTTCATTTATTCCACTATCTGTGCACTTTATTTGCACATCAATATCAGTTAAGTGCCCAGCGCGGTTTGCTTGGTGCGGATGCGCAAGGTGGCCAGCGCGGCGCACACCATCAGCAGGCCGGCGAAGGTAATGGCGTGGGTGGGGTTGGTGCCGAGAAAGGTGCGGTAAATCCAGCCGAAGGTAAGGGTTTCGATCAGCATAGGCACCACAATCATCATATTGATAATGCCCATATACACGCCATAGCGCGCTTTCGGAATTTCGGCCACGGCAATCAGAAACGGCACGCCCATAATGCTGGCCCAGGCGATGCCGAAGCCTATCATCGGCACAAACAACAGGTATTTGTTGCCGATGTGCGGAAAGATTAACAAAGCCGCGGCGGCCAGCGAGAGCGCAAAAGCGTGCACTTGCTTGGCCGAATAGCGGCGCGCCAGCCACATCAGGCCGAAAGCGGAAATAAAGGTCACGATGTTGTACCAGCCGTTTACCAAGCCGGTCCAGCCCACGGCCTGCTCATACACGGCTTTATTGTCGGGCGTGGCGCCCCACACCGATTTGGCGATGCTGTGGGTGACGTATTGCCAGTAAATAAACATGGCATACCATTGGAAAAGATACACCAAAGCCAGCTGCCACAAGGGTTTGGGCATATCTTTGATGGCGCTGATGATGTCTTTCACGGCGGGAACCAGGCCGCGCGGCTGCGCGCGCATGGCGGCCAGCTCTTCATCGCTGGGGCGGTGTTCGCGGGTGGAAAACACCGAAATCAGAATCGAGCCGATGGAGCAGACCGCGCCCACATAAAACGAGCCGAACACCCAATAAGGAATGCCCGACTCAGTGGTGCCGCCGATAAATTGCTGAAACACATAAAGCGACACATTGGCCAGCGTGATGCCCAGCCCGGTAAACACGCTCTGCATCAGAAAGCCGGTGGGCTGCTGGCGCTCGGGCAAGGTGTCGGCGATAAAGGCGCGGTAAGGCTCCATGGCGGTGTTGTTGCTGATGTCGAGCATCCACAGCAGCAGCACGGCCATCCACAAGGCGGTAACGTGCGGGTAGAGAAACAGGCACAGGCTGCAACCGATGGCGCCGATTAAAAAATAAGGCCGCCGCCGCCCGAGGCCGTTTACCCAGGTGCGGTCGCTCAAAGCGCCGATAATCGGCTGCACAATCAGGCCGGTAACGGGGCCTGCCATGTGTAAAAGCGGAATGGAGCCGGGGTCGGCATTGAGAAAGCTGAACACCGGCGTGATGGCGGTTTGCTGCAGGCCGAAGCTGTATTGAATGCCGAAAAAACCAAAGTTCATCAGCATAATCTGCCGCAGCGTCATCGCGATGCGAGGGTCGATTTTCATGTAAAGCTCCTGATTGTTCTTTGTTTTGAATGCCGTGTTGGGAATGGATTTTTGTTGAAAATGAAATACAAACCCATCCTATTGCGCCTGCTGCGTAACCGAATCGCGCCACGCCAAAGCGCCCTGTACTTTGCGCGGATTGCTGCCGGCGGCTTGGCCGCGCTCGATCAGCTCGAGCAGCAGCACGGCGGCCTGAGTGCCCATCTGCACATAAGGCAGCTCGGCGCTGGTGAGCGGCGGATAAAGCGTTTCGGCGATGGCACGGTGATCGTCGTAGCCGGCCACGGAAATATCTTCCGGCACCCGCAGGCCGCGGCTGCGCAACATGCCGTAAACCCGCAGCGCCATTTCATCGTTGCCGCAGCAAAGCACCGTGGGCGGCTCGGCCAGCATCAGCAGCTTTTCAATGGCGGCGTATAAATCTTCGCTGCGGTTGCGATGGTCGGGATAGCCCGCCGCCACCAAAGCTTCGTCATACATGATGCCCGCTGCCGCAAGCGCATCGCGATAGCCGCCCACGCGCAAAGCGGTGGCCGGCACATCGGGCGGCAGCGTCAGATAAGCGATGCGGCGATGGCCGGCGGCAATCAGCCGCGCCACCAGCTGCGCTTGGCCGTGGGCATCGTCGGGCACCACCGCCGGCGTGCCCGCTTCATCAAAGCAGTTGGCCAACACCCAGGGGCAATGCGCCGGCGGCGCGGGCAGGCTCACTCGTTGATGAAAAGCGGCCACATAAATCATGCCCTCGGCGCGGTGCTGCATAAAAGTGCGCATCAAGGGCTCAACGCGCGCCGCATCGCCGCCGGTGTCGGCAATCATCAAGGTTTTGCCGGCGGCGGCCATCACTTTTTGCGCGCCCTGAATCAAAAACATATCCGGCAGGCCAGTGGGCACGGAGGTGTCGCCCGCACGCGAAATCGCGCCGGTGATCAGGCCGATCAGCCCCGAGCGGTTGGAGCGCATCGAGCGCGCTGCCGATGAAGGAATATAGCCAAGCTCAGCCATGGCTTTTTCCACCGCTGTGCGGGTATTGTCGCGCACGGCGGCATCGCGGTTGAGCACGCGGCTGACGGTTTTGGGTGACACGCCTGCAAGCTGTGCAACATCATAAATAGTGGCCATGGCTTTGCCTTTGCATGAAAAGATGGCGCAAGCGTATCATTGTTTGACATCGGTGTCATTCAAGTAAATTATGAAAACCGTCTTTCTTTTGCGCTACATCAAAAAGCAGGTAAGATACGGTTTGTTCACTTTATTTTGGAAAGGCCGTCTGAAAAATACAGTTTCAGACGGCCGCTGATGCCATGAATGATTTTCCGATTGAAACCCACCCTTTCGCCCCGGTGCTGCCGCCGCGCGCCCGCGTGATGATGATGGGCACTTTCCCGCCCGCTGCGGCCAAGCGCTGCATGGCGTTTCACTACCCCAATTTCCAAAACGATATGTGGCGCATTTACGGGCTGGTGTTTTTCAATGATGCCGGCCATTTCCAAGTGGCCGGCGAAAAACGTTTTGATGCCGGAAAAATCCGCGATTTTCTGATGGCGCACAATATTGCCTTATGCCCCACCGTGCGGCGTGCCGTGCGCGAACGCGGCAATGCGTCGGATAAATTTCTGCGCATTGTCGAGCCGGTGGATTTGGGCGCGGTGCTGGCGCAGCTGCCCGATTGCCGCTGGCTGTTTACCACCGGCGGCAAGGCCACCGAAACGCTGCTGAGCCTGCTCGAGCCCGCGCCGCCCATGCCGCCGCTCAATCAGGCCGTGGCTTTTGATTATCACGGCCGCCATTTGCAGCTCTGCCGCCTGCCCTCCAGCTCGCGTGCTTATCCGCTGGCGCTGGCGGCCAAGGCGGCGGCTTATCGGGCGTTTTTCGAGCGCTCGGGGGTGTTGCCCTTGAGTTGAAGCCAGGCCGTCTGAAACCCTTTCAGACGGCCTTGTTATAGCAACGCGTAGATAGCATCTCTCAATTCAAGCCGCAATAGCCAAATGTCGGATTCGAGAATCGGACCTACCGCTGCTTTTCAGACGGCCTGTTTGCTTTAAGCTGTGTAGGTTGGGTTGATAAACCCAACGTTTCAGACGGCCTGTGGGCTTGTTGGGTTTTCAACCCAACCTACCCGTTGTGTCACTTTTTTATGCACTCCACTATATTTTGGCCTTCACGGCCAAATGTCGGATTCGAGAATCCGACCTACCGCTTTTCAGACGGCCTGTTTGCTTTAAGTTCAAATCCCCACAGCCATTCCGACCCGCACCGCTTTTTCAGACGGCCTTGTTATATAATGCCGCATTGTTTACACGGAAAAGCCCCATGTCTGCCCCCGCCCCCACCATTGCCGCCATTGCCACCGCCCCCGGGCGCGGCGGTGTCGGCGTGATTCGTTTGTCCGGCACACATTTGCTGCCCTTGGCGCAAACCCTCGCCGGCGGCAAAACGCCCGTGCCGCGCACCGCGCTCTACACCGATTTTTCCGATGCCCACGGCCTGCCGATCGACAACGGCCTGCTGCTTTATTTTGCCGCGCCCGCGAGCTTCACCGGCGAAGACGTCATCGAGCTGCAAGGCCACGGCGGCCCGGTGGTGATGCAGATGCTGCTGGCACGCTGCCTCGAATTGGGCGCGCGCGCGGCCGAGCCCGGCGAATTCACCAAACGCGCTTTTCTCAACAACAAGCTCGATTTGGCGCAGGCCGAGAGCGTGGCCGATTTGATTGATGCCTCGAGCCAATCGGCCGCCCGCATGGCGCTGCGCTCGCTCAAAGGCGCGTTTTCCCAGCACATTCACGCCTTGGTTGATGAGTTGATTACCTTGCGCATGCTGGTGGAAGCCACGCTCGATTTTCCCGAAGAAGACATCGATTTTCTCGAAGCGGCCGATGCCAAAGGCAAGCTCAAAGCCCTGCAAACGCAATTGCACAGCGTGCTCGCCAGCGCCGAGCAGGGCGCGATTTTGCGCGAAGGGATGAATGTGGTGCTGGTGGGCGCGCCCAATGTGGGCAAATCCAGCCTGCTCAACGCGCTGGCCGGCGACGACATCGCCATCGTTACCGACATTGCCGGCACCACCCGCGACACCGTGCGCGAACAAATCACGCTCGACGGCGTGCCCGTGCACATTATCGACACCGCCGGCCTGCGCGACACCGATGATGTGGTGGAAAAAATCGGCATCGAGCGCAGCCACAAAGCCGTGCAAGAAGCCGATGTGGCGCTGATTCTGATCGACCCGCGCGAAGGCATCAACGCCAAAACCCGCGCCATTTTACAAAGCCTGCCGGCGGGGCTGAAAAAAATCGAAATCCACAACAAAATCGACCTCAGCGGCGAAGCGGCCGCAATGCTTTCAGACGGCATCCAAACCGCCAGCGGCGCCGACACGCTGATTAAATTATCAGCCAAGCAGCATCAAGGGCTTGATTTGCTCAAGCAGGCGTTGCTGGCCGAAATCGGCTGGCAGGGCGAGAGCGAAAGCCTGTTTCTCGCCCGCAGCCGCCACCTCAACGCCCTGCACAGCGCCCAAGTCGAGCTGGAAAACGCCGCCCTGTGCAGCAACACCCAAATCGAATTGCTGGCCGAACACCTGCGCCTAGCGCAGCTTTCTTGCAGCGAAATCACCGGCGAATTTAGCGCCGATGATCTGCTGGGCGTGATTTTCTCGCGCTTTTGCATCGGTAAATAAGCAAGGCCGTCTGAAACCTTTTTCTTTCAGACGGCCTTGGGTTTTACCCATCAAACACAAACAGGCATTACCCGCATCAACCCGGCTTATCGTCCGAATCTTGCGGATTTTCCTGCGTCCACTCATCCGCATAAGCCTGCGCCTGTGCCTCATCAAAGGGGCGCATCACGCCCTCGTTGTTACGCGGGTCGAGGTCGCCGATAATCGGGCCCGCATCGCCCGGTATATTCACATACACGCTGCGCTGCGCCTGCGGCACCGTTTTCTGCCGCCACGCCACCAGCGCCAGCACCGCCGCGCTCAGCGCAAAAAACACATAAAAGCCATAGCGGTGCGCTTCCTGCATCACAATGCCGAGCAAGAGCGGCGCGGCCAGCGAGCCGATGCCGTAGCTGAAAAGCAGGCTGCGGCTCACCTCTACCGTGCTCATGTCGTTGGGCAGCTCATCATTGGCCCGCGCCACGCTCAAGGCATAAAGCGCAAACAAGCCCAGCCCGAATAAAGCGGCCACCACATAATGCGGCCACGCCCCCTCAATGCCCGCCATCATCAGCCCCAAGCCCGTCAGCGCGCCGGCGGCCGCCAAAAGCGCGCACACCAAAATCGCCCGCCGCCGCCCGTAGCGGTCGGAAAAGCGCGCAATCGGCAGCTGCACCGCAAAGCCCGTGATCATGGCAATCATCAGGTAAAACGCAATCTGGCGCAGGCTGAAGCCTTGTTGCAGCAAAAATACCGAAGCCATGGTGAAAAAGCCGTTTACCAGCAGGCCGGCGATAAAGCTGCCCACCAGTGCCAAAGGCGCCACCGCCAGCAGGCGCGGCAGGCTCACGCGCTGGCGCGGCGGCAGCTGCGGCGCATTGAGCCGCGTGAGCGCCACCGGCAGCATCGCCGCCATCACCAAAATCGCCGCCAGCGTAAAAATATCATTGCTCGAAGGCTTCAGGCTCAAAAGCGCGATGCCCGCGGTGAAGGCCACATAGTAAACCACATTGTAAAAAGCCAGCACCCGCGCCCGCGCCGCCGCCATGCTGCGCTCGGCAAACCAGCTCTCCACAATCATCAGCAGGCTGTAATAGCAAAAGCCCAACACCACCCGCAACACGCCCCATGCCCATAAGTTGTCGGTCATCATATGCCCGAGCGCCGCAATGGCAAACACCGCACCAAACACGCTGAAGGCGCGGATATGCCCCACGCCCGACACCACCCGGTGCGCCGCCATCGCGCTCAGCGCCGCGCCCACAAAAAAAGCCGCATTCAGCGCACCGATGGCGGTGTTGTTCACCCCCATCTGCGCGAGCTTCACCCCCGCCGAATTCAAAAACAGGCCGAAGCCGGCAAAGAGGAAAAACACCGAAAAGAAAAGGGAATAAAATTTATTGGATGAGTCGGTCATGGCGCTATCACGGTAAAAAATCAAACAAACACAGCCGCAAGCCTGACAGATTGCCGCCGGGCTGTAAAGCCGTGCTCGATTAAAAATGAACAAGTTATCAATCTCGAAAATATTTGCACAAAATTTCTTTCAACCCATTAAAAAATCTTTTCAGACGGCCTATTCAAGCATTTGCAATGTTAAAAACAATGCAATACACCTATTACACCCAAAGCCAAAGCTATGCCAACACCCCCTCGCGCATGGTGGTTTTCCTCGATTTCGTCACTGCCGCCCCAAACGTGCCGCCCAAAAGCGTGCGCGTCAACAGCGTCAAACGCGCCGTGCTCAAGCAAAACGGCCAGCTCTTGGCCATCCAATACGGCGAACAAGGCCTGCGCTACCCGCTGGTTATCGAAGGCCGGCCCGACACCGACATTCTCGAATTGGTGGGCAAAGACAGCGATTGGGTGGCCGGCGCGCTCGATGCATCCAATATCAAACAACAAGATGTTTATGTGGGCGAATATCAGGACGGGCAGCTGGTGCTGCATGTTTATGAGAAGTAAAACCATTCAAAAAAATAACCTTACAAAATAAAAGCAATTCGATAGCACCAACCGCGTAGTTTGGCCATCGGCCAAAGCGATGTGCGTGCCTTGTTCTGCGGACGAGTGTCGGATTCAAGAATCCGACCTACGAGCGGCCTGTTTGTATATTATTTTTTAGGATTGGTATAAATAATTATTTGAATATATTGAATATTTACAGATATGCATAAGAATATGAATCAAGGCCGCCTGAAAGATTGATCTTTCAGACGGCCTTTTACTTTCAATCTGCATGACTGATTTGAATGTGCGTATCCACCCAATCCTGCCAATCCAAAACAATTTCTTCTTGCTGATAGCGTTGTTTGACTTGTGCCAAAGCAAGAGCCGGTGATTCAGATTCCAGTGTGACCACACGGCGAAGGGTTTCTTGGATTTCAATTTGAAAAAGCGCCATGGTGATTCCTTCAAGATTTGGATTGGGGAATTTTGCGGTATTGCCCGCGCGCTGAAAATTCGATGATGCCTTGATTACGCAGCCATTGCAATTGCTGGCGGATTTTGTCTTTGATGTGGCGGTTGGCGGGAAATTGCTGTTGCAACACATTTTCAAAAGCATACATTTGCGCCAAGGTGAATTGCTCGGGAAGCGCCTCTACGCAGCGCATCACCGCCAGCAACCAGCCTTTGCCTTCGTTTTTTTGTTGACGCAAAAACAGGTTTTGCTGCCATTGCCGATGCACGGTTTCAGACGGCATCACGATGCCTTTGTCCACCAGCAGGATTTTGCCGCTGTTTGGCAACGCGCCGATATTGATGTTGCACCCGATCCAGCCCGCGCGTTTTGCGGTTTCAGGCAGCGGTTTGCGCCGGATAATCATTTCCGGCGTGAAAAAATGTTTCGGCACCAGCATCAATTGCCGCACGGAATAATCGGCTTTGTTGTAGCTTAAAAAGAAAAAATTGGGATTATCTGCCGCTTGAATGCGCGCCAGCATGGTGGCATAAGCGCCATCGTTAATGACTTTTCCCGCTGATTTGGCCTGTTTGCTTTTCAGCTCGAACTGCTCGGCGCAATTGGGGCAGTCAAAATCTAAAACGGGGCGGTTGTTTGCCGCTTTTGTGATGTGTGCACAGCCGCAACTGGGGCAATAGGCGTTTTCGCCCAACCAGTTTTCGGTGAGCACGCGGGCAATTTGAGCGGGGCTTTTATAGCCTTTAGCCAAATCGGTGTTGAAATATAAATTCATAGGATAATGGATAGAATGATTAATCAATGCCGTCTGAAAACGTTCAGACGGCCTTTTTGTTATTTATTCTTTTTCCAAACCTTTCAAGCGATACAAGGCTTCCAGCGCCTCCCTCGGCGACAATTCATCCGGCTGGATTTCTGCCAAAGCTTGCAGCAATGGATTTGGCGCGGCGGCGGCTTGTTCATCTGCGTAGGTTGCAGCTTCATCTTCTTTCTCTTCGCTTTCAGACGGCCATGTGTTGAAAATATCCATTTGCGGCTGATTCGCAGCGGCTTGCTGCTCGAGCGCGTCTAAATGCTTGTGGGCAGCCTTGAGGGCGCGGGCGGGCAGGCCGGCGAGTTTGGCCACGGCGATGCCGTAGCTTTTGCTGGCGGGGCCGGGCTCGATGTGGTGCAGAAACACAATGTCTTGCCCTTCTTCAAGCGCACTCAGGTGCATATTCACGGCGGTGGAGTGGGCTTCGGGCAATTTGGTCAACTCAAAATAGTGGGTGGCAAACAGGCTGAACGATTGGTTTTTCTGCAACAAATGCTCGGCGATGGCTTGGGCGAGGGCGAGGCCGTCGAAGGTGGAGGTGCCGCGGCCCACTTCGTCCATCAGCACCAGTGATTGCTCGGTGGCGTGGTGCAGAATATAGGCGGTTTCGCTCATTTCCACCATAAAGGTGGAGCGGTTGCCGGCCAAATCGTCGGAAGCGCCGATGCGGGTGAAAATTTGGTCGATGGGGCCGATTTTGGCGGCTTCGGCGGGCACAAAGCTGCCGGTGTGCGCAAGCAGGGTAATCAGTGCCACTTGGCGCATATAGGTGGATTTGCCGCCCATATTGGGGCCGGTGAGCAGCATCAGGCGGTGTTTGTGGTCGAGCGCGGTGTGGTTGGCGGTGAAGTGGCGCACTTGTTGCTCGACCACGGGGTGGCGGCCGCCCTCGATTTCAATCACGGGATAGTCGGCGAACCCGGGCGCGGTGTAGCCGCGCTCTTGGGCATGGCGGGCGAAGGTGGCGAGCACATCGAGCGTGGCGGCGGCTTTGGCGGCTTGCTGCAATTGTGGCAGGGCGGCTTGCAGGTTTTTCAATATTTCATCAAACAGTTGTTTTTCGAGCGCGAGCGCGGTGTCTTGCGCGGCCAACACTTTTTCTTCAAAAGTTTTCAGCTCGGGCGTGATGAAACGTTCGGCGTTTTTGAGGGTTTGGCGGCGGGTATAATCTTCGGGCGCTTGCTCGGCCTGCACTTTGGATAATTCGATGTAAAAGCCGTGCACGCGGTTGAATTCCACTTTGAGGGTGGAGAGGCCGGTGCGCTCGCGCTCGCGTGCTTCCAGCGCCAGCAAAAATTCATCACCGTGGTTTTGAATGTGGCGCAACTCATCCAATTCGGCATGATAGCCGTGATTAATCACGCCGCCGTCGCGCAGCCACACGGCCGGCTCGGGCAAGATGGCGGCTTGCAGCTGCTCGGCAATGGGCAAAGTGGCGGGGAACACGGCTTGCAGGGTGTGCAGCAGCGCGGAAGGGCTTTGGGGCAATTCGATTTCATTTGCCAGCAGCAACAGGCTGTCGCGCAGAGCGGCCAAATCACGCGGGCGGGCATTGCCCACGGCGATGCGGGCGGCGATGCGTTCGATGTCGGCAAGGTTTTTCAGACGGCCTTGTAAGTCGGCATAATGGTTTTGCAGCTCGGCCACGGCTTGCTGGCGGGCGCGGATATGCTCGCGCCGGCGCAGCGGGTGGTGCAGCCATAGGGCGAGCAGACGGCTGCCCATGTGGCTGGCGCATTGGTCGAGCGCGGAAAACAGGGTGGGCGCTTTTTGGCCGCTAAGGGTTTGGGTGATTTCGAGGTTGCGGCGGGTGGCGGCATCCATGCCGATGTATTGGTTTTCGGTTTCGAGCGAAAGGCCGTCGAGGTGTTGCGGCAATTGGCTTTGGGTGAGGCGGATGTAGTTGAGCAGCGCACCGGCGGCGCCGATGGCGGCAGCGTGGGTTTGTTCGTCCAGCCCGAAGCCGCGCAAATCTTGGCTGCCGAAATAGTCGGTGAGCAGCTTTGTGCCGCTGTCGGGCGCGAATTGCCAAGCGTTCAGCCGCGTGATGTTGGCTGCTTGAATAGGTGGGGCATTGGCGGCATCGGGCAGCAGGATTTCCGCCGCTTGCAGGCGTGCCAATTCGTCGGCGAGTTTATCGGGCGTGGTGAGCTTGGCTTTGAATTCGCCGCTTTGCAGCGAAGCCCAAGCGAGGCCGATGTGTTTTTTGTCGCTTTTCACGCTGCACACGGCCACGATGCGGTTGGTTTCTTTGTCTTCCAGAAAGGCGGAATCGGTGAGCGTGCCGGGGGTGACGATGCGCACAACCTTGCGCTCTACCGGCCCTTTGGTGGCGCCCACTTCGCCCGTTTGCTCGCAAATGGCCACGCTCTCGCCCATTTTAACGAGCCTGGCCAGATATTGCTCGGCGGCGTGATAAGGCACGCCGGCCATTTTAATCGGCTCACCATCGAGCTGGCCGCGGGTGGTGAGGGTGATGTCTAAAAGCTTGGCGGCTTTTATGGCATCATCGAAAAACAATTCGTAAAAGTCGCCCATGCGGTAAAACACGAGCTTATCCTGATGATCTGCTTTGATGCCGAGATATTGCTGCATCATCGGGGAAACGGGTTTGCTCATGGCGGCTTTGCCTTGCGGAAAACAAAGCGCTTATTGTAGCAAATGGCGGCTAGGGTCTGTTCACAATTCATCCGCGAGTAAGATTTTGAGCGCAAAAGCGTGGCTGCAAGGCGAAAAGCGCAGCAAGGTTGAACACCTTGCGAGCATTTTCAACGCAGTAGGCACGTTTTTGAGCCAAAATATTGTCGCGTGATGAAATGTGAACAGACCCTAGGCTAGCCTAGGCACGCTTGTGCAAAGATTGGCGATGGCTGATTTTAGGGTGTTGATTCTATGCTAGAATGCGCCCAACCGCGCTTCAGACGGCCTTTCTGCAGGGAACCGCGCCGCTTTGGCGCGGTCTTTCTGAATCGTTATTCTTTTTTTATTTAGGCCGTCTGAACGCTTTTCAGACGGCCTCGAGACACCCATATGAATGTTGCCAAATTTTACCGTTTTGCCCTGATGGGGCTGGCCGCCGCCGTGCTGGCCGCCTGCGGCACCAAAAAAACCGTGCCGCCCACCACCATGCCCGTGCCGCCGGTGACACCCGGCGCGCCCCTGCCTGCGGGCACGCCGCTGCCTTTGGGGCACAGCATCGCCCCCGGCGGCGGCGCGGCCTATAAAGTGGTGGCGCATCAAACGCTGCCGCAATGGCCGCAGCAAAATTTCAGCAGCAGCCTGCGCGCCTTCCAGCTCGGCTGCGGCCGCTTGAAAGCGCAGCCGGCGTGGCAGAATGTGTGCGCCCAAGCCGCGCAAACCCCGGCCAACGATGCCGCCGCCAAAGCCTTTTTCGAGCAATATTTCACGCCCTGGCAAGTGAGCGGCAACGGCCAGCTCGGCGGCACCATCACCGGCTATTACGAGCCGGTGCTGCATGGTGATGTGAAGCAAACGGCCAAAGCGCGTTTCCCGATTTACGGCGTGCCCAACGATTTTGTTTCGGTGGATCTGCCCGCCAATCTGCGCAACAGCAAAGCCGTGGTGCGGGTGCAGCAAACCGGCCCCAACAGCGGCAGCATCAATGCCGCCGGCGCTTATAGCGCCGATTTGTCGAAATTTCCGATTAGCGAGCGCACCCGCGCGCTCAAAGGCCGCTTTGCCGGCGGCCAATTTGTGCCTTATTACACCCGCACCCAAATCAACGGCGGCGCGCTCAACGGCAAAGCGCCGATTTTGGGCTATGCCGATGATCCGGTGGAATTGTTTTTCCTGCACATTCAAGGCTCGGGCCGCCTGAAAACGCCCTCCGGCCAATATGTGCGCTTAGGCTTTGCCGATAAAAACGAATATCCTTATGTATCGATCGGCCGCTATATGGCCGATAAAGGCTATCTGCCTTTGGGGCAAACCACCATGCAGGGCATCAAAGCCTATATGCAGCAAAACCCGCAAAAGCTGGCCGAAGTGCTGGGGCAAAACCCGAGCTATATTTTCTTCCGCCAATTGCCGGGCAACGATGAAGGCCCCATCGGCGCGCTGGGCACACCGCTTTTGGGCGGCTATGCCGGCGCGGTCGACCGCCACTACATCACCTTGGGTGCGCCGCTTTTCGTGGCCACCACCCACCCCGTGAGCAATTTCGCCCACAACCGCCTCTTGATGGCGCAAGACACCGGCAGCGCGATTAAAGGCGCGGTGCGGGTGGATTATTTCTGGGGCTATGGCGACGAAGCGGGCAATGTGGCCGGCAAGCAGAAACACACGGGCTATGTGTGGCAGCTGCTGCCCAATGGTGTGTTGCCGGAATACCGGCCTTAACGGTTTGGCAAAAACAAGGCCGTCTGAAAGCCGTCAGTACTATTAGCCGCCAAAAGCGGCGTAATACCCATTCAAAAAGGTAAGCTAACAAGGCGGCGAGCCTGCGACAGTACAGATAGTACGGCAAGGCGAGACAACGAAGTTAGGTTATTTTTTTGGATTGGTATGACAAAATAAAAGCAGTTCGACAGCACCATCAGAACAAGCGTCGGATTCGAGAATTCGACCTACGGGCTGCCGAAAGCTTGCCTGTGTACGGTTAAACCGTACCGATGCGGGTTAAAAAACAAGGCCGTCTGAAAAATTTTCAGACGGCCTTGTTTGGTGTGTTTTACTTCACCTGAATCAGGCAACGCGCTCGATTTTCGCGCCCACTTTGCCCAGCTTCTCTTCAATATGCTCGTAGCCGCGGTCGAGGTGGTAGATACGCTCCACCACGGTTTCGCCCTCGGCCACGAGGCCGGCAATCACCAGGCTGGCCGATGCGCGCAAATCGGTGGCCATCACGGTGGCACCCGAGAGCGTGGCCACACCTTTCACGATGGCGGTGTTGCCCTCGGCGGCGATGTCTGCACCCATGCGGTTGAGCTCGGGCACGTGCATAAAGCGGTTTTCAAAAATGGTTTCCACCACTTTGCCGCTGCCCTCTGCCACGGCATTCATGGCCATAAATTGCGCCTGCATATCGGTGGGGAAGCCCGGGTGCGGCATGGTGCGGATGTCCACCGCTTTGGGGCGCTGCTGCATGTCGATGGCGATCCAGTTGTCGCCCGCTTCGATAATCGCGCCGGCTTCGGCCAGCTTGTCGAGCACGGCTTCCATGGTTTTCGGCGCGGCGTTGCGCAACACCACTTTGCCGCCGGCCATCGCCACGGCGCATAAAAACGTGCCCGCTTCGATGCGGTCGGGCACCACGCTGTGCTCGGCGCCGTGCAATTCTTTCACACCCTCCACCGTCATGGTGGCGCTGCCGATGCCGCTGATTTTGGCACCCATTTTCACCAAACATTCGGCCAAATCGACCACTTCGGGCTCAATGGCGCAATTTTCCAACACGGTGGTGCCCTCGGCCAAGGTGGCGGCCATCAAAAGATTTTCGGTGCCGCCCACGGTGACCATGTCCATCACCACGCGTGCGCCTTTCAAGCGGCCGCGGGCTTTTACATAGCCGTGCTCAATCACGATTTCCGCGCCCATGGCTTCCAGGCCTTTAAGATGCTGGTCTACCGGACGCGAACCGATGGCGCAACCGCCGGGCAGGCTCACTTGGGCTTCACCAAAGCGCGCCAGCGTGGGGCCCAGCACCAAAATCGAGGCGCGCATGGTTTTCACCAATTCATAAGGGGCGATGGTGTTGTTCACCGTGCCGCCGTTGATTTCGAATTCGGCGATATTGTCGGTGAGCACGCGCGCACCCATGCCTTGCAGCAGCTTTTGGGTGGTTTTCACATCGCGCAGCATGGGCACGTTTTTCAGGCGCAGCGTGCCCTCGGTGAGGAGGCCGGCGCACATCAGCGGCAGGGCGGCATTTTTGGCGCCGGACACGGTGATTTCGCCGTTGAGCGGGCCGTTGCCGGTAATTTTGAGTTTGTCCACAGAATGTCTTTCGTAGCGCGGCGCAGGCTTTCAGACGGCCTGTGCACAAAAATGGGGGAAATGAAACGGTAAATTATAATGGATTTTAAACGGATTGCGTTTTTGTGACAGGTAAAATTCAGACGGCCTGCATGCACACAGGCCGTCTGAACGCTTGCGCAGATAAATGATTAGGGTCTGTTCACAATTCATCCGCGAATAAGATTTTGAGCGCAAAAGCGTGGCTGCAAGGCGAAAAGCACAGCAAGGTTGAACACCTTGCGAGCATTTTCAACGCAGCAGGCGCGCTTTTGAGCCAACACTTGCCGCGTGATGAAATGTGAACAGACCCTAGCCCTGCTTGGCCGCCCATTCCGCCGGCGTAGCCGCGGTGGTGATGGAGAGCGCGTGCAATTCGTTGCTGGCCAATTTATCCGCCAGGCCGTCTTTAATCAGGCGGTGGCGCGCCAGCCGGGCTTTGCCCTCGAAGGCGCTCGACACGATGTGGGCGAAAAAGTGGTGGCCGTCGCCCTCTACTTCGATGTGTTCGCAAGGCGCCACGGCGGCAATCATTTGTTTGACTTCTTCGGGGGTAAGCATAATTTTCTTTCAACAATGGTTCAGACGGCCTCAACAGCGCCGCGCATAATCGTGCATATTATACAGATATTGCCCGCTGAATCATGCAACAATATTCTGTATAATCGGTCTCACTTTATTTCAGACGGCCTGTTTGTCCGAACAACAGGCCGTCTGAAACCCACCCACCGAGCACAATCATGATCCGTTTCGAGCAAGTTTCCAAAACCTATCCCGGCGGCTTTCACGCGCTGAAAAATGTCAGTTTCAATATCGACAAAGGCGAAATGATTTTCGTGGCCGGCCATTCCGGCGCCGGCAAATCCACCATTCTCAAGCTGATTGCCGGCATCACCAAGCCCACCACCGGCAAGGTGTGGATGAACAATCAAGATATCGGCAGCCTGAACGACAACCAAATCGGCTTTTTGCGCCAACACATCGGCATTGTGTTTCAAGACCACAAAATCCTGTTTGACCGAAATGTGATCCAAAACGTGCTGCTGCCGCTGCGCATCATCGGCTACGACCGGGCGCAGGCCGAAAAGCGGGCGCGCGTGGCGATTGAAAAAGTGGGCCTGGCCGGGCGCGAAGGTGCCGACCCGGTAACGCTTTCCGGCGGCGAGCAGCAGCGCCTGTGCATCGCCCGCGCGGTGGTGCACCAGCCCAGCCTTTTGATTGCCGACGAGCCTTCCGCCAACCTCGACCGCGCCTATGCGCTCGACATTATGGAATTATTCAAAACCTTTCACGAAGCGGGCACCACCGTGATTGTGGCCGCGCACGACGAAACACTGATGGCCGATTACGGCCACCGCATTTTGCGCCTGCAGGAAGGCAGGTTTGCCGCATGAAACATTATCTCTCGCTCCACCTCGAATCCGCCCGCAACGCCGCGCGCCACTTTATCCGTCAGCCTTTTGCCACTTTGCTGATTTTGCTGATGCTCGCCATCGCGATGACGCTGCCCTTGGCGCTTTATTTGGGCGTGCAAAGCGGCCAGGCCGTGCTCGGCAAGCTCAACGAAGCGCCGCAAATCACGCTTTATATGGAATTGAGCGCCGATGAAGTCGACAACGAAGCAGTAAAAACCCTGCTCGCCGAAGATGCGCGCATCAGCAAAAGCGAATTTATCGGCAAGCAAAAAGGGCTGCAAGAATTGCAGCAAAGCATGGGCGCGCAGGATTTGGTGTCGATGCTCGATGACAATCCGCTGCCCGATGTGTTTATCGTTACGCCCGACGCCGGCACCGCGCCCGAGGCCATGCAGATTTTGCAGCAGGATTTGAGCGAATTGCCGATGGTGGAAGCCGCGCGGCTCGACACCGAATGGATGCAAACGCTCTATCAGATTAATGCCTTTTTGCATCGGATTTTCTGGTTTTTGGCCATCACCCTGAGCGTGGCTTTCGTGCTGGTGGCGCACAACACCATCCGTTTGCAGATTTTGAGCCGCAAAGAAGAAATCGAAATCACCAAGCTTTTGGGCGCGCCCGCTTCGTTTATCCGCCGCCCGTTTCTTTATCAAGCCGCTTGGCAGAGCCTGCTTTCCGCCGCCATCAGCATCGGCCTGTGCGCCTGGCTGATGCGCGCCAGCCAGCCGTTGATCAATCAGATTTTCCGCCCCTACGGCCTCAACATCGAATGGCGCTTTTTCCACGCCTGGGAAATTCTGATGGTGCTCGCCGTGGTGACCGCGCTGGGCATTTCCGGCGCCTGGCTTGCCACACAGCAGCATTTGCTCAGCTTTAAAGCCAAGCGTTGATGCGCCGCGCAGCAAAGGCCGTCTGAAAAAGTTTCAGACGGCCTTTGTGTTTTATGCGGCGGCAAATTTTTATGCACGCAGTTGCGCCGCAAAAAGCGCGGCCAAAAAATGCTACAATCAAGCCTTTGTTCAACCCAAGCCCTGATCATGAAAAAAGCCACCCCCAAATCTTTCGAAGAAGCCCTCAAGCGCCTCGAAGCACTCACCCAAGCCATGCAAAGCAGCGAAATGCCGCTCGAAGAAGCGCTGGCCGCCTATCAGGAAGGCAACGAGCTGGTGCAATATTGCCAAAACAAGCTGGCCGAAGTGGAGCAAAAATTGCACGTGCTCGATGAGGGCGGATTAAAGGAGCTCAGCCTTGAAGCCGAATAATCTGCACAGCTGGCAAACCCGCGCGCAAGCGCAAACCGAGCTGGTGCTTTCGCGCGCGCTGCCGCCCGAAACGCAAAGCCCCGAAGGGCTGCACGAAGCCATGCGCTATGTCACCCTCGGCGGCGGCAAGCGCTTGCGCCCGCTGCTGGTGCTGGCTGCATCCGAATTGGGCGCAGCCGATGAAGCGGCGGTGGCGCAGGCGATGGCGGCGGTGGAATGCATTCATGTGTATTCATTGGTGCACGATGATATGCCCGCAATGGACAACGACAGCCTGCGCCGCGGCAAGCCCACCTGCCATGTGCAATACGGCGAAGCCGCCGCCCTGCTGGCTGGCGACGCCTTGCAAACGCTGGCATTCGAGCTGCTCAGCCGCCCCACCAGCCTGCCGGGCGCGCGCCAGCTGCGCATGCTCTCTACGCTGGCGCAGGCTTCGGGCAGCCTAGGCATGGCCGGCGGCCAGGCGATTGATTTGGCCAACGTCGGCAAAGCCATGAATCAGGCTGCGCTCGAACAGATGCACAGCCTCAAAACCGGCGCGCTGATCCGCGCCGCCGTGGCGCTGGGCGCGCTGAGCTGCCCCGATGTAGATGACGAAGGCCTGGCGCGGCTCGATGATTATGCCCGCAAGATAGGCCTGGCTTTCCAAGTGATAGACGATGTGCTCGATTGTGAAGCCGACACCGCCACGCTGGGCAAAACCGCCGGCAAAGATGCCGATGCCGACAAGCCCACTTATGTGAAATTAATGGGCCTGCCCCAAGCGCGCGCTTATGCCGAAGCGCTGGTGGCCGAAGCCGTGGCGGCACTCGCGCCGTTTGGCGAAAAAGCCGCCCATTTGCGCAGCCTGGCCGAATTTATCACCGAACGCAAGCATTGAGCGGGCATGATGCCGAAAGCCGTAAGCGTATGTATATATTGATATGCAAGAAAAAGTGATGCAAAACCACACTCTATAACGGAGTAGCTTGGGTTGCTAAAGCCAAGGTTTCAGACGGCCTGTAGATTTGTTGGGTTTACAACCCAACCTACCCGCTGAAACGTTGGGTTTACAACCCAACCTACCCGTTGTGCCACTTTTTTTATGCATTCCGCTAGGGTCTGTTCACATTTCATCCGTGCGTAAGATTTTGAGCGCAAAAGCGCGCTTGCAAGGCGAAAAGCGCAGCAAGGTTGGACACCTTGCGAGCATTTTCAACGCGGCAGGCGCGTTTTTGAGCCAAAAGATTGCCACGAGATGAATTGTGAACAGACCCTAATATAAGGAGAGGCCGTCTGAAACTTTTTCAGACGGCCTTTTGGTTTACGGCTTTAATTTTGACGGGCTTCTTTAAAGCCGCGTTTCAAATGCACCATCAACAGCGCCACGGCGGCGGGGGTGATGCCTGAGATGCGGCCGGCCTGACCCACGGTTTCGGGGCGGTGCTGGTTGAGCTTTTGCTGGGCTTCAGCGGAGAGGCCTTTCACTTTGCTGTAGTCGATATCGGTGGGCAGTTTGAGGGTTTCCAAATCGCGGCGGCCTTCGATTTCTTCGTTTTGGCGATCGATATAGCCTTGGTATTTCACTTGGATTTCCACTTGCTCGGCCACTTCGGCAGCCAGCGCTTGCTCAGGCGCGGCTTGGGGCAGGCTCATCAGGGCGGCGTAATCGAGATTGGGGCGGCGCAACAAATCGTGCAGATTGGCTTCACGGCTCAATTTTTGGCCGAACACGCGCTCTTGCTCGCTTTCGGGCAGCTTGGCGGGAGTGTACCAAGTGCTGCGCAAACGCTGGATTTCGCGCTCGATGGCTTCGCGCTTTTGCTCGAAGGCCTGCCATTGGTCGTCGGAAACGAGGCCGATTTGGCGGCCGGCTTCGGTGAGGCGCATATCGGCGTTGTCTTCGCGCAGTTGTAATCGGTATTCGGCGCGGCTGGTAAACATGCGGTAAGGCTCGTTTACGCCTTTGGTAATCAAATCATCTACCAACACGCCCAAATAGGCTTGCTCGCGGCGCAGCAGCAGCGGATCTTGCCCGCGCACATATTGCACGGCATTGGCACCCGCCAGCAAGCCTTGTGCGGCGGCTTCTTCATAGCCTGTGGTGCCGTTGATTTGGCCGGCGAAAAATAAGCCTGCAATGGTTTTGGTTTCGAGGCTGGCTTTGAGGTTGCGCGGGTCGAAATAATCGTATTCGATGGCATAGCCGGGGCGCAGGATGTGGGCGTTTTCCAAGCCTTTCATCGAGCGCACAAGGGCGAGCTGGATATCAAACGGCAGGCTGGTGGAAATGCCGTTTGGATAATACTCATGGGTGGACAGCCCTTCCGGTTCTAGGAAAATCTGGTGGCTGTCTTTATCGGCAAAGCGGTTGATTTTGTCTTCAATCGAAGGGCAATAGCGCGGGCCCACGCCTTCGATTTTGCCGGTAAACATCGGGCTGCGGTCGAAGCCGGAGCGGATGATATCGTGGGTTTGCTCGTTGGTGTGGGTAATCCAGCAGCTCACTTGCTGCGGATGCATGGCGGCATGGCCGCGCACGGAAAACACCGGCACGGGTGTGTCGCCGGGCTGCTCGGTGAGTTGGGAAAAATCAATCGTGCGCCCATCAATGCGCGGCGGCGTGCCGGTTTTGAGGCGGCTTTGCGGCAGTTGCAATTCTTTCAAGCGGCCGGATAAGCCTTGTGCGGCAGGGTCGCCCGCGCGGCCGCCGGCGTAGTTTTCCAAGCCGATGTGGATTTTGCCGGCCAGAAACGTGCCGGCGGTAAGCACCACGGCGCGGGCTTTAAATTCCACGCCCATAGCGGTGATGACGCCGCTGATGCGGTCGCCCTCGAGGGTGACGTCGTCTACCTGTTGTTGGAAAAGCTCGAGATTGGCTTGGTTTTCGAGCATTTCGCGGATGGCGGCTTTATAGAGAATGCGGTCGGCCTGCGCACGGGTGGCGCGCACGGCGGCGCCTTTGCTGGCATTGAGGCGGCGAAACTGGATGCCGCTCATGTCGGTGGCCAGCGCCATCGCGCCGCCGAGCGCATCGAGCTCGCGCACCAAATGGCCTTTGCCGATGCCGCCGATGGAGGGGTTGCACGACATTTGGCCGAGGGTTTCGATATTGTGGCTGAGCAAAAGCGTTTGCGCGCCCATGCGCGCAGCGGCGAGCGCGGCTTCGGTGCCGGCATGGCCGCCGCCAACCACGATTACATCGTATTGTTTGGGGTAAATCATCATTTTTGTATTGGCTAACCTGTGTGTGGCGGACAACAGCTTTTTTGTGCTGCGCCCGAGAAAATAGCTCTGAATTGTACGCCGATTCGACAGTGGACACAATGCGCGCGTATGGCTTGAAGATGTTGAATTTACATAAGAAAGCGGCTTCCGGGAAAGGTTTCAGACGGCCTTTTGACAAGCGGCGCTGCAAACTGCGGCTTGCCGCCTTTGTCCGCCCGCTCCGGTGCAGGACTGTTGTGTTTATTGGCTGTCGGATTCAAGCATCCGGCCTGCACGCGGCTTCGGCTCTGTGTGCGCATGGTGTTGTGCGGCAAGCTCTGCCAGCGCCGCCCACAGCCGCCGTTTCTGCTCAGGCGCGAGCTTTTTCACCAAAGGCTCGATGCGGGCGGCTTCGCTGCGGCTGATGGCGGCATAAAGCAGGCGCATTTCCTGCGGCTTGTGCATACGCGTGAATTTGGCGCCTCGTCCGGCGCAGTGTGCGGCAAAGCGCTCGTCGGGGCGGTTGCTGATGCCGCAATAGAGCGCGCCGCCGTGGCACAGCAGCAGGTACACACACCAGCCTTCATCGGAAGCGGCAGCAGCGGGCAGCTTGAATTCGCTTAAATCGTTCATTTCGATATGCTATCACCGAGGCCGTCTGAACATCAAATTTCAGACGGCCTTGTGTTTTATGCATACGCTATTGCCATCAACACGCAAACATTTTACCAATCACCCGGCCTTTAATACCAATTCTAAAAAATAACCTTACAAAATAAAAGCAGTTCGGCAGCACCATCTGCGTAGGTCGGATTCTTGAATCCGACGTTTGGCCAACGGCCAAAGCGATGTGCGTGCCTTGTTCTGCGAACAAGTGTCGGATTCGAGAATCCGACCTACAGGCTGTGGTGAGCCGCGCCTACAATTGTATCAATATCATCAAAGCGCCAATATTTTGCCAAACGCTCGGCTGGTAAAAAAGGCCGTCTGAAAGCGGATAAATGCTTTCAGACGGCCTTTAACTTTGGCAATGCGTTACAGCACTTCAATCAAACCGGCCGCGCCCATGCCGGTGCCGATGCACATGGTCACCATGGCATAGCCTTTTTCACCACGCTCGCGCAGGCCGTGGATGGCGGTGGCGGCGCGGATGGCACCGGTGGCGCCCAGCGGGTGGCCCAGTGCAATGGCGCCGCCGTTGGGGTTGACGATAGATGTGTCCAAATCCAAATCGCGGATAACGGCCAGCGATTGGGCGGCGAAGGCTTCGTTGAGCTCGATCCATTTCATATCGGCGAGGCTCTTGCCCGATGATTTCAACACGGCCGGAATGGCTTCTTTGGGGCCGATGCCCATGATTTCGGGCGGCACGCCGCGCACGGCGAAGCCTTCGTAGCGGGCGATGGGGGTGAGGTTGTAGCGCTTGAGCACTTCTTCGCTCACCACCAGTAAAGCGCCGGCGCCGTCGGACATTTGCGAGGAATTGCCGGCGGTGACGCTGCCTTTGGCGGCAAACACGGGGCGCAGCCGAGCCAGGCCTTCGAGCGAAGTGTCGGCGCGCGGGCCTTCGTCGGTGTCGCACAGCTTGCGGATTTCTTTCACTTCGCGGCCGGCCAAATCGGCGCTGCGGTAAACCGCTTCAATCGGGCTGATTTCGGCTTTGAATTTGCCCGCCTCAATGGCGGCCAGCGCGCGTTTGTGGCTTTCCAGCGCAAATGCATCTTGGTCTTCACGGCTCACGTTCCATTGTTCGGCCACTTTTTCGGCGGTTAAGCCCATGCCGTAGGCGATGCCGAGGTTTTCTTCTTTGGCGAAAATTTCCGGGTTGAGCGACACTTTGTTGCCCATCATCGGAATCATCGACATGCTCTCGCTGCCGGCGGCAATCACGGCTTCGGCTTCGCCGGTGCGGATGCGGTCGGCGGCGATTTGCAGCGCGTTGATGCCGGATGAGCAATAGCGGTTGATGGTGATGCCGCCCACGGTGTCGGGCAGGCCGGCCAAAAGCGCGGCGATGCGGGCGAAGTTGAGGCCGGATTCGGCTTCGGGAAAGGCGCAGCCGGCCACCACATCGTTGATTTCTGCGGGGTCGAAGCCGAGGGCTTGAGCCACCACCGAGCGGATCACATGCGCGAGCATGTCGTCGGGGCGGGTGGTGCGCAGCATGCCGCGCGGGGCTTTGCCGATGGGGGTGCGGGTGGCGGCTACGATGTAGGCATCTCTTAATTGTTTCACAGTGTTCTCCTGTTGGGTGGCCGTCTGAAATATATGGATTGGCTTTCAGACGGCCTTTTCAGCGGTTGGGTGCAGGGTGTGCGCACATTATCCGAATGCAGGGCTTGCACCGCACATCCTGCTGTTGTTGCTTTGCCCTTGCGGGCAAATGTCGGATCGAGCATCCGACCTACGGCCTGATTTGTTTCAGACGGCCTGTTTATCAGTTGCGCAGCGGTTTGCCGGTGGACATCATGTTTTCGATGCGCTCGAGCGTTTTCTCGTTTTTCAGCAAATCGACAAACACTTTGCGCTCCAAATCGAGCAGCCATTGCTCATCGACCAAGGTGCCGGGGTCGACGTCGCCGCCGGTGATCACCCAGGCGATTTGGCTGCCGATGTGCATATCGTATTCGCTGATAAAGCCGCCTTCTTTCATATTCAGGAGTTGGCCTTGAATCGAAGCGGCACCGCTGCGGCCGGCCACGGGGAACAAAGCAGGCACGTCGGGGCGGAAGCCGGAATCGGCCATGGCGCGGGCTTCGTTAAGCGCCACATGCAGCAATTCGTAGCTGTTGAACACCACCACATCGCTCTCGCGCATAAAGCCCAATTCTTTGGCTTCGATGGCGCTGGTGGCCACTTTGGCCATGGCCAGATTCATGTAGCGGTCTTTCAAGGCCGCCAGCAAATCGCCTTGGCTGGCGCGTGCGGCTTGCAGCGCGAAATCTTTGGTGCCGCCGCCGGCGGGAATCAGGCCCACGCCCACTTCCACCAGGCCGACATAGCTCTCAAGCGCGGCCACCACTTTATTGCTGTGCATCACAAATTCGCAGCCGCCGCCGAATGCAAAGCCTTGCACGGCCGACACGGTGGGGATTTGGCTGTAGCGCAAATTCATTGAAGTGTCTTGAAACAGCTTCACCATGCTTTCAATCGCTTCGAAATCGCCGGTGGCAAATTCGGGCATCATCGATTTCAAATCCGCGCCCACGGAAAACGGCGCTTCGGGCGCCCAAAATACCAGCGCTTTGAAGTCTTTTTCGGCAATGGCAATGGCTTGGTTGATGCTTTCGAGCACGGCGCGGCTGATGGCGCGCATTTTGTTGAGGTTTTCAATCACCAAAATTTCGCCGTCGAGGGTGAAGCCGCGCATCACGTCGGTTTCAAACACGGTGGTGCCCAAAAGCGGCAGGGTTTCGCCCAAGAGCGGCGCGGGGCGGATTTGGCGGCGATACACATCCAGCGCTGAGCGCGGGTCGTAATTGCCGGTGGTGAAATTGAGGCTGCCCTCGTTATTGTGGAAGGCTTCCACGCCCTTGAGCCACGCGGGCAAGGCGGCGCTGCTCATGGTGTGGCCGGCATCGATATCGGCTTGAATCCACGCGGCCACTTGCTGCACGCCGGCGGCCTGCCAGATTTCCAGCGGGCCCTCATCCCAACCGTAGCCCCAGCGGATGGCGAAATCGATGTCACGCGCGGTGGTGGCGATGCTTTGAGCGTGCACGGCGATATAGTGGAAAGAATCGCGCAACACCGCCCACAAAAATTGCGCTTGCGGGTTTTGGCTCTCGCGCAGGGCGGCGAGCTTTTTGCCCCAATCTTTTTCTTTCAGAATGTCGGTGACTTCGCTGTCGGCTTTTTTATTCGAAGCCACATATTCGCCCGTTGCCGGGTCGATCATCATGATGCGCTTGCCTTCTTTTTTGAAGATGCCGGCTTTCGTTTTCGAGCCGAGCGCGCCGTTGGCAATCAGCGCCTGCAACCAGGCGGGAATGCTGAAAAACGCGTGCCACGGATCTTTGGGCAGGTTGTCTTCCATGGTTTTGGCCACATGGGCGAAGGTGTCCAAGCCCACCACGTCGGCGGTGCGGTAGGTGGCGGATTTGGCGCGGCCTAAGCGGCGGCCGGTGAGATCGTCCACCACATCAAAACGCAGACCGAATTTTTCGGTGTTGTAGATGGTGGCCAGCATCGAAAACACGCCGATGCGGTTGCCGATGAAATTGGGGGTGTCTTTGGCGCGCACCACGCCTTTGCCCAGCGTGCTCACAAGGAAGCGCTCGAGATTGTCGAGGTATTCGGGCGCGGTGGCGGCGGTGGGAATCAGCTCCACCAAGTGCATATAGCGCGGCGGGTTGAAGAAATGCACGCCGCAAAAGCGGTGTTTCAAATCAGCGGGAAATTTTTCGCTCAGGGTTTCTACAGACAAGCCTGAGGTGTTGGTGGCGAAAATGGTGTGTTCGCCCAAATGCGGTGCCACTTTGTTGTAGAGGCTCTCTTTGATGTCGAGGCGCTCGGCCACGGCTTCAATCACCAAATCGCAATCGGCAAGCTCGGCCAAACCGTCGTCGTAGTTGGCAGCGCTGATGTAGCTGATGGCATCTTTGCCGGCCAAGGGGGCGGGCTTTTGTTTTTTCAGCGCGGCAATGGCTTTTTCGACGATGCCGTTTTTCGGGCCTTCTTTGGCAGGCAGGTCAAACAGCACCACCGGCACTTTGGCGTTGGCCAAATGGGCGGCAATCTGTGCACCCATCACGCCGGCGCCGAGCACGGCGGCTTTGCGGATGACGAAGTTTTTTGCGGTCATGGTAATCCTCTCTCTTTTGTTGCCTTCGGGTTTCAGACGGCCTCTTTATTTTCTAAGGAGGCCGTCTGAAACTTCAGGTGGGGTTAAAACTTGTAGGTGTATTGCAGGCCGAGAATATTGGCGCTGCTCTTGAAGTTGGCGCTGCCGTTGGTGCGGCTCGATACGCAGGCTTTCGAGCCCGCGCCGGCCTGTGCTGCCCCACACCAGCCGTTTACATTGGCGCTGGCGTTTTGGATAAACAGATGGCTGTAGGCGGCGTTGATGCTGTGCTGCTTGTTGATGTCGTATTTCGCGCCAAACGAGAGCCAGATGCGGTTGCTGTCGGGCAAGGTGCTCATGCGGTAGTCGGCGCTTTTCACCGGCGATTGGTCATAGGCCACACCGAAACGCAATTGCAAAGGCTCGCTGTATTGGTAAGACGTGCCCACGGCCACTTTATAGGTGTTGCGCCAGTTGGGGTTTAAGATGGTTTCGTTGCTTTGGGTTTGCCCGCCGGTGGTGGGGTCGGCCACAACTTTGGCGTTGCCGTATTTCAGGTGCGCCTGGTTGAAGCGCGAGTGGCGCGTCCAGGTCACATCGCCGTAAACATTCCATTTCGGGTCGATTTTATACATACCGTGCAAAGATAATGATTCGGGGGTGGTGATTTTCACCGAAGCATCTTCTTTTTCGGCATAGCCCGCGCCGCGGATGGTGGGTGCCAACACCGGATTGGCAAAGCCCGGGCCTACCAAATGCCATTCGGCATCGCCGCTGAGGTTGTGTTCTACTTTGGAGCGGTAGTTCACACCCACGCGCGCACGCTCGTTGATGTCCCACATCCAGGCGAGGTTGTAGCCGAAGCCCCAATCATCGCCGTGTACTTTGGCATAGCCGTCAGCCATGCCGTTGGCACCGGCAAAAGCACCGAAGTTGGCATATTGGCGCAGCTTGGCTTTGGAATTTTGCGCCACCACGCCCAGCGCCACGGAATGCTGCTCGTTCACTTTATAGGCCACGGTGGGTTGCAGGGCGATGGTGCGCAGGCTCAATTCGTTGAGGTTGTAGCGCAACACCGAATTTTCATCATATTCGGTGCCCGAGCCGAAAGGCACATACATGCCGAAGCCCAGCCACACTTTGTCGTTTACCTGATGCGAAATATAGCCGTGCGGCGCAATCACCACATCATCGGTGATTTTGCCGTCGCGCTCGACATTGGCCGAGCCGTCGGGCGCACGGGTGATTTCGCTGCCGTCGGGGTAATAGGCTTTGCCATCTTTATATTTCACGTTCGGGGCCACGATGTTCAGGTTAATCGTGGCTTGTGTGCCCTCCAGCTTGGTGAGGCCGGCGGGGTTGTAAAAGAGGGTGGAAGGGTCGGCGGCTTCGGCGGCCGATGAGTTGGCCGTGGATTGGCTGCTCACCGATTGCGTGCCGAAGTGGTAGCCGGATGCCCAGGCCGATTGTGCCAAGAGCGCGGCGCTGATGATCAGGGCGCTTTGCTTGATGCGGGTGGTGTTGATTTTCATGTTGTTGCTCCTCTAAAGTTTTATAAAAGTTTTCAGACGGCCTGTAATGTGAAGCCGAACTTACTTTATAAAACAATTTCTCCGTTTATAGAACGATTACTTTATATAATTTGTTTGTTTTTAACGAATCTCTTGTACTGCAGGTATTTTTCTTGTGGCTTTTCAGACGGCCTGTGGCTTTGCGGCCGTCTGAAAAGTGTTGCTTAATGTTAACACCTTATGCGCAGCGCTTAGAAAACGTGGCGTTCGAGCAGTTTTTCATCGTGCTGGCTGAGCATCATGTCGAAATCATCCACCATAATCACGTTGCGCTTGAGCTGGCGCGCGCGGGTAACTTGGTCAAACTCGGCCTGGCTGATGTCGCCGTTGTCCAGCGCTTCTTGCAATCGCAGCGCGGGCGAGGGCTGCACGAGCTTGCCTTTGCGAGTAAGGTTGCGCAGCTTTTTCTCCACCGGCTCGGCGGCAATCACGGCGGCGTGGGCAATGGGCAAGAGGCCGATGGCTTCTTCTTCGTTATCCGGCACAAACATGCCTTTTGAAAGGCGCTCGAGCATGCCTTCGTTTTTCATCATGTCGTCGGCCACGCGGCTGGCGAGCTTGTCGGCCGGTGCGCTGATGTTGTGGCCCAGCGGCATGGCAAGCACACGCAGCACCCACGCCAAGGGGCGCATCGGCAGGTTGCGCAGCAGGCCGTCGAGTGCGGTTTGCGCGTCATACAGGGCTTGTTCGACGGCATAGCGCATAATGGCCAAATCTTCTTTGGGGCTGCCTTGGTTTTCAAAGCGTTTCAACACGGCGCTGGCGATAAAGAGGTTGGACAAAATATCGCCCAAGCGCGCGGAAATCTTCTCTTTAAACTTGAGGCTGCCGCCGAGGCTGAACATGCTCATGTCGGCCACCAGCGCAAAGTTTGCGGCCAGGCGCGTCATTTGGCGGTAGTAGCGGGCGGTTTCTTTGCTGCCTTGGGGTGCAGCGGTAAAGGCACCGTTGGTGAGCGAGAGCCAGAAGCTGCGGAAAGCGTTGGTGAAGGCGAAGTGCAGGTGGCCGCCGAATGCTTTTTTGAAGGCTTTGGCATCATTGTCCATCGCGGCGCGCATTTCTTTCAGCACAAACGGATGGCAGCGAATCGCGCCCTGGCCGAAGATAATCATGCTGCGGGTAAGGATATTCGCGCCTTCCACGGTGATGGCCACGGGAATGGCTTGGTAGGCTGCGGCCAGATAGTTGCGCGGGCCCAGCACCACGGCGCGGCCGCCGTGAATATCCATCGCGTCATTCAAGGTTTTGCGCATGCGTTCGGTGTTGTGGTATTTCAAAATCGCCGAAATCACGCTGGGTTTTTCGCCGCTGTCGAGCGCGGTGAGCGCCAAATCTTGGGCGGCTTCCATTTGATAGGTATACATGCCGATGCGCGATAAGGCTTCATCCACGCCTTCAAATTTGCCGATGGGCAGGCCGAATTGGTCGCGGATGCGGGCATAAAGCGCGGTGGTGTAGCTCGACATTTTGCCGGCAGCCACCGAGTTGGCGGGCAGGGAAATGCAGCGGCCCACCGAGAGGCATTCCACCAACATCTGCCAGCCTTTGCCGGCATAATCCACGCCGCCGATAATCCAATCGAGCGGGATAAACACATCTTTGCCCCAGGTCGGGCCGTTCATAAACACGCTGCCGCCCGGGAAATGGCGACGGCCGATTTCCACACCTTCGTGATGGGTGGGAATCAGGGCGCAGGTGATGCCGATGTCTTTTTTATCGCCGAGCAAGCCGTCGGGGTCGTACATTTTAAATGCCATGCCGAGCACAGTGGCCACGGGCGCGAGGGTAATCCAGCGTTTTTCCCAGGAAATGCGGATGCCGAGCACATCGTTGTGTTGTTCGCCGGTGGTCGGGTCGGTGTAGCTGCCTTTGCACACCACGCCGAAATCGGGAATGCTGCCTGCATCAGAGCCGGCATGCGGGCTGGTGAGCGCGAAACAGGGAATTTCCAAGCCTTTGGCCAAGCGCGGCAGATAATAATTTTTCTGCGCTTCGGTGCCGTAGTGTTGCAGCAATTCGCCCGGACCCAATGAGTTGGGCACCATCACGGTAACGGCGGCGCTGCCGGCGCGGGTGGCCACTTTCATCACCACTTTGGCGTGGGCATAGTTGGAAAACTCAAGGCCGCCGTATTCTTTTTTGATAATCATGCCCAAGATGCCGCTGTCTTTAATGAATTGCCAGGCTTCGGGCGGCAGATCTTTGGTTTCGTGCAGCATTTTCCAATCGTCGAGCATTTTGCACAATTCTTCCACCGGCCCGTCGATAAAGGCTTGCTCTTCGGCGCTCAAGGAAGGCGTGGGGAAAGCTTTGAGCTTGCTGAAATCGGGCTTGCCGGAAAAAAGCTCGCCATCCCACCACACGGTGCCGGCATTAATCGCATCGGCTTCGGTTTCCGACATGGCCGGGGTGATTTTTTTATAGATGCCGAAAATGCGGCCGAGGATAAAATCGCGCGCAGGCGGCAGGCAGCAGGCTGCTGCAATAACCAGCACGGGGATATACGCCCACCACGAAGCGCCGCCGAGCGCCAGGCCGACAACGGCGGCCAGCGAAATCAGCCAGGCGGGGCTGCGGAAGTAGGCGGCAATGCCCACCAAAACAAGCAGCAGGATAAGACTCAGCATTTCGGTTCTCCTTTGGTTTTCTCAACTGAGGTTTCAGACGGCCTTTCGAGCCGTGTTGTGCATTTCATGTTGTTCAAACATGGAATAGGGATAAATCGTTAAAGAGGCATTTTCAGCCCGGCCACCACAAAGGGGCGCACATGGCGCGCCACCTGGGCGGCGTTTTTGGCATTCACGGTGCTGGCCGGTGCCAGCGCTTTGAGCACATCGTTGCCGGCAAAGGCGTTAAACAACGTGCTCAAGGCCAAATGCATGCGCCAGCGGCAGGCTTCGGGTGGCAAATCAGGCAGTGCGCGGGCAAAAGCGGCATAAAGGCGGTCGGATAATTCGGAAAATTCCAGCGCCAACGCTTCGCGAAAAATTTTGTATTCATCAAGCATGAGCCGCGACACGAGCTTGGCGGTGGTGCCGGCCTGGCCGTCGGCTGCGTTGACCAAATTCAGGCACGAAGCGATAAAGCTGTCGGTAAGGTGCTCGGGCGTGAGCGCCTGCTGCTGCGATTCGGCCGCTTGCAGCATGGTGAGCACATCTTCTAAAAAGGGCGCAATGCGGCGGTGGATCACCGCCAGAAAAAGCGCTTCTTTCGAGCCGAAATGGTAATGCGCGGCGGCCACGTTCACTTGCGCTTCGCGCATAATCTGCCGCAGCGATGAGGCGAAAAAGCCGTGCAGCGCAAAATGGCTTTCGGCGGCGCTCAAAATGCGGGTGATGGTTTGGCTGTCGTGCGGGTTTGTGCTCATGCTCTAATTATTCAAAAAAATTGAAACAATCGTTTGAATGAAACATACGTTTGAATTTGATTGATGTCAACACTTTATCAAAAAGTATTTTAGAGCTTAGGTTCAGACGGCCGGGAAGAAAAGAGAAGTTCTTTCAACTTCGTTGAATATCAGGCGGTGCGGTTGGGCATGATTTTGAATCAGCCGGATTCCAAGCACGGAGATGAATGCGTGCGGCCACAAACCGTTGCCGCACGCATTCAGTCAAAACCATTTTGCCGCAAACAAACAGGCCGTCTGAACATAAAGTTTCAGACGGCCTGTTTGTTTGCCCATAATCGGCTTGGGGTGATACACAATCGCGCTGCGTGTGCATACCCGCCACGCTTATCCGGCCATTCAGCGTTGCGGCGCTTGGCGCTCTTGCTGCGGCATTTGGCGCGGTTTGCCCGGGCGATCGCCGCGCTCGGCGCGTTTGTTTTGGCTCTCTTGCCATTGTTTTTGCTGCGCCGGTGTCAGCACTTGGAAAATCGCATGGCGTTTTTTCAGCTGCTGCATCTCTAAATCGGCATGGCGCTGCTGAGATTGGGCGCGCGCCTGCTCGCGCTCGGCAATCAGGCGGCGGGCGGCGGCTTCGTCAAACGTTTTGTTGGCAATCAGGCTTTGCTCGGCAGCCCGATGCGCTTGGGCTTGCGCGCGCATTTGATTGCGCTGGGCTTCGCTCAGCTCGGTTTGAGCGGGGCGGCCTTCCTGCAAAATGGCCTGAATGCGGGTTTTCTGTGTGGCACTCAAATTGAGCGCCTGCAAATCGCGCGGCAATTCGCCGCGTTTGAATTCGCGCGTTTGCTTGGGTTGCTGCATATTGGCGGCAGAATCGGCGGCAACGGCTGCACCGGTGATGCCCAACAGGGCGGCTGCAGCAATGGCGGTGATTTTTTTCATTTCGGTTTCCTTGTTTGGTTTGGAGGGAATAACGGCTGCCATCATAGCCATTTTATGTGTTAAGACGGCCTTTGTTTGGGTAAATCATGTTTGAATTGGCGTTAAACCTGTTTTCACGCAAGAAAGCTTTCAAGGCCGTCTGAAAGCTTTCGGGCGGCTGCGGCTGCCCGGGCGGGCGAAATCCGCTATAATCCCGCTGCAAACCTCTATCTTGATAAGGAATCCGGCATGAAACTACTCGTTATCGGCAGCGGCGGACGCGAACACGCGCTGGCGTGGAAACTGGCGCAATCGCCCAAAGTATCCGCCGTGTATGTGGCGCCCGGCAACGCGGGCACTGCGCGCGAGCCCAAGCTGCACAACCTGCCCTTGAGCGCACATGCCGATTTGATGGATTTCTGCCGCCGCGAAGGCATCGCCTTTACCGTGGTCGGCCCCGAAGCGCCGCTGGCCGCCGGCGTGGTAGACGATTTTCGCGCTGCCGGCCTGCGCATTTTCGGCCCCACGCAATATGCGGCGCAATTGGAAAGCTCGAAAGATTTCGCCAAAGCCTTTATGGCCAAATACGGCATTCCCACCGCGCACTACCAAACCTTTGAATCGGCCGCGGCCGCGCATGATTATGTGGCAGCCAAAGGCGCGCCGATTGTGATTAAGGCCGATGGGCTGGCCGCGGGCAAAGGCGTGATTGTGGCGCTCAGCGAAGATGAAGCGCATGCGGCCATCGACGATATGCTCTTGGGCAACAAAATGGGCAACGCCGGCGCGCGCGTGGTGATTGAAGACTTTTTGCAAGGAGAAGAGGCCAGCTTTATTGTGATGGTAGACGGCGAAAATGTGCTGCCGATGGCCACCAGCCAAGACCACAAGCGCCTGCTCGACCAAGATCTGGGGCCCAACACGGGCGGCATGGGTGCCTACAGCCCCGCGCCGGTGGTGACGCCCTCGGTGTATGAGCGCGCGATGAACGAAATCATTCTGCCCACCGTGCGCGGCATGCAGGCCGAAGGCCACCCTTTCAGCGGCTTTTTATATGCCGGCCTGATGATAGACAGCCAAGGCGCGCCTTACACCATCGAATTCAACTGCCGCTTCGGCGACCCCGAAACACAGCCGATTATGAGCCGGCTTGAAAGCGATTTGGCCGACTTGCTCGAAGCGGGCATCGCGGGCAAGCTTGACGGCGTAGAAGCCCAATGGCTGCCGCAAACCGCCGTGGGCGTGGTGCTGGCTGCCGCCGGCTATCCCGACACGCCGCGCAAAGGCGACATCATCAGCGGCTTAGATGAAGCCGACCAAATCGGCAAAGTGTTTCACGCCGGCACCTCGGCCGATGCCGAAGGCCGCATCCTCACCAACGGCGGGCGCGTGTTGTGCGTGGTGGGCTTGGGCGACGATGTGGCCGCGGCCAAAGCGCAAGCCTATCAGGCGCTGGGCAAGGTGCATTTCGACGGCATGCAATACCGGCGCGATATTGCCGACAAGGCGATTAAGGCTTGAGCCGTTTGGCGCTGCTTGTGCAAATCAGTAAAAGGCCGTCTGAAACCAAAGTTTCAGACGGCCTTATATATTGCACCCCATGAAACAGGGGTCTTGACAAGATTTAAATTATCTTAACGCATCGCCCCTTTAACCAGCCAAGTGAAGGGGCGAAATCATGACTAAAGAACAAATCCAATCCATATCTACCGATAACAAAACCGTTATTGTCAACAAAATCAATAAAAAATACGAGCTGACTTTTCGTAAACAAAACCGTCTGATGTGCACAATTTGGCTGCACCACTATCAGCAAATTGACCCGATTATCACAAAATTTTTAGCAACCGGTGAAGTGGATGCCGGTGGCGTTTGGATGGTGTAAGCATGAGTGCGCAAATTGTCCAAAAAGAGGCCGTGGCGGCGGCGGCTGATGGCGGGCGCGCTTGCGCGCGCGCAGCAGACGCTGACGCGCAAGGCCGCCCCCCTAGACTAACAGGGGGGGAGCAAGCCAAAAGCCCAAATGTCACGGGTACGGAGCAAGCTAGCCAAATTGAATATTTTTCCCATTTCATCACAGACGGGAAAGGCCGTTTGATTGAAGTACCACAGCGCAAAGGCAAGCAAGACGGCGTATTTATTGACTGGATTAGCTTTACTTTTCACGAAGATACCTTGTTGCAATATTCAAAATGCCCGTTGGTCTCTGACAATGAATATATGTATGTCTTGAGTGCTGAGCTTAAGCGCATTTTCGGATTCGGCATTTCGCACAAGTGCAAATCAAAGGGAAACAAGTTTTATGAAATGATGTTTCGGCTTGGCTCAGATGAAGCCGATTATGGTGAAGTTCATTACGGCGGCCAGCGTGACACCGTTTTGATTGAGCTTAAAGGCTTGGGCTGCAACTTGGCAGAAAAAGGCTGGGAAAGCCGCTTGTGCGAATTTTTAAAATCAGCCCTGCGCCCCCGCATAACCCGTGTTGATTTGGCATTGGATTTTTTCAGCGGTGAATACAGTCCTGAACAAGCGCTTTTAGATCACGATAACGGCTTTTTCGACAATCACAATATGCGCCCGAAATCTGAAATGTATGGCACTTCATGGCGCAAGGAAGACGGTAGCGGCAAGACGTTTTATATCGGCAAAAAGAAGAACGCCCGTTTTGTGCGTGTGTATGAGAAAGGCCGCCAGCTTGGCGATAAAGATAGCAAATGGTGCCGTTTTGAAATCCAGTTCAATCATGGTGATATAGAAATTCCCTTGGATATCCTGCTTGATGAAGGTGGCTATTTCTCCGGTGCATTTCCCATTTGTTCAACTTTTGAAAATATGAGCCAAGAAAAGCGCATTGCAGTGCGTGAAAAAACATTGAATTTGAGTTTTGAGCACAAGATTAAGCATGCCAAAAATGCGGTTGGCCGTCTGATAAATTTTATGGTTGATGTCGGCTTAGATGAAAAGCAAATTGTGGAAATGCTCAAATCTGATGATGACGGAAAATATCCAAAAGGGCTTGAGCCTGAACGCTTTGACGTGGAAGAACTGTTAAATCATAAGCAAGATGAATATTTGCACAATTCAGCCGAAGCCGATTTAGCTCGTGAAATGGATGAATATTTAAGCTTTGTAACGTCATCGGAATTTAAAGGCAATGAGCGGCTTCTTCCGTTTGAAACAAAGCTGAATAAGCAGGATGAAGAATATGAAGTTTGGCTATCCCGCCAAAACATGAAAATGTCATCGGAAGCAAAGCAGCTTGAACATGCAGAATTTGAACATCAGGAAATGATAGCCCGTATCAAATGGCAGAATATGAAATATAAGTATTCGCTGGCAACTTTTAAGAATTACCGCAAAAAACCGTTTTAAGAAAACCCCTCCCTAAATTGAAAGGAAATGAAATGTTTGAACAAAATCAGATTGTCCAATACCCCGCAACTTTGTTGGGTGCAAAGAAATTCAAGGGCGATATCGACGGTAACAAAATCGATAGCTGTACCGTGCTCGTTGCCACGCAAATGCCGTCTCAAACGGGCAATGCAGTGGGCTTTACAGCGGCCAATATGCGCTTTGGCGATTCCGACAATTTCAAGCGCTTGGAAAACCTCAAATTTCCCATTGCGGTCGTAATCACGGTTGAAATGACTTCAACGGGCAAAGGCTTATCGCCTGTACTTCGTGATTTCAGTGTTCAGCCTCAAGCGCCTGCCAAGTCTTAACTGAAAAGGGGGGGGGCTTTATGTCTCAATTTGAAGAAAAGTACATCGTTCAGGATTTGGAAACACATGAGTTTCTCTATCCTGATCCGTTCGGGGATGTCGGCCAAACACCCAATATTAAATCTGCGGGTCATTACGACACGCGAGAAGACGCATTAAGCGCGGGTGTGGAAGAAATCGGGAATGAGTTTGTTATTTTCTCGTTTTTTGTAAGAGCCGAAAAATAACCAGTTTCAAGCTCGGCGGGTGGCTTGGATATCCTTCACATAGCCCGCAACATCTATTTTTTTAAAGGAAAACAATCATGAAATTCATGAATCAAGCAAAGCGCCACGGCGCAAAACTGGCTGTTGTAGTGGCCGCTCCGCTCGCCTTGGCTGCGCAAGCCTATGCGGCAATCCCTGAAGAAGCAAAAACCGCCATTGAAGGCGCAAAATCTGATGGTATTGAAGCCGGTTGGCTCGTAATTGGTGCTATTGCTGCTCTTTTCGTCTTCTCACTCGTTCGCCGTGTTTTGCGCTAAGAAGGCCTGAAATGTACTACCAAGTCGGAAATCAATGTTTAGAGCAGCAACAGGCCGAAAACGTCTATTTCGGCTTGGTGGTACCTGTGCTTACACAAGAGGGCCAAATCATAAAGCCCGAACACAACGGCACTGCGTGGCAGCTAAACGGCCAAATCATCCAAGCAAATCTGCCCGAATGCAATCCTGCCGAAAGCGTTAAGAACGGCTTAGAAATCGGCTGGCTCGTCTTTGGCGTTATGGCCGCGTGCTACTTTGTAATTGTCATAAAAAGGCTGCTTAAATGATTGATATCTACTTTTTGCTAGGCCTTGCCGTGCCCGTCATCATCGGCATGATGATTTTTAAAGACTGATAAATATGCTAAATTCACGCTTTCGACAAACCAATAACGAAAGTGAGAATTTAAGATGTTTTATATCACAGAAGACGAATTAAGATTCAAACAAGATACGGTTAAAGAATATTTTAATCAAAAGCTTAATGCTATCTGCATGTCTGAATTATTTATTTTGAAAGATAAATATCCTGTCAATGCAGATTATTTTATTAACTTCGCAAAAAGCTATTTTCAATTTTATTTGAATAGAACTTATTTAGATGATGTTGTCGTCTTTTTTGAGGATGGTTCTATTTTGAAAATTCATTTTAATGAAAATGGGTTCAGTTGGTCGGAACATTATGATAGTCAAATTTCAACTGCATTTTATTATGGCCGTTATTCTATTCGGCTTTAGTTTTGTCGCGTTTAGTGCTGAATTGCAGGTCGTGCCGTCTACAGGTAAATTAGGTTATCCCGTTGGTGATTACAATGCTAACGGTATTCGTACTTGGAGAACCTTAGACGGCAATTTTGTTAAAGAGTATTCGGCTAAATATGATAGAAATTTGTTCATTCGTGATTTAGAGCGCAAAGTTCGTTCCGCCAATACCGTCCCCGTTGTCATAAATAAAAAAGTCCCCAAAAAAACAGTACTAACAAACCTCTTGAAGCTCGCTCGTGTCGGCGGTGGCGCTGCTGTGGGTGTCGGCACCGGCCCCGTTGGTTGGGCTTACAACGCCTACACCGCCTATACGCTTGTTGAGCCACTTTTGAGGGCAGAAGATTACGTTTGGGATAATGACAAAAAGGATTTTGTCACAACAAAAGACTACGTCATGGTCGTAGAAGCGTCTGACAATAAACAAACTATTATGGCGCGATATGGCATATCAAAAGATAGCTATAAATATGGCTACACCTCGTATAAATACGCCGCTGACGGCCTATGCAATAAAGCTACATCTTTACTGAAGCATACTATTGCTCGCGGTGCGTTTCACGATTACACGCCTAATGGCTCGCTCTATACCGGTATTTGTGAGGTTGTTAAAAATGGTGATGAAAGAGCTTTGGCAATTTGGCGAATAGAGGAAAATAGGGATAAAGTAATAACACAATCGGAATTTGATGAAATTATCGGCCCTCAGGCCGATCAGTCACCAGATAGATTTGTAAACGCAACCGCCTATCAAAGTGGTGAAGTCCCCGGCGAATCTGAAGCAGGCGTAACCGTCCTCAACAATACGACAGCACAATCATTGCCCTACACAAACGCCAATGGGCAAGTTGTACAAACCGTTTGGAATTTTACAACCATCATCAACGCCGCCGGCCAGCCTGAAACGCGTGTCACCTCTCACGATGTGCCACGCCCCGATTTGCAACCCGATTCCCCGCAAGCGCCAAGTACGGGCGGTAGCACCGGTTCAAACCCCGGCAGCAACACAGGCGGCCAGCCCGGTTCAGACGGTTCGCCCGGTTCAGACGGTTCACCCGGCTCAGACGGTTCGCCCGGTTCAGACGGTTCACCCGGTTCAGACGGCCAGCCAAAACCTAACCCAAATCCCAATCCCAATCCAAACCCTAATCCAAATCCAGACGATAAGCCTGATGAAAAGCCGCAAGAAGGCTTCTTGTGTAGCCTTTTCCCCGATATTCTCGCCTGCCAGCTAATGGGTGAGCCTGATGAATCTATATTTGATGATATAGAAATACCTCAAGCAGTTAATGATACGACTTGGCAGCCAGATAATTTTTTACCGTTAAACGGTGTTTGTCCTCAACCTAAAATTTTTCATGTTGTTGGCCGCGAATTCAGGATTGATTATTCCCCTTTATGTTCTTTTTTGGAAAATGTCCGTTTCATGATCCTTTTGGCTTTTACTGTTGCAGCTGCTTATATAAGCTTTGGCGGATTGAGGAGTGATAAATAATGCCTGTTGCTTTGATACCATTTATAGCGTTGACGCTCAAATATCTTGTTGTAAGGTTGTTGATTGCGTTTGGTGTTGCCGCTGTTACATATGCTGGTTATTCCGTTGCAATGACTACTTTTAAAGACTACATAGTTCAAAATATGCAGTCTATGCCTGTTGATATATTGAATCTCCTTTTAATTTCGGGGTTTGGCCAAGGTTTGGGCTATATATTTGGTGCATTCGCTTTTAAGGTCGCTATGACAACAATTAACAAAATAACTATGCTAGTACCGGCTGGGGGTAAATCATGATCTATTTATTCACAGGCAACATGGGCACCGGCAAAACAAGCCGCGTGGTCGCCATGATTTTAGACAACGAAGACAATCTATTTAAAATGACGCTGGAAGACGGCACCGAAGTAGATAGGCCGCTTTATTTTTGCCACGTTGACGGCTTAAACGCCAAAAAGTTCAAGGCTCACGAACTAACAGAAGAGCAAATTCAGGCCGCCCCGCTGCGTGATGTGATACCGCAAGGCGCGGTGTTAATCGTGGACGAAGCACATTACACCTATCCCGTTCGGGCAGCGGCTCGCGGTGTGCCGCCCTATATCCAAGAATTGACTGAGCTGCGTCACCACGGCCACACCGTTATCTTGATGACCCAACACCCCAGCCAGCTTGATATTTTTGTCCGCAACCTCGTTTCGAAACATACACATATTGAGCGTAAAGCCATCGGCCTGAAGCAATACAGTTGGTACAAATGCGTTACCAGCCTAGACAATCCCGCCGCCGTATCAGGCGTTGAATCATCAGGCTTCAAGCCGCCTAAAAAAGCGTTTCCGTATTATAAATCATCCAATCAGCATAAAGGTATGCGCCAGAAGATACCTAAAGCCGTCTGGGCGCTTGTGCTGATTTTGGGTTTTATCGGCTGGAAAGGCTACGGCGTTTATAGTTCATACCAGCGCGGCGTTAATCCCGAAGTTGTACAGACACAAGAACAAAGCCAGCAAGCCGAATCAATACCTGAAATGCAGGTGTCCAATAGGGCCCCATCTGCTTCTATGGGCGGCGATTTGACCGCCACGCTGTTTGTGCCCACGCTGGCCGAAAAGCCCGAATCCAAGCCGCTTTACAACAGCGTGCGCCAAGTAAAAACCTATGAGCGTATCGCGGCCTGCGTTGGCGGCGGCCAAAGCGGTTGCACCTGCTATAGCGATCAAGCCACGCCGCTTGCCGAAGTCACAGAAGCCATGTGCCGCGAATACGTCAAGAACGGTATACCGTTCAACCCGTATAAAGACGATAGTCAAGCCTTTCAGGCGGCCTATAGCCAGCCTGCTGATACGCATGCCACCTCAGGCCGCCAAGTGGCCGTAATGGGCGGGAAATCGCCGCAAAGCCTCATGTACGACAATTACGCAAAAGGAGGCCTCAATTAATGAAAATCAGATATACCGATTATGAGTCTGAACGAGATTTGAATATTCACTTCATGTGCATTATTGCTTTGGTTAATTTTGGCATGTTTGAATTCATTAGATTGTTTTTGATACTCTATTTTAATAGTTGATTAAATTACTCAACCTACCAGTGCAAAAAACGGCCACGTTCGTGGCCGTTTATAAACTGGGCGGGTTATTGACTAAACAGCATAATCAACGCTAATATAGCTCTAACGTCAATCTTGACTGTAAAAAGCAATTTCCCAAATCTCAAGGTAATTTGCATTTTAAAAATCTCCTGCTTGGTTAAAAACTCGGCAGGTAAAGCAAAATCCCTAAGTTGCAGCTTGGGGATTTTTGCTTTTCCCGCCTGCTGCATTTTGGTTCCAATTGTTCAAATCTAAATCATAATTTTCCTTTCTATTTTCAGTTGATTAGTTCGTCACCGGGGATTTTTCCATTAACATAAAATCTTTCTCGTTCTGCACTTTCCCCGCTTCATCGGGATGGAGGAGCTGAGAGAGGGGCAAACCTTAGTGACACTGTTTTTTTTATCGGTCTGGTATCGCATCGGTCGGGGTTGCGATTGACTTAAAAGATGATTTGCCCGGGTTGCAAGGGGAAGGTTTGTAAAGACGGCTTTATCGTCTTTATGAATACCCCTTGCAACCCGGGCAAATTGTCTTTTAAATCGCGTTTAACCCTGACTGAAGCGATACCAGACCGATAAAAAATACCAGTGGCACGGCACGCTAAGCAACCTTACCTGAAGACGCTTCAAACCTAATCATGTACCATAAAGACGGCTCGGATATGCGCATATCCGAACCAAGGCAATCTAGGCAGTAAAGCGGCCAAAACCAGCATTAAAGTTGCCACAAAGATATGCCGGATTGCCTACCCAACTCCGAAAATTGAATATCATCAAAGCCGCTTCGGTAGGCTGTATAGATAAGGATAATTGCCCGTGAATGTAATTGGATTGGATATATCAAAAGACACAATAGACGTTTGTCTAGATCCGACAAAAGGAGATAAAAGCTATTTGAAGATAGAGAACAGCATAAACGGTTGCAGGGTCTTGCAAGACTGGATTAAAACAAAGAAAGTGCGTAAATTTTTAGTGGCAATGGAAGCAACGGGAATCTACTATGAGCAAGCAGCAGATTACCTGAGCCGCCATGCACCTGTTTACGTCATTAATCCGCTTAAGATAAAAGAATACGCAAAAAGCGTATTTTGCCACACCAAGACGGATAGAGCCGATTCAGCGTTAATAGCAGATTATGCTAAGCGCCATTCAGACAGACTTAATACCTATACCATTCCACACGATAGGCAGCTACAGCGCCTGATAAATTTGCAATTGCAACTTAAAGAACAAATAAAACAGGCAAAAAATAGGCTGCACGCATCACAAGACGATTTTATAGCTGATACTCACAAGGCAATAATCTGCTTTCTTGACGCCAAGCTTGACCAAACGGCCAGCGAATTAGACAGCCTGATTAAGCAACAAAATGCTTTAACACGGCATTTTGAAAACATCAAAACAATACCCGCTATCGGCAAAGAAACAGCATTAATGCTGCTTCACCATCTCATGGCAAAACCATTTCAGACGGCTAATAAATTCATCTCATTCGCGGGATTAAGCCCAAAAATCGAACAATCAGGCACAAGCGTGGACAGGAAACGAAAAAACAAATACGGGCATAAAAAGCTAAAGCAATCGCTATTTATGCCCGCCCTCGTAGCGTTCAGAATGGGCGCATTTCCGCAATTTGTAAAAAATCTGCAAGAATCAGGCAAGCCAAAGATGGTGATTATCGTGGCCATTATGCGCAAACTGGCAAAACTCGCCTACTATATCTTCAAAACAGGCCAGCCATACGACAAATCGCGGCATCAAGCAGCCTAACCATAATTAACAAAGCCTGCATCTATGACTTAAGCATAGATGCAGGCTTATTGCATTCTCAAAAAAAGTTCAAACTAAATTCGCAATAAAATCAGTTAATTGCAAATTAATTTAAATAACTATGTTGACTGTGCAATATATCATCTTTGTGTATCATGCGTACGATTGCGATTTATAGTGGAAGGAAAGAAAAACTTATACAGGCGAATGTAACAAGCCATATGCAGAAGCCGTTTAAACCGCGTGCGTGGCTGCGCCACACACCCTGCACACGATGCTAAATTTCTTATTTTTTTATAAGTTTTTCATTCATTCCACTATATTTATATTTTGACAAAGCCAATCGGATCTATGTTTTTTGTTCAGACGGCCAATAACGTTGTAGGTCGGATACTTGTATCCGACATTTTCTCAGCCCCGAAAAATCTTGTTCTGCGAACAAGCGTCGGATTCGAGAATCCGACCTACGCCCACTTGTATCCGACATTTTCTCTTGTGCAAATCAGTAAAAGGCCGTCTGAAACAAAACTTTCAGACGGCCTTTTGCTTTACCGCTGTTTATTCCGGCCGCATTTGCGGGAACAAAATCACATCGCGGATGCTGGGCGCATCGGTGAGCAGCATCACCAAGCGATCCAGCCCGATGCCGCAGCCGCCGGTGGGCGGCAGGCCGTATTCCATGGCGCGGATGTAGTCGGCATCGTAGTGCATGGCTTCGTCGTCGCCGGCATCTTTTTGCGCCACTTGCGCTTTGAAGCGGGCGGCCTGGTCTTCGGGATCGTTCAATTCCGAATAGCCGTTGGCCAGCTCGCGACCGACCACGAATAATTCGAAGCGGTCGGTGAGGCCGGGTTTGCTGTCGGATGCGCGCGCTAAGGGTGATACTTCAATCGGGTAGTCGATGATAAAGGTGGGGTTCCACAGTTTGCCTTCGGCGCAGCCTTCAAACAAGGCCAGTTGCAGGCTGCCGATGCCGGGCGCGGGTGGGATTTTTTCGCCGTGTTTGACGATTTCCTGCTTCAGCCATGCTTCATCATTCAGCTGCTCGTGGGTGTATTGCGGATTGTATTTTTGAATGGCTTCCAGAATGGTGAGGCGCTCAAACGGGCTTTCCAAATCCACTTCGCGGCCGTTGTAGCTGATTTTGGCGCTGCCGCAGGCGGCAATGGCGGCGGCACGGATTACGCCTTCGGTCATTTCCATCATGCGCTGGTAGGTGCAGAAGGCTTCGTAGAATTCCATCATGGTGAATTCGGGATTGTGGCGGGTGCTCATGCCTTCGTTGCGGAAGCTGCGGTTAATTTCAAACACGCGCTCCAAGCCGCCGACCACCAGCCGCTTTAAATACAACTCGGGCGCAATGCGCAAGTAAAGCGGCATATCGAGCGCGTTGTGGTGGGTGGCGAAAGGCTTGGCCGTGGCACCGCCGGGAATTGAGTGCATCATCGGGGTTTCCACCTCGAGATAGCGTTCGTTTACCATATGGTGGCGCACGGTTTGGATAATCTGGCTGCGCTTGATAAAGGTATCGCGCGATTCCTGGCTGGTAATCAGATCCACATAGCGTTGGCGGTATTTGGTTTCCTGATCGGCGAGGCCGTGGTGTTTGTCGGGCAGCGGGCGCAAGGATTTAGACAGCAGATGCAGCTTGCTCACGCGCACGGTGAGCTCGCCGTGGTTGGTTTTAAACAAGCTGCCCTCGGCGGCGATGATGTCACCCATGTCCCAATGTTTGAAGGTTTGATGCGCTTCTTCACCCACGCCTTGATTGTTGATATAGAGCTGGATTTGGCCGCTCATGTCTTGAATGGTGGCGAAGCTGGCTTTGCCCATGGCGCGTTTGAGCATCATGCGGCCGGCCACTTTAACGGGAATTTCCTGCGGATCTAAATCGGCTTTTTCGAGCGCGCCGTATTGCGCCTGCAAATCGCCGGCAAAGCTGTCGCGTTGGAAGTGGTTGGGAAAGGCGATACCGTGTTGGCGGATTTCGTTTAGTTTTTCACGGCGCAAAGCAATGATTTGGTTTTCGTCGAGCTGAGCCTCTTCGGCCTGCGGAGTGTGTTGGTTTGTCATTTTGGTATCCGATAAATAAAGACAGGCAGTGTGCACTGCCTGCTTATACCCCATTCAAAAAGCAACCCGGTGGCCTTGTGCCGCTTTGTCGGCTTATTTTTGAATGGGGTATTATTCAATGATTTGGGGCATATTTTACGCGGTTTTGCGCCGTTTGAGTAGGGACGCGGTGCAAATGCCGTTGGATGGGCTTTTATCGTGCCAAAGGCCGTCTGAAAGGCGGCAATGCTTTTCAGACGGCCTTTGAGCGTTTTAAAGATTACAACACTTCCACCGCGAAATCGGCCAGCCGCGAGCGCTCGCCTTGTTGCAAGGTGATGTGGCCGAAATGCGGCCAGCCCTGAAAGCGGTCGACCACATAAGCCAGGCCGCTGCTGCCTTCGGTGAGATAGGGCGTGTCGATTTGGGCGAGGTTGCCCAAACACACCACTTTGGTGCCGTTGCCGGCGCGGGTAATCAGGGTTTTCATTTGCTTGGGCGTGAGGTTTTGCGCTTCGTCGATAATCAGAAATTTATTCTGAAACGTGCGCCCGCGCATAAAGTTGAGCGATTTCACCTTGATGCGGGCGCGGATTAAATCGGCGGTGGCTTTTTTGGCCCAGGTGCCGAATTCGGGGTCGCCCTCGCTGCCCAGGCCGGTGAGCACTTCGAGGTTGTCTTCGAGCGCGCCCATCCACGGGTTCATTTTTTCTTCTTCGCTGCCGGGCAGAAAGCCGATGTCTTCACCCACAGGCACGGTGATGCGGGTCATGATGATTTCGTTGTAGCGTTTATGGTCGAGCGTTTGGTTGAGTGCGGCGGCTAGGGTGAGCAGGGTTTTGCCGGTGCCGGCCTGGCCGAGAATGGTGACCAAATCGATTTCAGGGTTCATCAAAAGATTGAGCGCGTAATTCTGCCCCCAGTTGCGCGCGGTGATGCCGAACACGTTGTGGCGGATATTGCTGTAGTCTTTCACGGTTTGCAGGGTGGCGCGCCCGCCTTGCTGCTCGATTACGCGCACTTGCAGGGTTTGCGCTTCGTTGTGGTCGAGCAGCAATTCGTTTACGCGCAAAGCGTCGATATCGGGGCCGGCCACTTCGTAAAACACGCTGCCGGCTTCTTGCCACGAATTCAGATGGGTGCCGTTGTTTGCCCAAAAATCGGGCGCCAGCTCGCGGTAGCCGCTATAAAGGATATCGCTGTCTTCCAGCACTTTATCGTTGGTGTAGTCTTCGGCGTGCAGCCCGAGCGCGCGCGCTTTGATGCGGATATTGATGTCTTTAGACACCAAGGCCACATCATCGTAATCGCTGATTTTGTCGGAAAGCGCCTTCACAATGGCGAGAATTTGGTTGTCGCCCTTGCCAGTGGGCAGGCTCTCGGGCAGCGGTGCGGCTTCGATGTGGGTTTGCAGCACGAGCTTGCCCTGCGCTTCGCTGCGGCCGGTGCAGGAAAGCGGAATGCCGCTGCTCAAAAGATGCGGGCCGGCATTAATCATTTCATCGAGAAAGCGGCTGGCCTGGCGGGCATTGCGCGCCACGTCGGACATGCCTTTTTTGTGTGCATCCATTTCTTCGAGCGTGATGATGGGGATATAAAGATCATGCTCTTTGAATTTAAACAGGCTGGTCGGGTCGTGCAGCAGCACATTGGTGTCGAGAATAAACAGCTTGCGGCCTGAGCCTTCGAGATTGGGGGACATAAGCGGCGCCTTCTGTGGGGTTGGAGAAAGTTAGAGCGGATAAAGCGCAAATGGTGCGGGCAAGGCAGCATATCGGCAGTGTGTCAGCGCTGTTTGACAATCAGATGACTGTTTGCTTTTGTAAAGACAACAATCTGTAATAAAAGGCTATTTTTAAATTTGCACATATTTTTAAATTTGCACAAAAGCAGCCGCAGCATGGAAAAGTGATATTGTTTACAAGTGAATATAAGCGTAAAGTGCAGCAGAAATCAATTGCAAAGCCGCATTTATGGCCAAAAAATTTCCTATTTTCCCCAAAAACCCCGATCGCATCTGCTGGGGCTGCGACAAATATTGTGCCGCCACCGATTTGCAATGCGGCAACGGCTCGGAGCGCATCCAGCATCCGTTCGAACTCGACGGCCCCGATTGGTATCGGCAGGGCGACTGGCGCAATCTTCTGAGCCAAGCGCAGCAAATCGAGCTGGGCATCCTGCCTGCGCCCCAAGCGGCTGCCAAACCGGCCAAACCGCATATCCGGCTGCCTGTGCGCAAACGCACATCATATCGTTTTGTCGATTCATCTGACGCCAATTGAAAAAATAAGCTAACGAGAAAACAAGCCGCAAACCAATGGCTGGGCTGGCGACCGCCAAAGCCGCAACCCAACATTTGCTTATCAACAGATTGATTTTATAAAGCCATCCGGGTTTTATGGGGTGACGCCTGCGGCTAAGCCAATCTACGCCGATAGCGTTGTAATACCAATCCAAAAAATAGCCTAACTTCGTTGTCTCGCCTTGCCGTACTATCTGTACTGTCGCAGGCTTCCGCCTTGTTAGCTTACTTTTTTGAATGGGTATAAATCATCTTTATTTTGTCAGGTTGTTTTTTAAAATAGGCATGAGGCCGTCTGAATATTTTTCAGACGGCCTCTTTATCTTTTCGCAATCATTTCACCGCTTTTCACAAATAAAAACAATTTGTATTTCTAATTAAATAGGAATAGATTGGCAATCGTTCCTATACTAGGCATCTCAACCATGTTTATCGCTTTTTTAATCATGCTGCGCGAAGGCATTGAAGCCGCGCTGATTGTGGGCATTGTGGCCGGCTTTTTAAAGCAGTCCGGCCACGGCCATTTGATGCCCAAAGTGTGGCTGGGTGTGGCGCTGGCGGTGCTCTTGTGTTTGGCGGTGGGCTATGGCATCCATCAAGAAACCGGCGAAATCCCGCAAAAGCAGCAAGAGCTGGTGGTGGGCATTATCGGCTTGGTGGCGGTGGCCATGATTACCTATATGATTTTGTGGATGAAAAAAGCCGCCCGCTCGATGAAGCAGCATCTGCAGCAATCGGTGCAGGCGGCGTTAAACCGCGGCAACGGCCAGGGCTGGGCGCTGGTGGGGATGGCGTTTTTGGCGGTGGCACGGGAAGGGCTGGAGAGCGTATTTTTCTTAATTGCGGTGTTTGAGCAAAGCCCTTCTTGGCGCATGCCGGTGGGCGCGCTGCTGGGCTTGGCCGCAGCGGCGGTGATGGGCACGCTGATTTATCAGGGTGGCATGCGGCTGAATTTGGCCAAATTTTTCCGCTACACCGGCGTGTTTTTAATTGTGGTGGCTGCCGGTTTGCTGGCCGGCTCGCTGCGCGCGCTGCACGAAGCGGGCGTGTGGAACCATTTGCAGGGCATTGCCTTTCATTCGGCGCATATCCTGCATGAAGACAGCCCGCTGGGCGTGCTTTTGGGCGGCTTTTTCGGCTATACCGACCACCCCACTTGGGGCGAAATCGGCGTGTGGCTGCTGTATTTGGTGCCGGTGTTGTATTGGTTTTTGCGCGGCACCAAGCCTTTAAATCCAAGCCCGAAAACAAGCTAAATCATTGTCTTGCCATATTATTTTTTTGAATTGATCCTTACCTATCAAGGCCGTCTGAACATTATTTTTAACCACCATTGAGATTCAACATGAAAACATTTCGCATCACTGCCTTATCCGCCTTGCTTGCCTTAGGCCTCAGCGCCTGCCAACCGCCCGCAGCCGACACACCGGCCACCGCATCCGGCGCATCTGCGGCCAATACCGACGGCAGCGTGAGCATTGCCGTGAACGATGCCGCCTGTGAGCCGATGGCGCTCACCGTGCCCAGCGGCCAAACCGTGTTCAATATTCAAAACAACAGCGGGCGCAAACTTGAATGGGAAATTTTAAAAGGCGTGATGGTGGTAGATGAGCGTGAAAACATCGCCCCCGGCCTGGCCGATAAAATGACGGTAACGCTGTTGCCCGGCGAATACGAAATGACCTGCGGCCTGCTCACCAACCCGCGCGGCAAGCTCACCGTCACCGACAGCGGCTTTAAAGCCACCGCATCGCAAGCCGATATGGCCAAGCTGGAACAGCCCTTGGCCGAATACAAAGCCTATGTGCAGGCCGAAGCCAAAGATTTAGTGGCCAAAACCACCGAATTCACCGCCGCCGTGAAAGCTGGCAATATCGCCAAAGCCAAATCGCTGTTTGCCGCCACCCGCTATCACTATGAGCGCATCGAGCCGATTGCCGAGCTGTTTAACGAGCTCGATCCGGCCATTGATGCGCGCGAAGACGATTTCAAACAAGGCCCCAAAGACCCGGCCTTCACCGGCTTTCACCGCATCGAATACGCGCTGTGGGTGGAAAACAGCACCGCCGGCGTAAACGAGATTGCCGACAAATTGCTGGCCGATGTGAAAACCCTGCAACAAGAAATCGACGTGCTGTCGTTCCCGCCCAATAAAGTGGTGGGCGGCGCGGCGGTGCTGGTGGAAGAAGTGGCCGGCAGCAAAATCAGCGGCGAAGAAGACCGCTACAGCCACACCGATTTGAGCGACTTCCAAGCCAATATCGAAGGCGCACAAAAAATTGTCGATTTGTTCCGCCCGCTGATTGCCGAAAAAAATCAGGCGCTGCTCGACAAAACCGATGCCAATTTCAAAACCGTCAACAATATTCTAGCCAAATACCAAACCGCCAACGGCTTTGAAACCTACGACAAACTCACCGAAGCCGACCGCAAAGCACTGCAAGCGCCGATTAACGCGCTGGCCGAAGATTTGGCGCAACTGCGCGGCACACTGGGTTTGAATTAACACTTTTGCCGTACAACAGGCTTTCAGACGGCCTTTTAAACAATAAAGGCCGTCTGAACAAGTTTTGTCATGTTAAGAAAGCTCTGAAAAACTCTGACGAGTGGATTTTGCCGGCATTTTTATACTAAGCCCGTAGGTCGGATTCTCGAATCCGACATTTGGCCGCCAAGGCCAAAACAAACGCGGCAAGCTTGTTTTGCAAACAAATGTCGGATGCAAGAATCCGACCTGCCCATTACAAAACTTTCAGACGGCCTAAGCAGCTCAGGCCGTCTGAAAACCTGATTCATCAACCCCAACCCAACATCCAACCATGACCCAATCCCACACCCCCGCCCAACCCGCCAAACGCACCCTGCTCAAAGGCGCGCTCGCCGCCGGTGCCGCCGGCCTTGCCGCTGCCGCAGGCGGCTTTGCCTATGGCGAGAAAAAAGGCCGCGCCGATGAAAAAACCGATGCCGCCCAACACAGCCGCGAAAGTTACCCCTGCTACGGCACCCACCAGCAAGGCATCACCACCCCGCACCAGCCGTTTGCCATCATGGCCGCGTTTGACGTGTCCGCACAAACGCCGAGCCAACTTGAAAACCTATTGCGCACCCTCACCGCCCGCATCGAATTCCTTACCCGTGGCGGCGAATTGCCCGACGGCGACGCCAAGCTGCCGCCCGCCGGCAGCGGCCTCTTGGGCAAAACCTTCCGCCCCGACGGCCTCACCATCACCGTATCCGTGGGCGCCAGCCTGTTTGATGCGCGTTTCGGGCTGGCCGATAAAAAGCCCAAGCACCTGATTGAAATGGCGCGTTTTCCCAACGACAAACTGGCCGCCGAATGGTGCGACGGCGATTTCAGCCTCCAAATCTGCGCTCTTTCCCCCGAAACCTGCCAAAACGCCCTGCGCGACTTGGTGAAAAACACCGCCCAATACGCCATTATCCGCTGGAGCATCGACGGCTTTTTACCCAAAACCGAGCCCGGCGCCGCCGCGCGCAACCTGTTCGGCTTTCGCGACGGCAGCGGCAACCCCGATGTGAGCAACCCCCAAACCGCCGATGAAGTATTGTGGACCGGCATCGCCGCCAACAGCCTCGATGAGCCCGCTTGGGCGAAAAACGGCAGCTATCAAGCCGTGCGCCTGATTCGTCATTTTGTCGAATTTTGGGACCGTACTCCCTTGCAAGAGCAAGAAACCATTTTCGGGCGCGAAAAATACAGCGGCGCCCTACTGGGCATGAAAAACGAACACGACAGCCCCAACTACGCCGCCGACCCGCAAGGCAAAACCATTCCCCACGACAGCCATATGCGCCTAGCCAACCCGCGCAGCCCCGAATTTATGCAGAAACACCAATTGTTCAGACGACCTTTCGACTATTCGCGCGGCCTGGCCAAATCCGGCCAATTGGATGTGGGGCTTGTGTTTATCTGCTACCAAGCCAATCTGGCCGACGGCTTTATCTTTGTGCAAAACCTGCTCAACGGCGAGCCGCTGGAAGAATACATCAGCCCCTTCGGCGGCGGCTATTTCTTCACCCTGCCCGGCGTGCAGGCGGGCGAATATTTCGGGCAAAGCCTAATGGCGTCTGCATAGCAATTGCTTGGGCGGCTTTTAGCAAAAGGCCGTCTGAAACTTTTTCATACCCATCCAAAAAAATAACCTTACTGCGTTGCCTCGCCTTGCCGTACTGTCTGTACTGTCGCAGGCTTCCGCCTTGCAAGCTTATTTTTTGAATGGATATCACCGCTATTTAATACGGTAAATAGCTACCATAAAGCGCCAATTGGCGCTATTTTCCTCTATTTATCATGATTTTTCATTTTGCCCTTTGGCAGCCTGATTTCTTTTCCATCGCTTTCATGTATACTTTTTTGCATTCCCATAAATTCAATTAATCAGGAAACACACACCTATGGCAAAGAAAAAAACCTTCCCGCTGCCCTTGTGGTCGCTTATTCTGCCGCTTTTGGCTTGGGGGCTTTATTTTATCGGCATATCGGGCAGCGGCTGGCTCGAGGCGGTGGCGGCAATATTGCTGGCCGGCAGCGTACTCTCGGCGGTGTATCACGCCGAAGTGGTGGCACACAAAGTGGGCGAGCCTTTCGGCACGATTATTTTGGCGGTGGCCATCACTATTATCGAAGTGGCGCTGATTATTTCGCTGATGGTGGCCGGCGGCGACAATGCCGCCTATCTCGCCCGCGACACCATTTTTGCGGCGATTATGCTGATTCTCAACGGCATTTTGGGCTTGTGCCTGCTGATTGGCGGCTGGAAATACCGCGAGCAGTTTTTCGGCAAAAAATCGGCCAACACCGCGCTGATTGTGTTGGTGTCGATTTTGGTACTCACGCTGGTGCTGCCCAATTTCACCACCAGCACGCCCGGCCCCACCTATAACGATGCCCAGCTGATTTTTGTGGCGATTGCTTCGCTGGTGCTCTACAGCGCGTTTATCATGGTGCAAACCGTGCGCCACCGCGATTATTTTTTGGCCGATGATGATGAAGACGGCCACCATCATGCCGCGCCGCCCTCGCTGAAAGTGACCTTAACCAGCCTGGGCTTTTTGCTGATTTGCTTGGCGATTGTGGTGTTGCTGGCCAAATCGCTCTCGCCGGCGGTGGAAGGCATGGTGGCCTCTATCGGCGCACCGGCTTCGCTAGTGGGCGTGATTATCGCCGCGGTGGTGCTGCTGCCGGAGGGGCTGGCCGCTGTGCGCGCCGCCAGCCGCAATCATCTGCAAACCAGCCTCAATCTGTCGCTCGGCTCGGCGCTGGCCTGTATCGGCTTGAGCGTGCCCACCGTGGTGGCCGTGTGCCTGATTTACGACATCAACCTGGTGCTGGGGCTGGACATCAAATCGATGGTGTTGCTGGGGCTTTCCGTGTTTATCGTGATGCTCTCGCTCAATCAGGGGCGCACCAATATTCTTTACGGCGTGGTGTTGCTGGTGAACATGGCCGCTTATATCTTCAATATTATCGTGCCCTGAAGATTCATCCGTTCAAAGGCCGTCTGAAAAATTTTCAGACGGCCTTTTGCTGTGATGCTTATGTTCAATTATACCCATTCGAAAAATAAGATAACAAGGCGGCGAGCCGAAGACAGTACATCTAGTACGGCAAGGCGAGACAACGCAGTTAGGTTATTTTTTTCGAATGGGTATTAGAAATCCCTGTTTCAAGTGTTTGGTATAATCAACCATGTTTAATGCCAACTCATTCAAAATCTTTTGCTGGCTGCCGCTTTTGGCCGCCTGCCAAAGTCCGGCCGCCGCGCTGCCGCATAGCGAAACGAGCGAAACCGTTGCGCTCGACGCCAAGCATTATGTGGCGGTGCAGCGCTATTGCGCAGGGCCGCCGATAGCCGGCGTGTTGTTTTACCAACCGCACGAAAACGAAGCCACCGCCCGCCGCGCCACGCTTGATGTTTTGGCGGCGCGGGGGCAAGGCTGTTTATTGGTGTTGAACCACGACGGCCGCCGCCAAATCCATTTTGAAGCGGCAGACCGGCCCGCCCGCTTCGACCCCAACCGCATCTACACCGCCGCCGGCCGCACCGCCACTTTGGCGCAGGGCGGCAACCGCAGCGAAGCGGCGCAAGAAACCATCGCCGGTTTTGCCGATTATCTGCTCCAACATCACTTGCGCCGCGCCGCCTTTATCGTGGCCGTGCACAACAACCGCAGCGGCGGCACCGATATCGGCAGCTACACCCGCGGCGCGCTGGCTGAAGACACGGCCGCCGTGTTTATCAACCCCGCGCACAGCCCCGATGATTATTTCTACACCACCGATGAAGCCGCGTTTGTCTATTTCAAATCGCGCGGCTTCAACGCCATGCTGCAAAACAACCATCGCGTGCGCGACGACGGCTCGCTCTCGGTTTATGCCGCCCGCCACGGCATCGGCTACATCAACGTTGAAGCCCGCCACGGCCATGCCGCCGAACAACGCGAAATGTTACAGGCGCTGCTGGATTATCTCGATGGCGGCACATGGCGCCGCTAAAAAGCGCAGCCTTCCTGTAGAGTGTGTGCCATAGGCACGCACGCGTTTTTCATTCAACACAAGGCCGTCTGAAACATTAATGAATGTTTCAGACGGCCTCGGTTTTTCTCGTTAGCAAGTCAACACAAACCGCTTATAGATACGGCAACTAATTATTGAATATTCACATCCTCTTGCCCGCAGCAGAAACCTGTTCCCTCTCCCGTGGGAGAGGGCTAGGGAGAGGGCAACAAGCCAAAGGCTTGTTTGCCGGCATCTGAAAATGTTCAATATTTAATTGCCGAATCAATAAAACGCGTGCGTGCCTATGGCACACACCCTACGGGCGGCAGTTTTCGGTTTCTAAACAAAGGCCGTCTGAATAGTTTTCAGACGGCCTTTGGTTTTTTATATCATCAGGCTTTTTTCACAAATTCCGATTTCAAATTCATGGCGCTGCCTTCGATTTTGCAGGCAATATCGTGATCTCCCTCCTGCAGGCGGATACCTTTCACTTTAGTGCCCTGCTTGATCACTTGCGAAGAGCCTTTCACTTTCAAATCTTTAACCAACACCACGGTGTCGCCATCGGCCAGCGGCGTGCCGTTGGCATCTTTGATCACCAAAGCGGCTTCGGTGGCTTCGCCCTCTTGCCATTCATACGCACATTCGGGGCAAACCAGCTGAACGCCGTCGTGATAAGTGAATTCGGAACCGCATTGCGGGCAGGCGGGCAGGCTCATAATGTGCTTTCTGTGATGATTGATGCACCGATTATAGCAAATTCAAAAAAGAAGGCGCAAAAGGCCGTCTGAACAGCACCGGTTTGCTGACGTTCAGACGACCTTTTCCCAATATGCGTTTATTTATTCATACACTTTGAGCAATTCCACTTCAAACACCAAAGTGGCATTAGGCGGAATCACACCGCCGGCGCCGCGCGCGCCGTAGCCCATTTCAGGCGGAATGGTGAGCTTGCGTTTGCCGCCTTCTTTCATGCCGCTGAAACCTTCGTCCCAGCCCTGAATCACCTGGCCTGCGCCCAGCACGATGGTGAGCGGCTGGCGGCGGTCGAGGCTGGAATCAAATTTGGTGCCGTCTTGCAGCCAGCCTGTGTAATGCACGGTAATTTCTTTGCCTTTTTCGGCTTCTTTGCCCTGGCCGGTGGTGATGTCTTCAATAATCAGGCTCATGCTGTTTCCCTATGGTTGTGGTGTAAACCGGGGCAGGGTAACATATTTCATTTCAATTGCCCACGCATTGATGCAGCGGAAATTTGGCTTTGGCGGCGGCTTTGATGCCTTTTTTGCGCTCATGGCGCTGCCATGCTTTTTCGTGGAAATAAAACACCACGGTGTTGGCCATCGGCTCGATCAGCGCCACGGCGCTGGAAATGCCGATGCTGCCGGTGAGCAGATAAGCGATGCTGAAGGCAACGCCGAAATGTAAAATGGCAAAAGTGATGGTTTTCAACATGATGCTTGCTCCTGAATAAGCCTGCGCTGTGCAAGTTGTTGTTTAGTCTGTTTCATTAAAATAAATGATAATCAATCGCAAATAAAAAGTACAGTTGATTCTGCCAATTTACATTTAGTAAAAAACTATCCTTTTTTATTATTCAATAGAAAGTAAAATATGACCGCCCTAAAAATTGCCGTGCTTGAGCGCGAAACTTTGGTAAACCGCCCTTTTGCCTTTGATTTTGCACACAGCCTGCGCGAATTTAGCAGCATTGAATCGGCCGACACCGCCGCCTGCATTGCCGGCGCCGATGTGGTGATTACCAATAAAATCATGATTGATGCAGGCATGATTGCAGCCAATCCGCAGCTGAAGCTGATTGCGGTGTCGGCCACGGGGGTGAACAATGTCGATCTCGATGCAGCGCGTGCCGCCGGCGTGGCGGTGTGCAATATCCGCGCTTATGGCAATGAATCGGTGGCCGAGCATGCGTTTATGCTGATGATTGCGCTGATGCGCAATTTGCCGGCTTATCAGCGCGATGTGGCGGCCGGCTTGTGGCAGAATTCACCGGTGTTTTGCCATTTCGGCGCACCGATGCGCGATTTAAACGGCAAAACGCTGGTGATTTTCGGGCGCGGCGGCATCGGCAACACGCTCGCCGGCTATGCGCAGGCTTTCGGCATGCGGGTGGTGTTTGGCGAACACAAACATGCAGAAGAAGTGCGCGAGGGCTATATGGCTTTTTCCGAAGCCATTGAATGCGCCGATGTGGTTTCGCTGCATTGCCCGCTCACCGAAGCCACCGCCGATATGATAGGTGAGGCCGAATTGCGGCAAATGAAAGCCGGCGCGATATTGATCAACTGCGGCCGCGGCGGATTGGTAAACGAGCAGGCGCTGGTGGCGGCGCTGAAATATGGGCAGCTTGGCGGCGCAGGCTTTGATGTGCTCACCGAAGAGCCGCCGCGCCACGGCAATCCTTTGCTCAGCGCGCGCCTGCCCAATCTGATTGTTACCCCGCATATGGCTTGGGGCAGCGAAGAAGCGCGCAACCGCCTGTTTGATATTTTGGTGGCCAATATCAATGGCTTTTTTGCCGGCAAGCCGCAGAATATTGTGGTTTAGGGCGTCCTGACAATTCGTTTATGAGGGGGATTTTGTTTCTGCAAATGCAGATGCAAGGCGAAAAGCGCAGCAAGGTTGGCCACCTTGCGAGCATTTTCAACGCGGCAGGCGCGTTTTTGAGTCAAAAGATTGCCACGAGATGAATTGTGAACAGACCCTAACGCCTGTGGATAATTTTGTGGATAATTATCAAACAACCAAAGGCCGTCTGAAAAATACTTTCAGACGGCCTTTTGATATATACATTATTATAAATTTATTTATTATATTTTGTTTGATTTTATTAATTAAAAAAACAATAGCTTAATTAGATAATACAGGCCGTCTGAAAGCTTTCAGACGGCCTGCAATAAATCAAACCGGTTTAAACATCGTAAGTGGTGGAAGCGGTGTCGCCGCCGGTGCCGGTCCAATTGGTGTGGAAAAATTCGCCGCGCGGCTTGTCGGTGCGCTCATAAGTGTGGGCGCCGAAGTAATCGCGTTGCGCTTGCAGCAGGTTGGCGGGCAGGCGCGCGCTGGTGTAGCCGTCGAGGAAGGTAATCGCCGAGGCCATGCACGGCATCGGAATGCCGGCTTCAATCGATTTGGCCACCACTTTGCGCCAGGCAGGCAGGCAGTTTTCCAGAATTCTGCGGAAATAATCGTCGCCGCCGAGAAACACCAAATCGGGGTTTGCTTCGTAAGCATCGCGGATATTGCCCAAGAAAGCGCTGCGGATGATGCAGCCTTCGCGCCACAACAAGGCGGTGTTGCCGTAATTGAGCGCCCAATCGTTCACTTCGCTGGCTTCGCGAATCAGCATAAAGCCTTGTGCATAAGAGATAATTTTCGAGGCCAGCAAGGCTTCGCGCAAGGCTTCCACCCATTCGGTTTTGCTGCCTTCGATGGGCGAAATGCGGCTTTCAAACAATTTGGCCGCTTCCACGCGCTGCGCTTTAAACGACGACACGCAGCGGGCAAACACGGCTTCGGAAATCAGCGTGAGCGGAATGCCCAAATCCAAGGCATTGATGCCGGTCCATTTGCCGGTGCCTTTTTGGCCGGCGGTGTCGAGAATTTTTTCCACCAAAGGCTCGCCGTTTTCATCTTTGAAGCCCAAAATATCGGTGGTGATTTGAATCAGATAGCTGTCGAGCTCGGTGGTGTTCCAAAGCTTGAAAATTTCGTGCATTTCATCATAGCTCAGCCCCAAACCGTCTTTCATAAATTGGTAGGCTTCGCAAATCAGCTGCATATCGCCGTATTCGATGCCGTTGTGCACCATTTTCACGAAATGCCCCGCGCCATCACGGCCCACCCAATCGCAACAAGGCTCGCCGGCCGGCGTTTTGGCAGCAATCGCCTGCAAAATCGGCTTCACATAAGGCCAGGCTTCTTCATTGCCGCCGGGCATAATCGAGGGGCCGTTGCGCGCGCCCTCTTCCCCGCCCGACACACCGGCGCCCACAAAACGGATGCCTTTTTCAGCCAGCTCGCGGGTGCGGCGGGTGGAATCGGGATAATTGGCATTGCCGCCGTCGATAATGATGTCGCCTTTATCCAAAAGCGGCAGCAAATGCTCGATAAATTCGTCTACCACTGCGCCTGCACGCACCATCAGCATGATTTTGCGCGGGCTTTCCAGCTTTTCCACCAATTCTTGCAATGAATGGGCGCCGATAACATGAGTGTTTTTAGCGGGGCCGTTTAAGAAATCGTCCACTTTTGAAGTGGTGCGGTTGAAAGCAACGACTTTAAACCCTTTGTCGTTCATGTTGAGAATCAGGTTTTGACCCATTACGGCCAAACCGATTACGCCGATGTCGCCTTTCATCACGTGTCCTCGATTAGGTGAAGTTTAACTGTTCTACTTTACCTTATTCAGTAGGTTAGCGGCAATGTTTGATTTGCTTGGGGCTTGATTTATGAAGACAATATTTTCATTTGCCGATTTGGCGCAAGAATGTGCTGATTCCAAACAATACATATAGATTTAAAATAATAAAATGATATTGATATTGAAGCAGCCCTTTTTCTGTGGATAATCGGAAAACGCAATAAAAAACAATTCAATAGGCCGTCTGAAAGGCTGGGGCATTGAGGCTTCAGCGCTGTGGAGCAATGTGGATAAATATAGCAGGCATTGAAATTTTGTGGATAATGCATTTATTGTGCACAGCAATGCAGCAAGGATAGCCACAGCAAAATCTTCAGACGGCCTGTATCAAATCTATCTGCCTGAGCAATTCAACCCAACCACAAAAAGGATTCCGCATGAAAACCCCTTGGATTTTAACGGCTGCCCTGCTTTTGGCCGCCTGCCGCAGCGGCGGCATGGCCGATGTGGCGGTAAACCCCGACACCCACGCGCCCGAGCAAGGCAGCGGTTTAACCTCGCAGCAATTGGTGCATGCGAAAAAATTTATGGCCGCATCGGCCAACCCCTTGGCCACCGAAGCGGGCTATGAAGTGCTCAAGCAAGGCGGTAGCGCCATTGATGCGATGATTGCCATGCAAACCACCTTGAGCTTGGTGGAGCCGCAATCATCGGGCTTGGGCGGCGGCGCGTTTTTGGTGTATTGGGATAATCAGGCCAAAAAGCTCACCACGTTTGACGCGCGCGAAACCGCGCCCAAAGCCGCCACACCGGCTCTGTTTCTCGATAAAGCAGGCAAGCCGCTGGAATTTATGCAGGCGGTGGTGGGCGGCCGCTCGGTGGGCACGCCCGGTGTGCCCAAGCTGATGGAAGATGTGCACAAACGCTACGGCAAATTGCCGTGGGCAGGCTTATTTGATTACCCTGTGCGCTTGGCCGAGCAAGGTTTTGCCGTGTCGCCGCGCATGGCCGCATCGATTGCGCAAAACGAGCAATATCTGCGCCGCTATCCGGCCACGGCTGCTTATTTTCTGCCGCAAGGCCGGCCTTTGGCAGCAGGCGCGGTGTTGAAAAACCCGGAATTCGCCCGCAGCGTGCGCCTGCTTGCCCGCTCGGGCAGCGCGCCTTTTTATCATGGCGCGCCGGCACAAAAGATGGTGAAAACCGTGGCCGCAGCGGCCGATAATCCGGGCAGGCTGGCCATGGCCGATTTTAAAGCCTACCGCGTGATTGAGCGCGCGCCCGTGTGCCAGGCTTATCGCGAATACGAAATTTGCGGCATGGGCGCGCCCAGCTCCGGCGGCTTGGCGCTGGGGCAGATTTTCGGCATTTTGCAGCACCACAATTTGAGCGGCGGCAACCCGAACGACATCAACAGCTGGCGCTGGCTGGGTGAAGCTTCGCGCGTGGCATTTGCCGATCGCGGCTATTATGTGGCCGACCCCGATTTTGTGCGCGTGCCGGCGCGACAAATGCTGTCGCCCGATTATTTGAAGCAGCGTGCGAATGCGATTGCCGCCACTAAAGCGGCCGCTGCCGAAATCAAGCCGGGCAGTTTCAGCCAAAATATGGCTCTCGGCCGCGCGGTGGAGCTGCCTTCAACCAGCCATTTGGTGATTGTGGATGCGGCGGGCAATGTGGTGTCGATGACCACATCGATTGAAAACGCTTTCGGCTCCACGCTGATGGCCAACGGCTATCTGCTCAACAACGAGCTTACCGATTTTTCGTTTGAGCCCGAGCAAAACGGACAAGCCGTGGCCAACCGCGTGGAAGGCGGCAAACGCCCGCGCTCATCAATGGCGCCGACCATTGTGTTGAAAAACGGCGCGCCTTATCTGGCCGTGGGCTCGCCCGGCGGCAGCCGCATCATCGGCTATGTGGCCAAAACGCTGGTGGCGCATTTAGATTGGGGCATGGATATCCAGCAGGCGATTGACCTGCCCAATATGCTCAACCGCGGCAGCGCTTACGAATTGGAAGAAAACACGCCGGCTGCAGCCAAAGCCGGTGCGCTGGAGCGCATGGGCTATCCGGTGCAGGTGCGCGATTTGAATTCGGGCGTGCAAGGCATTGTGATTCAGCCGCAGGGTTTGCAGGGCGGTGCGGATCCGCGGCGTGAAGGCAAAGTGATGGGCGATTGAGTTTGATGGTTTGTAAACGAAATGCCGTCTGAAAAGTTTTCAGACGGCATTTTTCATCTTGCTTCAATCACATTCAAGCCACATCGGGCAAGCCGTGAAAAGCGGCGGGCAAATCTTCTTCGTGCTCGAATTGCACCCATTCGTAAGCGCTCTCGTCTGCCAACACCGCGCGCAGCAAGGCGTTGTTGATGGCGTGGCCGGATTTATAGCCTTCGAATGCGCCGATAATCGGGTGACCGACGATATAAAGATCGCCGATGGCATCGAGAATTTTATGGCGCACAAATTCATCGGGATAGCGCAAACCTTCGGGGTTGAGCACATCGGTGTCGTCAATCACAATGGCATTATTGAGGTTGCCGCCGAGGCCCAGATTGTGCGCTCTCATCAGCTCCACTTCCTGCATAAAGCCGAAAGTGCGGGCGCGGGCGATTTCTTCCACATACGATTTGCCGGCAAAATCGATTTCAAAAGTGGGATTGCTGCGGTTGAACACCGGATGGTCGAATTCGATGGTGAGGGTGACTTTAAAGCCGTTATAAGGCGTAAAACGCACCCATTTGCCGGCTTCTTTCACTTCAACCGTTTTCAAAATTTTCAAAAAACGCTTTTGCGCCTGCTGATCGACAATGCCGGCATCTTGCAGCAGATAGATAAACGGCAGGCTCGAGCCGTCCATAATCGGGATTTCGGGCGCATTCAATTCAATCAGCGCATTATCCACGCCATAAGCGGCCAATGCCGACATAATATGCTCGATGGTGCCCACGCGCACGCCGGCTTCGGTTACGACGGTGGATGAGAGGCGGGTGTCGTTGATTAAATAAGGCGTGAGCGCAATCACAGCACCTTTCTCACCGCTCAAATCGGTGCGCCGAAACGAAATGCCGCTGTTTTCCGCGGCCGGATGCAGCGTGAGCGCCACCCGTTCGCCCGAATGCAGGCCCACGCCGGCAACATGCACAGATTTGGCCAATGTTCGTTGCAGCATATTGTTTCCTCTGAATATTTTTGTTGATGTTGGTGCGTATCATACGATAAAACCGCGCCAACAGCCTATTATTTTTAATAGTATTTACCAATTAATCTGATAAGCTCGAAGGCCGTCTGAAAGCGTGTGCGGCAAAAGTGGATAAGCCCGATTTATTCACATACCGTGGGAAAAATGGGATTTTTATCCCCAAAAGCGCGTAAACCGCACACAGGCTTATCCGGAAACTTTCATCTTAATTAGCCATTTGTTTTTAATTGTAAAATATGGTTTATCCACAAGACAGCCCCTGCTTCATCTAATATCATCTTTATATATATTTACTTATTTAATTAAAGTCGGGCAAACTTTTCAGACGGCATTGCAAGCTCAACAGGCAGGCATAGCTTGTGTTAAATCAGATTTATGTTGTTTGCAGTAAGTAGTGTTAGGTAGTAATTTTATTTCATGGTAAAAAGCAGCCATCTGAAATTTATCGTTATTTCTGAATATTTCTAGGAGCAAAATATGAGCATTAAAGTTGCGATTAATGGTTTCGGCCGCATCGGCCGCTTGGCATTGCGCCAAATCATCAAAACCGAAGGCCTTGAAGTGGTGGCGGTAAACGACCTCACTCCGGCCGACATGCTGTTGCACCTGTTTAAATACGACACCACCCAAGGCCGCTTTCAAGGCACTGCCGAGTTGAAAGACAACGCCATTGTGGTGGACGGCAAAGAAATCAAAGTGTTTGCCGATGCCGATCCGGAAGCCTTGCCCTGGGGCGAATTGGGTGTGGACGTGGTGCTCGAATGCACCGGCTTTTTCACCACCAAAGAAAAAGCGGAAAAACACATCAAAGCCGGCGCCCGCAAAGTGGTGATTTCCGCCCCCGGCGGCGACATGAAAACCGTGGTGTTTGGTGTGAACGAAGATATTCTCGACGGCAGCGAAACCGTGATTTCTGCCGCTTCCTGCACCACCAACTGCCTGGCGCCGATGGCCGCCGTGCTGCAAAAACAATACGGCGTGGTGGAAGGCCTGATGACCACCATTCATGCCTACACCGGCGACCAAAACACGCTTGACGCACCGCACCGCAAAGGCGATTTCCGCCGTGCCCGTGCCGCCGCGCAAAATATTGTGCCCAATAGCACCGGCGCGGCCAAAGCCATCGGCTTGGTGATTCCCGCGTTGAACGGCAAGCTCGACGGCTCTGCCCAGCGCGTGCCCGTGGCCACCGGCTCGCTGACCGAGCTGGTGACCGTGTTGGAAAAAAACGTGACCAAAGAAGAAATCAACGCAGCCATGAAAGCCGCGGCCAATGAATCTTACGGCTACACCGAAGAGCAATTGGTGTCTTCAGACGTGATCGGCATGGAATTCGGCTCATTGTTTGACGCCACCCAAACCCGCGTGATGACCGTGGGCGACAAGCAATTGGTGAAAACCGTGGCTTGGTATGATAATGAAATGTCATACACCTGCCAATTGGTGCGCACCCTGCATTATTTTGCAAAATTAATCTGATTAATCAAAGATTTACGCTTTATATAACACGCTTCATAAATAAATAATATTAATCAGCAAAGGCCGTCTGAAAACTTTCAGACGGCCTTTTATTTATAGTGAAATCAAAGAAAAATGGATACAGAAATAAGAAATTTCAAATTGCGTGTAGAGTGTGTGGCTCAACCATGCACACGGTTTAAATGATAAGGTTTAAACGATAAATTGAAAGTCTTTTGCAAAGGCATCGAGCCAAAAAAAGATCTGCGCCAAGCCGTTTGGCGTTTTTCAGACGGCCTGAGGCTCAACCGCGATTATCGTGGCGGCTTTTTCCTCAATTTGAAATTTGATTTCATAACCGGCCACGCTCATCACATACACGCGCTCAGGAATATTTTGATAAGCCGGCCGCGGATCTTGCGCGATGCTTTGCGCAATCAGCTCGCGCGTGTTTGCGGATAAGCCGGTATCGGTGCCGGGCAGCCAGGCCACTTGCAACAAATCGGGCGCGCTGAGGGCAAAGCCGGCCGCGGCTTCTGGCCGGGCTTCCACAAACGGGATGTAGGGTTTGATGTCCACCACCGGCGTGCCGTCGAGCAAATCGGCGCCGCTGCAATAAAGTTTGACGGTTTTACCGCATTCGATGCGCTCGAGTTTGAGCAGCGACAAGCCCAAATGATTGGGGCGGTGCGGGCTGCGGGTGGCAAACACGCCCATTTTCTGCTTGCCGCCTAAACGCGGCGGGCGCACCAGCGGCGACCAGCCTTCATCGAGCACGCCGTGAAAAATAAAATGTATCCACACATAATCAAAGCTTTCAAGGCCGCGCACGCTGTCGGCGTTGAATTCTGCGGCCAATTCGATGCATACTTCGGCAGCCGGCACCAACCCGGGCTGCCGCGCCACGCCGAATTTTTGTTGGTAGGGTGAATGAACCGTGGCAATACTGGTGAGGGTGTGCTGCATAGAGAGGCCGTCTGAAAAATAAGCGTGAAGCGGCTTATTTTAACAAATGAATCGGGCGGTGTAAGCCGATTGGCAAGCGTATCAGCAAATTTTATGGCTTGCACACAAACTATATTTATTACGTTAACGAAGAGAGAGGCCGTCTGAAAGAAAAGCTTCAGACGGCCTGATAAAGCAGCATAAAACATCGTTTTATTTTGCGTTGAATGCAAGGCAGCAACGCTAGAATAACAAGGCTTTTTCGCTATATAATAGCGGATTCGTATGCTTGGAGAAGCGGCATGATTGTGTCGATAGATGTGGATGCGCAGAAAACTTTTTCGCCTTTATGCCCGCAAGAATTGCCGGTAGCCGAGGGTGATACGATTGTTGCCGAGCTTAATGCGCAAGCGGCGCTGGCCGATTTGCGCGTGATGAGCAAAGATGCGCATAGCCCGTCGGCCAAATGGATTGTGGATAAAGCTGTGGATATGTTGCAGCCCACCGGCATGCCCAATGCCGATCTCACTTGGGTGCCACATGCGATTGTCGGCACACCGGGTTTTGAGCTGCTCGATGGGCTGCCCGCGGCAACGGGCTACGATTATTGCGTGTGGAAAGGGGTGGACCCGGAATTTCACCCTTATGGTGCCTGCTTTCACGATATTGATGAAAAGCTTTCCACCGGCCTTTTGGAATGGCTGCACAGCAAGCAGGCGCAAACCGTGATTGTGGGCGGCTTGGCCACGGATTATTGTGTGAAAACCACGGTGTTGCAATTGCTTAAAGGCGGCGCTTGGCAAGTGATTGTAAACGCGGCGGCTTGCCGCGGCATTGCGCCGGACACCACCGAAGCGGCATGGAACGAAATGATGGCACACGGCGCGATTGTGCTTGAAAATGCAGCAAAAATTTCTGAATATATTAAAAATCAATAAGTTATTCAGAGTATTCTTAAATATGTTTCACGTGAAACATCATGGTAAGAAAGCGATATAGCCGATGAAAACGCTGTTGGTACGCTTATCGAGCATGGGCGATTTAATCCACACCTTGCCGGCTGTGGACGATTTATCACGCATGCGTCCGGATGTGAATTTGCATTGGCTGTGCGAAGCCGGATTTGCCGACATCGCCAGATTGCATCCGTTTGTGCGCCAAGTGCATGAAATGCGTTGGCGGCAATGGCGTAAAGATTTGCTCAGCCCGGCCACTTGGCGGCAAATAGGCCGTCTGAAACAAGATTTGCAGCAACAGCATTTTGATGATGTGCTCGATAGCCAAGGCTTGGTGAAAAGCGCACTGTTTGCCAAAATAGCCCATGCGCCGGTGAAAGGTCTTGATGGCAGCAGCGCGCGCGAGCGCTGGGCAGCGCTGGCTTATCACCATAACTATGCCGTGCCCAAAGACAAGAATGCCGTGTGGCGCAACCGCATGTTATTTGCGCAAGCATTCGGCTATGCCTTACCCGATGAGCAACATTTCGGCTTGGTGGTGCCGGAAAGCGCGCGCTTGCCGGATTTGCCGGCGCATTATTATGTGGCGCTGCATGCCACCAGCCGCGACAGCAAATTGTGGCCTGTTGAAAATTGGTTGGCCTTGCTGCAAAAACTGCATGATCACAGCGGCCTGCCGGTGTATTTGCCGTGGGGCAATGCGGCTGAAAAAGCGCGCGCTGAAACGATTGCGGCCCGTTTGCCGTTTGCGCGGGTGTGCGCTAAATTAAGCCTGCTGCAAGCAGCTTGGCTGCTGGATAAGGCTGAGGGCATTGCCGGGGTGGACACCGGCCTACTGCATTTGGCCAATGCGCTCGATAAACCTGTGGTGGGTATCTACACCGATACCGACCCTTTGAAAACCGGCGTGCAGGAATCGGCGTGGGCTAAAAATCTCGGTAATGCCGGCTGCATTCCGAGTGTGGATGAAGTTTATCAAGCTTTACAAAACAGCATAGCGGCTAAAGCGCTTGCAACAGCATTCGATTAGAACGAAAAGTCTAAAAAACAGTAAAGGCATGAAGAAGATAGCGGCCGGCTCGGGTATAATACAGGCCGTCTGAAGCGTTGAAACCAAGCGGCGGTTTTCATCAGGCATCATCAAACAACTGGTGGTGACTGATGAAAATTTCTGCTTCATATTATTTCCGGCATGCCGGTTAAAGGAGAACCCATGAAAGCGTTGGTCGCGGTAAAGCGCGTGGTGGACTATAACGTTAAAGTCCGTGTAAAAGCCGATGGCTCGGATGTTGATATCGGTAATGTCAAAATGTCGATGAACCCGTTTGACGAAATTGCGGTTGAAGAAGCCGTGCGTTTGAAAGAAGCCGGCAAAATCAGCGAAATCGTGGCGGTGTCGCTGGGTGAGAAAAAATGTGAAGACACTTTGCGCACCGCACTGGCCATGGGCGCAGACCGCGCCGTGCATGTGGAAACCGATGCCGTGCTCGAGCCTTTAACCGTGGCCAAGCTGCTTAAAGCCGTGGCTGAAAAAGAGCAGCCGCAATTGCTGTTGCTGGGCAAACAGGCCATTGATGACGATGCCAATCAAACGGCGCAAATGCTGGCCGCTTTGCTGAACGCACCGCAAGCCACGTTTGCCAGCAAAGTGGTGCTGGCCGGTGATGAAGTGGTGGTGCAGCGTGAAATTGATGGCGGCATCGAAGAAGTGGCTTTGAAGCTGCCGGCGGTGATCAGCACCGATTTGCGCTTGAATGAGCCGCGTTTTGTGAAGCTGCCCAATATCATGGCGGCCAAGAAAAAGCCGCTGGAGAAGCTCACGCCGGCCGATTTGGGCGTGGACACCGCATTGCGCATCGAGGTGGTGAAATATGCCGAGCCCAAAGCGCGCCAAGCCGGCGTGAAAGTGGCCGATGTGGCCGAATTGGTGGCTAAATTGAAAAACGAAGCCAAAGTAATCTGACGGAGAGCAAAATGAGCGTATTGATTATTGCCGAGCACGACAATCAGCAATTAAACCCCGCCACCCTGCATGCCGTTAGCGCGGCAGCCAAATTGGGTGATGTTCATGTTTTGGTGGCCGGTGAAGCCGCCGGTGCAGTGGCAGAAGCTGCCCGAAAAATCAGCGGCGTGAGCAAAGTATTGTTGGCAGAAGCGCCGCATTATGCCGCGGGCTTGGCCGAAGAGCTGGCGCCCTTGGTGGTGCAGCTGGCTGCCGATTATTCAAGCATCGGCGCTACGGCTACGGCTTTCGGCAAAAACCTATTGCCGCGCGTGGCGGCTTTGTTGGATGTGCAACAAGTGTCTGATCTCACCGAAGTGGTGGATGAAAAAACCTTTGTGCGCCCGATTTATGCCGGCAATGCATTTAAAACTTTGCGCAGCAAGCAAGATAAATTGGTGCTCACTTTCCGCGCCACGGCTTTTGAAGCCGCAGCGGCCGAAGGCGGCAATGCCGAGATAGTGGAAGTGACTGCCACGCCAGCACAAAATTTGAGCCGCTTTATCAGCCGCGAGCTGATTCAATCCGACCGCCCCGAGCTGACACAAGCCAAAGTGGTGGTATCCGGCGGCCGTGCTTTGGGCAGCGCCGAGCAATTTAAAAATATTATGGAGCCGCTGGCCGATAGCCTGGGTGCTGCCATTGGCGCTTCGCGTGCGGCAGTTGATGCCGAATATGCCGCCAACGACACGCAGGTCGGCCAAACCGGCAAAGTGGTGGCACCGCAGCTTTATATTGCCGTGGGCATTTCCGGCGCAATTCAGCACACTGCCGGCATGCAAGACAGCAAAGTGATTGTGGCCATCAATAAAGATCCCGATGCACCGATTTTCAATATTGCCGACTATGGTTTGGTGGGCGATTTGTTTGAAGTGGTGCCACAACTCACCGCAGCGCTGAAAGCATAATGTTTCACGTGAAACCTATAATCTGCTGTAAGTAGCTTGCTTTTGTGTTTTCATCATCGGCAAAAACTTTATGCTTTGCGGCATAAGGTTTTTGCTGTTTTTATTCAGACGGCCAAAACCTGCCTGTTTTTATGATTAGGCCGTCTGAACCACAGGAATAATCATGAATTCTTTGCATTCCCCCGATGTGCTCTCTTTTGCTTCTGATAATTATGCCGGTGCGCATCCGCAGATATTGGCTGCCGTCGCCGCTGCCAATGGCGGCCATGTGGCGGCTTATGGCTATGATATCTATACCGAAAAACTGCAACAGCTCATGCGCAGCCATTTTGGGGAGCAGGCGCAATGTTGGCCGGTGTTTAACGGCACCGGTGCGAATGTGCTGGGTTTGCAAGCAATGATGCCGCGTTGGGGTGCCGTGATTTGCGCCAACAGCGCCCATCTCAACACCGATGAAAACGGTGCACCACAAATAACCGGCGGTTTGAAATTGTGGCTGGTCGATGCGCCCGACGGCAAGCTCACGCCGGAATTGATTGCTCGGCAAGCTTGGGGCTTTGGCAGCGAGCATCGCGCCCAGCCGTTGGTGGTGAGCATCAGCCAAACCACCGAATGCGGCACATGCTACACCGCCGAAGAAATTCGCGCCATTGCCGATTATGCCCACAGCTTGGGCATGAAGCTGCACATGGATGGTGCCCGCATCGCCAATGCGGCTGCTTATTTGGATACCGATTTGCGCAGCATCAGCAGCGATGCCGGTGTGGATTTGCTTTCGTTTGGTGGCACCAAAAACGGTTTGCTGTTTGGCGAATGTTTGGTGGCTTTATCGCCGGATGCGGTGGCCGGCATGGCACATTTGCGCAAAATCAATTTGCAATTGGCTTCCAAAATGCGGTTTATTTCCGCCCAATTTATTGCCTTATTGGAACATGATTTATGGTTGGAAAATGCCCGCCACAGCAACCGAATGGCGGTGAAGCTGGCGGAAGGTTTGCAGCAGATTGAGGGTGTGCAACTGCTGCATCCGGTGCAATCCAATGCGGTGTTTGCCCGCCTGCCCGAGGGTGTAGCCGATAAAGCGCGTGCGCAATTCGCTTTTTATGATTGGGATCAGAGCGGCACCGTGCGGCTGATGTGCAGCTTTGACACACAGCCGGCGCATGTGGATGCTTTGTTGGATATTATCCGAAAAGCCTGTGCATGAGCGTGGACACCTACCGCACCGTAGCGGGCACATCCAGCGCTGAATTCAAAGACAAAGGCAGCCGCTTTATTGCTTTTGCCTATCCGATACGCCGCGCCGATGAGGTAAAAGCCTTGCTTGAGCCTTTGCGACAAAGCCATCATAAAGCGCGCCATTGGTGTTATGCTTACCGCGTGGGCACCGATGGCCTGCAATTTCGCGCCAATGATGATGGCGAGCCGGCCGGCAGTGCGGGCCGGCCGATTTTGGGGCAGATTGATTCGGCGGCGCTTACTGATGTGTTGGTGGTGGTGGTGCGCTATTTCGGTGGCACGCTTTTGGGTGTGCCGGGCTTGATTCATGCTTATAAAACCGCTACCGCTCTGGTTTTGCAGCAAGCCGATGTGGTGGAAAAAAACATTGAAAAAAGCCTGTGGTTGCGCTGTGAATATCCCTATTTAAACGATGCCATTCGCATTGCCAAGCAACATCAGGCTGAAATCGTGCAGCAAGATTTGCAGCTCGATTGCCGATTGCAGGTGCGGGTGCCGCTGGCGCATTATGCCGCGGCATTGGCTGCCTGGCAGCATATGCGCACCATCGATGTGCTGGAAGAGGAAGATCAGGCATCGGAGGGCTTGGCATAATCCAAGCAATTGTCAAAGTACAATCGTGCTCATTCAAATAGTAAATTGATTGCTGCTTTGTTACTCTTTATACTACATTGCACGATGCATAAGAAAGGCCGTCTGAAACTTTCAGACGGCCTTTCTTATGCCAAATTCCGTTTTATGTTCAATCTAAAAAGCAAGCTCACGGCCTTGTGTTGGCTCCCTGTGCTATTTGTGGCGAGCCGCCTGATTGTCTTATACCAATCCAAAAAAATAACCTAACTTCGTTGTCTCGCCTTGCCGTACGTGTGTACTGTCGCAGGCTTCCGCCTTGTTAGCTTACTTTTTTGAATGGGTATTATTTTCAGGTACTACAGAAAACAAAAAACCTGCCCGTTTGCACAGGCAGGTTTTTTTATTTGGTGGGTCGTGAAGGATTCGAACCTTCGACCAACGGATTAAAAGTCCGCTGCTCTACCAGCTGAGCTAACGACCCAATAAGCTCAAAATTATAGCGAATAGGTGCTAAATGCGTCAAGCTATTTTTATTCAAATGGGCAATTTGCTTATCAAAATACAACCGTTTTGATGAAAAAATAACCGAGCCAAAGCAGCTATGCTATGATTTTCCTACCGCTGCTGCCATCAGTGGCGGCGTTTGGGATTTGTCTGCATTACATGCGATGAAAACAAACCCTGAATCTTGATCAAATTAAGGACGAACGACAATGAAAAAAATTCTGACTGCCGCCTTTATGGTGGCTGCGTTGGCTGCATGCTCGCAAGAAACCAAGCAAGAAACCAAAGAAGCCGCCCAAGCCGTGGCTTCTGATGTGAAAGATGCAAAAGCGGATGCGGCTTCGGCTGTGGATGCTGCTGCTGTTGCCGCGAAAGAAGCCGGTGCAAAAGCGGCTGATGCCACTAAAGAAGCCGGTGAGAAAGCAGTTGACGCCACTAAAGAAGCTGGCGAAAAAGCGGTTGATGCCACTAAAGCAGCTGGTGAGAAAGCGGCCGATGCCACTAAAAATGTGGCAGAAGATGCCGTAGCCGCTGCCAAAGAAGCTGCTGAAAAAGCCAAGGAAGCCGCCAAATAAGCGTTTGTAAAAAGGCCGTCTGAACTTATTGTTCAGACGGCCTTTTTTATGCTTCAGCCCGTTGCTTTTATTCCACCACGATTTTCGGAAAGCGGCTGCTGAAATCTTTGCCTTTATCGGCCACGGCCAGCGCCAGCGCCCACGCGGCATGGGTGTAGATTTCGGCGATGGCCGGTTGGGCTTCCTGCATCTGCTTGACCGTGCCCGCATCCATGGCTTCACGCACGGGCAGGCTTAAGGGCAGCTGCCCCAATAGCGGCACGCCCAGCTTGTCGGCAAGATGTTTGCCGCCATCATGGCCGAAGATGGCTTCGCTGTGGCCACAATGGCTGCAAATGTGCACCGACATATTTTCGAGCACGCCGAAAATGGGGATATTCACTTTTTGAAACATATCCACTGCTTTTTTGGCATCAATCAGCGCGATGTCTTGCGGGGTGGTGACCACCACCGAGCCGGTGACGGGGATTTTTTGCGACAGCGTGAGCTGGATGTCGCCGGTGCCGGGCGGCAAATCGATAAAGAGATAATCCACATCGGCCCATTCGCTTTGAAACAGCAGCTGCTGCAAAGCCTGCGAGAGCATGGGGCCGCGCCATACCACGGCTTGGTCGGGATCCACCAAAAAGCCGATCGACATCACCTGAATGCCGCCTTCGGCCACCACGGGCACGAGCTTGCCGTCGGCCTGTTGCGGCTTGCCGTCGGCCACGCCCAGCATGGTGGGCTGGCTGGGGCCGTAAAGGTCGGCATCGAGCACGCCCACGCGTGCGCCCATGCGCGCCATGGCCATGGCCAGATTGGCGGTGGTGGTGGATTTGCCCACGCCGCCTTTGCCCGAGGCCACGGCGATGATGTTTTTCACGCCTTTGATGGTGGCCACGCCAGGCTGCACTTTGTGTGTGCCAATGTGGGTGGCGATACCCAGATGTAGCGGCTGCGGGCCGCTCAAATCGTGCAAGGCCGTCTGAACGCGTTCGGCCAGCTCTTGGCCGATAAAGGCGGTGGGAAAGCCGAAGCGCAGGCTGATGTGCAGGCCGTCGGGGCGTGCTTCGAGCGATTCAACGGCTTGCTCGCTGCCGATGGTGCGGCTGCTGTGGGGAATTTCTACCGCATCAAGTGCGGCACGGATAGCGGGAATATTCATGGTATTTGCCTTTTGTGATGTGTGGTGCCGATTTTAACAGATTGGCGCTGAAGCCGCGCCGCGCAGGCCGGCTTTTCAGACGGCCTTAACGCAATTTAAATTTTGCGGTGGGGTGAAAAGTGGATAAGTTTGAATAATTGAGGATATTCAACCATCGGCTGTGTTTGCACAATGTTGTTTCAGTTTTCAATAAATCTTGCCGGTTCGCCATTTTGGTTTGCGTTGGCCTAGCGGCTTTAAAACATGGCATCAATATGCAAGCGTTTTGCCGGGCTTTCAATCGTGCAGATAAAGGGCGCCGGCGATAGGGTTTTAACACAGGCCGTCTGAAACGCAGTGTTGCCGTGTGTTATGGAAAAATTGCTATATAATTGTCCAATCAGCGGTTTATTTTGATTGCAAACACAATAGGAGCGGCATTATGACCAAAAAAGTCGGCAATAAAGTGGTGATTATCGGCACCGGCGCGGTGGGCATCAGCTATGCATTTTCCATGTTTAATCAAGGCCATTGCGATGAGATGGTGTTGATTGACCTCAACCGCAAAAAAGCGCTTGGCGAAGTGCGCGATTTGCAAGACGGCATTTTGTATGCGCAAACGCCCACCCAAATCAAGCTGGGCGATTATGCCGATTGCGCCGATGCCGATATTGTGTGCATTTGCGCCGGTGTGCCGCAGCGGCCGGGCGAAACGCGGCTGGATTTGATTGATAATAATTTGAAGGTATTCCACAGCATTGTCGGTGCGGTGATGGGCTCGGGCTTTGACGGCATTTTTCTGGTGGCCACCAACCCGGTGGACGTGCTCGCTTATGCCACTTGGAAATTTTCCGGCCTGCCCAAATCGCGTGTAATCGGTTCGGGCACCATTCTCGATACGGCGCGCTTGTGCAATTATGTGGGCGAGGCTTTCCGTGTGGCGCCGGTGAGCGTAGATGCCTATATGATAGGCGAACACGGCGACAGCGTGATTGCCGCCTGGAGCGCGGCCAGCATTGCCGGTATGCCGCTGAAAAAGCTTTTGGCCGCGCATGAAAACGGTGAGCAGTTGATGAACGATATCCACAGCCATGTGCGTGATGCCGCTTATGCCATTATCGAAGCCAAAGGCGCCACCAGCTACGGCATCGGCATGGGCTTGAGCCGCATTTCCAACGCCATTTTGCACAACCAAAACGTGGTGTTGACCGTGTCTACGCTGTTGGAGGGCGAATTGGGGCAAGAGGGCGTGTATATCGGTGTGCCGGCAGTGATCAACCGCAAAGGTGCGGTGCGGGTGTTTGAAGTGCCGCTGGATGAGCATGAGCAACAACGTTTTGCCGAATCGGCGGCCTTGCTCAAAAGCTATCAGGCCAAAGTGGATGATTTTCAGCCGTAAAGATGTTTCATGAAATTTCAATCTTAAAACAAAGATTTGAAGAAAGAATATCAACGATATAAACCATTTCGGCGCCGCCGCGCAGCTTTGCCAACTCCAATCGATCCACTTTATCACGGCGTGTGCCGTTATTCCCCTAGTGCATCATCAAAAGGAGCTTCATCATGATTACCGACCGCAACCAAGTGACCGAAATGATTATCGCCGCCAAAGTGGCCAAAGGCTTGAAATGGGAAGAAGTGGCCGCCCAAGTGGGCTTGAGCAAAGAATGGGTAACCGCCGCCTGCTTGGGGCAGATGGCCTTGGATGCCGAGCAGGCCGAAATCATTGCCGATATTTTCGATTTGGGCGAAGATGCCGAAAAATGGCTGCAACAAGTGCCCTATAAAGGCTGCCTGCCCACCGCCGTGCCCACCGACCCGCTGATTTACCGCTTATACGAAGTGATCAGCGTGTATGGCACCACCATGAAAGCGCTGATTCATGAAGAATTCGGCGACGGCATTATGAGCGCGATTGATTTTTCGATGGACATCCAACGCGAGCCCAACGAGGCGGGCGACCGCGTGAATATCGTGATGTCGGGCAAATTTCTGCCGTATAAATCTTATTGATGGTTTGAAAAAAGGCAAATGCCGTCTGAAAATGTTTCAGACGGCATTTGCCTTTTGTGACAATATCTCGCTTTTCAGACGGCCTTACAAACCCAGCGCCCAAGGATTATCGCCGTTCATGCACAAATCATCGGTGCGGCATTCGAAATGGGCGAAAATCTGCGCCACAATTTCATCTTCATCATCCACAATCTGCATTAAATCCAAATCCGACGGCGAAATCATGCCTCTTTCCAAAAGCTGATCGCCGATCCAATCGATCATGCCCTGCCAAAAGCTGCGTCCCACCAAGATAATCGGCCGGCTCGGCGTTTTGCCTGTTTGCACGAGGGTGAGGCTTTCAAACAATTCATCCAGCGTGCCGAAGCCGCCGGGCATCACCACATAGGCCACCGCGTGCTTCACAAACATCACTTTGCGCGGGAAAAAATGCTGGAATTTAATCGACAAATCCTGATAAGGGTTGGCGCCCTGCTCGTGCGGCAACACAATATTCAGCCCCACCGCCGGGCTGGCGCCGGCAAACGCGCCCTTATTGGCCGCCTCCATAATGCCGGGGCCGCCGCCGGAAATCACCGAAAAGCCCGCGTCCGACAATTTGCGCGAAAGCCGCTCGGTAAAAAGATAATCGGGGTGGTCTACCGGCGTGCGGGCGCTGCCGTAAATGCTCACCGCCGGCTGAATGGCGCGCAGCTCTTCGCCCGCTTCCACAAATTCGGAAATGATTTTCAACACATGATACGACTCGCGCGCGTGCACTTCGCGGCGCACATCTTCCGGTAGGCGCGGGTGGGGCAGCTTTTTGCTCAGGCTCATGGCAGGGCTTTCTGTTGGATTGGCTCGGCCTTTATTCTATAGCCGAATCGGCATATGCGCCATACGGCAGCGCAAACGGGCATTCATACCAATCCAAAAAAATAACCTAACTTCGTTGGCTCGCCTAGCCGTACTATTGATTCGGCAAATAAATATTGAACATTTTCAGATACCGGCAAACAAGCCTTTGGCTTGTTGCCCTCTCCCTAGCCCTCTCCCACGGGAGAGGGAACAGGTTTCTGCTGCGGGTAAGAGGATGTGAATATTCAATAATTAATTGCCGCATCTATAGGTGTACTGTCTTCGGCTCGCCGCCTTGTTAGCTTACTTTTTTGAATTGGTATCAGACGGCCAAGGTTTGTTTTTTGTTTTGAAGGTAAACATCCAGGCCGTCTGAAACATTTATCTTTCAGACGGCCTTGAATATAAATATAAATGATAAACGCATGTAGGCATGAATACGGCCATCATCCAATTTATCGACAATCAACACACACGGGCGCAGCCTTGCCCATCCGGCGCCAAGCGCGATATAGCCGAAAATTATTAGCATAGCGATTTAAATTCTTTCTCTTTTGAGCACAGATTGATTACAGTACCAAACTGCACCCATTTCATCAGGACAACCATCATGCCGCTGCTCTCCGCCCGCCACATCACCCTGGGCTACACCCACCAAGGCAGCCTCACCACTATCTTGCAGGATTTTTCGCTCGATGTGGCCGAGGGCGAGCTAATCGGCCTGATGGGCCCCAGCGGCGTGGGCAAATCTTCGCTTTTGCGCGTGTTGGCCGGGCTGGCCAAGCCTTTGAAGGGCGAGGTGCAATTATTCGGCAAAACACTCACCCGCCCGCACCCGCGCTTAGGGTTTGTGTTTCAACAAGCGGTGCTGCTGCCGTGGCTCAATGTGCGCGACAATGTTTCTTTCGGCCTTGATTTCAAAAGCCAACCCGAATTGGGGCGCGCCGCGCGCCGGGCGCGGGTGGAAGAAGCCATTGAAGAAGTGGGGCTCTCGCACGCGGCCGAGATGTTTCCCGCCGAGCTTTCAGGCGGTATGGCGCAGCGCGTGTCGCTGGCGCGCGTGCTGGCGCGCAACCCCGAAGTGTGGCTGCTCGACGAGCCTTTTTCCGCACTCGATGCAGTAACGCGCACCGAAATGCAGGATTTGCTGCGCACGCTAATCAGCCGCCACAACGCCAGCGCGGTGATGGTGACACACGATATCGACGAAGCGCTGATTCTGGCCGACCGCGCCATCCTAATCGGCAACAAGCCTGGCCGCCAAATCGGAGAATGGCAGCTTGCCCTGCCTTATCCGCGCCACGATGCGCTGCTGGAAATGAACAGCGAGCGCGTGGAAATTCTGCAGGCGCTGCGCGATGCCCACGGCCATAAACGGCAGGTGGAAACGGTGGAATTTGTGATTTAGGCCGTCTGAAAGCCACAAACTCAAACCGATGACGATCCTTTCAGACGGCCTGTATCAATCAAAAAGCCGCAGCGTGGGTTTTGCCCACAAAAGCAACCTGGTTCAAGCAATTGATTGAGCAGGAAATATTTCCAGTTTCAGACGGCCTGTAAAAACAAAACCAACACACGCAAGGATTCAAAATATGCCCAGCCGCCGTGAATTTCTCAAGCTCGCCGCCCTGTTTACCGCCGCCGGCAGCCTGCCGCTGCTGCAAGCCTGCGGGCAGCGCGCCGAGCAAAATCCCGATGCGCCGCTGAAAATCGGCTATCTGCCGATCACCGATGCCACGCCCTTGCTGGTGGCGCACGCGCAAGGTCTGTTTGCCAAACACGGTGTGAATAATGTGGCCAAGCCGGTGCTGTTTCGCAGTTGGGCTTCGCTGGTGGAAGCCTTTCTCAGCGGCCAAGTCAACCTGATTCACTTATTGTCGCCGATGAGCATTTGGGCGCGCTACGGCAGCGCCTCGCCGATTAAAGTGGTGATGTGGAACCATATGGCCGGCTCCGCGCTCACGGTTGCGCCCGATATTGCCAACATCGCCGGTTTGGGCGGCAAAACCGTGGCGATTCCGTTTTGGTATTCGATACACAACGTGGTGCTGCAAAAGATTTTGCGCGAACACGGCCTCAAAGTGGTGGAGAAAAACCCGCAAGCGGGCGAAGTGAAATTGAGCGTGATGGCGCCTTCCGACATGGTGGCCGCGCTCGCTAACCGTGCCATTGCCGGCTTTATCGTGGCCGAGCCGTTCAACGCCGTGGCCGAAGCCAAAGGCGTGGGTAAGGTGCTGCGCTTTTCCGGCGATGTGTGGCGCGACCACGCCTGCTGCGTGACGCTGATGCAGGAGCACGATATTGCCCGCCGCCCCGAATGGGTGCAAAACGTGGTTTCCGCGCTGGTGGAAGGCCAGGCTTGGGCCGCCGGCCACCGCGCCGACACCGCGCTGATGCTCTCCAAACAAGGGCCGCACAAATACACCCCGCATGAAGACAAAGTGCTGCAAAACGTGCTCGCCCCCGCGCCCGAAGCCTGGGCGCGCTACACCGAAAGCGGCATTATCCGCCACCCCGAATGGCACCAGCGCCGCATCGATTTTCAGCCTTATCCCTATCCTTCCTACACCGAAAAACTGGTGGAAATGCTCAAAGAAACCCATATCGCCGGTGTGAACCGTTTTCTTGATGAATTAAGCCCGCAGCATGTGGCGCAAGATTTGGTGGATGCGCGCTTTGTGAAGCAGGCGGTTGAAGCCGGGCAATTCCAGCAATTATTCGGCTTAAACGGCTGGACGCGCGAAGAAATGATTGCGGTGTAGCGTAGAGATGTGAAGAGATGGCGGTTGTGGCTAAGCAAACTTGCGGTTTGCCTACCTCGAACCCCAAAAAACAAAACAAACCGCCTGAAGCTTCTTCCAACCCTTTCAGACGGCCTTTATAAAAAAACAGCACACATCAAGGAACCCCTATGCCATCTTCCCTGAAAACCCCCGCCCTCAGCGCCGCCGGCTTACTGATTTTGCTGATTGTCTGGCAAATCGGCACCCAGCTCTTGGCAGAGCGCATGCCGCTGGCCAATATGCTCGCGCCTGTGCCCACTTTCCAGAGCCTGTGGGATTTGCTGATTCACAACCAGCTCACCGGCCACATTATCGCCAGCCTCAAGCGCGTGGCGGTGGGCTTGCTGTGGGCACTGGCTTTCGGCGTGCCGCTGGGGCTGCTGATCGGCCAATCGGCGCTGGCCGAAAAGCTCACCGGCACATCGTTTCAATTTTTGCGCATGATTTCACCGCTCTCGTGGATGCCCGTGGTGGTGATGCTTTTGGGCATAGGCGATGCGCCGATTTATTTTCTGCTCGCCTTTGCCGCCGTGTGGCCGATTCTGCTCAACACCGCCACCGGCGTGAAAGCCATCGACCGCCAATGGCTGCAACTCGGCCATTCGCTCGCCGCCACCCGCCGCGAAATGCTTTTTAAAATCATGCTGCCGGCCGTGTTCGGCCACATCCTCACCGGCCTGCGCTTAGCCATCGGTGTGGTGTGGATTGTGCTCGTGCCCTGTGAAATGTTGGGTGTAAACGAAGGCTTGGGCTATTTTATTCTCGACACCCGCGACCGGCTTGCCTATTCCGAATTAATGGCCGCCATTGTGCTCATCGGCGCGCTCGGCTGGCTGCTCGATGCTGCCACCCGCAAACTGCATTCGCGCTGGGTGCATTGATATAGTGAAATGCATAAAAAAGCGCTACGGCGTTGCTGCGCCTTGCCGTACTGTTGTATGCTCTGCGGCTTGTTGCCTTGTATCGCTTTATTCTGCATTCCACTATATTTAACGACACAGGCCGTCTGAAAGCGTTATGTTTTCAGACGGCCTTTTGTATTATCATCGGGCTGTTTACTTTTTACCGGAGGTCGGAAATGTTGTTTCATCCGCAAGAAATGCAGCAGCAATATGAGCAATATCAAGCGCTTTGCCGCCAGCTGGAAGCCGCGCAGCAGCAATGGCAGGCCGCTGAAACCCTGTGGCAGGGTTTGCAGCTTTATTATCAAAGCGAACAATGGCTCGCCGATCACGACAGCGATTTAAACCTCGTCACCGCCGAGGGCGAATATTCGATTCTCGACCAAGACACGCTGTGGGAAGCCACGCAGGCGCGGCACGAGCGGGCTTTGCGCTGGATAAGGTTGGGGCTGGAGGCGGTGGAAAAGCCGTAAACCTTGATGGTGTGCACCTTATCAGGCCGTCTGAAGCTTTCAGACGGCCTTTCTTATTTCCTTTATAATCAGCCTATCTTGAATCTTTCAGACGGCCTTGAATTATGTCTTCCCAAACCCTGCTTTTAGTCGACGGCTCATCTTATCTCTACCGCGCTTATCACGCCATGGCGCCGCTCACCGCGCCCGACGGCACGCCCACGGGCGCGCTTTACGGCGTATTGAACATGCTGCGCCGCCTGCGTGCAGACAACCAGCACGACCATTGCTGCTGCGTGTTTGATGCCAAAGGCAAAAATTTCCGCCACGATATGTTTCCTGACTACAAAGCCACGCGCCCGCCCATGCCGGATGATTTGCGCCCGCAGGCCGAGATGTTGCCCGAGTTGGTGCGGCTGATGGGCTGGCCGGTGCTGGTGGTGCCCGATGTGGAAGCCGATGATGTGATTGGCACGCTGGCCAAAGCCGGTGAAGAAGCGGGCTGGAATGTGGTGATTTCCACCGGCGATAAAGACATGGCGCAATTGGTGAGCGAACGCATCACCCTCGTCAACACCATGAAAAATGAAACGCTCGATATTGAAGGCGTGAAACACAAATTCGGCGTGCGCCCCGACCAAATCATCGATTATCTGGCGCTGATGGGCGATAAAGTCGACAACGTGCCGGGCGTGGAAAAATGCGGCCCCAAAACGGCGGTGAAATGGCTGGAAAGTTACGACTCGCTGCAAGGCGTGATGGCGCATGCCGATGAAATCAAAGGCAAAGTGGGTGAAAATCTGCAAGCCGCGCTGCCGCGCCTGCCGCTCTCTTATGAATTGGTTACCATCAAAACCGATGTCGATTTGCACGGCGAATTGCCTGAAGGCCTGCACAGCCTGCACCGCCAAAGCCCAAAATGGAGCCAATTGGCGGTGGAATTCAAGCGCCTGAATTTCCGCACCTGGCTCAAAGAAGCCGAAACCCGCATCAGCGAAGGCAACGGCGAAGATTTGTTTGCCACGCTCGATATCGGCGAACAAGCTGCGCTGGCAGCCGAGCGGCCGCTTGAAATAAAAAATACGCTGCCTGAAGCCCCGCAAACGCTCGATTATCAAGCCATCACCACCGAAGCCGCCTTTGCCGAATTGCTGGCGCGGCTCGATATGGCCGAAGCAATCGGCCTCGACACCGAAACCACCAGTCTCGACGCCATGCAGGCGCGGCTGGTGGGCATCAGCATTGCCTTTGCGCCGGGCGTTGCCGTGTATATTCCGCTCGGCCACACGCCCACCGCCGCGCCCGAACAATTGGATTTGCACGATGTATTAGGCCGTCTGAAACCTTATTTCGAATCAGGCCGTCTGAAAAAAATCGGCCAAAATCTGAAATACGACGAACATGTGTTGTACAACTACGGCATCAAATTAAACGGCATTGCCGGCGATGCCATGCTCGCTTCCTATATTGTGGAAAGCCACTTGGGGCATGGTTTGGACGAATTGGCCGAACGCTGGCTCGGCCTGCCCACCGTCACCTATGAGAGCCTGTGCGGCAAAGGCGCCAAGCAGATTTCGTTTGCCGATGTGGCCGTTGAGCAAGCCACCGAATATGCCGCGCAAGACGCCGATTTCGCCTTGCGCATCGAAGGCCGTCTGAAAGCGCAAATGGATGCCAAGCAGCTTGAAATGTATGAAAAACTCGAGCTGCCCGTGGCCGAAGTGCTGTTTATCATGGAGCGCAACGGCGTGCTCATCGACAAAAACGAGCTTGCCCGCCAAAGCCACGAATTGGGCACCGAATTGGTGCGGCTTGAACAGCAGGCCTACGAAATTGCCGGCCAACCCTTCAACCTCAATTCGCCCAAACAATTGCAGGAAATTTTGTTCGGCAAAATGGGCATTCCCACCAAAGGCCTGAAAAAAACCGCCAGCGGCGGCGTGTCCACCAACGAAGCCGTGCTCGAGCAGCTCGCACCCGACTACCCCTTGCCCAGCATCATTTTGCAAAACCGCAGCCTCGCCAAGCTCAAATCCACCTACACCGACAAGCTACCTGAAATGATCAACCCCGCCACCGGCCGCGTGCACACCACTTATGCCCAAGCCGTGGCCATCACCGGCCGGCTCGCCAGCAACAACCCCAACCTGCAAAACATCCCCATCCGCACCGAACAAGGCCGCCGCGTGCGCCGCGCCTTTGTTGCGCCCGAGGGCAGCAAAATCGTGTCGGCCGACTATTCGCAAATCGAATTGCGCATCATGGCGCACTTGAGCGGCGACAAAACCCTGCTCGAAGCCTTTCAAAACGGCGAAGACGTGCACCGCCGCACCGCCGCCGAAGTGTTCGGCATCGCCCCCGAAAACGTGGGCAGCGAGCAGCGCCGCTACGCCAAAACCATCAACTTCGGCCTCATTTACGGCATGGGCCAATACGGCCTCGCCAAATCGCTCGGCATCGACGCCCTCTCCGCCAAAAGCTTTATCGACCGCTACTTCGCCCGCTACCCCGGCGTGGCCGACTACATGCAGCGCACCAAAGAGCTCGCCGCCGCGCAAGGCTACGTCGAAACCGTGCTCGGCCGCCGCCTGTATCTGCCCGGCATCCACAGCAAAAACGGTAACGAGCGCGCCGGTGCCGAACGCGCCGCCATCAACGCCCCCATGCAGGGCACCGCTTCCGATTTAATCAAACGCGCCATGATAGACGTGTGCCATTGGCTCGCTTCAGACGGCCTTGAGAGCAAACTGATTATGCAGGTGCACGATGAATTGGTGCTGGAAGTGCCGGATAGCGAGCTGGATTTGGTGAGGGCGAAACTGCCCGAGATTATGCAGCAAGCGGGGGAAATGGATGTGCCGCTGTTGGCGGAAGTGGGTGTGGGGGATGATTGGGAAGAGGCGCATTAAGGTCAGTTGACTGATATAAAATTTTAAAAAAAGTGAGTCGCCAGCGCAGCCTGTGTGTAGGGTGTGTGCCATAGGCACGCACGCGTCTTAACCAACTTGCGTTGGCTTTTTAATTACAAACGCCCAAGGCCGTCTGAAACATTAATCTCCCAAACGGCCTCAGGTTAAATGAAAAACGCGTGCGTGCCTATGGCACACAGGCTACACAGGCTACGCTGGCTTTATCAGAAAAACGATGCCGATTTATTCGCCGCGCTGCGCGATTTCGACACCGCCTATTCGGCCTATGCCGATTTCCAGCGCCAAATGGAAGCCTATTGGAGCCTGGTTTACCTGCAGCAGCAAGGCATTAAAGAATTAACCGCCACGCTTTTGAAAGACGATTTGGTGCGCATCGACGGCCTGCCCATGGTGGCGCGCGCCGGCGGCATTCCGTTTGATGCCCTGCCGCGCACGCAAATGAAAGTGAGCGTGGCCGAAGTGGATGCCGACAAGCAGTTTATCGCGCTCAATTATGTGAAAGCCGTGGCACCGCCGAATGCCGCGTGAGGAATGAAACAAAGGCCGTCTGAAACCCTTTTCAGACGGCCTTTGTTTTGCTTCAAACTTGACAGGCTTCTTGCTTTATTCTATGATCAAATCAATAACCCCCCCTTCTCTGAGAAGCCAAAGGCTGGTGCAGTACAGAGTTGGGGGCTTTCTTTTTTCAGCTTGATTCACCTGTTCCACAGCTGCCAACGTTCCAGATCCATTCCATCAGGAATGCCGAAGCGCTGAAGATTGACCTCATTGACTGCACCCCCTCGAACAATGGGAAATTTTTTGATGGTATTTTTCACTCTGATTTTCCATTCCGAATTCGGGCAAATATTCTGCATCATCCATTGCATCAAACAAAAAGCGGTAAACGCTTGCTCATTATTGAGCCGTTTCCACTGCGGGCCTTTAATGGCGGCCAAGCTGGCACGGCCGACAATACCGCGATTCCATAAGCGGCCGTGGTGTGCGGAAATATTGCGTACTGTGTTGAACGTATAAAGAAATGAGCTTAATGCTTTACCTGAGTGGATACCGTATTTTTTAGCAATTTGGTCGCTGTATTTAAATTCTAAACCTCGAAATAAATTGGACAATGTTCCGAAATCCCACACTTCGCATCCGACCCAAATAGGCAGCGCACCGTCATAATGGTGCATATGGTGTTGTACAAAAGAGCTTTGCCGCTCCGATTTGACATCGTTTTTCTGTTTTTCCCTATTCAGCAATTTTTGGTAGTTGCTCAACCATTTCGCATGTTGGAAATTGACTGAATCTTTTTGGAAAAATGTAGGATCTTCGTGTGCCAAGGCATGATGCTTGCCGAGTAAATAGGCAACCTCTACTTTTACGGCTACTTCAATCCGCTCTAAAGCATCCATAGCCAGCACCCTTAATGCTTTATCAAACATATACAGTGCCAACACATCATTAAAATAGGTTGCTTCGGCAAAACAATCTGCACGGCGTCCGCTGCCGTCAAACTGACGGAAGGGATAAAAATAGCCACTCAAACGGTAATAGCCTAATTTAGACAAATAATGCAACGCCTTGTCTCTATCTTCTACAATCATTCCGCGTTGTTGTAATAATGTTAATTGGTCTTCAAAAGAAGTCCATATTTTAGGTGACTTGATTGCCATTATTTTCCCGTACTGCTGTTTTGCTGTGAATTTTCCAACCGTTTTCAGACGGCCTCTCTGCATACCGCCAACAGCGCTTCTCCGTATTTCGCGGTTTTTTCCTCATCCATGCCGTGGATGTCGCGCAGACCGGCTAAGGTTTGCGGCTGTTTGGCGGCAATGGCGCGCAAGGTGATTTTGCTGAGCACTTGGTAATCTTCGAGATTTTCGGCAGCGGCGGTTTGGCCGCACCATTGCAACAAGGCGCGCATTCGTTGGCGGCGCTGTTCGGCGGCAGGGCTGAGGCCGTCTGAAAACGGGGCGCACACGGCAAGAATGCCTGCACCGTATTTTTGAATGCGCACGTCGCCCAAGCCGTAAATGCTTTGCACATCGAGCTCGGTGGCGGGGGTGTTTTCCACCATATCGCGCAGGCTGTCGTCGCTGAAAATTTTGCCGGTGGTTGTGCCTTCGCTTTGTGCCTGCTGTTCGCGCCAAGCGCTTAGTGCGGCCTCTAAACCGCGTGCGCGTTCGCTACTCGGCTCTGCACCGGCAGGCGCGGCTTCAGACGGCCGCTCCCCTTGGCAGACGGCCAATATTTCTTGGCCGAATTTATTGATTTTGGCTTCGCCCAAGCCGTAGATGTGGTGCAGATCGGCGGGGGTTTGCGGCATTTTTTCCACCACATCGCGCAGGGTTTTGTCGCCGCAAATCACATAGGCGGGCACTTCTTCGGCGCGGGCTTTTTCCATGCGCCAGCTGCGCAAAGCCTGCCACAGCCGCTCTTCGCGCTCGGTGCGCAGCCATTCTTCTTTCGGCTTTTGGGTGGCGGCTTTTTCGCGCTTGAGCGGGCGCAGCCACACGGCTTGGCTGCCTTTCAATACGGCTTTGGCCGCTTCGGTGAGCTGAAGTGATTGGTGCAGCGTGACGTTTACATTCAAAAGCCCCAAGCCGATGCATTGGCGGATAACGCCGCGCCATTCTTTGTCGCCAAGCGCATCGCCGATGCCGAAAGTGGACAATTTATCGTGGCCGTTGCGCGCCATCCAATCGTCACCCTTGCCGCGCAACACGTTAATCACATAGCCCGCGGCAAAGCGCTGGCCGACGCGATACACGCAGCTTAATAATTTTTGCACCAACACGGTGCCGTCAAAGCGCACGGGCGGGTGCAGGCAGTTGTCGCAATGGCCGCAGGGCGCGCTCGTTTCGCCGAAATGCTGCAACAGCATCACGCGGCGGCAGTCGGCGGTTTCGCACACGCCGAGCATGGCATCGAGCTTTTGCAATTCGATGTTTTTCTGCATCTCTTCGCTGGCGCCTTGCTGAATGCGTTCGCGCAAAATCACCCAGTCATTGAGCCCGTAGCAGAGCCAGCTGGCGGCAGGCAAGCCGTCGCGGCCGGCGCGGCCGGATTCCTGATAGAAATGCTCCACGCTTTGCGGCATGTCCAGATGCGCCACAAAGCGCACATCGGGCTTGTCGATGCCCATGCCGAAAGCCACCGTGGCCACCACAATCACGCCGTCGTCGCGGGTGAAGCGGCGTTGGTTGGCTTCGCGCGTTTCCATGCTTAAGCCGGCGTGATAAGCAATGGCATCGAGGCCGTGTCCGCATAAAAAGGCAGCCACATCTTCCACTTTTTTGCGGCTCAAGCAATACACAATGCCGCTTTGGCCGGTCATTTGCTTTTGAATAAAATCCAGCAGCTGCTTTTTGCCGTTGTTTTTTTCAATCACTTGGTAATAAATATTCGGGCGGTCGAAGCTGTCGATAAATTCGGGCGCTTGCTCCAGCTTGAGATAATGCTTGATGTCGGCGCGGGTTTCGGCGTCGGCCGTGGCGGTGAGCGCGATGCGCGGAATATCGGGATAGCGCTCGGCCAAAAGCCCCAATTGTTGGTATTCGGGGCGGAAATCGTGCCCCCATTGGCTCACGCAATGCGCTTCATCAATGGCAAACAGGCTGATGGTGTTTTGATCGAGAAAGCGCAAAAAGCGCTCGTTTACCAGCCGCTCGGGCGCCACATATAAAAGTTTCAGACGGCCTCGGGCAATATCTTCGGCGATTTGGCGCACTTCATCGGGATGTGTGCCGCTGTGCACACAAGCCGCAGCCACGCCGGCGGCATGCAGGCCGGCTACTTGATCGTTCATTAAGGCAATCAGCGGCGACACCACCACCGCCACACCTTCGCGCATCAACGCGGGAATTTGATAGCAGAGGCTTTTGCCGCCGCCGGTGGGCATCAGCACCAGCAGGCTTTCACCCCCGGCCAGCGTGTTGACAATGCGCTCCTGCCGGCCGCGGAATTCGGGATAACCGAACACTTCGTGCAAAATCTGCCGGGCGGCGGGCGGGTTGGTCATGGAGCGAAATCCGTTATATGATAGGAAGCTGTTATTTTATCGGTTTTAAAGGCCGTCTGAAAGGAAACCCATGAATATTTCCCGCGCCCTGCGCTATACTGCGGCCGCCTCGCTGGCCGCTTTTCTGGCTGCCTGCGCCGGCACCGGCACCCAAGTGGCCGGCAACTGGCAGGAAATCGGCACCACTGGCAACGGCAACATCAAAGCGGCCATCGACAAAAGCAGCATCAAGCGCAACGGCGAATTGGCCACGTTTCGCGATAAAAAAACCGTGGTGAAGCTTAGTGAAGAGCGCTTTGTCAACACGCCCGCCTACAAAACCGCCGTGGGCGAGTGGGAAATACACTGCCGCAACAAAACCTACCGCCTCACCGCCTTGCAGCTTATCGATGAGCGCGGCCAAGTGCTGATGAACGAGCGCTACACCGCCACCAATCTGCGCCCGATGTCGGTGATGAGCGGCACGCTCACCGAAAAGCAATTTGAAGTGGTGTGTAAAAAATAAATGCCCATTTAAAAATAAAAATCATCGGACGCCGCTGCGCGGCCTGATTATCTGCGTTTTAGGTTTAGTGTAAATTCCAGGCCGTCTGAACGGTTTCAGACGGCCTGCCCCGTATCATAAAAGGAATCCGACCCATGAAAAAAATCACCGCCCTGATGCTGTTTGCCGCCGCCGGCCTGGCGCAAGCCAACCCCGCCGATGAATTATTGAGCGCGCAAGCCGCTTTCCGCCAAGCCTTGAGTGCGCAAAACAGCACCGGCAGCGAAATTGCCAACCTGCAAAGCAACCTCACCGCCGCGCGCGCCCGTGCGCAGCAGGCACAAGCCGATGTGGCCCGCTATGAGGGCGAGCTGCAAACCGCCACCGCTGCCAAAGCGCAAAACGATGCCGCCCTGCAAGCGGCCGGCGAGCGGCTCAATGCCGCTTGGAGCGCCGCGCGCAGCGCCGGCGTTGCCCAGTGAGCCGCGGCGCATGCTATAATCGCGCCGCACACGGGCAAAACAGACAGTCGCCGCGCATCGCGTAAGGCATGCGGGGAGGAAAGTCCGGGCTCCAAAGAGCAGAATGCCGGCTAACGGCCGGGCGCGGCAACGCGACGGAAAGTGGAACAGAAAGCCATACCGCCGATGGCTGCTTCGGCAGCACAGGTAAGGGTGAAAAGGTGCGGTAAGAGCGCACCGTGCACTTGGCAACAAGGCGCAGCAGGCCAAACCCCATTCGGAGCAAGACCAAACAGAACACCACGACGCTGCTCGCCGAGTGTTCGGGTAGGTTGCTGGAGCGCATCAGCAATGGTGCGCCTAGAGGAATGACTGTCCGACGACAGAACCCGGCTTACCGTTTCGCCCGTGTGCCCTTATTTCATTTATTGTGTTCACTTCGCCGCATACCGTTGCGGCTTCCCATTCTTCTGAAAGTGAAAGCATTTTTTCCAAAGGCATATCGATGCAAACCGCCGCCTATTGCCCCGTTCACACCGCCCTCAACATCATCGGCGGCAAATGGAAAATGCTGATTATCCACCATTTGTCGCACACGCCGCGCCGTTTCAACGAATTGCAGCGGCTGATGGCCGACACCAGCCGGCGCATGCTCACGCTGCAATTGCGCGAGCTTGAAGCCGCCGGCCTGATTCACCGCCACGATTACCGCACCGTGCCGCCCAAAGTGGAATATTCGCTCACCGAATTCGGCCGCACCCTGCTGCCGGCCATTCAAAGCCTGCACGATTGGGCGCTCACCTATCAGGCGCGCTGCAACGAAATTCTTGCCACACATCAAACCGATGCCGATGAGCGGGTAAACAAGCCTGCCGATTTATGATATAACGCTTTTTGACCTAAACCACCTCGGAGCAATTGAATGGAACTCGTATTTATCCGCCACGGCCAAAGCGAATGGAACGCCAAAAACCTGTTTACCGGCTGGCGTGATGTGAAATTGAGCGAGCAAGGCCTGGCCGAAGCCGCTGCGGCCGGCAAAAAGCTGAAAGAAAAAGGCTATCATTTCGATATCGCCTTCACTTCCGTGCTCACCCGCGCCATCAAAACCTGCAATATCGTGTTGGAAGAGAGCGATCAATTGTGGGTGCCGCAAATCAAAAGCTGGCGTTTGAACGAGCGTCACTACGGCCAGCTGCAAGGTTTGGATAAAAAGCAAACCGCCGAAAAATACGGCGATGAGCAAGTGCACATTTGGCGCCGCAGCTACGACACCCTGCCGCCGCTGCTCGATCCCAATGATGAATTTTCCGCCCAAAACGACCCGCGTTATGCGCACCTGCCCAAAGATGTGGTGCCCTGCGGCGAAAACCTGAAAGTCACCCTCGAGCGCGTGCTGCCTTTTTGGGAAGACCAAATCGCGCCGGCCATTATTGCGCGTAAACGCGTGCTCGTGGCCGCCCATGGCAACAGCCTGCGCGCGCTGGCCAAACACATCGAAGGCATTTCCGACGACGACATCATGGCGCTGGAAATCCCCACCGGCCAGCCGCTGGTGTATAAGCTGGATGATGATTTGAATGTGATTGAGAAATTTTATCTGTAATACCAATTCAAAAAAATAATAAACAAACAGGCAGCCCGTAGGTCGGATTCTCGAATCCGACACTTGTTCGCAGAACAAGGCACGCACATTGCTTTGGTCGTTGGCCAAACGTCGGATTCAAGAATCCGACCTACGCGGATGATGTTGCCGAACTGCTTTTATTTTGTAAGGTTATTTTTTAGAATTGGTATAAGGTGTGTGCCTGTTTGGTAGCATAAAAGCAGAGGCCGTCTGAAACGTTTCAGACGGCCTTTTGTTAATGTATGCCGGATTAGCGGGTTTGCGCGATGCGCTGCTGCAAAATCGCGCCCACTTTGGCAATCAGAATATCCACGGCCACGCCGTTGCGCTCGTCAAACGGGATAATAATGTTGGCGTGGCGCTTGGTCGGCTCCACAAATTGGATGTGCATCGGCCGCACTTGCTCGATATATTGCCCCACCACCGATTCGATGGAGCGGCCGCGCTCGAGGCAGTCGCGTTGCAGGCGGCGGATAAAGCGCAGGTCGGCGTCGGTGTCGACAAAAAGCTTGATGTCCATCAGGCTGCGGATGTTTTCGTCATAAAGGGCGAGTATGCCTTCGAGAATAATCACGTCTACCGGCGGCTGGTGTTTGGTGTGGCCGGCGCGGGTGTCGCGGGTGTAGTCGTATTGAGGCAGCTCGACGGCTTTGCGCTCGAGCAGCTGGCCGAGCTGCTGATAAAGCAGGGCATTGTCAAACGCATCGGGATGGTCGTAATTCTGCGCGCGCCGCACTTCGGGGCTGAGGTGGGCCTGGTCGTTGTAGTAATAATCCTGCTCGATGATGGTGATGGGGTGGCCGCTGAAGCGCTCGTAAAGCGCGCGCGACACGGTGGTTTTGCCGGAGCCGGAGCCGCCGGCCACGCCGATGATGATGGGTTTGGCATTCATGATTTTGTCTTTGGATGGTGATGCGGCAAAAGCGCTATTATATAAGATAAGGCCGTCTGAAAGGATATTCATACCCATCCAAAAAATAACCTGACTTCGTTGGTTCGCCTTGCCGTACTATAGTGGAATGCAAGAAAAAGTGATACGGCAGGTAGGTTGGGTTGTCAACCCAACAAATCCACAGGCCGTCTGAAACCTTGGGTTGATCAACCCAAGCCACGCCGTTGCAAAATGTAGTTTTGTGTCACTTTTTCTTGCATTTCACTCTAGCTGTACTGTCGCAGGTTCACCGCTTGGTCAGCTTACTTTTTTGAATGGGTATTCAGACGGCCTGCGTATGATTTTATATCAATGGATTTTTTGCAGACGATAGCGCGCATCGTTGCCGCTGGGGCTGCCGTCCAATCGAAACGCTTGGGCAAAGCCCGGGCCGATTTGGAATTGGCGGGCATCGGCATAATTGTCGAGCTGCACGGTTTGGCCTTCGTCGGTCCAATAAAATTGGCCGTTCACGCTGGCGCTGCGGTTGCCGCCTGCGCGCAGATAGGTTTGGCTAAGCGTGTAGTGCAGATCGGGTTGCAGCGTGAGGCGGATTTGAATGCCTTCGCAATCGGCGCAGGGCAGAGTGCCGGCGTAGGTGCCGGCCCAAGCGGGTGCGGCCATGTCGGCTTGGGCAATATCGGCTTGCGGTGCGCCGGTTGCGGCCGGGGCGGCGGTGCAGGCGGCCAGCAGGCATGCGGCGGCGAGGGCGGGAAATTTAAACATGGCGGCTCCTAAACGAAGGGGTGAAGGGATTCAGTATAGTGAAATCGCGGCTCGGCGGCCAGAATCCGGCTTAAAGCTTTGAAATGGTTGATAGCAAACAGGCCGTCTGAAAAGTTTTCAGACGGCCTGTTTATAATACCAATTCAAAAAAGTAAGCTAACAAGGCGGCGAGCCGCAGACAGTACAACTAGGGCGTCCTGACAATTACTTGTCATAAAAATAATCAGATAAAAGAAAGGCAGATAAGTTAAAATTTTTGTCGCCAAACAAAACATACTTATCTGCCATGCCTCGAACACTACTCAAAGATGAATACTGGTCAAAGCTGTTAAACATTCTGCTCGATTTAGGCGTTTACCACAAGAAAAATCTGCGCCTCAAAATAGAAGGCATACTTTACCGCATCAGAACCGGCATACCGTGGGAAGACATCCCGCCGTTTTTCGGTAAAGGCAATTCCCTGTTGCGCCTCTTCCATAGATGGTCGGAGAAAGGGATTTTTCAAAGCATACTCAATGCCTTGACCGAATTCCCCGATATGGAATGGGTATTTATTGACGGCAGCTATGTCAAAGTCCACCAACATGCAGCGGCAACTGTTGGAGAGGCAGCCGCTGTCGGCCACAGCCGTGGTGGCAATAGCACTAAAATTCATTTGGCTGTCGATGCCTGTGGAAACCCTGTAGGTTTCAAGGTCACATCGGGAACGGTT
>NZ_SLXE01000004.1 GCF_004341385.1 Uruburuella suis
AAAAAGTAAGCTAACAAGGCGGCGAGCCGCAGACAGTACAACTAGTACGGCAAGGCGAGACAACGAAGTTAGGTTATTTTTTTGGATTGGTATCAGACGGCCTTTGCTTGCAATATTTATAAAGGTTTATTTTTTTGATTTGATATCACGCTTTCAGACGGCCTCTCATCACCATTGCGCAAAAAGCCGCTGCCGCACCCACGGGATGCGGCAGCGGCTTTTTGCGCCGTGCAAACCATCAGCGCTGCGCTTGGCGCCACACTTCTTCCAGATAAGCCAGCGTGAGCTCGGCGGTGCCGGCCACAATGGCGATATCATCACCCAAATCCTGTGCGCGCCCTACACCCACCGGCAGCGCGCCGGCGGCTTTAATCGCCTGCACGCCGGCCAGCGCGTCTTCAATGCCCAGGCAGGCGCGGATATTGGTGCCTACGCCCTTGGCGGCGGCCAGGAAAATATCGGGTGCCGGCTTGGAATGCGCCACGGCGCCGGGGTCGGCAATGGCGCCGAAAAAACGTGTCAGCCCCATTTTTTCAAGCAGAAACGGCCCGTTTTTGCTGGCCGAAGCCAAGGCGATTTTCTTGCCTGCCGCCTGCAAGGCTTCCAAAAGCGGCAAAATGCCGGGAAACACATCATCGGGTGTGATGGCGGCGATCATTTCAATATAGCTGTCGTTTTTGCGCTCGGCCAAGCGGGCAAATTCTTCTGCGCCGATTTCGCCCTCTTTGCCGCCGAAAGCCAGTATGCGCTTGAGCGAATCTTCGCGCGACACGCCTTTGAGCTGCTCGTTGAAGCTGCGGTCGATCTCGATGCCCAGCTCGCCGGCCAGCTTTTTCCAGGCGCGGTAATGGTATTCCGCCGTGTCGGTAATCACGCCGTCTAAATCGAATAACACTGCTTGAAAAGTCATGGTTCAGGCTCCTTGCTTTTTCAGGGCGGTGGTGTAAACGCTTTCGAGCTGCACCGGCTCGCCATACACTTCCAGCGCAATCGGGCTGCCTTTGAGCAAGGCGATTTCCACTTGTTTATTCACGCTCACTTTCAGCAGGCGGCCGCGATAGTTAATGTGAAACGCATAAGCCGTCCATGCCTGCGGCAGGAAAGGCGCAAAGCTCAAGGTGCCGCCCCAGGTTTTCATTTGGGCAAAGCCCTGCACAATCGCCAGCCAAGAGCCGGTCATCGAGGTGATGTGCAGGCCGTCTTCGGTGTCGTTGTTGTAGTTGTCCAAATCAAGCCGCGCGGTGCGCTCATACATTTCCACGGCTTTTTCTTCTTTACCCAATTCTGCCGCCAAAATGGCGTGCACCGAGGCCGAAAGCGAGCTTTCGTGCACAGTCATCGGCTCGTAAAAATCGAAATTGCGCCGCTTGGTGTCGATATCGAAACGGTCGCCGAAGAAGTAAACCCCTTGCAGCACATCGGCCTGCTTGATAAAGGGCGAGCGCAGAATTTTATCCCACGACCATTTTTGGTTGAGCGGCAAATCGTCGGGCGAGAGCGCGGAAACCGGGCGGATGTCTTTATCGAGAAAGCCGTCGTGCTGCACGAAAACATCCAGCACTTCATCATAGGGATAATACATATTGGCCACGATATCCGCCCATTTATCCAGCTCAGCTTCCGAGATGCCCAAATCGGGGCGCGGGTATTTATCGAGTGCGGCTTTGGTGTAGCCGAGCACCCAGGCGGCCAAGGTGTTGGTATACCAGTTGTTGTTGATGTTGTTTTCGTATTCGTTGGGGCCGGTCACGCCGTGAATCATGTATTTGCCGTGGCGTTGGGAATAATGCACGCGGTCGGCCCAGAAACGGGCGATTTCCACCAACACTTCCAAGCCTTCGCCGGCCAGATAGCCTTCATCGCCGGTGTAGTTGGTGTAGTTGTAAATCGCATAGGCTATCGCGCCGTTGCGGTGGATTTCTTCAAACGTGATTTCCCATTCGTTGTGGCATTCGATGCCGGTAAAAGTCACCATCGGGTAAAGTGCGCCGGCCAGCCCTTGCTCGCGCGCGTTGTGTTGCGCCTGCGGCAATTGGTTGTGCCGGTATTTGAGCAGGTTTTCGGTAACTTGCGGCTCGGCCAGCGAAAGATAAAGCGGCACGGCATAGGCTTCGGTGTCCCAATAAGTGGCACCGCCGTATTTTTCGCCGGTAAAGCCTTTGGGGCCGATATTGAGGCGGGCATCTTCGCCGTAATAAGTTGAGAAAAGTTGGAAAAGGTTGAAGCGTATGCCTTGTTGGGCGGCATCGTTGCCTTCGATCACCACATCGGCAATCGCCCAACGTTGGCGCCAGCCGTTTTCGTGCGCGGCCAGCAAATCGGCAAAGCCCGTCTGCTCCATATCGGCAATCAGCGCACGGCCGGCCGCTTCCACCGCATCCAGATTCTCGTAATCGCGGCTGGTGGTAACGACCACCCGCTTTTCAAACGATTTCACCGCTTCGCCCACTTCGGCTTCAAATGTGTTGCTCACTTGCCAATCGCTTTGCCGGTGTGCGGTTTCGGTGAAATCGCCGGCAAAGCTTTGCTGCGCATTCACGATAAACTGCGGCACGCCAAAGGGATTGGCCACGGTTTGCGCGGCAATGTGTGCGCCGCCGGTAAAGGCTTTTTTGTTTAACACCTGCCAAAATGTTTCTTCATAATTGGCATCTTCGTTTTTCACATCGGCATCGATAAACGATTCGATTTTCACATGATGGCTTTTGCCATCGGCCGACACCACATCCCAGCGCATCAGCGCCAGCTCTTTTTGCGCCACCGAAAAGAATTTGGTGAGGCAAAACTGCACGCCGAACACGGTGAATGTGCGCCGCAGCACGCCGGTTTGCATATCTAAGGCCACCGAAAAACCGCTCACTTCGTTTTCGGCCAAATCCACTTCCTGATTGTCGACAAAAATCGCCACTTTGCCGAAATTCACGGCATTGATGGCTTTGCCGAAATATTTCGGATAGCCGTTTTTCCACCAACCCACGCGGGTTTTATCGGGAAACCACACGCCGGCGATATAAGTGCCCAAGTGGCTGTCGGCCGAATAGCGCTCTTCAAAGCTGCCGCGCGCGCCCATATAGCCGTTGCCCAGGCTGGTGAGGCTCTCTTGCAGGCGCTTGTGGGTTTTATCCAGCGTGGTTGATTTAATCACCCACGGGTCTACTTCCATAATTCGCGTATACATAATTTGTCTCCGTTAATTCATTTCAATTTGGTAAATAATCACGGCTTCTTTGCACTCGCCTTTGTTGAGGCGGATGTTGCCGAATTCGGGGTGGTGCAGGCTGTCGGGCAAGGTTTGGGCTTCGGTGGCCAGCGCATCATAATCACCGGCATCGTGCTGTGCGGGCTCTTTGGGCGCGGCGGTAAACACCACCAAGCCGTTGCGGTTGCTGAAAATATTCACCCGAAAACCCTCACCCGTATCCAGCACGGCCACGGGCGCTGCCAAATCCGGCCGCACCCGATAAGCTTCGTCAAACCCGCTTTGCGTGGTGCTGCGGCGCAAGGCCGACACGGCTTGGGCAAGATCTTGGCCGTCTGAAAAATCAAACAGCGCATTGCCGCCATCGCTCAAGCCCGTGGGCAGGCGCTCGGCATCAAGCTGCATGTGCTGCCCGTCGGGTATTGCCAGCCGCGCGCCGGCCAAGCCTTGCGGCAGCCGCCAATAAATATGCATGGTCGGGTCAAACACGGTGTCGCCCAGCGCGGTGGCGCGGTAGGTGATTTTCAGGCTGTCGTCGTCGGTCAAATGATAGTGGATGCTTACATCCAAATCATTCGGATAACCGTCTGAAACCTGCTGCAGGCGGGTGGAGAGCACCAATTCACTGCGGCTCACCCAAGCGGCGTCGAAAAGCTGCATGCTCAGCCCGTTGCTGCCGCCATGCAGGGCGTTTTTGCCCTCATTGGCTTCCACCTGATAAGCTTGGCCGTTGATTTCAAACGCCGCGCCTTTAATGCGCCCGGCCACGCGCCCGATTTGTTTGTTGATTTGAAAAGGGTTTTCAATATAGCCTTGCGCATCATCAAAATGCACCACCAAATTGTGCGGCCCGCCGTTTTGCAACACGGAAAATTCCTGAATAATGCCGCCCAAATTCAAAATGCCCGCCCTGCTGCCTTTTGAATTGGTTAAGATGTATTTGCAGACGGCTTGGTCTTGGAAAAAACCGAAAGCCTGCTCACATGCGCTCATGCCGACTCCCTTTATGCGCTTGGCGTTTCACGGTGTGTTTCTTTGATGAAAAACACCGAGCAGGCGCCCAGCAGCAGCGCGATGCCGCCGGCTAAAAACATATTGGCCTGCTGGCCGCCCAAAAGCGGGTAAAGGCCGAAGCTCAAGAGCGAGGCGATAATCTGCGGAATGCAGATAGAGCCGTTAAACAAGCCCAAATAAGTGCCCATATGTTTGCCTGAAAGCGCGTTGGTTACAATGGTGAGCGGATAAGTGAGAATGCCGGCCCAGGCGATGCCGATTAAAATGTAAGAGCCCACCAACACATATTGGTCGGTAACGAAGAAAATCGAGAAAAAGCCCAATGCGCCCAAGGCCAGGCTCGTGAAATAGCCCGCTTTGTGGTATTGGTTCGGCACTTTGGCCAGCACATAAGAGCACACCACCGCCGCAATCGACTGCACCGCCGCGAGCACGCCATACCAGTTGCCCGCTGCCTGATAGCCCGAAGAAGAGGCATCGGTGGTTTGCCACACGTTTTCCGCAATCGCGCCGGCCGAGTAAGTCCACATATATTGAAAGGCAAACCAGCAGAAAAACTGCACCAAAGCCACCGTCCAAAACGCTTTGGGCGCTTGTTTCAAAAGATCGATCCAACTGACCTTTTCATGATTGGCGCGCGCATCAATACCGTGATAGCGGGCATAGGTTTCCGGGTCGTATTCTTTCACCTTGAAGATGGTCAGCGCGCTGGTAATCACCAAAATCGCCGCGCCCACATAAAACGACACAATCACCGTTTGCGGCACCACGCCTTTGGGCGCCGTGTTGGCCAGGCCGATATAGGCAAACACAAAAGGCAGTATCGCCGCAATCACCCCGCCAGTGTTCGACAAAAAGCTCTGAATGCCATAAGCATAGCTTTTTTGCTTGTCGTTCACCATATCGCCCACCATCATCTTAAAGGGCTGCATCGCCATATTCGATGACACATCAAGTAAGGCAATCATCAGCGCGCCAAACAACAAAGCATTGAGCGAGGCATAACCGAAGCCGAAGCTGCCCGCATTGGGCATCAGAATCATCACAATCACCGCCACCAACGAGCCGTATAAAAGATAAGGCAGCCGGCGGCCGCCCAAGCGCGGTGCCCAGGTGCGGTCGGAGTAATAGCCCACAATCGGCTGCACCAAAAGCCCGGCCAACGGCGGCAGAATAAAAAACCAGCCCAAGCTGTGCGGGTCGGCACCCAGCGTTTGGAAAATGCGGCTCATTTGCGAGCTTTGCAGCGTAAAGGCCGTCTGAACGCCGAGAAAGCCGAAGCTGATCATCCAGATCATATTTTTGGAAAGTGTCGGCAAGCCTTGTTGCGTTGCCGCTTGGGATTCTTCTTTCATAGCAAACTCCTTATTGGGATGCAGCGAATTGCAAGTGAAGCCTTGGCGGCCTCCAAGATGCATTCCTACTTTTGCTTGCGCTAAATCAATATGAATGAAGTTTTATTTCATTTTCAACCAAACAAACCCGTTTTCCGATATGCATATTCTGCATTTAGTTGTTTTCACCGCCAAACCGGCAGCCATTTTTTCCATTTATTTTTGCGCCATCAACAATAAATTTTTAGATGATTATTTTATAGATTTACTATTTATCTGCATTATCAAACCAAAAATCAATGCTGAAGCGCCATCATCACTTGCACCTAAATCACCCCGAAATCTTTGTTTCAAAGCGCCTTCCACATGCACTCAAGCGCTTTTCTCATGCCGAAACCCACCCAAACAGCAGCGCCCACGCAAGTTTATTTAAATTAAAACAAACGTTTTAAAGCTTTGCCCGCCTTTTCAGACGGCCTGTTTATTTGCTTATCATCAAACACCCGGCAAACACGCTGCCAAATCATATACAAACCCTGCAAAATCATGCTTAAATAAGCGCCACAAATTTTGATAACAGGCCGCCCAAGCAGCGGCCGCCACCTAAGGAACCCACCATGACTGTGATCAAGCAAGAAGATTTCATTCAAAGCATTGCCGATGCTTTCCAATTTATCAGCTATTACCATCCGGTAGACTACATCCAAGCGCTCACCCAAGCCTGGGAAAAAGAAGAAAATCCCGCCGCTAAAGACGCCATGGCGCAGATTTTGGTCAACAGCCGCATGTGTGCCGAAGGCCACCGCCCCATCTGCCAAGACACCGGCATTGCCACCGTGTTTCTCAAAGTGGGCATGAATGTGCAGTGGGACAGCACCATGAGCGTGCAGGAAATGGTGAACGAAGGCGTGCGCCGCGCCTACACCGACCCCGACAACACCTTGCGCGCATCCGTGCTGGCCGATCCGGCCGGCAAACGCACCAACACCAAAGACAACACCCCCGCCGTCATCCACATGGAAATCGTGGCCGGCGACAAAGTGGAAGTCACCTGTGCAGCCAAAGGCGGCGGCTCGGAAAACAAATCCAAGCTCGCCATGCTCAACCCTTCAGATTCCATCGTTGATTGGGTGCTGAAAACCATCCCCACCATGGGCGCGGGCTGGTGTCCGCCGGGCATTTTGGGCATCGGCATCGGCGGCACACCCGAAAAAGCCATGCTCTTGGCCAAAGAATCGCTGATGAGCCATGTAGATATTCAAGAATTGCAGCAAAAAGCCGCATCCGGCGCCGAATTAAACACCGTTGAAGCGCTGCGCTTGGAGCTTTACGAAAAAGTAAACGCGCTGGGCATCGGCGCGCAAGGCTTGGGCGGCCTCACCACCGTGCTCGATGTGAAAATTCTCGACTACCCCACCCACGCTGCCGGCAAGCCCGTGGCCATGATTCCCAACTGCGCCGCCACCCGCCACGTTGAATTCGAGCTCGACGGCTCAGGCCCCGTGAAACTCACCCCGCCCTCGCTCGACGACTGGCCCGACATCACCTATAGCCCCGACAACGGCATCCGCGTGAATGTAGACGAAATCAGCAAAGCCGATGTGGCGCAATGGAAAACCGGCGATGTGCTGCTGTTAAACGGCAAAATCTACACCGGCCGCGATGCCGCCCATAAACGCATGGTGGATATGCTCAACAAAGGCGAAAAACTGCCGGTGGATTTCACCGACAAAATCATCTACTACGTAGGCCCCGTCGACCCGGTGCGCGATGAAGTGGTCGGCCCCGCCGGCCCCACCACCGCCACCCGCATGGACAAATTCACCCGCCAGATGCTGGAGCAAACCGGCCTTTTGGGCATGATCGGCAAATCCGAGCGCGGCGAAGCCGCCTGCCAGGCCATTGCCGACAACAAAGCCGTGTATCTGATGGCCGTGGGCGGCTCCGCCTATCTCGTGGCTAAAGCGATTAAAGAAGCCAAAGTGGTGGCCTTCCCCGAGTTGGGCATGGAAGCGATTTACGAATTCGAAGTGAAAGACATGCCCGTCACCGTGGCCGTCGACAGCAGCGGCTTATCGGTGCACGCCGTAGCACCCAAACAATGGCAGGCCAAAATCGGCATTATTCCTGTGGAAAGCTAACTCTTTTCCCCCGCCAAAGCAAAGGCCGTCTGAAAGCATTCAGACGGCCTTTTTGCCGGCACAAAATCCATCAAAATTGTCTTCCGTTACAGCTTGGCAGCCACACCTTTTCGCCGCCCAAGCACGCTGCTAATCCCTTAACCCTTCTTTTCAGACGGCCTGAATGAATTATGCTAAATTAAGCGCCGTTACCACCCACTTGAAAGCCCCACCATGTCGAAAAAAGCCCTGTTGCTGGCCGCCTTGGCCGCTGCTACCGCCGCCGCGCCCGCCGTGGCCGAGCCGCTCAACTACAACGTCATCGAATTTGCCGAGAGCGCCAGCGCCGAAGTGCAGCAAGACACCATGATCATCGGCCTCGAAGTCAACCAAGAAGGCCGCGACCGCGCCGAAGTCAACCGCGCCTTTATGCAGAAATACAACAAGCTCACCCGCCACATCAGCGCCAACAAAGCGCTCAAGAGCGAGCTGCAAGGCCGCCGCGCCAACCCGCTTTACCAATATAAAAACGGCAAACAAACCCAAATCGGCTGGCAGGAAAGTGCCCAAATCCGCGTGGAAAGCACCGATTTCACCGCCATCAACCAGCTGATTGCCCAAGCGCAAAATGATGCCGCCCTGCAATACACCCAATTTAGCGTATCCAAGAAAAAGCGCGAAGCGGTCATCGACGAAGTGAGCAAAGCCGCGCTCAAACGCTTCCAGGCGCGCGCCGACACTTTGGTGCAAACTTTGGGTTTCCGCGGTTATAAAATCGTGCATCTCAACCTCGGCCAAATCGGCAACCAAAGCGCAGAATACGCTGCCCCGGCTCCGATGATGATGCGCGCCGCCAAAGCCGACAGCATGGGCGGCATGCCCGAAACCACCAACCCGGGCACCGAAGAAATCCGCATCACCGTAAACGGCACCATTCAAATGTAATGCAACAGGCCGTCTGAAACTTTTTTGTTTCAGACGGCCTGTTGAACCAAATTGAAAACATCATGTAAATTCCATTCATTGAATACTTTAAGGGAAGCCAACCACCATGAAAACCCGCACCTTACGCCTGAGCGCCCTCTTCACCGCCGCCGCCTTGACCGCCACCGGCTGCACCTCTGTGGCCGATATGATGGGCTACGACACCGCCACCCTCAACGCCAGCGCCGCCAAAAGCTACACCCAAGTGGTGCAGCAAGCGCAAGACAAGCGCGTGCTCGACACCACCTCGCAAACCTCGCGCCGCATTCAAACCGTGTTCAACCGCCTCAAGCCTTATGCCAACCAAGCCAACCAAACCGGCGTGCCCTTCCAATGGCAGATGAGCGTAATCAAATCCAACGAGCTCAACGCCTGGGCCATGCCCGGCGGCAAAATGGCGATGTACACCGGCATGGTCGACCGCCTCAAGCTGAGCGATGATGAAATCGCCGCCGTAATCGGCCACGAAATGGCGCATGCCCTGCGCGAACACAGCAAAAAAGCCGTCGGCCAGCAAGCGCTCACCGGCTTGGCCGCCAGCATCGGCGGCGCCGTGTTGCAATCCACCACCGGCGCGAGCAGCGACACCGTCAACCTGGGCGCCAACATTCTGAGCGAATACGGCGTAAACATGCCTTTCTCGCGCAGCCAAGAATCCGAAGCCGACCTTTTGGGCGTGCGCCTGATGGCCCAAGCCGGCTACAACCCGCAAGCGGCCATCAGCGTATGGGAAAAAATGAACAGCGTGAGCGACAACAATAACGCGCTCAACGCCATCACCTCATCACACCCCACCAACAACGCCCGCATCAGCGCCATCCGCCGCATGCTGCCCGAAGTGATGCCCATCTACGAGCAAAGCCGCCGCTAAACCGCCGGATAGGGCTTGAGCACAACAGGCCGTCTGAAAGATGGGACACTTTTCCAAGCTTTCAGACGGCCTTTTTCCGTTTACCGTTCTCTACTCTACCAAGTGCAATCTGCATACAAAAGGCACGCGCGCGTTTTCTCATACCAATTCAAAAAAGTAAGCTAACAAGGCGGCGAGCCGCAGACAGTACAAATAGTACGGCAAGGCGAGCCAACGAAGTTAGGTTATTTTTTTGGATTGGTATCATTCAACAACAAGGCCGTCTAAACGGTTAATGTTTCAGACGGCCTTGCTTTTATACCCATTCAAAAAAGTAAGCTTACCAAGCGGCGAGCCTGCGCCAGCACAGATAACACGGCAAAGTGAGACAAGACAGTAAGGTTATTTTTGAATGGATATTGCGCATCAAAAAATCAACGCAAGTCGGTTAATACCAATTCAAAAAAATAACCTTACAAAATAAAAAGCAGTTCGGCAGCATCATCTGCGTAGGTCGGATTCTTGAATCCGACGTTTGGCCAACGGCCAAAGCGATGTGCGTGCCTTGTTCTGCGAACAAGTGTCGGATTCGAGAATCCGACCTACAGGCTGCCTGTTTGTATATTATTTTTTTGAATGGGTATAAGAAATCGACATCACCCAATCAAACAGGCCGTCTGAAAAATGTTTCAGACGGCCTGTTTGATTATTGCCGCTTCAGGCTCAGCCTTCAAACTTCTTAAACACCAGTGTGCCGTTGGTGCCGCCAAAGCCGAACGAATTGGAAATCGCCACATCAATGGCCACATCTCGCGCTTCGTTGGCGCAATAATCCAAATCGCAGCCGCCCTCGATATCTTGCTCGAAAATATTGATGGTGGGCGGTGATTTTTGATGGTGTACGGCCAAAATGCTGTATACCGCTTCCACGCCGCCGGCGGCGCCGAGCAGATGGCCGGTCATCGATTTGGTGGAATTCACCACCACTTTGCGGGCATGCTCTTCGCCCAGCGCCAGCTTCAGCGCATTGGTTTCGTTGGCATCGCCCAGCGGGGTGGAAGTGCCGTGCGCGTTGACATAATCCACATCGGCAGCGTTCAGGCCGGCATCTTTCAGCGCACGGGTAACGGCCAAGGCGGGGCCGTCCACATTGGGGGCGGTGATGTGGTAGGCATCGGAGCTCATGCCGAAACCCACCAGCTCGGCGTAGATTTTCGCACCGCGTTTTTTGGCGTGTTCCAATTCTTCCAGCACCACCACGCCGGCACCCTCGCCCATCACAAAACCGTCGCGGCCCTTGTCCCACGGGCGTGAGGCGGTAGCGGGGTCGTCGTTGCGGGTGGAAAGTGCTTTCATGGCGGCAAAACCGCCCATGCCCAAGGTGCACACCGCGCCTTCGGCACCGCCGGCCACCATCACATCGGCATCGCCGTATTTAATCAGGCGGGCAGAATCGCCGATGGCGTGCGCGCCGGTGGTGCAGGCGGAAACCATGCCGTAGCTGGGGCCGCGATAACCTTTGAGAATGGTTACATGGCCGGAAATCAGATTAATCAGCGAGCCGGGAATGAAAAACGGGTTGATTTTGCGCGGGCCGCCTTCTTGCACGGTCACGCCGGTGGCTTCGATGCTGGGCAGGCCGCCGATGCCGGAGCCGATGTTCACACCCACGCGGTCTTTATCGAGGCCTTCCACATCATCCAGCCCGGCATCGGCCACGGCTTGCAGCGCGGCGGCGATACCGTAGTGGATGAACACATCCATGCGGCGGGCTTCTTTGGGGCTGATGTAGGTGCCGATGTCGAAATCTTTTACTTCGCCTGCGATTTGGCAGGCCAGATCAGAGGCGTCGAAACGGGTGATGGTGCCGATGCCGCCTTGGCCGGCCAGCAGGTTGCGCCATGCGCTGTCGATATCGTTACCGACGGGCGACACTTGGCCCAAGCCGGTGATAACCACTCTTCTCTGACTCATAACTGTCTCGCTTTACGGGCGCAAACGGCTTTGCTTTACAGGCCGTCTGAACGCCCTCATGTGTATTCAGACGGCGAAAAATGTCGCCGCTGATGGGAAAAAGCCTCTGTCGGCAGGCAAACCCGCAGCAGAGGCCGGAATCGGTGCGCGTGGGCGCGGTTTAACCGTTGTGGGCTGTGATGTAATCGATAGCCAGCTGAACGGTGGTGATTTTTTCAGCTTCTTCATCGGGAATTTCGCAACCGAACGCTTCTTCCAGAGCCATTACCAGCTCAACGGTATCCAGAGAGTCGGCGCCCAAATCGTCTTGGAATGAAGATTCGTTTTTCACTTCGGCTTCATTTACGCCCAGTTGTTCGGCAACAATTTTTTTAACTTGTTGTTCAATGTTTGACATGTCGGTCAGTCCTTATATGCCTTGTTTAAAAATCACACAGGCGGGTTACAAAAGTTTGCTTCGGCGCATTGTACCGAATTAGTTTAGAGTTTTCCATCTAAAAAAGCAAGCTGCTCGGTGTGCAGGCAGGCTTAGTTTCAGCGCATATTATCATAGGCTTATTTTGTATCACAAGCGGCTTTTCGTTTTCTTAAACATATCAATTCTTTAAATCAGCCAAGCTGCTTGCGGCGCTTCAGACGGCCGTTTGAAGCGCTTCAGCGCAAAAATCCGTTTAAAAACTGCAACACGCAGGCCAATTCGGCGGCGGTTTGCGCTTGCGTGCCGTTGCCGCTGTGGCCGCCTTCTGCGGGCGCATAAAGCCAGCTTTGCGGGCTGATTCGGCGCAATTTGGCGTAAAACTTGAGCGCGTGCGCCGGGTGCACGCGGTCGTCGGAGAAGCTGGTGGTGATGAGCGCGGGCGGGTATTTTTGGCCGTCTGAAAGCCGGTGATAAGGCGACAAAGCAGCCAGGCTTTCGCGCTCGGCGGGGTTTTCAGGGTCGCCGTATTCTTCTATCCAGCTCGCACCGGCCGAGAGCTGTGCATAATTAAGCATATCGGTGAGCGGTACTTCACACACCAGCGCGCCCATGCTTTGCGGCGCGCGCACAAAAGCCGATGCCGCCACCAAGCCGCCGTTGCTGCCGCCTTGCAGGCCGATATGCGCCGGTGCGCTCAGGCCGCGCGCGGCCAAATCGTGCACCACCGCCAGCAAATCATCCACACTTTTGTGTTTGTTTACGCCTTGTGCCGCCTGATGCCAGGCGGGACCGAATTCGCCGCCGCCGCGCACGTTGGCGAGCACGAAAGCATGGCCTTGCGCCAGCCAATGGCGCCCGATAGTGCCCAGATAATGCGGCAATTCGGGCATGCCGAAGCCGCCATACACATACACCAGCGTGGGCGTGTCGGGCGCGGTTTGCTTGCCGACATGGTAATAAGGAATCGACACGCCGTCTGAAGATTGCGCGTGAAGCTGCTGCACCTTGATGCCGCCTGCATCAAACTGCTTGGGCTGGCGGCGCAACACGGTGAGCTCCATCACATTCAAATCGAGCGCAAACAGGGTGAGCGGCGTGGTGAAATCGCTGGCGCCCACATAAACCACATCGCCGCCCCAGGGCTGATCGGTTAGCTCGAGTGCGCCTTGCGGCAGCGCGGGCAGGCTTTGCTGCTGCCACAGGCCGTCTGAAAAACGCCAAGCGAGCAGGCGGCCGGAAACGTTATCCAAAATATTCGCCACCACAAAGCGCTTGGTGGTTTCCACGCTTTCGAGCGCCTGCGTGTCGTTGGGTGCAAACAATAAATGCGCCGCGCCAAGCTCGCCCTTGTTGAGCTTCACCGCCACCAGCGAACCTGCCGGATAGCTTTGATTGGCGCGCACCCAATCGCTGCGCAGTTGCAGCATCAATTGCCCGGCCAGATAGCCCGCCACTTCGCAATCGCGCGGCAGCTTCAGACGGCCTGTTTCCCCTTCGGGCGACACATATAAATAATCTTTGCTGAAAAAGCCGTCGGCCGCTTCAATCAAATCAATCGGCGCGCCTTGGGCATCGAGATAGCGCCATGCGTTCACCATCACGCCCCCGGCATCCATTTGATGCACCGGCAACGCTTCTTCAAAACTTTGGCCGCGCTGCATCAGCCACACTTGGCGCGGATAGCCCGAGCGCGTGAGCTGGCGCTCGTCCCACGCGGGGCACACCCACACGCTGTTTTCATCGCGCCAGGCGATGTGGTTTTTGCCGGCGGGAAAATGAAAGCCGCCCGCCACAATCGCGCCGGCGTTTAAATCGAATTCCACCGTGTAAGCCGCATCGGCACCGGCGCTGCTGAGCGTGAGCAACGCCTGATGCGGGGCTTCCACATAATGCGACACGCCGTCGAGATACACATCGTCGCCCAACACTTCATCAAAATCGGCCACCGCAAACAACACCTGCCAATCGGGCATGCCGGCGCGGTAAGACGCCGCCGAACACACGCGGTAAACGCCTTTCGGATATTGTGCGTTTTGATAAAAATGATACATGCGCCCGCGGTGCTCCTGGCAAAACGGAATCTGGCGCTCGTCTTGCAGCTGGGCGGTGATGTCGGCCGCCAGCGCGGCAAACGCCTCATCGGCGCAAAACCGCGCCAGCGTTTCGGCGTGCGCCCCGGCAGCAAAATGCGCAGTGGCGGGGGAAGACAAATCTTCCAGATAAGCGTAAGGATCTTGCATGGCAATCAGGCCGTCTGAAAAGCAAAAAAGCGATTATACCAACCCGAGCTGTAATATAATGCGCTTTTATTTTCTGCACCGAATCAAAATGGATATCGACACCAAACGCCACCACACCCAAGCCATGCTCGATCAGGCCGAATTATTGTTCAGCGAAACCGAATGCCGCGCCGCGCTCGAGCGCCTGGCCGGCGAAATCTGCGCCGATTTGGGCGGCAAATATCCGCTTTTGCTGCCGGTGATGGGTGGCGCGGTGGTGTTTACCGGCCAGCTGCTGCCGCTCTTGCGCTTTCCGCTTGATTTTGATTATGTGCACGTGTCGCGCTACGGCGACAAGCTCGAAGGCGGCAATTTCAACTGGCTGCGCATGCCCGAGCCGCAAAACATCGCCGGCCGCCATGTGGTGGTGCTCGACGATATTCTCGACGAAGGCCACACCATGTCTGCCATCAAAGAAAAGCTGCTCGAGATGGGCGCGGCCTCCTGCGCCACAGCTGTGTTTGCCAACAAGCTCACCGGCAAGCCCAAGCCGATTCAGGCCGATTATGTGGGCATTGATGTGCCCAACCGCTATGTGTTCGGCTACGGCATGGATGCGGCCGGCGCCTGGCGCAACCTCGGCGCCGTGTATGCACTAGGCCCTACCTGAGCCTGTTTACAGCAAGGCCGTCTGAACCCTCTTTTCAGACGGCCTCATTGCCCCTATATTATTCTCAATTGTTCTTTGCACCTACTCTGCACCCGGCCACCCTATCGCTTTTCAAGCCGCCGGCCTGATATAATCCTTTTTAATCTTTAATACATCGCAACAGGCCGTCTGAAACGGCCGCAACACACCAACCCCCGCCCGCGCGGGCCATCAGGACACCCACTTATGATCGGCATACTCATCATCACCCACGAAGCCCTCGGCGATGCCTACCGCAGCCTGGCGCAGCATTTTTTCCCGGGCGAGCCGCCGGCCAATATTAAAATCCTCGGCGTTACCCAAGAGCAGCAACACGAAGAAATCATCGCCCACACCCAAACACTGATCAGCAGCTTAGACAAACTCGAGCATTGCAACGGCGTGTTGGTGATTACCGACATTTTCGGCGCCACTCCGTGCAATGCCGCGCGCAAGCTCGTGCTCGAAGGCAAAGTGGCCATGCTCACCGGCCTGAATGCGCCGATGATGGTAAAAGCCCTGCAATCTTCGCCGCATGCCGATGATTTGGTGAAATTCACCCAAAGCGTGAAAACCGCCGCCATCAACGGCATTCTCGACATCACCTCACCGCCCGACGAAAGCTGCTGAACCATGCTCAAACAAGAAATCAAAATCATCAACAAGCTCGGCCTGCATGCGCGCGCCTCCAGCAAATTCACCCAAACCGCCGCGCAATTTTCAAGCGAAGTGTGGGTTACGCGCAAAGAGCGGCGCGTCAACGGCAAAAGCATCATGGGGTTGATGATGCTGGCCGCAGCACAAGGTGCTACCATCGAGCTTGAAACCGAGGGTGCCGACGAAGCCGCCGCCATGCAGGCGCTCGCAGACCTTATCAACGACTATTTCGGCGAAGGCGAATAATCATGAGCATCGTGTTACACGGCTTCACCGCCGGCAAGGGCATTGCCATCGGCCGCGCCCACCTGATTTTGCGCGGCATGACCGAAGTGCCGCAATACAACATCATCGCCGACGAATTGGCCGCCGAAACAACACGGTTTGACAACGCCATCAAGGCCAGCCGCCGCCAGCTCGAGCAGCTCAGAAGCGCCATTCCCGAAAACGCCCCCACCGAATTGGGCGCGTTTATCTCGCTGCACCTGATGCTGCTCACCGATGCCACCCTTTCGCGCGAGCCGGCCGACATCATCCAAGAGCAGAAAATCAACGCCGAATGGGCGCTCAAGCTGCAAACCGACAAGCTCTCACAACAATTCGACGAAATCGACGACGCCTATTTGCGCGAACGCAAGCAAGACATGCTGCAAGTGGTTGAGCGCATCCACAATAATTTGGTCGGCCAAAGCAACGAATTAAACCTCGAAACCAATCTGCTCGAAGACACCGTTTTGATCGCGCACGATTTATCGCCCGCCGACACCGTGCATTTCAAAGAGCAGCGCATTGCCGGCTTCGTTACCGATGCCGGCGGCCCCACCAGCCACACCGCCATTCTCGGCCGCAGCCTTGATATTCCCTCCGTTATCGGCTTGCGCAACGCACGCGATTTAATCAGCGAAAACGAATGGGTGATTGTAGACGGCATCAACGGCGTGCTGATTATCAACCCCGACGACACCGTGTTGGCCGAATACCGAGGCCACATGCGCGAATACAAAAACCGCAAACGCGCACTCAACAAGCTCAAAAAAACCGCCGCCACCACCGAAGACGGTCTCAACATCGAATTGCTGGCCAACATCGAATCAACCGAAGACATCAAACAACTGCACAGCGCCGGCGCCGACGGCGTGGGCTTGTTCCGCAGCGAATACCTTTATCTCAACCGCGACACCCTGCCCACCGAAGACGAGCAATACGAAGTTTACAGCACGCTGATTAAAAAGCTCAAAGGCAAGCAGCTCACCATCCGCACCGTCGATTTGGGCGTAGACAAAAACCCGCGCTGGTTCGGCCAAAACGCCACCCCCAACGGCAGCCTCAACCCCGCCCTCGGCCTCACCGGCATCCGCCTGTGCCTGGCAGAGCCCGTGATGTTCCGCACCCAGATGCGCGCCATTTTGCGCGCCGCCGCTCACGGCAAAGTCAACATGATGTGGCCGATGGTGGCCTCGCTCACCGAATTGCGCCAATGCATCGTGCATTTCGAAACCGCCAAGCGCCAGCTGGCCGAGCGCGGCGAAGAATATGGCGAAGTGTCGCTCGGCTGCATGATTGAAATCCCCTCCGCCGCGCTCACCGTCGGCAGCCTGCTCAAATTGGTGGATTTTATTTCCATCGGCACCAACGATTTGATTCAATACACCTTATCGGTCGACCGCGGCGACGACAGCGTGAGTCACCTCTACCAGCCCGGCCACCCCGCCGTGCTCAAGCTCTTGCAGCACATCATCCGCACCGCCAACCGCATGGGCAAATCAGTATCGGTGTGCGGCGAAATGGCCGGCGATTCCACCTACACCCGCCTTTTGCTCGGCATGGGTCTGCGCCGCTTCTCGATGAACCCAAGCAACCTGCTCACCATCAAAGACATCGTTTTGCGCAGCCACACCGGCCGGCTCGAAGAAGAAAGCGCCAAACTCATGCGCAACGAAGACCCGGAAAAAACCGATAAATTAATCAAAGAATTAAACAAAATGGATGAGGCCGTCTGAAACATTATGTCTGTCAACGCTTTCAGATGGCCTTGAATTAGAAATGGTAATTTATAGATTAACACCACAACTTTGCTTACAATAATTTTCCTACCATCACTTACCGCCAAAAAATTAATTATGAAAAGTAAGTTAAAAATATCTTTCTTGAAATGCCACTCTAATATCTTATTCAATAAAAAATTACTTCTATTTATAATCTGCCTATTTGCATGCATGATTTCTTTCTATACATTTTTTAGAGTATTTCAGCTAGAGATTGGAAGAAATGACTTTACTAATTGGATGATAATGTGCGGAACGATTGCCTCTGCCATTGGGTTGGTTTGGTTTAGTTCCCTAACATACAAAAATCAAAAGAATAACGAATTCTATGCATTGTTCAATGTATTACTTAATGAACATAACCAACTTTTAGATAAAATAAAAGAGAAGCCCTATTCTCTGCATACTTTAAATAAAGCTATTATCGGTCAATTTTCTAATTTTACACATAAACTAACAGAACTAGACCAAAGAAAATTAGGTGAAAAATATACTGATGACAAAGAAAAATTTCATCAGTCAATAGCTGAGTTGATCGATACTCATTTTGAATTCAAGCCTTATTTAATTACTTTGTATCATCTACTCGACTATATTTATAAAAACACCAAAATTGATGATACAGATAAAAAAGAATGCTATGGATTAGTTCGCGGTTTATTGCCATCTGAAATCCAGTTTCTCGTATTATTTAATGCTATTCATTTTGATCATTATCAATTTTTAATTGTAGAATCGAAACTATTGGAACATTTGCCCATAACAGAGAATTGGCTTCGCCAACAAGCAATGATTAATTCTGGTGCCCTTGATAAGCCAAGGTTTTGGGAATTAGATAAAAATGCCAAACAAATAGCTCCAAAGTTAAAAAATTATATTCTTTCAACTGAATTAATACCTTTAGAAGCCTTTGGATCTAGCATATATTTAAAGCAATCAACATAGTCTAGTTACAAACCTAGGCTGGCACCGCCTGAAGTCAAAAGCTTTCAGACGGCCTGAGCCATTATTTCCAAAACCCTTGCGCGAAGCTGCTATAATTCCGCTTTATTTTTATTCTGTTTGCGCCTGCCGCAATTTCACATCAAAGCCAAACCATGCAAGAACACTACCAACCCTCGGCCATCGAGCCTGCCGCCCAAGAAAAATGGCAACACGCCCGCTTGTTCAACGTATCTGAAGACACAAGCAAGCCCAAATATTATTGCTTGTCTATGTTTCCCTATCCCAGCGGCAAGCTGCATATGGGGCATGTGCGCAACTACACCATCGGCGATGTGCTTTCCCGCTTTAAGCTGCTCAACGGCTTTAATGTGATGCAGCCCATGGGTTGGGATGCGTTCGGTATGCCGGCCGAAAATGCGGCGATGAAAAACCATGTCGCCCCGGCCAAATGGACGTATGAAAACATCGATTATATGCGCAGCCAGCTTAAAAGCCTGGGCTTTGCCATCGATTGGGAGCGCGAAGTCACCACCTGCACGCCGGAGTATTACCGCTGGGAGCAGTGGCTGTTTACCCGCCTGTTTGAAAAAGGCATCGTTTACCGCAAAAACGGCACCGTAAACTGGGATCCGGTGGATCAAACCGTGCTGGCCAACGAGCAGGTGATTGACGGGCGCGGCTGGCGTTCGGGCGCGCTGATTGAAAAGCGCGAAATCCCGATGTATTACTTCAAAATCACCGATTATGCCGAAGAGCTGCTGGCCGACCTCGACAAACTCGAGCATTGGCCCGAGCAGGTCAAAACCATGCAGCGCAATTGGATTGGCAAATCGCGCGGCATGCAGGTGCGTTTTCAGGTAGCCCCTGAAAGCAAACAAGGCTTGGCGGGCGACTATGCCGATTATCTGCAAGTCTACACCACCCGCCCCGACACCTTGATGGGCGCCACCTATATGGCCGTGGCCGCCGAGCATCCGCTGGCCGCCGCTGCCGCGCAAGACAACCCCGAGCTGCAAGCCTTTATCGCCGAATGCAAGGCGGGCAGCGTGGCCGAAGCCGATATGGCCACGATGGAGAAAAAAGGCGTGCCCACCGGCCGCTTTGTGGTGAATCCGCTCAATGGCGACAAGCTGGAAGTGTGGATTGCCAACTATGTATTGTGGGGCTATGGCGATGGCGCGGTGATGGCCGTGCCCGCGCACGACGAGCGCGATTTCGAGTTTGCCCACAAATACCGCCTGCCGATTAAACAAGTGATTGCCGTGGGCGACAACGCTTTTGATGCCGAGCAATGGCAGGAATGGTATGGCGACAAAGAAAGCGGCACGTTGGTGAACAGCGGCAAATACAACGGCTTAAGCTTTCAGACGGCCTACGACACCATGGCCGCCGATTTGCAGGCAGCCAATCAAGGCGCACCGAAAACCCAATACCGCCTGCGCGATTGGGGCATTTCGCGCCAACGCTATTGGGGCTGCCCGATTCCGATTGTGCATTGCAGCACTTGCGGCGATGTGCCCGTGCCTGCCGAGCAATTGCCGGTGGTGTTGCCCGAAGATGTGGTGCCCGACGGCAGCGGCTCGCCCTTGGCCAAAATGCCCGAATTCTACGAAACCACCTGCCCCAAATGCGGCGGCGCGGCCAAGCGCGAAACCGATACCATGGATACCTTTATGGAATCGAGCTGGTATCCGTTCCGCTATATGTCGCCCCAATTCGAACAAGGCATGGTTGACCCGCAAGCCGCGCAATATTGGGGCGCGGTGGATCAATACATCGGCGGCATCGAACACGCCATTTTGCACCTTTTATACGCCCGCTTTTTCACCAAGCTGATGCGCGATGAAGGCTTGGTGAATGTAGACGAGCCGTTTGAGCGCCTGCTCACCCAAGGCATGGTGGTGTGCGACACCTATTACCGCGAAGCGGCCAACGGCAGCAAAGATTGGATTAACCCCGCCGATGTGGATTTGACGTTTGACGACAAAGGCCGCCCTGTTTCCGCCGTGCTCAAAGCCGACGGCCTGCCGGTGGTGATTGGCGGCACCGAAAAAATGTCGAAATCGAAAAACAACGGTGTCGACCCGCAAGCGCTGATTGAAGCCTACGGCGCCGACACCGCGCGCCTGTTTATGATGTTTGCCTCGCCGCCCGAGCAATCGCTGGAATGGAGCGACAGCGGCGTGGAAGGCGCGTTCCGCTTCTTGCGCCGCCTGTGGCGCACCGTCTACGACTACCGCAGCAGCGGTGATGCCGCAGCCGCATTTTCAGGTAGCCAAGAAGGCTTGAGCAAAGCGCTGAAAGAATTGCGCTTCAAGCTGCACAGCACCATCGCCAAAGTGGGCGACGATTACGGCCGCCGCCTGCAATTCAACACCGCCATCGCCGCCGTGATGGAGCTGCTCAACCAATACGACGCCTGTGTGCGCAACGGCGATTGCAGCAGCGCCGAAGGCCGCGCCGTGGCGCAAGAAGTGCTCGAAGCCGCCGTGCGCCTGTTGTGGCCGATTGTGCCGCACATCAGCGAAGCCTTGTGGCAAGAGCTGCGCCCCGGCACCGCGCTGTGGGATGCCGCCTGGCCGCAAGTAGACGAAGCCGCGCTGGTGAAATCGGAAATCGAGATCATGGTGCAGGTAAACGGCAAACTGCGCGGCAAAATCACCGTGGCCGCCGATGCGCCCAAAGATGCACTTGAAGCCGCCGCGCTGGCCACCGAAGGCGCGGTGAAATTTATGGAAGGCAAACCGGCCAAGAAAGTGATTGTGGTGCCGGGGCGTTTGGTGAATATTGTGGTGTAAGCCGTTGTGCCGACATCAAGGCCGTCTGAAACATTATTTCAGACGGCCTTTTTCAATTGCGGCAATCCGCTATTCAATTAACCCGCATTTCCTTTCTTGCTTGCAGCCGGCAGGCTCAGCTGCCGAATTCCTGCCACAAATCGTTTTGCAGATTCACCGGCACATCACCCTCGGCGAAGGGTGCGCGGATGTAGCTGCCGTCGGGCTGCATCAGCCAGGCTTGCTGATTGTCTTCCAGCGCCAGCGTGAGGCCTTCGCGGATTACGCGCGCTTTGAGCTCGCCCTGCTCCACCGGCGTGCAGGTTTCGATGCGGCGGAAGAAATTGCGCCCCATCCAGTCGGCGCTGGCAATATAGGTGTTTTCTTCGCCGCCGTTGTAGAAATAGAAAATGCGCGAATGTTCGAGCTGGCGGCCGATAATCGAGCGCACGCGAATATTGTCCGACAAACCGGGCACTTGCGGCCGCAGCGCGCACATGCCGCGCACAATCAGATCAATTTCCACGCCGGCATCGCTGGCGGCATAAAGCGCTTCAATCACGCTGGGCTCGATCAGCGAATTCATTTTGGCGATAATGCGCGCGCTTTTGCCGGCCTTGGCGTGCGCTGCTTCGCGTGCGATGCTGTCAATAATCATTTTGTGCAGCGTAAACGGGCTTTGATACACTTTTTTCAGATGAATGGGCTGGCCTAAGCCTGTGATTTCCAAAAATAAAGTGTTCACATCCATCGTGATTTGCTTGTCGGCGGTAATCAGGCCGAAATCGGTGTAGATGCGCGACGTGCCTTGGTGGTAGTTGCCGGTGCCCAAGTGGGCATAGCGCTTGAGCCTGCCCTCTTCGCGGCGCAACACCAGCGCCATTTTGGCGTGCACTTTATAGCCGAACACGCCATACACCACATGCGCACCGGCGTTTTCCAGCTGCTGTGCCCAATTCACATTGGCCGCTTCGTCAAAGCGCGCCATCAATTCCACCACCACAGTTACCTGCTTGCCGGCCAGCGCGGCAGTCATCAGCGCGCGCACCAAATCGGAATGGCTGCCGGTGCGATAGATGGTCATTTTGATGGCCACCACATCCGGGTCGACCGAAGCTTCGCGGATAAACTGCACCACCGGCTCAAACGATTGGTAAGGATGGTGCAGCAAAATATCTTTATCGCGCGCCGCATCAAGTATCGAATTGCCTTTGCGCAAGCGCTTGGGCACGCCGGCGGTGTAGGGCTTGAATTTCAAATCGGGGCGCGCCACCATATCGGGCACGGCCATCAGGCGCACCAGGTTTACCGGGCCTTGCACCTGATAAAGCTCGCTTTGCCCCAGCTTGAAGTGGCTGAGCAGAAAGTTGCGGATATGCTCGGGGCAGGTGTCGGCCACTTCCAGGCGCACGCCGTCGCCGTATTCGCGGTCGTGCAATTCGCTTTGAATGGCGGTGCGCAGGTTTTTCAAGTCTTCCTCATCCACAATCAGGTCGCTGTCGCGGGTGAGGCGGAATTGGTGGCAGCCTTTCACTTCCATACCGGTGAAAAGGCGGTAAACGTATTCGTGCAAAATCGATGATAAAAACACAAAGCCGTTGTCGCCGTCGCAGATTTCCGGCGGCAGTTGCAACACGCGCGGCAAAATGCGCGGCGCCTGCACAATCGCCATGCCCGAAGCGCGGCCGAATGCATCTTTGCCCTCCAATTCCACCGCGAAATTGAGCGATTTATTCAAAGGACGCGGAAACGGGTGGGAAGGGTCAAGCCCGATGGGCGTGAGTATGGGCAAAAGCTCGCAATCGAAATAGCGCTCGATCCAGGCGCGCTGCGCCGGCGTCCAGTTGCGGCGGCGGTAAAAATGAATGCCTTCGCGGCTGAGCGCAGGTTGCAGCTCATCGTTGAAAAGCGCGTATTGCTCTTGAATAATGGCATGCGCCTCGGCCGACACGGCGGCGATGGTTTCGGCGGGAGTTTTGCCGTTGTCGAGGCGGCTGTTGGGGCGCAGCTTCTGCTCGCGCTTGAGCCAGGCCATGCGCACTTCGAAAAATTCATCCAGATTCGATGACACAATGCACAAAAAACGCAGCCGCTCCAAAAGCGGCACACGCGCATCTTGCGCTTGCGCAAGCACGCGGCGGTTGAAAGCGAGCAGGCTCAGCTCGCGGCAAAGCAGGCGGTTTTGATCCGACATAACAATCCCTGAATATGGCTTTTTCAAACACTTTAGTATAACGTGTTTTGATGACGCATTGATGAAAAATCAGGCCGTCTGAAAGCTTTCAGACGGCCTTCCCTGCACGGCAGAGCGCTTAATGTTTGCCCGAGCGCCAAATCGACCAAATAATCCACAAGCTGTTGGTAAAGGCCAATAAATAGCCGAGAAAGCCGATAAACTTGGGGCCGGTTTCGATGCTCATCACAATCGACGAGCCGATAATCAGCGCGGCGGTAACAATGCCCATGGTGAGGCGGTTGGTGGCTTTGTCGATTTGGTGGATAAATTGCTCGGTGCGCTTGAAATCGAGGTTGACCACAAACTGGCCTTTTTGAATGCGCCGGCTCAAGCGGAAGAGATTTTGCGGCAACTCATCAAGCGATTGCAGCAGCGTTTGCGCGTGCATCTTGCTTTTGCGCAGAATATGCTCGGGTGAGGCGCGCGCTTTAAACACTTCGGCCACAATCGGCTTGGCCTGCTCCAGCATCTCGGCGCTGCCGTCGAGCTTTTTCACCACGCCCTCGAGCGTGATCAGGGTTTTAAACAGCATCACCAAATCGCCCGGCAGCGTGAGGCCGTGTTGGCGCATGATTTGGGTGATGTCGTTAATCACTTGGCTGATGCGCAGATCGCGCATGGGTGTGTGCTCATAATTGAGCAGCATTTCGAGCACATCGGCGCCGAGCAGGTTTTCATCGGGCAATTCGCCCTGCGCCCAATTGCTCAGCACATATTGCATGGTGAATTGGTCGCGGTGGGTGAGCGCGTTGATCAAATCAATGATTTCGCGGCGGCGGGTGCTGCTCAAATGGCCGACCAAGCCGAAATCGATCAGCGTGATGCCGCCCTCTTCGTTGATAAAGATATTGCCCGGATGCGGGTCGGCATGAAAAAAGCCCTGCTGCAAAATCATGGTAAACAAGGTGTCGGTGATGCGGTTGGCCAACATGCGGCGGGTGTCGGCAGCCAGGCTTTCAGACGGCACGTTTTTCAACAATTTGTCGCCGATGTATTCCTGCACCAAAAGATAGCGGTTGGAATATTCGGCATAAATCTTGGGAATGTGCACAAAAGGATGGCCGGCAAATGTGGCCTCAAAGCGCTGCATATAGCGCAATTCCACCGATAAATCGGTTTCTTTGGCGAGGCTGCGGGCGAAATACTGCACCATCTGCACCGGCTGGTAGCGGCGGCTTTCGGGAATTTCCGATTCGATAAGATGCGCCAGATGATTTAAAATACGCAAATCGGCCTGTATGGTCGGCTCGATGTCGGGACGCTTGATTTTCACCGCCACAATATCGCCGTCCACCAATTGGGCGCGGTGCACTTGCGCAATCGATGCGCTGCCGATGGGATGCGGGTCGATGTGTTTGAACACCTCGTGATAAGGCCGCCCCAGATGCGTTTCGATCAACACGCGGATATCGGCGGTGGCAATGGGCGCCACATCGCTTTGCAGCTGCTCGAATTCTTCAATCCACTCGGCATCAAAAATATCCACGCGCGTGGAGAGCACTTGCCCCAGCTTCACAAAAGTAGGCCCCAGCTCTTCAAACGCCAGCCGAAAGCGCCTGGGCGTGCTCATATAGCGCTGATTCGATGCCGCTTCATCATCGGCACCGCGCACGCCTTTGTGCGAAAGCTTGATGCGCTGGACAAATTCGCCCAGCCCGTGCTTCGACAAAATCGTCATGATTTCGCGCATACGCGAGAAATCGCGCATGGCAAGTAAAGTTGGAATCATCATGGCTTTTGCTGTATTGTGTGCGCCTATACAAGAATGATTAACAGCATAGCACACAAACCCTCGGCAGCGAATGCGGCCGAGTTGCGGAAAACAAAGATTGGCAAAGGCCGTCTGAATGCATTCAGACGGCCGTGAAACACACGGAATGCATGTGCATGAACTCATGGAAGCAATTTTTTATCACCACGCTGGCCGCCATCTGCCTGTTGATGCCGGCCGCCGCCCATGCCGACGAGCTGGAAACCCTGATTAATCTGCAAGCCGCCGGGCGCACCGACAGCCGCGACATCAGCCGCAACGAGGCCGACAACCTAATCGGCAGCGCCATGGGTCTGCTCGGCGTGGCCTACCGCTACGGCGGCACTTCGGCCAACACCGGCTTCGATTGCAGCGGCTTTATGCAGCATATTTTCCGCCGCAGCATGCAAATCAACCTGCCGCGCACCTCGGCCGAGCAGGCGCGCATGGGCGAGCCGGTGAGCCGCAGCGATCTTCAGCCGGGCGACATGGTGTTTTTCAACACGGCGGGGCGGCGCATTTCGCATGTGGGGCTCTATATCGGCAACAACCGCTTTATTCACGCCCCGCGCACAGGCAAAAACATCGAAATCACGAGCCTTGACAACAAATATTGGGGCAGCAGATATGTGACCGCGCGGCGCGTGAAAAAAAACGACCCCGCGCGCTTTCTTCAGTAGGAAACCATCATGAGCATGCCTGAAATGCCGAAATGGTATGGCGACGATGGCGACATCGTTTCCTGTACCGAAAAAATCAAAGTCATGAGCGAAAACATGCAGGAGCTTTACCAAACCGCCCAAGATGCGTTTGAAGATGCGCTCTTGATGGGCTGCGGCGAAGCACAGCTGCGCGATTATCTGCAAGCGCTGGTGGCCGGACTGGAAAACCCTTACAAACGCGGCTGAACAAGATATGGTTCGGATCACACCGCATCCGAAAATTTGTTATGCGGCAAAAAGTTTCAGACGGCCTCTTTTACCGACAGGCCGTCTGAAAGCCGTTTCTTCATCCGAAAAGCGTTGAAAAGAGAGAAAAATGATACGTGCAGTGGGCATTTTGCTGGGCTTTTTGGCCGCGGGCGAATGCATTGTGTTTTTTACCGGCTTGAAGCTGCCGGGCAGCATTATCGGCATGGGCTTATTGTTTGCCGCCTTGCAGGCGGGCTGGGTGAAAAAAGCCTGGCTCGAGCAATTGGTTAACGTGCTGATGACCAACTTATCATTATTTTTAGTGCCCGCCTGCGTGGCGGTGATCAGCTATTTAGACCTTATCCGCAAAGACTGGCTCTCGATTACCGTGGCAACATTGGCCAGCACTTTTCTGGTGTTGTTTGTCACCGGCAAAGCGCATGAGTTGATGCGGAGGTATTGGTGATGGAAATGCTCGCGCATCCGGTGACGCTGCTGTTTCTCACCGTAACGGTTTACGGGCTGGCCAACCTCGTGCGCGCCCGCACCGGCAGCATTTTGTGCAATCCCGTGATGATCAGCACCTGCCTGATTATTCTTTACCTGAAGCTTTTCGATATCGACTACCCCACTTATTACGAAGCCGGCCGCATCATTGATTTTTGGCTGCAACCGGCCGTGGTGGGGCTGGCGGTGCCGCTTTACGTCAACTGGCCGAAAATCCGCAGCCAATGGCTGCCGATTATCACCTCGCAATTGGCCGGCAGCATCACCGGCATCATTACCGGCATGTATTTCGCCAAATGGCTGGGCGCCGAGCGCGAAGTGGTGCTCTCGCTGGCGGCCAAATCGGTCACCAACCCGATTGCGCTGGAAATCACCCGCAGCATCGGCGGCATACCCGCCATCACCGCCGCCACCGTGATTCTCGCCGGTATGATGGGGCAGATGATAGGTTTCAAGCTGCTCAGCAGCAGCACCGTGGGCCCACCCACCTCGCAAAGCATCGCCCTGGGCACAGCCTCACACGCCATGGGCATCGCCTCGGCCATGGAGCGCAGCCGCAAATTCGCCGCCTATGCCAGCCTGGGGCTGATTTTCAACGGCGTGCTCACCGCCATTCTCGCACCGCTGCTGATTCCTCTTTTGGGCATTTGATGTTTGGTTGTTTGCCCGCAAGCATTTGATTTGATACCCATTCAAGAAAGTAAGCTAACAAGGCGGTGAGCCGCAGACAGTACAAATATAGTGGAATGCATAAAAAAGTGACACAACGGGTAGGTTGGGTTGAAAACCCAACAAGCCCACAGGCCGTCTGAAACGTTGGGTTTATCAACCCAACCTACGCCGTTGTAGCATGCAGTTTCATATAACTTTTCCTTGCATTTCACTATAGTACGGCAAGGCGAGACAACAAAGTTAGGTTATTTTTTTGGATTGGTATGAGTCGGCTCATAAGCACGATTGCGTTTCGTTGCTCGCACCCTCGCTGAAGGCCGTCTGAACGCAGCGGAAAACCTTGTTCTGCGAACAAGCGTCGGATTCGAGAATCCGACCTACACACTAAAAAGGCCGTCTGAAAAGTTTTCAGACGGCCTTTTGCAACTTAATGGGTTTATCCGATGCTTAAAACAGATTATCCATCACATCTTTAGGTTTGGCGGGCTTGGCTGCGGGGTTGGCCGGTGCGGGCGCAGGTTTTTCCGGCGCAACAGCCGGTGCGGCAGGTGCAGCGCTTGCAGCAGGTGCTGCGGCAACCGTTGCGGGTTTGGCCGCCGTTGCCGGCGTTTCGGCATTGGCCGGCGCGGCCGGTTGTGTGCGGCCGCCTGTTGCTGCGGCTTCGGCCGGCGGTGCGGCTACCTGCCCCGGCAACAACACTTGCCCGGCCGGCACGGCCACATTCGATGCGCCGCGCGGCGATAAGATTTCAACGGTGTTGCCGCTGCTGTTCGCAGGTGGGGCAGCGGCGATTTCACCCGGTGCGCTCATGGTGCGGAACACGCCCACCACCAGCGCGGCCACGGCCAGCGCCACCACCACAAAAGCGGCGAGCAATAGATGTTTGGGGGTGAGGTTGAAACCTTTTTTGGCGGCATTCTGTCGCGCTGGCATATGAATATTCCCGATGGCGGCAGGCCGTCTGAATGCTTGCGGCATTTCAGACGGCCTGTTCCGGATTATGGTTGTTGGATATAGGTTTGATAAAGGGTAACCACTTTTTGCACGCCGGCGGTGGTGCTTACTTTTTCGGTGACTGCGGCCTGCTCTTCGGGCGTGAGGATGCCCATCACATAAGTGGTGCCTTCATAGGTGACGATTTTCACGCGGCTGGGAATCACGCCCTGAATGCCGAGCAAGGTGGTGCGCACTTTGGTGGTGCTCCAGGTGTCGGCGCTCACATTGCCGAAGGTGCGCGCTTGCGGTGCCACTTCGATGTAGTTATACACCGCTTGGGCCGATTGCTCGGCGCGCGCCACTTGTTCGACAAAGTTTTTCTCGCCCTCAGTGGCCACTTGGCCCAAAAGCAGGATGTGGCGGTTGTAGCTCACCACGGCAAGCTTGGGCTCGAAGCCTTCGGCGGCATTGTTTTGGCGCAGGTAAGTGTTGGCGGTGTTGCGGATACGCAATTCCATCACTTCGTCATCGGCTTGCGCGCCGGTACTGCGCCGGTCGATGGCCGATGCGCCGCCCACCGCCGCGCCGCCCACAATCGCGCCCACGCAGCCGCTAAGGCCGGCAGCCAACAAGGTGGCGGCGGCTAAGGTGAGGGCATGCTTTTTGATGCTCATACAAACGTCCTTTCGTGATGCGTTCGGGCAGCCTTTACGGCTGCCGGAGAAAATCGGAAACAATCAGGGCGTGATTCTAGCGTGTTCTGCGCACTTTTGCATACACCGCCGCCCGGCGGCGCTTATACGCCCTCGAGCAGCATGGTGTCGATGCAGTCGCACAGCGCATGAATCAAGAGAATATGCACTTCTTGAATGCGGGCGGTGCGCGGGTGCGGCACGTTGAGCAGAATATCGTTGTCGTTGAGCATGGCCGCGATTTTGCCGCCGTCGCGGCCGGTGAAAGCAATCACCTGCATGTCGCGCTCGTGCGCCGCTTCGATGGCGGTGATGATGTTGGCTGAATTGCCGGAAGTGGAAATGCCGATCAACACATCGCCCGGGCGACCTAGCGCGCGCACTTGCTTGCTGAACACATGGTCGAAGCCGTAATCGTTGCCGATGGCGGTGAGCGCGGAAGTGTCGGTGGTGAGCGCCACGGCGGCCAATTCCATGCGCTCTTTTTCAAAGCGGCCGGTCATTTCGGCGGCGAAATGCTGCGCATCGGCAGCCGAGCCGCCATTGCCGCAGGCGAGGATTTTGCCGTCGTTCATCAGGCATTGCAGCATGATTTCGGCGGCTTGCGCGGTGGGCGCGCTCAACACTTCGGCGGCTTGCTGCTTGGCTTGGATGCTTTGGGCGAAATGTTCGGCCACGCGGTTTTGTAATGTTGTCATGTGATGGATTAACCTGTGATATTTTGCACCCATTCGGGCTTGTGGCCGCCCTCGATCAATACGGCATCAAGGCGGCAGGGTGCGTGGTTGAGACGGTGTTGCTGCAGATAATGTTCCGCGCTGCGCTGCAATTTAGCCAGCTTGGCCGGGGTGATGCTGCCGGCCGCGCCGCCGAAACGGCTGCTTTTGCGGTATTTTACTTCAACGAATAAAATCGTGTTGCCATTTTTGACAATCAGGTCGATTTCGCCAAACGGGCAATGCCAGTTGCGCGCCACCAGCTTGCAGCCTTGCGCCTGCAAAAACACCAGCGCCGCATCTTCGGCGGCCGCTCCTTCTTTATGGTTTAAGCGCATTGTGTTTATCCCCGTTATAATGAAGCCTTTCAGACGGCCTCTTCCATTATTCATATGCAGAAACATTATCAAAAAGCCTGCGACAGCCTGGCTGCGCAAACATTATATGTGGTGGCCACGCCCATCGGCAACCTGGCCGACATCACGCTGCGGGCGCTGGCGGTGCTCGCGCATGTGGATATCGTTTGCGCGGAAGACACGCGCGTGACCGGCCAGCTTTTGAGCGCTTACGGCATCCAGGCCAAGCTTTTGAGCGTGCGCGAGCACAATGAGCAGCACATGGCCGATAAAATCATCGCCGCGCTGGCCGAGGGCAAAAGCGTGGCGCAAGTGAGCGATGCGGGCACACCGGCGGTGTGCGACCCGGGCGCGAAGCTGGCCGCGCGTGTGCGTGAAGCGGGCTTTAAAGTGGTGCCGGTGGCAGGCCCGAGCGCCGTGATGGCCGCCTTGAGCGTGGCCGGCGTGGCCGAGCCGAATTTCTATTTCAACGGCTTTTTGCCGCCCAAAGTGGGTGAGCGCCAAAGGCTTTTGGCCAAATGGCTTGAAGCCGATTATTCGGTGGTGATGTTTGAAACGCCGCACCGCATCGAAGCGGCGCTGGCCGATATGGCCGCGCTTTTTCCCGAGCGAAAAATCGTGCTGGCGCGCGAAATCTCCAAAACGTTTGAAACCTTTTTAAGCGGCAGCGTGGCCGACATTCAGACGGCCTTGAAAGAAGACAGCAACCAGAGCCGCGGCGAAATGGTGCTGATTCTGCATCCGGCGCAGGTGGAAAAACACAGCGACATGCCCGAAGCGGCGCAGCAAGTAATGAAAATATTGGCCGCCGACCTGCCCACCAAGCAGGCTGCCGATTTGGCGGCGAAAATTACCGGCGAGAGCAAAAAAGCGCTCTACGATTTGGCGCTGACCTGGAAAGCCTAGGGTCTGTTCACAATTCATCCGCGAGTAAGATTTTGAGCGCAAAAGCGTGGCTGCAAGGCGAAAAGCACAGCAAGGTTGAACACCTTGCGAGCATTTTCAACGCAGCAGGCGCGTTTTTGAGCCAAAATATTGCCGCGTGATGAAATGTGAACAGACCCTAAACCGCCTGTTTTTTTCAGACGGCCTGCATCGATTTATTCGGAAAGGCAGCCATTGTGTATGATACCCATTCAAAAAAGTAAGCTATTGATTCGGCAATTAAATATTGAACATTTTCAGATGCCGGCAAACAAGCCTTTGGCTTGTTGCCCTCTCCCTAGCCCTCTCCCACGGGAGAGGGAACAGGTTTCTGCTGCGGGCAAGAGGATGTGAATATTCAATAATTAGTTGCCGCATCTATAACAAGGCGGCGAGCTGCAGACAGTACAGATAGTACGGCAAGGCGAGGCAACGAAGTTAGGTTATTTTTTTGGATTGGTATCACGTGCAAAGAATCTACGATTACGAGCCCGGCAGCGAGCGCGGCGGTGTTTGTCGACCGCCTTTATCCGCGCGGCATACCGAAAGCGCGCATGGCGGGCGTGTTGTGGTTGAAAGACATCACCCCGAGCGCGGCTTTGCGCGAATGGTATCACGCCGATGTGCAAGCGCATTTCGATGAATTCACGCAGCGTTCTTGGGAAGAATTGCACGGCCAAACCGAGCAGGCGGCCATAGGCCGTCTGAAAACGCTGGCGCAGCAGCACGATGTGCTGCTGCTCACAGCGGTGAAAAATCCGGCGCAATCGCATGTGTCGATACTGCTGGATTATTTGGGCGAACCTTTTACCGCAGCCTGATGCCGTGCACTTTGATGTGCTTGTTTCAAACAGGCCGTCTGAAAGCTTTCAGACGGCCTGTTTGTGTAAAGCCTTTTTAAGCTGGGTTTATACGGTTGTTGATGGCAGCTTGTTTATGTTTTAATCAATTGCAACATGCAGCACCCGACTGATTCAACCTCAAAAGGAGCGATGCAATGAGCAGCAAAAAAGTAGCAGTGATTACCGGCTCGGGCGACGGCCTGGGCAAAGGCATTGCCGAGCGTTTGGCGCAAGACGGCTTTGCCATTGTGTTGTCGGACATCAATCCCGACACCTTGGCCAAAACCGAAGCCGAATTCAAAGCACGCGGCGCGGCGGTAAGCGCATTTTTGGGCGATGTGGGCAAGCGCGAAGATCAGTTTGCGCTGGTCAAACACGCGGCAGACACCTTCGGCCGTGTGGATGTGTTTATCAACAATGCCGGCATTGAAGACGTGATGGCGCTGGAAGATGTGCGCGAGGCCGATATCGACCGCGTGTTCAACATCAACGTTAAAGGCGTGATTTTCGGCACACAAGCAGCGGCCGAGCAAATGAAAAAGCAAGGCGGCGGGCGCGTGTGCAAAATCATCAATGCCTGCTCGATTGCGGGGCATGAATCTTATGATTTGCTCGGCGTGTATTGCGCCAGCAAACATGCCGTGCGCGCGCTCACGGTGGCGGCGGCCAAAGAGCTGGCCAAGCACAAAATCACCGTTAATGCTTATTGCCCGGGCGTGGCCGCCACCAAGATGTGGGACCGCATTGATGCGGAAATGGCCAAATATATCGACACCAAACCGGGCGAAGCATTTGAAAAATTCTCGGCCGGCATTTTGATGGGGCGCCCGCAAGTGCCGCAAGATGTGGCTGCGCTCGTGCATTATCTGGCTTCGGAAGATTCCGACTACATGACCGGCCAATCGCTTTTGATCGACGGCGGCATGGTGTTTCGCTGATTGCTCTATATGAAATAAAAGGCCGTCTGAAAGTTCAGACGGCCTTTTTGATGAGTTTTTATGATGTTTTCTACTGCATTTTTTCCACCAGAAAATCAATAAAGCTGCGCACTTTGGCGCTCAAAAATGCGCGGTCGACATAAGCCGCATAGAGCTTGATCGGCGGCATTTCATATTCGGGCAAAAGCTGCACCAGCGAGCCTTGTTTCAAATCATTGGCCACCAGCCATTCGGGCATATAGCCGATGCCGCTGCCGGCCTGAATCAATTTGCGCAGCATCAAGGTGCTGCTGCTGCGCATTTGCGATGTAAGCTGCAAAGTTTCCGTTTCGCCGTTGCGGGTGAACGTTACCGTGCTCATGTCCACATAAGAAGGCAGCACGGCTTGGTGCTGTGCGGCTTCGGCCAGCGTTACCGGCACGCCGTGGCGGCGCAGATAATCGGGCGAGGCCACAGGGAAAAAGCGGATTTCAGTAATGGGCTTCACAATCAGCGAAGGATTTGGGTCTCTCGACACGCGCAAAGCCATGTCGAAGCCATCGGCAATCAGGTCGATTTTGCGGTTGTCGAGCGACAATTCCAGCGTCACTTCCGGGTAGCGGCGGCGGTATTCGGCAAAGCAATCGGCCATACGGCTATTGGCAAACCATTGCGGCATGGTGATGCGCAAAAGCCCTTGCGGGGTGTCGGTGCCGCTGGCGGCGCGCTCGGCGGCGGTGTCAAGCGTTTCGAGCGCATAGCTGCATTGGCGGTAATATTCTTCGCCCGCTTCGGTGAGGTGCAGGTTGCGGCTGTTGCGGTGCAAAAGCTTGGCGTGGATGCTGTTTTCCAAATGGCTCACATGCTTGCTGGCCATCGCTATCGAAATATCAAGCTTGTCGGCCGCGCGGGTGAAGCTGCCCTGCTGCACCACTTCGCGAAACACTTTCAGGCTGAGCAAAGTATCCATATTTTCCTGCTAAGAAATAGTTATTCAATAAAACGAGTATATATCAACCAATCAGGCAAGGCTATACTGCGCTCTATTCATCACACACCAACGAAAGAAGAATCACCATGAATGCTTTAGCCCGTTATCAACCGGTTTTGTTGTCGGTATTGCGCATTGTTGCGGCTTATCTGTTTTTGCTGCACGGCACCGCCAAGCTTTTCGGCGTGCCGCATGTGGAAATGTTTGACGGCTTGCAACTGTTTTCGCTCTACGGCTTGGCCGGCGTGCTCGAGCTGGTGGGCGGCCTGCTGCTTTTGCTCGGCTTGTTTACCCGCCCGGTGGCTTTTGTGCTTTCAGGCCAAATGGCGGCAGCCTATTTTATCGGCCATGCAGCCAGCGCCCCGCTTTTCCCGATACTCAACGGTGGTGAAGCAGCTGTGTTGTTCTGCTTTGTGTTCCTCTATCTGGCCGCAGCCGGCGGCGGTGCCTGGGCCTTGGACAACAAGCGCCATAGCGATGCATAATCTCTCTTGCAGTTAAAACCCAATCTTGATTTTAAAGCCGGCATTTTGCCGGCTTCACCAAAGGAAACCGAAATGGCTTACCAAGATGTTCAAAAAGGGGCTGAAAAGCGCCGCACCATTTATGCTTTAAATAAAAACCTGCCGCTGCCCGCTGCCGAAGTGGCCAAAATCATCGAGCATGCCGTGTTGCACACACCCTCTTCTTTCAACTCGCAATCCACCCGCGTGGTGGCGCTGTTTGGCGCGGAGCATGAAAAGCTGTGGCAAATCACGGAAGATGCGCTGCGCGCCATTGTGCCGGCAGATAAATTCGAGCCCACCGCGCAAAAATTGGCCATGTTTAAAGCCGCTGCCGGCTCGGTGCTGTTTTTTGAAGACCAAGAAGTGGTGCAAAACCTGCAAGCAAATTTCCCGGCTTATGCCGACAATTTCCCGGTGTGGGCGGAGCATACCGATGCCATGCACCAATATGCGGTGTGGACCACGCTGGCCGAAGCCGGCATCGGTGCCAATTTGCAACACTACAACCCCTTAATCGACCACGCTGTGGCCGAAGCTTGGGATATTCCGGCTTCTTGGAAGCTGCGTGCCGAAATGGTGTTTGGCGGCATCGCCACACCGGCAGGCGAGAAAGCTTTTGCGCCGTTGGAAGGCCGTTTTAAAGTGCACGGCGCCTGATTTACCTGAATCAACACACAGGCCGTCTGAAAGCGGATAGTGTCTTCAGACGGCCTTTATTTGTTTCATTCAATTTGTTATAATGTTAACCACTCAACACAACGGCTGCCGCTGCGCAGCCGTTTTCCTGTTTATACCGCACACGAAACGATAAAAAATGTCACACACCATCCCCCACCCGCGCTTGCTGCTGCTCGCGCTCGCGCTCGGCGGCTTTGCCATCGGCATCACCGAATTCGCCACCATGGGCTTGATTCCCTATATTGCCGCCGGGCTGGGCATCAGCGAGCCCACCGCCGGCCACTTGATCAGCGCTTATGCGCTCGGCGTGGTGGTGGGTGCGCCCTCGATTGCCGTGCTGGCCGCACGCATGTCGCGGCGCACGCTGCTTTTGTGCCTGATGGGCGCATTTGCCCTCGGCCACATCGCCACCGCGCTGGCCGACAATTATTCATCGCTCTTGGTGTGGCGCTTTTTAAGCGGCCTGCCCCACGGCGCTTATTTCGGAGTGGGCGCGCTGGTGGCCGCATCATTAGTGCCGCCGGCCAAACGCGCGCAAGCGGTGGGCATGATGATGTTGGGCCTCACCGTGGCCTGCACCATAGGCGTGCCGCTGATCAGCTGGACAGGCCAAGCCATCGGCTGGCGGGCGTGTTTTGTGATTGTGGCGGTGTTGGCGGTGGCCACCACCGTGTCGCTGGCGCTTTTTCTGCCCAAACAAGCCATGCGAAGTGGCGGCTCCAGCGCCATCCGCGAGCTCAAAGCGCTCACCAATAAGCAGGTGTGGCTCACCTTACTCACCGGTGCCATCGGCTTTGGCGGCATGTTTGCCATTTATACTTATATGGCTTCCACGCTGATGGAAGTCACCAAAGTATCCGCCGCGGTGGTGCCGCTGGTGCTGGCGCTCTTCGGCGTGGGCATGACGCTGGGCAACCTGATTATCCCGCGCTTTGCCGTGGGCAAAAAGCTGATGCCCTGCATTGCCGGCCTGCTGCTTTGGAGCATGGTGATGCTCGCGCTGTTTCCGCTGGCCGCGCACGATATCCGCACCATATCGCTGCTGGTGGTGCTTATCGGCATGGGCGGCGCCATCGGCACTTTGCTGCAAGTGCGGCTGATGGATGTGGCCCCCGATGCGCAAACCATGGCCGGCGCGCTCAACAACAGCGCTTTCAACGCCGCCAACGCGCTGGGGCCGTTTCTCGGCGGCTTAGCGATTAACGCGGGCTTCGGCTGGACGTCCACCGGCATTGTCGGCAGCCTTCTGGCCTTGGGCGGCTTAATCATCTGGTTTGCTTCTTACCGTTTGGAAAAGCGCACCGCAAGTGTTTGAAACCATTCAAGCTGCTTCGGCGGCATCAGCATCTATAGCCAAATGCAAGAAAAAGAAAAAGTGATACAAAACTACGCGCTATAACGGAGTAGCTTGGTTGTCAAACCCAATGTTTCAGACGGCCTGTGGGCTTGTTGGGTTTTCAACCCAACCTACCCGTTGTGTCACTTTTTTATGCATTTCATACCAATCCAAAAAAATAACCTAACTTCGTTGTCTCGCCTTGCCGTACTATCTGTACTGTCTGCGGCTCGCCGCCTTGTTAGCTTACTTTTTTGAATGGGTATCACTATATGCTGAATAATGCTGCACAATAAAACAGGCCGTCTGAAAGCCCACGCTTCAGACGGCCTGTTTACACAGCCGGCATAGCAAGCTTAATTGCCCGGCGTTTCTTCCGTTACAAAGCCCACTTTGCTCACACCGGCTTCGCGCGCGGCAATCAGGGCTTTGGCTACAAAATCGTAAGACACTTCTTTATCGGCGGCGATGGCCAAAATGGTGTCCGAGTTTTGCGCCTGCGCCGCTTGCAGCTGCGCGCCCAATTCATCCAAACGCAGCCCTTGCGTATCGGTGCCCAAATAATAGGCGCCGTTGGCATCGATGCTGAGCCGCAGCGGATCTTTGGGCTGCTCTTGCTGCTTGGCATGCTCGGAAGCCGTGGGCAGTTGCAGCGGAATCGAATGCGTGAGCACCGGCATGGTGATCATAAACACAATCAGCAATACCAGCATCACATCCACCAGCGGGGTGACGTTAATGTCGGACATCGGCGCATCTTCGCCGGAATTCATCGAGCCGAAAGCCATGGTTTAATCCTTTTGATTCAAAAGCTGCACATGCAGATCATGGGCAAACGCATCCATATTCTGCGCCAGGGTTTTGTTGCCGCGCACCAAAAAGTTATACGCCAACACCGCCGGAATCGCCACAAACAGGCCCGCGGCCGTGGCCACCAGCGCCTCGCCGATGGGGCCGGCCACAGCCGCAATGCTCATCTGGCCGCTGGTGCTGATGTTGATCAGCGCATGGTAAATGCCCCACACAGTGCCGAAAAGGCCGATAAAAGGCGCGGTGGCGCCGATAGAGGCCAGCGCGGTGAGGCCGCTGTCAAACGGGCGCAGAATCTGGCTCATGCTGTTGCGTATCTGGCGCACCAAATATTCATTCAGCGGCACGGCCGCGGCCATTTGCGTGTCTTTATGTTGGCAGTAATTGCCATGCGCGCGCACGGATGCCAGCGTTAGCTCGCTGATGGGCGACTCGATGCTTTCGGCCTGCACCACCGCTTCGGGCAGCGTTTGTGCATTCCAAATCAAGGGCTGCACTGCAGCATTGCCTTTTTTCGCCCGCCGCAGCTTGAGCGCGCGCACGATAATCACGCTCCATGTGATGATGCTCATCAACACCAGCACCAAAAACACACCCATCAACACATAATCGCCTGATTCAAATACCTGTCCTAAATCCATTGTTTTCTTCCCAACTTAAATTAATCAAATCCGTCTGTTTTGCCTTGGTGGCAGGCTGCAGCCTTATTGCAGCTTGAAGCTCACCGGCACCGTGTATTCCGTCCAGCCGTTGGGCTGGAAGCGGCCGTTTTTTCCCGCATTGCGGGCGGCACGGTCGAGCCGCGCAAAGCCGCTGCTCTTGGCCACGCCGACATTGGTAACCTTGCCATCGGGCGACACCATAATTTTCAACACCACCGTGCCCTCTTCGCCGTTTTCTTGAGAAATCGTCGGATAAGGCGGCCGTGCAATCGAGCCGGTGGCGCGGATGGCGTTGGCCGCGCTGCTGCCGGCACCAGAGCCGCCGCTGCCGCCTGCTTGGCTGCCGCCGGCACCGCCTTCGCCACGTGCACTCGAATGATTGCCGCCGCTGCGCTCGCCGCTGCCGCGGCCTTCTGCGGCGGTGATTTTGGCTGCGGGCCGCTCGGCAGGCCGTTCAGCAACCTGCTCGGCAGGCTTGGGCTCGGGCGTTTCCTGCTTCGGCTTCGGTTTAGGCTGTTCAACCGGCTTCGGCTTTTCCGGCACTTGGCGGATATCGGCTTTGTCGTTTTTCGTCACCACCGGTTTGAGAACCGGCTTGGCCGGCTCCAGCGGGCGCGGCTTGGGCGGCTCCACTTTGGGCGGGGGCGGCGGCGGCGCAGGCGCGCTTTCCGGCTGCCCGCCGCCGCTGCCCAAATCGCTCAAATCCACAAATTCGATATGCTGCACCGTCACCTGCGCGGGCTTGGCCGATTGCCACAGCAAGCTCATCAAGCCGATGTGCAGCAAAGCCACCAAGGCAAACACCGACGGCGTTAAGATATGTTCGTTTTTCATAGCCGCACAATATTAATGGAAATAATTCCCGTTTACAACCTAAATATTGATTTTATTTACATCTTGCACAATCATTCAGCATACGAAGCAAGCCCAACAGCATACATCCCATACACAACACACAAAACATCAAGGCCGTCTGAAACCTTTTCAGACGGCCTTGATGCCTTACTGCTTTGTGTTGTCGCCATTATCCATCCGCAGACCATTCAGCCGCAGCTTGCGCCCTGCCCGGTTCCGCGACCGGCCGCACCGGCACCGATTCGGCCAGCTTAGCCGCCAATTGCGCACGCACTTCGGCCGCCAGCTCGCGCCGGCTGCCCTCCGCGGCCAGCGGCGGCAGAAAATCGAGCACCACCACGCTTTGCGGCTGCGCCACAATCGCGCGCAACGACTGCACAAAGCTGGTGTCGCCGCAATAAGCCATCTGCTCGTTCAGGCCGCCATCAGCCAGCGGATAGCAGCACAACACCGGCATCACCTTGGCCTGATGATCCAGCGCGATTTGAAAAAAGCTGCTTTTAAACGGCAACACCACATCGCCCACGGTGGTGGTGCCCTCAGGGAAAATCGCCACCACTTCGCCATCACACAGCGCCTGCGCGGTTTGCGCCACTTTTGCCCGTGTGCCGCCGCTGCGCTCGCGCGACACAAACACCGTACCCGCCTTACGCGCCAGATAGCCCGCCACCGGCCAATGCGCCACCTCGGCCTTAGCCACAAAGCGCGCCGGCACCACCGCATTGACGGCAAACACATCCAGCCACGAAATATGGTTGGCCGCCAGCATCAGCGGGCCTGCTTCAGGCGCGGGCGGCACGCCGTTTACCTGCAGGCGCACGCCGCAAATATTCAGCAGCTGTGCCGACCAAGCGCCGATGCGCGCCAACTGCCGCTGCCGGCTCAGCCAGGGAAACCACAAAGCCATTTGCAACACGCCGCCAAGCATATGCAAACCGACCAAACACAAACGAAAAACAGTACGCATAAAAAAGGCCGTCTGAAACCTTAAACCACCAAACCATTAAGGGCTGTTCACCAAGCGCCTTTCAAGCAGAATGCTTTGGCAAACTATTTGGAAAAATGCTTGAGATAGCGCGGGCTCACCCGCGACATCGGCATCATAATCAACACATCGGCGCAGTTAAAATCCGCATCCCAAGCCGGCTCGCCGCAAATATACGCGCCCGCGCGCAAATAGCCTTTAATCAGCGCCGGGCATTCGGCCGCCACATCATCGCGCAAGGCCGGCAAGGGCAGCGGCAAATGAGGAAACACGCGATATTCGGGCGGGCACAAATAAGTTTGCGCCAACTTTTTATACAGGCTGGCCGCAAAATGGCCGCCATCGGCCATGCTCATGCTGCCGCAACCTATCATATATTCCAGCCGCTCGGCCTGCATAAATTTCACCAACCCCGACCACAACAACATCACCGTGCCGCCGTGTCGGTAATCGCGGTGCACGCAGGCGCGCCCCAATTCCACCGTGTGCGGCAGCAAATGGCGGATGCGCGCCAAATCGAATTCGCTCTCGCTATACCAACCGCCCAGCGCACGTGCGCCTTCTTCGGTGAGCAAACGATAGCAGCCCACCGCGCGGCCGCTGTCTTCATCGCGCACAATCAAATGGCGGCAATATTCATCGTATTTATCCACATCCAAACCGTTATCGCTCTTGATATCGGCGCCCATTTCTTCGGCAAACACCTTATAGCGCAGCCGCTGTGCTTCTTCTATATCGGCATCGCAGCGCGCCAGCGCCACCGTTAGGCGGCCTTGCCCGGCCGTCGCTTGATTTCGAGCATCACGTTGCAGCATCGCATCTCTCCGTTTCTGAATCTGCTGATTTATTTTTCAACAAGAATGAACCAAATCTAAAAAACAAGATAACAAGGCAGCGAGCCGCAAACATTACCGTTCGGTTTTTTAGGTTTGACATTGCCCATCACCAACGCACCCTATCACCATGGCTTGAATTTAACACTTTACAAATCTTTGATGACAGCTACATGAATGTTTGATGTCTTTATGCTAAAAATATGAACAAAGGCCGTCTGAAAAGTTTCAGACGGCCTCACCTTCATGCCCTGCAGGCCAACCACGATGATTTCCCGCACAGCATCGAAAGCTCACTCGAACTGAAAGAAAATGAGCGTCGCATTTCACTATAGTAGAATGCAAGAAAAAGTGATACAAAGCCACGTACTATCACGGAGTAGGTTGGGTTGATAAACCCAACGTTTCAGACGGCCTGTGGGCTTGTTGGGTTTTCAACCCAACCTACCCGTTGTATCACTTTTTTATGTATTTCACGATATTAAACGGCATCGCCAAACGGCTTACTTATATAAAAAAACCGGCTCTTTCGAGCCGGTTTGCGCTTTCAGACGGCCTGTTTACATGGCCTGCTCTTCTTTATTCAGGTTTTTTTCATCGTTGGCCGCCGGTGCCGCCGGGATAACGGGCGGCATGGCTTGGGCGGGATTGGGGTGGTTTAAATCGGCCGGCACTTCGATATACGGCAGCTGCAAGGTTTCGCTGGTGGCGCGGCGGATTTCATTGGTGAGCGCCGGGCTGCTGTTGATTTGCCGGCCGTAGGAGGGCACGATTTCTTTAATGCGCGCTTCCCAGCCTTGTGCCATCTGCTCGGGAAAAGCTTTGGGCAGCAAGCCCAGCATAATGGAAGGCGAAGTGGATGCGCCGGGCGAAGCACCTAAAAGCGCGGCAATGGTGTGGTCTTTATCGGCCACGATTTCGGTGCCGAATTGCAGTACGCTGCCTTTTTCCAGGTCTTTTTTGATGATTTGCACGCGCTGGCCGGCGGTGATCAGCTTCCATGAATCGGGCTTGGCGCTGGGGTAATATTTCAGCAATTCGGCCTGGCGGTCGCTGTCGGTAAGCATGGCCTGCTGCACCAGATATTGCACCAAATCAAGATTTTCCACGCCCACAGCCATCATACCGGCAACGTTGTGTATGTTCACCGAGCTGAGCAAGTCAAACCAGCTGCCGTTTTTCAAAAACTTGGTGCTGTAAAGCGCAAACGGGCCAAACAGCATGGTTTGTTTGCCGTCGAGGAAGCGGGTGTCCAGATGCGGCACCGACATCGGCGGCGCGCCGGTTTCGGCTTGGCCGTATACTTTGGCGCGGTGTTGGGTGGTGAGGCTCGGATTGTCAAACGACAAGAACTGGCCGCCCACGGGGAAACCGGCATAGTTTTGCGCTTCGGGAATGCCCGACATTTGCAATAGCTTCAACGAGGCACCGCCTGCGCCGATAAACACAAATTTGGCTTTCACGGTTTTCTCTGTTTGCGTGGCCAAATCGTATACGGTCACGTTCCAGGTTTTATCACTGTTTTGGCGCAAGGCGCGCACTTCGTGTTGCAAGTTGAGCTTGAAATTGGGCTGTTTTTGCAAAGCGGCGGTGAGCTGGTTGGTAATCACGCCAAAGTTGACATCGGTGCCCAAAGGCATATAGGTGGCGGCCACTTTTTGCTGCGGGTCGCGCCCTTCAATCAGCAAAGGCGCCCATTGGCGGATTTGCTCTTGATCGGTGGAAAACTGCATGCCGTAAAACATCGGCTGCTGCACCAGCGCGGCATGGCGCTTGCGCAAAAATTCGATATTGGCATCGCCCCATACAAAGCTCATGTGCGGCGTGGCATTGATAAAGTCTTGCGGATGGCTGCTCAGGCGGCCTGCACGCACTTGATGCGCCCAGAATTGGCGCGATACTTCAAATTGCTCGGTAATGCGCACGGCGCGGTCGGTTTTCACCACGCCGTTTTTCTCGGGGGTATAGTTTAATTCGGCAAAAGCAGCATGGCCGGTGCCGGCATTGTTCCAGCCATTGGAGCTTTCCAAGCCCACCGCATCCAGCCGCTCAAAGGCTTCGATGTTCCAGTCGGGCTGTAATTCTTGCAGGAAAGTGGACAGCGTCATGCTCATAATGCCGCCGCCGATTACCACCACGTCTATCGGCTTTTCGTTTTCGGCTGCGGGCACGCTGCGTTGGTAGAGCGGCCAGTTTAAAAAAATCAAGGCGGCTGCCAGCACCGCCACGATGAGGTATGCGAAAATTTTGATGATTTTTTTCATAATGCTTTTCATCTGGGAAAAAAGAAGCACTATTTTAACATGACCAATTTGATTTAAATCAAATTTTTATGATTTCTATCTTGACAACAACAGCATTGACTTTCACAAACCACTTTATTTATTAACAACCTTTGCAAAACCTCAGTGTTCACATTGACAAACCCAGCGTTCAACCTTAGGTAAAATCTGATAAAAATCAATAAAATCCGCCATTAAGATTTAATGAAGCAGAATCCTCATTTCGTTGCGCTTGCATGGCCGCACCACTATACTCTGTCTTTCAACAGCAACCGAAAGACAAAGCCTTATGAATATCCGTAAAGCGCAGCCCGAAGATCATCACGCGCTTCTGGCTATTTGGGAGCAATCCGTGCGCGCTTCGCATGATTTTTTATCAGAACAAGATATCAGCCGGCTGCTGATTGTGGTGCGCGACCAAGCCCTGCCCTGCCTTGAAGTGTGGGTATTGTGCGATGAAACAGAAACACCCATCGGCTTTATGGGGCTGAGCGGCAACAAGCTCGGGGCTTTGTTTATTGCGCCCGCCCGCTTTCGGCAAGGTGCCGGCAAGCTGATGCTTCATTATGCACGCAAATTGAAAGGCCGGCTGCTGGTGGATGTGAACGAGCAAAATCCTCAGGCTGTGGCCTTTTATTTGGCCAATGGATTCGCCGTTTCCCACCGTTCGCCCACAGATGCCCAAGGGCGCCCATTTGCGCTGCTGCATTTGAGCGAACCCGATTAGGCCGCCCACCATTCGATTTGAGCGCACGCATATACATCACAGGCCGTCTGAACTTTTTGTTTTCAGACGGCCTCTTTCTCAAATCACATTGCTGCTGCATTTATTGCCTGCACCGTTTAAGCAGATGCACTTTATTTATTTTTTAGACGGAGCGCATGCTGTTTACCCCGCAGCCTTGGCCTTCATCGCTGCCAGCGCGGTGGGATTGGGCGTGGCTTCGCCGATTTTGTGCAAGGTGTTTTGATCGGTGTGGGCAAAAGGTGCGGCATAGCCCGGCACAATCAGCGTGGTGGTTTGCTGATACGACCAAGTGCCGTCATCGTGCAGGGTGATGGTGATGCGGTAGTGATCGGTTTTGAAGGCATGTTCGAGAAAGGGATTAGAGCAGATGCCGTTTTCGGTGCTGCCGCGCACGGCTTCCACGCTGAAGGTTTTGTCATCTGCCTTGGCGCGGCCGGTAGCCATAGCGGTTTGGCCGCGCGGAATGGTGAGGGTTTGTATCAAATTACCGGTGGCCGGCTCCCACAGCCAATAGCCCACTTGGTCGTGAAACGTTTCCACTTCGCCCGGCTGCACGATATGGAGATGGTAGCGCAGGCCGTAAAAAAGCTGCGGGCCGTTGGTTTGGCCGTCGATGGGCTGCATTTCAGCGTGTTCGATATAGGCATCGTGTTCGGGGCCGTCGGCCTTGGGGTTCACATCATGGCCGGCCGCGCCGCGCCAAATGCCGGCCAGACCGGCAAGCGGGCCGAGGTTGGCGAGGGTGTCGGGGTCGACTTCGGGCTCGGTGTAGATGTCTTTGGGAAAATCAGTCATGTTGTTTAGCCTGTCGGATAAGGGTAAAAATCACGGTAATGGCAATATATTAATACAATCACCCGCAGGCGCAACCATTTGCCGCCGGCGCCCGAACATTATTTTGAGCATGCTCAAGATAATGCCAAGCCTAAAAATAAGATCAGCAAGCGGCGCCGGTAGGTTATTTTTCAGGTTCGGTATAAAACACCGCCAGCCAAACAGTGGGCATATTCGGGTCTGTTTGCACCACCCTGTGGCGGCAATGCGCAGGAATGTGCACATAATCGCCGGCTTCAAGAGCCGTTTCGCGGCCATCGGCAAAAGCGAGCCGCGCGTTGCCCTGCACCAGCAACACCCATTCGGCTTCTTCTTGGTCATACCAAAAATCGGCAGGCGAAGCGTGGCCGTGGGACACAATGCGCTCGATGCGCACGGTCGGGCTTTGTAAAAGCGTTTCAAAGGCTTCTTGCGCCTGCCGATCGGGCAGCGGCCGGCAGAGATTACGGCTGTGCATCAATATTTTCCTTCTATAGTTAAACATTGCCGGGCAACCATGATGTGATTCTATAATATTTCCATACTAGGCCGTCTGAAACATGGGTTTCAGACGGCCTGATATTTTTAGGCTGCCCACTTGTTGCGTCAAGCGCTTCGTTGGTAAGATAGCTTTGAAAGCCTGATGGCGGCTTGAAACACCATATCCGGATAACCTATAGAGGAGAACACCATGAATGCAGATTTGCCTTGGGGCTTGCAATTGGCGCTGGCAGCGCTGGCCGGTTTGGCGCTGGGCTTGCTGGCGATGTGGCTGATATTGCGGCAAAACAGCGCCAAACAAAAAGCACACGAAGCGCTGGCACAGCAATTTAGCGATTACCGCCATAAAGTGGACCAACATTTTGTAGACACCGCCGCCGCCGTAGACGAGCTCAACCGCAGCTATCAAAAAGTGGTGCAGCATCTGAGCGCCGGCGCGCAAACCCTGATGGGCAAAGAAGCCTTGCAAGAACAATTGGCGCAGCGCAGCAATAAAGCGGTAACGGTGTCTTATCTGGCCGCAGCAGCGGTGGAGCCGCTGGCGCAAGAGAGCGATGCCGGCGCGGCCGTGCAGGCCGCAGCAGCGGCCAGCGAGCCTGTGTTGCCGGCCGACAAAGAAATTATTCCACCGCCGATCGATCCGGAAGAGCAAGAGCCGGTGAGCGATGTGCCGGTGATCGATGCGCCGCCCACTTTGGCGATTGAAGAAGAGGATGAACACGAGCCCAAAGTGCCGAGAATTTAAAAAGCACCGAGAATCTAAATAATATGATGTAAAAGCCAAAGGCCGTCTGAAACGTTTCAGACGGCCTTTGGCTTTTGATTCATCCGTAGGTCGGATGCTTGAATTCGACACTTACCCGAAGCGCAAGACATTCCTGTTTTCCGCCTTAATGTTTAGCCTTAACGACCCTATGTCGGATTCGAGCATCCGACCAACGCATGGCTTCTCCACAATGTGTGCCAAACATTAAGATTGCATGCAGAGGCCGTCTGAAAGATTAGTTTCAGACGGCCTTAACAGCATCAATCATCAAACCATTTCCAGCAGCTCATCCGTGCTTTGCACTTGCGCATAACCGAATTGCAGCGCCGCCATAAAAGCCGCATGCACTTGCGCGGCCGGCACTTTGATACCGCCCCATTCCATCGCCAGCGTGGCGCAGGCATCGTGGGCGAGGTGGCATTCGTAGCCCAAATCGGCTGCAGCGCGGGTGGCTGCATCGATGCACATATGGCTCATCGCGCCCACGATAAACAGGCGTTTGATGCCCCGCTTTTGCAATTGCGCCTGCAAATCGGTGCCGAGAAAGCTGTTGACATGGTGTTTCAAAATCACCGGCTCGCCCTCTAGCGGCGCCATGCTTGCGTGGATTTGCGCGCCTTCGGAGCCGGGCTGGAAAAACGGCGCATCCGCGCTTGAAAACTCATGGCGGATATGGAAAACCGGCAAGCCTTGCGCGCGAAATGCCGCCAAAAGCTTGGCGCCGTTTGCCGCGGCGGCTTCGGTGTTGTCCAGCGGCCATTTTGCGCTGGGAAAAGTGGGAAAATAATCGTTTTGGAAATCCACAATCAATAAAGCGGTGTCGGACATTTTGCTTTTCCTTATCTTTTGATTTAAGCGCTGAAACATGGTTTGCAGGTTTGCTGGTTCAATTAATAAACCTGCGGCAACTGCCAACGAATCAGGCCGTCTGAAACCTTTCAGACGGCCTTGCCCATTCCTTACAGCGCCACCATCACATGCTTGGTAATCAGATAATCGCCCACGGCTTCGGCCGACAAATCTTTGCCGAAGCCCGATTGCTTGAAGCCGCCGTGCGGCGTTTCCGAGGTGAGCGGCAAGTGGTCGTTTACCCACACGGTGCCGAAGCGTAAATCGGCGGCAAAGCGCATGGCGCGGGCCACATCGGTGGTGAACACGGATGAAGCCAGGCCGAAGCGCACATCGTTGGCCATGGCCAGCGCTTCTTCGTCGGTTTTAAAGGTTTGGATGGTCATCACCGGGCCGAACACTTCGTTTTGCACGATTTCGGCTTTTTGATCCACGCCGGTGAGCAAGGTGGGGCTGTAGAAATGACCGCCGCCGAAATCGAGCGTGTGTCCGCCAAACAAGGCTTTGGCGCCTGCCGCTTGGGCGCGCTCGACAAAGCCCGCCACGCGCTCGAGCTGTTTGGCGGAAATCAGCGGTCCCATCATCACGCCTTCGTCAAACGGCTGCCCCACTTTAAACGCCTGTGCTTGTGCCAGCAGCGCTTCGGTGAATTTTTCTTTTACCGATTCGTGCACCAAAATGCGGGTGGCGGCGGTGCAGTCGTGGCCGGAATTGATAAAGCCGCCGAAGGCCGCTTTTTCGGCGGCGCGCTCGATATCGGCATCTTCAAACACAATTAGCGGCGCTTTGCCGCCCAATTCGAGGTGCACGCGCTTGAGCGAATCGGCGGCGCTACGCATAATGAATTTGCCGGTGTCGCTCGAGCCGGTGAGGCTCACCATTTGAATATCGGGGTGCGCTACCAACGCTTTGCCGGTGTCGGCCGCGCCGGTGATGATGTTCAACACGCCGTCGGGCAGGCCTGCTTCTTGGGCGATTTCGCCCAGCAGCAAAGTGGTGCGCGGCGTCATTTCAGAGGGTTTGATGATGGAAGTGCAGCCTGCGGCCAGGGCGGGGCCGATTTTCCAGGCCGCCATCAGCAAGGGGTAATTCCACGGCGCAATGCCGGCGCTCACGCCGCACGGCTCGCGGCGCAGCATAGATGTGTAGGCGCTGTTGTATTCGCCGGCGCTGCTGCCGCCGGTGTCACGCGCGGCGGTGGCGAAAAAGCGCAGGTTGTCTACCACAAAAGGCAGGTCGCCGCCTTTGCTGATGAATTCATAAGGCTTACCGGAGTCTTCCGTTTCGATTTTTGCCAACTCATCGGCGCGCGCTTCGATGATATCGGCCATTTTCCACAACACGCCCGAGCGCTCGCCCGGTGTGGCTTTCGACCAGCGCCCGTCGTCAAACGCGGCTTTGGCCGCCGCCACGGCGGCATTCACTTCCTGTTCGCCGGCGGTGGCCACTTGCGCCACGGTTTTGCCCGTGGCCGGGTTTTCCACATCTACCGTGCCGCTGCCGGCCTGCCATCGGCCGTTAATCCATAATCCGTATTCCATTGCTTTCTCCTCGAGATTCAGTGAACATCAATTGACTGGGCATTGCTGAAAATAGGTTTTCTGTTTTCTTTAATAAGAATAAGGCCGTCTGAAATCTCAGCGCTTCAAGCCGATTCGCTCACGCTTTTTAATGTATCTTCCAGCCGCACCAACACTTCATCCAGCAATTCATAAGGAATATTCAAGGCCGGCTCCAGCCGCACCACCGATGAATTGTTGAGTGTGCCCGAAGTGAGCACATGGCGCTTGAACAAGCCCGACACCACTTTATAGCCGATTTCGTCGTTTTCAAACACCATCGCCAAAAGCAGGCCTTTGCCGCGGATGTCTTTCAGGATATGCGGATATTTGTTGCGCAGCATGCCGATTTTTTGCAGCAGATAATCGCCTTTTTCGGCAGCCTGCTGCGGCAGGTTTTCTTCCAGCATTACCCGAATGCCGGCCAATGCGGCGGCACAAGCCAGCGGGTTGCCGCCGGTGGTGGTGGTGTGCATAAAGGGGTTGGGCTCGAGGCAAGACCAAATCTCGGCGCTCGAGAAAAAACCCGACATCGGTACCACGCCGCCGCCCAGCGCTTTGCCGAAGCAGATGATATCGGGCGCCACGCCCCAATGATCCACACCGAAAATTTTGCCGGTGCGGCCAAAGCCGGTTTGCACTTCGTCGGCAATCAAAAGCACGCCGTAGCGGCTGCAGATTTCGCGCAGGCGCGGCCAATAATTATCGGGCGGCACAATGGCACCGGCCTCGCCCTGTATCGGCTCCACCACCACTGCTGCCACATCCATGCTGCCCACCGAGTCGGCAATGCGCAAAAGCTGCTCCACCGCGTCGGCATCGCCATAAGGCACGTGGCGCACGCCGCCGAGCAGCGGCAAAAGCGGCTCGCGGTAAACAAATTTGCCCAAAAGCGAGAGCGCGCCCAGCGATTTGCCGTGAAAGCCGCCGGTGGTGGAAATAAAGCCGCGCCGACCGGTGTAGAGCTTGGCGAGCTTCATCGCGCCGTCTACCGCTTCGGTGCCGCTGTTGGCAAAAAAGCCGTATTGCAATTCACCCGGAGTGAGCTTGGCAATCACTTTGGCCAGCTGGCCGCGCAGGGGGTCGAGCATTTCCTGGCTGTATTGCGGGCTGCGGTCGAGCTGTGCTTTCACCGCTTCAACGATTTTCGGGTGGCGGATGCCGGGGCTGTAGAGGCCGAAGCCGCCGAGCATGTCGATGTATTCGCGCCCCATAATGTCGCGCAGAATCGAGCCTTGGCCATACCAATCGGTGAGGGCGAAATCGGCGGTTTCAGTAACGGATTTGCGATAATTGAGAAAGCCGCGGTTAACGTGGTGGGCAAAATTATCCGCCACGTTGGACGACACCCAGCGGCGCTGTGTGTCGCTCAATTCGTTTTCCGGCGTGTTGATGATGTCGAGCATTTGCGCAGCTTCATTCAAAGCGGCGTTGATATCTCTATCAGCGGGATGTGTGTGAGAAGGGGCGGTAGACATAAATTCTCCTGGCATGCGGTTGGGTTTGGCAGCCGGAAAATTTTTTATCAATCAAAATGGGTAAAACAAGGCCTGAGCGGCTGTTAACACCAATAAAATTTACCGGCTGGAAAAAAACGGTTCATGGTTGCTGTGTTTGAGAAATCAATAGAAAAAAGAGTAGTGCAGACAATCTACCCTTTTTGATGAAGGGCAGTCAAGAGGGGCTGCACGCCGAATCTGCAAGCGTGATGGCGCTGCCCTGCCGACCACAGGCCGTCTGAACCAAAAGCGTTCAGACGGCCTGTGTAATAAAGGCAGCACCAGCGGCAAGCCATGGTATATTTTCAAAGTTTCCATTTTAAAGAAAGCTGCCGCATGAATAACCGTGCCGACTATTACACCCTCGCCCCCGCTGCCGCCAACGCCATGCTGGCGCTGGAAGAAGCCGTGGCCAACGCCTCTATCGAACCGAGCTTGTGCGAGCTCGTGAAAATCCGCGCCTCGCAGATAAACGGCTGCCTGTTTTGCCTCGATATGCACAGCAAAAGTGCCAAAAAAGCGGGCGAGCGCGAATTGCGTTTGTGCCACCTGCCGCTGTGGCGCGAATCGCCGCTCTTCAGCGCGCGTGAACAAGCCGCGCTGGAATGGACCGAAACCCTCACCCGCCCCGGCAAACACGGCGCCACTGATGAAGATTACCAAAAGCTGGCCGCCCATTTCTCGGAAAAAGAAATCGTCGACCTCACTTTTGTCATCAGCACCATCAACGCCTGGAACCGCTTGGGCGTGGCCTTTCGCAACCGCCCCGGCGCGATGGACAAAATGCTCGGGCTGGAAAATGTGATGCCCGAATAGCCATATTCCCCAATGGCCGTCTGAAACTTTTCAGACGGCCATTTTTGCAAACCAGCCAAACAAAGCCCTTTAAACTACATCACATTACAGCTACAATGCCGATAAGTTTATTGCTATCATAACAACATCATAACAACAGATTCTCGCAAAGGAAAACCCATGAGCACCCCCTTCCCCCCCCAAATCAAAATCCCCGCCACCTATATGCGCGGCGGCACTTCCAAAGGCATTTTCTTCAAGCTCGATGATTTGCCCGCCGCCGCGCAAACACCCGGTGCTGCGCGCGACCGCATCTTGCTGCGCGTGCTCGGCAGCCCCGACCCCTACGGCAAGCAAATCGACGGCTTGGGCAACGCCAGTTCCTCCACCAGCAAAGCGGTGATTTTAAGCAAATCGGCCGAGCCCGATCACGATGTGGATTACCTTTTCGGCCAAGTATCCATCGACAAACCTTTTGTCGATTGGAGCGGCAACTGCGGCAACCTCACCGCCGCCGTAGGCGCGTTTGCCATCAGCAACGGCTTGGTCGATGCCGCGCGCATTCCTTCAGACGGCCTGTGCACGGTGCGCATCTGGCAGGCCAATATCCGCAAAACCATCATCGCCCATGTGCAAATCACCGGCGGCCAAGTGCAGGAAACCGGCGATTTCGAGCTCGACGGCGTGACCTTTCCCGCTGCCGAAGTGCAAATCGAATTTCTCGACCCCGCCGATGACGGCGAAGAAGGCGGCGCCATGTTTCCCACCGGCAATTTGGTTGACGAGCTCGAAGTGCCCGGCATCGGCACCTTCCCCGTCACGCTGATTAATGCCGGCATTCCCACCATTTTCCTCAACGCCGCCGACATCGGCTACCAAGGCACCGAGCTGCAAGAGCACATCAACAGCGATGAGCAGGCATTGGCCAAATTTGAAACCATCCGCGCTTACGGCGCGCTGAAAATGGGCCTGATTGCCGACATCAGCGAAGCCGCTGCACGCCAGCACACGCCCAAAGTGGCCTTTGTGGCCGCGCCGCAAGATTATGTTTCCTCAAGCGGCAAACCTGTGGCCGCCGCCGATGTGGATTTGCTGGTGCGTGCGCTGAGCATGGGCAAGCTGCACCACGCCATGATGGGCACCGCCGCCGTGGCCATCGGCACCGCCGCCGCCATTCCCGGCACGCTGGTCAACCTGGCGGCCGGCGGCGGCGGGCGTGAAGCCGTGCGCTTCGGCCACCCTTCCGGCACCTTGCGCGTGGGCGCACAGGCCAAGCTGGAAAACGGTGAATGGAAAGTGACCAAAGCCATCATGAGCCGCAGCGCGCGCGTGATTATGGAAGGCTTTGTGCGCGTGCCGGGCGATTGCTTTTAAACCCTTTCATACGGCCTCAGCCTATATTGAGACCATCTGAACCATCACATTTTCTGATGGCGTTAATCGGCAGAAACGATTTCACAAAAGCACCCGCTTTGCATTACATTGCGCAGAGCAAAAATACAACAACACAAGAAAAAACAAAGGAGAAACCCCCGTCATGGTTCAAGAAAACCACAAACTGATTCTGGTATTAAACTGCGGCAGCTCATCGCTCAAAGGCGCGCTGCTTGACAGCATCAACGGCGAGCTGATTTTGAGCTGCCTGGCCGAAAAGCTCACCACGCCCGAAGCCTATATCACCTTCAACTATTTCGAAAACCCCAAAGTGCAGCCCATCGGCCGGCGCTCATGGTTTGTCAACAAAGCCGGCGGCGACAAACACCGCGTCGAGCTTAGCGGCAAAACCGACCACACCGGCGCCGTAGAAGCGCTGTTGGAAGAATTGAAAGCCCACGACCTGCAAGGCCTCGTGGCTGCCATCGGCCACCGCGTGGTGCACGGCGGCGAAAAATATTCAGGCTCGGTGATGATCACCGACGATGTGATTGCCACGCTCGAAGAATGCATTCCGCTCGCCCCTCTACACAACCCGGCCAACCTCACCGGCATTCACGCCGCGCAAGCCATTTTCCCCGGTCTGCCCAACGTGGGCGTGTTTGACACCGCTTTCCACCAAACCATGCCCGAGCATGCCTACACCTATGCCGTGCCGCGCGAGCTCTACCGCCAATACGGCCTGCGCCGCTACGGCTTTCACGGCACAAGCTACCGCTATGTGGCGCAAGCGGCCGCCGATTTACTCGGCAAGCCGCTGAAAGACACCGCCTTGGTGATTGCCCACTTGGGCAACGGCGCTTCCGTAGCCGCCGTGCTCGGCGGCGAATCGAAAGACACCAGCATGGGTCTCACCCCGCTTGAAGGCTTAGTGATGGGCACCCGCAGCGGCGACCTCGACCCCGGTGCCTACGGCTTTATCGAAGAAGCCACCGGCATGAGCGCCAAAGAAGTCACCGACATGCTGAACAAAAAATCCGGCCTCTTGGGCATTTCCGAATTATCCAACGATATGCGCACCATTCAGGAAGCCGCCGCCGACGGCCACGAAGGTGCCAAACTCGCGCTGGAAATCACCGCCTACCGCCTGGCCAAATACATCGCCTCCATGAGCGTGGCCACCGGCCGCCTGGATGCAGTGGTGTTCACCGGCGGCATCGGCGAAAACTCCAGCCTGATTCGCGCCAAAACCATCGGCTATCTGGCCATACTCGGCTTAGAGCTTGATGAAGAAGCCAACGAAGCCACCCGCTTCGGCAAAGCCGGCATCATCACCCGCGCCGACCGCACGCCCTGCGCCTTGGTAGTGCCCACCAACGAAGAGCGCATGATTGCCTTCGACACCCGCAGCCTCTCGGGCTTGGAAAGCCCCGCCGCTTAAGCCACCTGCCCGACACAGGCCGTCTGAAACCTGTTTTCAGACGGCCTTAATATTTTAGGTTTGGCACAACTCATGCCAATCCAAAAAAATAACCTACCTTCGTTGTCTTGCCTTGCCATACTCTTGCCGTACTATGGTGGAATGCATAAAAAAGTGACACAACGGGTAAGTTGGGTTGAAAACCCAACAAGCTCACAGGCCGTCTGAAACGTTGGGTTTGGCAACCTAACCTACCCGTTATAGTGCGTAGTTTTGTATCACTTTTTCTTGCATTCCACTATATCTGTACTGTCGCAGGCTCACCGCCTTGTTAGCTTACTTTTTTGGATTGGTATCACTTTTGCCAAGCTGCTTTTTAAAACGGGTATCGTTATTGCCAAACCGCCGCCCCGGCCTTGGGAGATTTTTTCCATGGAAGACCTGATTCTGGTTGTGAATTGCAGCAGCAGCCTGTTTAAAGCCACCATTCTCAACAGCCGCAGCGGCGACATTGTGCTTAGCTGCCTGGCTGCCAAGCTCGGGCAGGCCGATGCCTACATCACCTTCAACCGCCGCGGCAACCGCAGCACCATCTCGCTGGCCGAGCAGCCCGATCATCACGGTGCCGCAGCAGAATTGCTGGAAGAAACCCGCATTCTCGGCATCGAGCGCCGCATCCGCGCCATCGGCCACCGCGTGGTGCACGGCGGCGAGCATTATTCCGACTCGGTGCGCATTGATGATAAGGTTATCGCCGCGCTCGAAGCCTGCATTGCGCTGGCGCCGCTGCACAATCCGGCCAACCTCACCGGCATCCGCGCCGCGCAAGCCGCCTTTCCCGGGCTGCCCAATGTGGCCGTGTTCGACACCGCCTTCCACCACACCCTGCCCGAACATGCCTACACCTACGCCGTGCCGCGCGCGCTCTATCGCGAGCACGGCCTGCGCCGCTACGGCTTTCACGGCACCGCCTACCGCTACGTTACCCGCGAAACCGCCGCCATACTGGGCAAAAACATCGCCGACACCGCGCTGGTGATTGCCTACTTGGGTGCTGGCTCCTCCGTGGCCGCCGTGCTCGGCGGCGCATCGCAAGACACCAGCATGGGCCTCACCCCGCTGGAAGGCTTGGTGATGGATACCCGCAGCGGCGACATCGACCCCGGCGCGTTTGAATTTATCGAAAACGCCACCGGCCTGAATTCCGCACAAGTCACCGCCCTGCTCAACCAAAAAAGCGGCCTGCTCGGCCTCTCGGAGCTCAGCGCCGACATGCGCATCATTGAAAAATCAGCCATCCAGCAAGGCCACGCTGGCGCTTTATTGGCGCTGGACGTGAGCGCCTATCGGCTGGCCAAATACATCGCCGCCATGTGCGTGCCGCTGGGCCGGCTCGATGCCTTGGTGTTCACCGGCGACATCGGCGAAAACGCCGCCTTTTTGCGCGCCAAAACCATCGCCCACCTCGGCATTTTGGGGCTGCGGCTCGATGATGAAGCCAACGAAGCCACCCGCTACGGCAGAGGCGGCGCCATCAACCGCCCGGGCAGCCCCTGCATTTTGGTGGTGCCCTCGCACGAAGAATACATGATTGCACAAGACACCTGCCGGCTGGCGGGCCTAGATCAAGCCGACCAGCGGGAAGCAACCTGAAAACGCCATTTATTTCATGCCCATTAAAATATAATGCATTGAAATACAATATTTATTGCCAAAACCTGATGCCGTCTGAAAGCTTTCAGACGGCATCTGTGCGTAAGTCGGATTCTCGAATCCGACACGTGTTCGCAAAACAAGGTTTTCAGGGTGGCGGCAAATGTCGGATACCAGCATCCAGCCCTCCACTCACTTAACAACCAAGGCCGTCTGAACGCTTTCAGACGGCATCTGTGCGTAAGTCGGATTCTCGAATCCGACACGTGTTCGCAAAACAAGTATCAGGGCTACGGCAAATGTCGGATACAAGTATCCGACCTACCACTCATTCAACAACAAGGCCGTCTGAACGTTTAATGTTTCAGACGGCCTGTGGTTTGACACCCTCAATATGCGGATATTTTACGGCACCCACACCAATGCGTAGGTCGGATTCCCGAATCCGACGCTTGTTCGCAGAACAAGGTTTTCAGGGCTACGGCAAATGTCGGATACCGGCATCCAGCCCCCACTCACTTAACAACCGCAGGCCGTCTGAACGCTTTCAGACGGCCTGCGGTTTGATACCCTCAATAAATATGCGGATACTTACTGCGCCCACACCAGCAAAGCATGATTGCGTTTGCCGCGGCGCACAATGGTGTATTTGCCGAAACGTTTGTCGGCATCGGCGAGCACATAAGCATCGCTGCCCACTTTGGCGCCGTTCACCACCGCCGCACCTTGCGACACAAAGCCGCGCGCCTCATTATTCGATTTGGCCAACCCGCTCTGCACCAAGGCCTGCACGATGTTTAATTCGCCCGACACTTCAAATGCCGGCAAACCGTCGAGCGCGAGCTGCTCGAAATCGGTTTCAGTCAGATTGCTTTGGTCTTCGGCAAACAGGCTGGCGGAAATGCGTTGCGCCGCTTCCAGCGCCGCTTCGCCGTGAATCAGGCGGGTCATTTCTTCGGCCAAAATGCGTTGCGCTTCGGGCTTGGTGCCGCTGGCCTGGTCGGCCGCCTCAATCGCATCAATCTCTTCCACGCCCAAAAAGGTGAAATATTTCAAAAATTTATACACATCGGCATCGGCCACTTTGAGCCAGAATTGGTAAAACTGATAAGGCGAGGTTTTCTTGGCATTCAGCCACACCGCGCCGCCTTCGGTTTTGCCGAATTTGGTGCCGTCTGATTTGGTCACGAGCGGCAGCGTGAGGCCGAACACGCTTTGCTGATTGAGCCGGCGTGTGGCATCGATGCCCCAAGTGATGTTGCCCCATTGGTCGGAGCCGCCGATTTGCAGCATCACGCCGTGGCGCTTGTTCAATTCGGCAAAATCGTAGCCTTGCAGCAAGGCATAGGCAAATTCGGTAAACGAAATGCCCACATCATCGCGCTCGATGCGCTGCTTCACCGATTCTTTCGCCAGCATTGCATTCACGGAAAAATGCTTGCCGATGTCGCGCAGAAAATCCAAGCAGCCCATGCCGCCGAACCAATCGTAATTATTGGCCATAATCGCGGCATTATCGCCCTCGAAGCTCAAAAAAGGCTCAAGTTGGCCGCGGATGCTTTGCACCCATTGCTGCACGGTTTCCAAAGTATTCAGGCTGCGCTCGGCCGCCTTGAAGCTCGGGTCGCCGATCATGCCGGTGGCTCCGCCCACCAGCGCCACCGGCGTGTGGCCGGCCAGCTGGAAGCGGCGCAAGGCCAGCACCGGCAGCAAATGGCCGATGTGCAGGCTGTCAGCCGTGGGATCGAAGCCGCAATAAAGCGCGATTTTCTGCTCGTTGAGCAAGGCATCGAGCGCTTCGGCATCGGTGGTTTGCGCGATCAGGCCGCGCGATTGGAGGTCTTGGATAATGGATTTCATAACATCTTCATCAATTGGGATAGGTTATTTTGAATTTTTGTATTTGTGTTTGATGCGGCGCCAAATAATGCTGCCGGCGGATTTGTTTTCCCGAACCGAGCCCGCTTTATCAACCGATTGGAAATCGGCGCCGTGCTCGCGAATATAGGCCAAACGCGTCTGATGCATGCGGTCTGCCGGATCCAGCGCATAAAACACCGTGGCAGCGCCCGTTTCGCCAAACGGAGTAGGTTTGAGCTGCTCGAAAATCAACCGATCTTCCGCATCGCCCTGCTCATTGGGCGAATCTGCCCACAAATATAAAATATGCGCCACTTTGGTTTTATCGAGCAACAAGCCCGAAGGCCGCACGAATCCGCCGAAATTTTCTGCATACACCCCTTTATCGGGGCCCACGCTTTCCAACAAATCCACGCACAAGCCCTGGCTTTTATTGCCGTCTGAATAAATACAGTGGGAAAAAGCCCAAGTTCGCCCTTGCAGCGCCTGCACAGTCAAGCGGCAATGCTCGGGCGCAAGCCAGTCGTCATCGTCCAAATACATCACCAAAGGCGAATCAGCCAAAAAAGACAACACCGTGCGCAATGAGCCGCCATAAAAACACCGATGAATACCGCCATGCCTTCTAGAAGTGGAATATCCCGGATCAAACCAGAGCAGTGAGCAATTGGGTGGACATGCTTTTTGCAGCTGCTTCTGCCATTGGCCGCTTTTCCCGCTTAAATCTTTATCCACCCCGATTAAAACTTGGATGCGCCCGGAAAAATCTTGTTGAAACACGGAATTCACTGCACGCAATAATGACTTTCTGCACACCGTTACAACCACCACGGCAAGATCATGCATATCAACCCTTATAACGAATGGCGGTTCTCTTCACCGCCATTTATTTTATCCGTCTGTCCGAAGCCGGTTTGGCATCATCATTATTTCCCCAGCCTTAGCCGCAACCGCATTCAACCGCCGGGAAAGCTTGATATTCTAACATATTTTCAGACGGCCGCCGTTATTGAGCCGCCTGCGTTTCATTTTCAGACGGCATTATCGGGCAGCCTGTGTCTGTTTGGTTTGCAGCCCCGATGGCAGCAAGCTAAACCGTGCACCATAACGCTTTGCCAATTCAGCACCGGCAAACGGATTTATATGATCCAAATCCGCATAAACCGGCTTGCCGTTGAATAAAAAATTGTCCGGCAAAAAAGCTTGGGCATCAACGATATGCACATTGCCGTGCTTTGCTGCTACCGCCCGCATAGCCGCATTGCCCGCATCCACATTGTCATCTTGTTTGTGTAATGTGCGCACAGGCGCCCACATCGGCAGGTTGTGCTGCAATTTATACGCACGCAAGGCCGAATATTGGATAGCCGGATTATCGGTAAACAGATACACCGTTTTATTTTCTGCCGCAAAATGTGTCAATGTGGCATCCAATTTATCGAAAAATTGCTCATCATAGCCCACCGACAGCTTATCGGCTTTGATTTGATTCCCCCAGCGCATGGCCAGCATCACGATAGGATATTCAGCCAAATGCTCATCCGCATATTGATGCACATTCCGGCAAGATGCATTGTTATGTAAAACACGCGCATCATATTTTCGCACAAAGGCGCAAGTATCCGCAGAAACCAATTTGGCCGACCAGCCTTCTTTTTTGCCCATTGCATCAATAAAGGTTTTGTATTGGTCGGCATGGGAATCGCCCAGCATCAACACCCAGGGCGGCTCGCCCTCAGCGCCCCACACACATTTTTTATGCAGCGTGTTGTGGCAGGAAGTGTCGGCGCGCGCCAAACCTTGTTGCCGGTATTCCTGAATCCATGCCGATTGCTGAAAGCCGGCCACCGCCACCGCCACCATTATTGCCGGCAAGGCATAAAAGCCGGCAAAGCTTCTGGCAAAGCCCGGCTTCCATGATTTTATCGGCTGCTCCACACCATAATAAGTAATCAGTGTGCAAATCAGCATCAAAATCGCCAAAGGCAGCAGCCAAGCATCAGGCAGATGCTCAGTGCCGCTGAGATAGCGTGCAAAAGCCAGCACCAAAAAATGCCACAAATAAAGGGAATAAGAAATCAAGCCCACCCACACGAGCGGACGCCATTGAAACAGCTTTTTAAAGCGGTGGTCAAACCCATTGTAATAAATCAATGCCGCCGTGGCCGCACACGGCACCAAACCGGCCCAGCCCGGAAAATACGGCATGCCCGGGTGATAAAACCACAAACAAGCCAGCAATGTCAGGCCGGCCAGCAGGCTGCCGCAAGCAGCTGTTTTTTCGCCCGGCTTTTTACCCGCCAGCGTTTGCTGCTGCACAAAAACCGCCAGCATCGAGCCGGTGAGCATTTCAAAAGCCCGCAAATGCGGCAGATAATATTTATCCAAACCGGTCGGAATATAGGCTGCCAGCAAGCTCATCAACATCAATAGCGCCATAAACAGCATCTGCTCACGGTAGCTGCGGCGGACCACCAACAACAGCAATATCGGAAACACAAAATAATATTGCTCTTCTACCGAAAGCGACCAGATATGCAAAAGCGGTTTTTCTTCCTGCGCCGGGTCGAAATAGCCCTGCCCTCGGGCAAAATAGAAGTTGGCGGCAAAAAGCACAGATGCCAAGGCCGAGCGGCTCAACATCGCAAAATCGTCCGGCGTAAACAGCATCGCGCCCAACACCAGCGCGGTGAGCACCACCACAAAAAACACCGGCAAAATCCGCTTCATCCGCCGCACATAGAAATTTTTAAATGAAAAAACACCGGCATTCATTTCCCGATGCAATATCAGCGTAATCAGAAAGCCGGAAATCACAAAAAAAACATCCACACCCAAAAAACCACCCGGCAACCATGTTTTGCTGAAATGGAAGCACACCACCGACAAAACGGCAACCGCGCGCAATGTATCGATATCTGCACGATAAGTTAAAGCTTTGCTCATTTTATTTATCTTCACCAATAGCCTGACGCAATGATTGATTTTAAAATGAGGCTGCCCGCCCGATGGTTTTATTCTCGCAAACGGTTTTATTTATGTGTTATCTGGTATAGATTAAATGGCTGAACAAAAATACTTTATTCCTTTGCCGGCACCGGCCCAGGCGGTCTGAAGTTTTCAGACGGCCTTTTGCGTGTTTCCTTTTGCGTGTTTATTGATAATGGCTGTTCAAAATATCGCCATACAAAATAAATAATAAGCACCTACCCGGCATTGCACCCAAGGGCGTCCTGACCATTCATCCGTACGTAAGATTTTGAGCGCAAAATCGTGCTTGCAAAGCGAAAAACGCGGCAGGCGCGTTTTGAGCCAAAAATTTGCTGTGTGCTGAAATGTGAACAGACCCTAGGGTCTGCTCACATTTCATCCGCGAGTAAGATTTTGAGCGCAAAAGCGTGGCTGCAAGGCGAAAAGCACAGCAAGGTTGAACACCTTGCGCGCATTTTCAACGCAGCAGGTGCGTTTTTGAGCCAAAATATTGCCGCGTGATGAAATGTGAACAGACCCTAAAGTGATGTCCACAAAAAAGAGCACATTTGCGTGCTCTTTTTTGTGGATACAAACCATTGACCCACTTAACGATGCCCGTGCCCGCGCGCCATGCCGGAGCGGCCGTGGCCGCGTCCGTTTTGCCATTGCTGGTGGCCGTAGCGGCTGTTGCCGCGTGCGTTTACATGTTGGTGGCGGTAGCTGTTGTAGGCTTGATAGCGGCGCGCTTCTTTATCGCGCAGCATATCGCGGCGCACGGCTTCGCGATATGCGTTGTAATCGCGGCGGCTTCTGAATTCGCGCCCGCCGTAGTAATAGCGGTTGTTGTAATAGCCTTCGCGGGTGTAGTTGCTGTTGTTTTTGCTGATTAAGTTGCCCAAAAGGCCGCCGGCAGCGGCGCCGAGCAAGGTGGATTGCATGTCGCCGCCGATCAGGCTGCCGGCCACGCCGCCCACAGCAGCGCCGACAATGGTGCTTTCGGTGCGACCCATTTCGGCCATGGCCAAAGGCGCGGCCGCCATGCTGGTGGCGGCGAATAATGAGATAAACAGTTTGCGCGCGTTCATAATGATTCCTGCGTTGTGTTGAAATGGTTTGCCGCATGCCGCTCTTTCAGACGGCCTTTGGGCATGTGCTCATTATGAACAGAAACCGCCCGGAAAGTGCCGCGCTTTAGCAAATTTTTAATCTCACTTTACCGAAAGCGGCCGCTGCGCCGTTGCGCTTTACCTGCATTAATGCATGTATTTATGCCATTGGTTTTCAGACGGCCTGATCCATAACTCATGCATCAAACAGGCGCAAGCCAATCTGCTCTTTTGCGATTCAATCCGGTTGGCTTCCAACCCAGCGCTTGTGTGCAAGAAAGCATCGAAGCGGGTTTTGCAAAAAGGCCGTCTGAACGATTTTTCAGACGGCCTTTTTGGCTTATTCAATAATGGTTTGTTTATTTAAATCGGTATTACACATTAAATAAGAAGTGCACCACATCGCCATCCTGCACCACATATTCTTTGCCCTCGGCGCGCATTTTGCCGGCTTCTTTGGCTTTGGCTTCGCCGCCCAAGGCCACGAAATCATCATAGGCAATCACTTGCGCGCGGATAAAGCCGCGCTCGAAATCGGTGTGGATTACGCCGGCGGCCTGCGGGGCGGTGTCGCCTTTGTGTATGGTCCAGGCACGCACTTCTTTCACGCCGGCGGTGAAATAGGTTTGCAGGCCGAGCAAATCGTAGCCGGCGCGGATCAGGCGGTTTAAGCCCGGCTCTTCCAAGCCCATTTCTTGCAGAAATTCGGTTTTTTCTTCGTCTTCCAGCTCGGCGATTTCGCTTTCCATCGCAGCGCACACAGCCACCACGGGCGCGTTTTCTTTGGCGGCCAATGCTTGCAGGCGCGCCAGATGCGGGTTGTTTTCAAAGCCGTCTTCGGCCACATTGCCCACATACATCGCGGGCTTGGCGGTGAGCAAAAACAGCGGCTTGAGCAGCGCCAGCTCGTCGGCATCGAGGCCGGCCGAGCGCGCGGGCAGGCCTTCGTTTAAATGCGGCAGCAGTTTTTCACACAGCGCCACCAGCTTTTGCGCTTCTTTGTCGCCCGATTTGGCGCGCTTGCCTTCGCGGACAATGGCTTTTTCCACGCTGGCCAAATCGGCCAGCGCCAACTCGGTGCCGATGGTTTCGATGTCGGCAATCGGGTCGACTTTGCCGGCCACATGCACGATGTTGTCGTCGTCAAAGCAGCGCACCACGTTTACAATCGCATCGGTTTCGCGGATGTTGGCGAGAAACTGGTTGCCCAAGCCCTCGCCCTTGCTCGCGCCTGCCACCAGGCCGGCAATGTCGACAAATTCCACAATCGCCGGCTGCATTTTTTGCGGGTTTACAATTTTCGCCAGCGCCGCCATGCGCGGGTCGGGCACTTCCACAATGCCCACATTGGGCTCGATGGTGCAGAAAGGATAATTGGCCGCTTCGATGCCCGATTGGGTCAAGGCGTTGAAAAGGGTGGATTTTCCGACGTTGGGCAAGCCGACGATGCCGCATTTTAAGCTCATGATGTTTCCTGAAATCTAAGGATAATTTTTAACGCGCGATTATAGCACAATTCGCCTCTTTGCCCGTGCCGCGCCTGCCCGCAGAGGCCATCTGAAAGCCTGCTTTGCGCTTTCAGACGGCCTTTATTTATTTATCTTTGATTTTTAAACAAATTTAAACCATTAGAGCGCTTTACCTAATCGCCTTTTTTGATTATGCTTTTCCAACCGCACAACACTCAAACAGCGGATAACACAGGAGAAATCATGAATAAATTAATTTTATCAGCCGCACTGCTGCTGGCTGCCCCGCTGGCTTTGGCGCAAGGCATTGAAGGCAAGTGGCGCACCATTGATGATGAAAGCGGCAAGCCCAAGGCTGTGGTGCAAATCAGCCAATCGGGCAACACGTTTAACGGCCGCATCGTGTCGTTGGCCGAAGGGGTGAAAAACGAATGCCCGGCCTGCCAGCCCGCCAAGCCCTTAATCGGCTTAAACGTGCTCACCGGCCTGCAGGAAAAAGACGGCAAATATGAGGGCGGCAAGATTTACGACCCGAAAAGCGGCAAAACCTACAGCGCCAAAGCCGAGCTGGCTAATGGCGGCAAATCATTGAAAGTGCGCGGCTTTATGGGCGTTTCGGTGCTGGGCCGCACGCAAACCTGGCAGCGGGTGGATTGATTTTTCCAAGTTGTATCATCTAAAAAAGGCCGTCTGAAACATTTTTTCAGACGGCCTTTTTGCTGCACACTTTATTTAAACAGTTTCAGCTTCAGACGGCTTGTGCATTTATTGGATTTACAACCCAACCCGCCGTATCACTTTTTTTATGCATTCCATTATTAAAGAAAAGGCCGTCTGAAAAATATTTTCAGACGGCCTTTTCACCACGCACTTTATTTAAACAGCAAAATCAGCACCAATGCCGCCGCAATCACCGCCAGCCACACATTTTGGCGCTGCTGCGTTTTCACCAGATGAATATAGGCATCGCGCATTTCCTGCTGGCGGGTTTCGTCCACCAGCATATTGAGCTTGCGCGGCAGGCTCGGCAAAATTGTTGCCCAATCGGGGGCTTCGTTTTTCACATTGTGCCACAGGGCTTTCACGCCCACTTGATCGTTCATCCAATTCACCAAAAAAGGCTTGGCCGTGGCCCACAAATCCAAATCAGGGTCGAGCTGGCGGCCCAAACCCTCGATATTCAGCAGCGTTTTTTGCAGCAACACGAGCTGCGGCTGGATTTCCACATTAAAGCGCCGGCTGGTTTCAAACAGGCGCATCAGCACCAAGCCAAACGAAATCTGCGACAAAGGCTTGTTGAAAATCGGCTCACACACGGCGCGCACCGCCGCTTCGAGCTCTTCGGCGCGGGTGTCGGGCGGCACCCAGCCCGACTCGATGTGCGCCGTGGCCACGCGGTGGTAATCGCGGTTGAAAAAGGCCAGAAAGTTAATCGCCAGATAGCGCTTGTCGTAATCGGTGAGGCTGCCGACGATGCCGAAATCGAGCGCAATATAGCGGTTGTCGTCGGCCACCAAAATATTACCCGGGTGCATATCGGCGTGGAAAAAACCGTTTTTAAACACTTGGGTGAAGAAAATTTCCACGCCATAGCGGGCCAGTTTCTTCAAATCGATGCCCTGCGCTTGCAGCGTGGCGATATCGGCAATCGGCGTGCCGTCCATCCATTCGATGGTGAGCACATCGCGGCTGCAATAATCGAAATACACTTTGGGCACAATCAGCATATCGCTGCCGGCAAACTGGCGGCCGAGCTGGCTGGCATTGGCCGCTTCTTTCATCAAATCGAGCTCGTCGTGCAGATATTTGTCGAATTCGGCCACCACTTCGCGCGGCTTCAGGCGCTTGCCGTCGGCAAACAAGCGCTCGATCCAGCCCGCGCCAAAGCGCATCAACGCCAAATCTTGCTCGATAACCGGCAAAATATTGGGGCGCAACACCTTCACCGCCACCGCTTCGCCGCTGTGCAATCGGGCGCGGTGCACTTGTGCCACCGAAGCGCTGGCCACCGGCTCGATATCGAATTCGGCATACAAATCGGCAATCGGCCGCCCTAATGATGCCTCGATTTGTGCGCGCGCCAAAGCCCCGTCAAACGGCGGCACTTTATCTTGCAGACGCGCTAATTCCTGCGCATAAGCCGGCGGCAGAATATCGGGGCGCGTGGAGAGCACTTGGCCGAGCTTCACGAAAATCGGCCCCAGCCCCTCGAGCGCCAAGCGCACCCGCACCGGCAGCGGTTCCTTATCGGCCAGCGGGCTGCGCGGCAGCTTGCGCAACAGCCGGCGAAGCCAGGCGGCGCGCGCATGGCCGGCGAAAATATCGCCCAAGCCGTAGCGGTAAACAGTTTGCATAATTGCGGTGGAGCGTTTGAGCCATTTCATTTGCAGGTCTTTTTTTAAGTAGAGGCCGTCTGAAAGCCGGCGGCGGAATTATGGATGCGGGGATTATAAAGCATGCAGCCGCTGCCGGTTTAAAAACCGGCTATTTGATGTGGAAATGTAAAACAATCGCCCGCTTGGCAAACGCGCAAATATTTCATGGCCGAATCAGAATGATATTCGGCACATCATGGCAAAGCCGCCCAGCGCATGAATCACACTAATGATTCAAAGAATTTTTTTCAGCCAAATCCCCTACAATTCGCTTGATTCGATGGCGGGAAAGCCCTAACCTAATTAAAGAAGAATCAGTTAATCATTAAAGAAACCGTTAAACACAGGCAATCATCATGACCGGCAGTCAAAAAAAGCTCAGCTTCGAATTTTTCCCCACCCGCACGCCCGAGGGGCGCGCCAAGCAAGTGATTACGCGCAAGCAGCTGAGCCAATACAACCCTGAATTTTTCTCCTGCACCTCAGGCGCCGGCGGCTCCACCAAAGAGGGCACGCTGCAAGCCATCACCGACATTCTGAGCGAGGGCGTGGCCGCTGCGCCGCATCTGCCCTGCGTGGGCATGCAGCCGGCTGAAATCATTGAATTATTGCAACAATATAAAGAAATGGGCGTGCGCCACATTGTGGCGCTGCGCGGCGATATTCCTTCCGGCATGGGCTCGGGCATGAGCGGCCTGCGCTATGCCAACGAGCTGGTGGAATTAATCAAAACCGAATTCGGCAGCGATTTTCATGTGGAAGTGGCCGCCTATCCCGAATACCACCCGCAAGCGCGCAGCGCCGAAGACGATTTGAATAATTTCGTGCGCAAAGCCCGCGCCGGCGCCGATTCGGCAATTACGCAATATTTTTACAACGCCGACGCCTATTTCCGTTTTGTGGACGATGCGCGCGGGCGCGGGGTGGAGATTCCGATTGTGCCGGGCATTATGCCGATTGCCAGCTTCAGCAAGCTGGCGCGCTTTTCCGACACTTGCGGCGCCGAAATTCCGCGCTGGCTGCGTCTGAAGCTGCAATCTTACGCCGACGACACCGCCGCCATCAAAGCGCTGGCGCTGGATGTGGTCACCGAAATGTGCGAGCGCCTGCTGCGCGAAGGCGCGCCCAGCCTGCATTTCTACACATTAAACCAGGCCGGCTTGGTCTCCACCATTTGTCAGCGTTTGGGCTATTGATTTTAATGAGCAGTTGCATACATGCCATTTAAATTATGCTAAAATATGTCCATATCATTGCTGCTGCCGATTGGCAGTTTCTGATTTCCTTCTTTTCTTGTTGCTAAACAGAAAAGCTTCGCGGGCGAAAGCCCGCTTTTTTATGCCCTTCATCTTAAAAAATCAAGGCCGTCTGAAACCTTTCAGACGGCCTTGATTTTTTAAGCGCTCACAACCATATATAAAGCATTCAACCCGGAAAATACCATGAGCCACACCACCCATCTGCAATTTGAAGACATCGACAACGCCGTGCTGCAACGCCTGTGCGGTGCGCTCGACAGCAACCTGGCCACGCTGGGCAAAGCGCTCGATATCCAAATCAGCCGCCGCTTCGGCAACTTTACCTTTATGGGCAGCCTCGCACATGCCGGGCGCAACGCCTTACTCTCCTTGGCCGCCGTGGCCGAAAAAGGCGATGTATCCGACAACGATATCCGCCTCGCCGCCGTGGAAGCCAAAACCGCCGATGAGGCCTTTGAAGCGCAAACGCGCGACCAGCAATATTATTTCCGCACCAAGCGCGGCAGCATAGGCGGGCGCACGCCGCGCCAAAACGGCTATATCCGCGCCCTGCTCAACCACGATGTGGTGTTCGGCTTGGGGCCTGCTGGCACCGGCAAAACCTATTTGGCCGTGGCCGCAGCGGTGGATGCGATGGAAAAACACCAAGTCGAACGCATCGTGTTGGTGCGCCCGGCGGTGGAAGCCGGCGAAAAGCTCGGCTTTCTGCCCGGCGACTTGGCGCAAAAAGTCGACCCCTATCTGCGCCCGCTCTATGATGCGCTTTACGATTTGATGGGCTTCGACCGCGTGACCAAACTGCTCGAAAAAGGCCTGATTGAAATCGCGCCCTTGGCCTATATGCGCGGGCGCACGCTCAACGGCGCTTATGTGATTCTCGATGAAGCGCAAAACACCACGCCCGAGCAGATGAAGATGTTTCTCACCCGCATCGGCTTCGGCGCCAAAGCCGTGATCACCGGCGACATCAGCCAAATCGATTTGCCGCGCCACATCAAATCCGGCCTGAAAGATGCCAAAGAAAAGCTCGCCGGCATCGAAGGCCTTTATTTCCACACTTTCACCAGCGAAGACGTGGTGCGCCATCCGCTGGTGCAGAAAATCGTGGAAGCCTATGACGCCGCCGACGAGCAGGCGCAACACACGAAAGAATCATCATGAGCCTTTTGCTTTCCATTTTGGTGCTGATTGTGGCGCTCGAGCACTTATTCATCATGTGGTTGGAAATCACCGTGCCCTCACCCAGAGCCGCGCGCGCGTTCAACATCAGCTTAGAAAAATTGCAGCAGCCCGAAATCCGCACCCTATTTGCCAACCAAGGCCTCTACAACGGCTTTCTCGCCGCCGGCCTGATTTGGAGCCTGATTTGGAGCCTGTTTGCCGCGCCCGATTTGGCGCGCCCTTTGCAAGCCTTTTTCCTTGGCTGCGTAATCAGCGCCGCGCTGTTTGGCGCCTACACATCGAGCAAAAAAATCCTGTGGGTGCAGGGCGCGCCCGCTTTGCTGGCCTTTTTAGTGTGGCTGGTTGTTTGAATAAATATAATGCAGGCCGTCGGAAAACTTTCAGACGGCCTGCAATGATGACGCTTAACGGAAACCATTGATTATGAACACCATTTTGCATATCGCCCCCGAGCACACCACTCTCACCCTGCCCGACGGCAGCCGCCACACACTTGCCATCGGCAGCGCCACCTTGCTGCGCCACAATCCGCCGAGCGAATACGAATGGGAGCGCGCCATCATGATGGTGGAAGACGCCATCTCACCGCTGCAAACGCTTATCAACCCCCAAAGCACGCTTTATCTCGCCCAGCCCGATCTGGCTGTGCTGGCCGATGCGCAAGGATTGCTCAGCCGCGAAACCGTGGAGCAAACGTTTCAACACATCAGCCGCTATCCCACGCCCGACACCCTGCCCGACACCGCACAATTCAAAGCCCTGCTGCTGATTGTGCGCGAATGGCAGCACCATATGGGCTTTACCCAAGCCTTATTGCTTACCGAGTAATGTCCATCCAAAAAATAACCTGACTGCGTTGTCTCGCCTTGCCGTACTATAGTGAAATGCATAATAAAGTGACACAAAAGGTAGGTTGGGCTGAAAACCCAACAAGCTCACAAGCCGTCTGAAACGTTGGGTTTGACAACCCAACCTACCCCTTATAATGCGCAGTTTTGTATCACTTTTTCTTGCATGCCACTATATCTGCACTGTCGCAGGCTTCTGCCTGGTTCGCTTACTTTTTTGAATGGGTATAACAGGCCGTCTGAAAACATCCGCCCCGCCGGCTGCCGCACCAAAACACCACACTTGCCCGAGGCCGTCTGAAAACATCCGCCCCGCCGGCTGCCGCACCAAAACACCACACTTGCCCGAGGCCGTCTGAAAAAACAGGCAAACGCCTTGTTCAGACGGCCTGCGATTCAGTATGATTCAAGCTTCTGCCGACATATTTTCCACACCCATGACATTCACCACCCTTCTGAGCATTGCGCTGGGCATCGGCCTAGCTGCCAGCGCGGGCTTTCGCGTGTTTCTGCCCTTATTTGCCCTGAGCCTTTCGGCCTATTTCGGCTTGTGGCCGGTCAATGAAAACTGGCAATGGCTCGCCTCCACCCCCGCGCTGATTATTCTCGGCGTGGCCACCTTGGCCGAAATCGGCGCTTATCTCGTGCCTTTTATCGACAACCTGCTCGACACCTTGGCCGTGCCTTTGGCCGGCATTGCCGGCACCGCCATCATGGCCTCGACCACCGCCGATTTAAGCCCCGCCATCACCTGGACGCTGGCCATTATCGCCGGCGGCGGCGCCGCAGCCGCGATTAAAGGCGCCACCGCCACCGGCCGCGCCGCCAGCACCGTGACCACCGGCGGGCTGGCCAACCCTGTGGTTTCCGTGGCCGAAACCGGCGCGGCTGTGTTCATGACGCTGCTGAGCCTGTTTATCCCCTTTGCCGCCGTGCTGCTTGCGCTGCTGCTGGCTTTTTGGGCCTGGCGCAAATACCGCGCCTATCAGCGCAACAAACACCCTGTTACCACCGTTTAAGGCCGTCTGAAAGCCATGAAATCCGCCAAACGCTACCCTTTTTTAGCCCTACAGCAACAGCGCTTCACCCTGCATTTCAGCAACCAAAGCAGCGCAGCAAACACACCGGCCGAGCGCGACTTTTACCGCTGGGCCTGGCAAGCCCTGAAAAACGAATACCGCCGCGCCCAAATCAGCATTATTCTGCTTGATGAAACTGAAGCCCGCGCCTACAACCGCGACTATCGCGGCAAAGATTACGCCACCAATGTGCTGAGCTTCGCGCTGAACGAAGGCGAAGATTTGCCCGCACCCCACCTTTCAGACGGCCTTTTCGGCGACCTGATTATCTGCCCGCAAGTGGTGCTGAAAGAAGCCGCCGAGCAAGGCAAAACACCCGCACAGCACTTTGCCCACCTCACCCTTCACGGCGTGTTGCACCTGATGGGCTACGACCACATCGAAGACGATGAAGCCGAAGCCATGGAAACGCTTGAAATCCGCCTGCTGAATCAGTTAGCATACCCCAACCCCTACGCACAGGACGAAATCTGACATGGACGATGCCCCGTCGAAACCGAATTTTTTTGAACGCCTCATCAACCGCCTCACCGGCGACGCCCCCGAAACCGCCGACGAGGTGGTGAATATCTTGCGCCAGGCGCACGAGCAGGAAGTGTTTGATGCCGACACGCTGGTGCGGCTGGAAAAAGTGCTCGATTTTGCCGAATTAGAGGTGCGCGACGCCATGATCACACGCAGCCAGATGGATGTGATCAAAGCCGGCGACAGCATCGAGCGCATCATCGCCTATGTGGTGGAAACCGCCCATTCGCGCTTCCCCGTGATCGGCGAAGACAAAGACGAAGTGTTGGGCATTCTGCACGCCAAAGACCTGCTCAAATACACGCTCAACCCCGAGCAATTCAACCTCAGCGCCGTATTGCGCAGCGCCGTGTTTGTGCCCGAGAGCAAGCCGCTCAACCTTTTGTTGAAAGAATTCCGCGAGCAGCGCAACCACATGGCCATCGTGGTCGACGAATACGGCGGCACCTCCGGCCTCGTAACCTTTGAAGACATCATCGAGCAAATCATCGGCGACATCGAAGACGAATTCGATGAAGACGAAAGCGCCGACAATATCTTTCCCGTATCCGCCGAGCGCTACCGCATCAACGCCACCACCGAAATCGAAGACATCAACCAATATTTCGGCACCGATTACAGCGACGAAGAAGCCGACACCATCGGCGGCTTGGTGATTCAGGAAATCGGCCACCTGCCCGTGCGCGGCGAAAAAGTGATCATCGGCCCCCTGCAATTCACCATCGCCCGCGCCGACAACCGCCGCCTGCACACCTTAATGGCCATGCGCGTGAAAGAAGACGAATAAAGCTTAAACAAAAGCGCAAATAAAACGAGGCCGTCTGAAAACCTTTCAGACGGCCTCAAACCTTTGCAAACTCCCTTTTGTCGCGCCTGCGCAAGCGGTAGATAGGCACGGCAAGAGCCCGTAGGTCGAATTCTCGAATCCGACACTTGTTCGCAGAACAAGGCACGCACATCACTTTGGCCGCCGGCCAAACGTCGGATTCAAGAATCCGACCTACGCAGATGATGCTGCCGAACTGCCTTTATAGTGGAATGCAAGAAAAAGTGACACAACCGGTAGGTTGGGTTGAAAACCCAACAAGCCCACAGGCCGTCTGAAACGTTTTCAGACGGCCTCGTTTTATTTGCTCAACCCAAGGTTTCCACCTGCCCGTCGGGCAGCACCAGCCAGGCTTTCAAGCCGGCCACTTGTGCGGCGGCGCGGTGGATAGCGGCGGGGCTGCTCACAGAAAAAGCGGTGGAGAGCGCATCAGCGGTGGCGGCGGCGGGCGCCATCACGCTCACGCTGCGGTAGCGCGGGCTGCTGCTGCCGTTTTTCGGGTTAAACAAATGGGTGAAGCGCCCCGCTTCGTCCATCACGGTGCCGTAGCCGCCGGAAGTGGCCAGCGCCCGGTTGTGCAGCGGCACCTTGAGCAACACGGTTTCTTCGTTATCCGGATTGCGTATGCCGGCCTGCCACACCGCATCATCTTGTGTGTTGAGGGCGCGGATTTCGCCCATGTCCACCAGCGCGCGCGTTAAGCCGGCTTCTCGCAGCATCTCGGTGATGCGGTCGGTGATGTAGCCTTGGGCGATGCCGTTAAACGATAAGGCCATGCCCGGGCGCGCAAAAGCCACGGCGGCTTGGTCGAAATGCACTTGATTGAAATCCACCAGCCCCAAGGCGCGTTGCAACACAGCATCCGGCGGTGCGCTTTCGCTGTGCGGCTGCTGCGTGAAATGGTTGGCATAAGCCTGCCACAAAGGTTGGATGCTGGGGTCGAACGCGCCTTGCGTGAGCGCGTGGATTTCGCGGCTTTGGCTCAGCAGCGCCAGCAAATCGGCGCTCGGGCGGCTCAAGCGGCCGCTGCGGTTGAGCCGCACAAGCTGGCTGTCGTCGCGATAAAGGCTGAATATTTTTTCCAACCGCGCCACTTCGGCCACGGCGCTTTCAATCAGGCGCAAGGCAAAGCGGCGATCGGGGTGGTAAAGGCGCATTTGGGCATCGGCACCCAGCGCAATGCCGCGCCACGTCACCGGCGCGATGCCCTCGGCGGCGGCATTCAGACGGCCTATGCTGCGTGCCGCCCAAGGCACGGCGGCCACGGCAGCCACGGCGGCGGTGATGCCGATAAAGCGGCGGCGGGTAAAGGGGTTGGCAGCATTCATGATGTGCTCCGTGTTGATGCGGTTATCGTTCAGACGGCCATTGATAAGGTCTGTTCACATTTCATCATATGGCAATCTTTTGGCTCAAAATCTTACGCACGGATGAATTGTGAGCAGACCCTAGAATCAACGGAAAATATATTCTTCCGGCATTTCATTAAAAGCCACCACTTTGCCGCCGTTTTTCGCGGCAAAAGCTTCGGCCTGCGCTTTATCGGCAAAGGGCAGCGCATCTTCCGCGCCCATGCCGCCGATAAAGCGGCTCTCGATCACATAATAAGCCTGATAGGCATCCACCCAGGCCTGATCGGCGTTGGGCGTGTTCCAGTCGGTCACTTTGCCCATATCGGTTACATAAATCGCGGCGATGCCTTTGGGCTCTTCGGGCAATTTGGTGTAGCCGAACATTTGGTTGATGGTGGAAAACCACACCGGTTTATCGGGCTTTCCGTTGATGAAAAGCTGCGCTTTGGGGCCGGTGTGCTCGGAAAGGTTCATGGTGCAATAATGGCCCACGGCCGCATCGGTGATCGGTTGCGGCGCGGGCGGCGGCGCGGTTTCGCTGTTGCCGCCGCAAGCGGCCAGCCACAGGGCGGCGGCCAGCGTGATGCAGATATTTTTCATATTTGTCGCTTTCGGAAAATCCAGGCGGCCAGCGCAAAAGGCAGGGCAATCCACAATAATTGCGCCGCCACCAACACGGGCATGCCGAGGGTGAGCTGCCCGCTCAGCCCGGCCATGCCGGCATACATGGCGGTATTTTCATAGCCGGTGAGGTTGAGCAGGCGGTAAACATCGGCGGGGTTAAACAATAAAATGGTTTCCAGCATCGGCGCGGTGATGGCCTGCTTGCTGTCGGCCACCAAAATGCCCAACAGCGCCATATCGAAAATCACCACGAAAAACAACCACACGCCGATGGCGATGCCCGCTGCCGTGCCGCGCTCTTTCACTTTGGCGCTGATTAAATAGCCCATCGCCAAAAAAGCCGCGCCCAGCAGCACGCTGGCCACGATCAGCAGCGCAAACGGCTTCCAGGCGGCAAAATCCAGCCCGCCGTGCGCCAGCTGCAAAGCAATACCTGCCAAGCCGTAGCCCGCTGTGGTGGCCAGCGTGAGAATAATCAGATGGCCGATAAATTTGCCCACCAGCACCTGCCAGCGCGACACCGGATAACTCAAAAGCAGCGCCATGGTGCCGCGCTCGATTTCACCGATCACGGCATCGTAAGCGAGCAGCATGGCAATCAGCGGAATCAGAAAAATCGACAGGCTCGATAGGCTCACCACGGTGATGGTGAGCGGGTCTGCTTTCACCGATCCTGTGGGCGAGCTGCCCAAAAAGCCCAGCGACAAAGCCAGCGCGGCCAGCAGCAAAGTGGCCGCCAGCACCCAGCGGTTGCGCAGGCTGTCGCGCACTTCTTTGCCGGTGATAATCCAAATGGGGCTCATACATCCTCCCGCTTTAAAAATTGTGCATACATTTCATCCAGCGTGGGCGTGTGGATATCGAGCTGGGCGATATTGTCCATGCCGCCCAATTCGCGCAACCGCGCCATTTTGTCTTCGGCGCTGCATTGCGTGGCAAACATGAGGCCGTCTGAAAGCTGCCAATGGGCGGGCAAATCGGCGGCCTGCTTCAATTGCGCGCGGATATGCACCGGCAAGCCGCTTTGCGCCTGCAATTGGCCAAGGCTGCCATCGGCCACTTTGCTGCCGTTTTTCATCACCACAATGCGGTCGGCGTGGCCGTCGAGCTCGGCCAGCGCGTGTGTGCTCAGCAACACGGTGGCGCCTTCGCGGCTCAATTCTTTCACAATGCCGTAAAACATCTGCCGCGAAGCCGGATCCAGCCCGGTGGTGGGCTCGTCAAACAGCAACACTTTGGGCGTGCCCAAGAGCGCCTGCGCCAAGGCCAGCCGCTGGCGCATGCCTTTTGAATAAGTAGCCACGCGCTGGCCGGCCGCCTGCGCAATGCCCACGCGGGCGAGCAAATCGGCATTTTTAGCGGTGGGCTGCTTTTTCAGCTTGGCATAAAAATCAAGCGTTTCTTTGCCGGTGAGCGAGGGGTGCAGCGCGGCGGTTTCGGGCAGATAGCCGATTTGGCTGCGCAATTCGGCGCCTGAGCCTGCGGCAATATTTTTGCCCAACAAATCCACTTCGCCCTCGCTGGGCGTAATCAGGCCGAGCATCAGCTTGATGATGGTGGATTTGCCCGCGCCGTTGTGGCCGGCCAAGCCCACGCATTCACCGGCGCTCAGGCTCAAATCAATGTTTTTCACGGCATAGCGGCTGCCGTAGCGCTTGCTCACGCCGCGCAAAACAACATGGGGTGTGGGCGCGTTCATGGGTGTTCCTTATGTTGATTTTGGTAGTAGCGGTTGAGGGTGGGGTTGGCCGGCGGCTTCATCAGCGGCTTGCTGTCGGCCACGCCGCCGGGCAAAATGGCGGGAAATTGCGATTGCGCCCATTTCACAATGCTCACAGCCGGGCTGTTGAGCAGCAGCCGCGCCACCGGCGCGCGCCACACGATTTGGTCGATGATGCCGTTGGGGCGGTAGGCGGTGTCGGCGATGCCGTCGCCATTGAGGTCGAAAGCGCTGTTGTCGCTCCAATAATTGCCGCGCTGCCCGTCGCTCCATTCAATATAGCGCGTGCCCACATATTTCACTTGGCTTTGGTTATTGATAAAAGCATTGTTGAAAATGCGGTTGCCCTCGGCCGCGGCGGTGAAATGAATGCCCATTTCGCAGTTTTCAAAATGGTTGCCGCTGATGGTGTTGTGGTTGGCATTATAGATAAACACGCATTTTTCGGCTTTGTCGATCACATTGCCGGTGATGCTCGAATGGTTGGCATAATTGAGCATCAGGCCTTGATCGCGGCTATTGAGGGCGATATTGTCGGCCACTTTCAAGCGCTCGGAAAACATAATCGCATAGCCGATGTTGTTGCCGTCTGAAACATTGCCGCTCACTTCGCTGTCGTTGGTATACATATAGTGCACGGCATAGCGCAGGCGGGTGAAGCGGTTGTTTCGATAAAGATTGCGGGTGCTGGTGTTGGAAAAAATGCCGTCGCGGCCTTCGGAAATGTCGTTATCCGTCACTTGCGCACCGGGCGCGTTCCACACGGTTACGCCGTTGCCGCGCTCATTCACGCGCAGCTTGGCATCGCCCACGATGCGGTTGCCGCTCACGCGCGAGTCGGCCGCGCCGTGGATATACACGCCCACGGAATTTTCCAGAATCTGATTGTTTGCCACTTGCGCGCGCAGGGCGGTTTGGGCGAGAAACACGCCCGCATCCATGGCCGGCAGGCTCAAGCCCGAGCGGGTGATGGTGAGGCGGCGCAAAACCACATCGGGCGCGCTCACTTCAATGGTGCGCCCCGTGCGCGTGCCCTCGATTTTGGCAACACCGCCTTCGGGGCCTTCGATGGTGAGCGGCTTATCGACGATGATTTGCCCCCGATACTGCCCCGCCGCCAAGCGCAAAGTGTCGCCCGCGTTTGCGCGTGCAATTGCTTGCTGCAAATCGCTGCCTGCGGCCACATCAATCGCGGCGGCATAAGCGCTTTGCATGCCGGCAAAGCAGCCGGCCAAACACAAGGCTTTTTTCAGGTGCGTAAACATATTTAAGTGTGGTGTTTCTGTGTGGATCATCCCGATTCAAAAAAATAGGCTTACTGCATTTTTCTGCCCGTCAAACTTACTTTTTTGAATGGGGATAAATCATTAATCAATTTTTATTATTTATTGGATATAAAGGCCGTCTGAAAGCTTTGCAGCGCTTTCAGACGGCCTATTCACTACTTTAGGCCTTCACAATCATTTGGCCGCCCATTTCCATGTGCAGCGCGTGGCAGAACCATTGGCAATAAAACCAATGCACACCCGGGCGGCTGGCGGTGAACGTTACCGAAGCCGTGGCCTGCGGGCCCACTTCCAGCGCGATGCCGTAGTTGTCGAGCGTGAAGCCGTGGGTGAGGTCTTCGATGGTTTCCATATTGGTCACATACACGGTTACCTCGTCGCCCTGATTCACTTCAAACTGCGGCACGCTGAACACGGGCGCCACGGCCGTCATGTAAACGCGCACTTTTTTGCCGTCGCGAATCACATTGGCGGCACGCTCGAGAATCACGCCGTCTTTTTTGGCCTGATCTACCGCAGCTTGCCACATCCACGGGTCGTTGCGATCCCACGTTTGCTTCGGATGCACTTTCGATGCAGCCACCAGCAGCATATCGTGCGGCTCGGCAAAGCTCGGGCCGTCGTGCACCAAGCGCATTTCATCGCCCGAAATATCGATGAGCTGATCGTTTTCCGGCTTCAAAGGGCCCACGTTCAAGAAGCGGTCTTTCGAGAATTTATTCAGCGACACCAGCCATTTGCCGTCGGCTTCTTTGGTTTCGCCCATGGTGGTGTGGTTGTGGCCGGGCTGGTAATGCACATCGAGCTTCTGAATAATCGGGTCGACTTTCTCGCCTTTGTAGGCTTGAATCGCTTTGTCGATATTCCATTTCACCATTTGGCTGTCGATAAACAGCGTGGTGTAGGCATTGCCGCGGCCGTCGAATGCGGTGTGCAAAGGCCCCAAGCCCAATTGCGGCTCGGCCACCACCACATCGCGCGGTTGGATTTTGCCGGCAAACAAATCATCCAGCTTGTGCACATCGAGCACGGTAACGGTGGGCGACAATTTGCCGTTGAGCATGATGTAGTTGCCGTCGGGCGAGGCGTTGCAGCCGTGCGGTGAGTTGGGCACGGGAATATAGCGGGTGTAGTTCGATTGTGCAGCGGCGCGGCCGTCTACCACTTTCACGCCGTTGATTTCTTTGAAATCGCCTTTTTTGATGCCCTCTTCAATCGCGGCGATGTTAAACACCACCACCCAGTCTTGCTCGTTGCCGGAAGCGCCCTGCACATCGAGCGCGCGCTCTGAGTTGTAGCAGGTAGAGAAAGAATATTTGCCCTGATAATCGGCGTCGCCGTTATCGAGGTTGCCGTCCACCTGCACCTGCCAGGCGATTTCCATGGTTTCGCCGTCAACAGCGGTGTAGATCGCCCACCAGTCTTTCGGGTCGGTTTGGCTGTCGGTTTTGGTGATGGGGATAATGTGCTCGCCATTGGCAAACACATAGCCGGTTTTCGGATAGCGCTGCGGGCGCAGGCCGTGCACGCCCGACACATTGGGAATTTCCACCACTTTGTCGGTTTTCATCACATCGCAGCGGATGCGCGCCACGCGGTTATTCGCTTTATCCTGCACATACACATAGCGGCCGTCGTAAGTTTGGTCGGTAAACGACATATGCGGGTGGTGCAAATCGCCGTTGGGCATGCAGCGCATATGGTTATCCTGCAAAAATTTGCGCGTTTCGGGGGTGATGTTGCCGTTGAGGATATTCAGGCTCTCGTTGCTGCGGCCCCAGCCGGTGGCGCTGTCCATATTAAACACGGGAATGCGCATCAGCTCGCGCATCGAGGGCACGCCCAACACGCGCACTTCGCCCGATTGGCCGCCCGAGTTAAACGCATAATATTGGTCTAATTCGCCCGGGCCCACATAATCGCTGTGATCGGCAGCAGCGCTTGAGCCGGCTGTGCCGCTGGCGGCGCCACCTTCACTTTTGTTTGAACAACCGGCCAAGCCCAAAAGGCCGGCACCGGCAATGCCCGCGCCCGAAACGGCAGCCGTGCCCAAAAACGAGCGGCGGCTCAAACCGGTTTGGTTTAATTTATCGTCTGACATACAACTCTCCTTGATTAAAGCGGTGTCACGTCTGCCTTTCAGACGGCCTTCCGTAACGGGTTAAACAATATCGGTTTCATTTCAATCTGCGTTATTTCATTTAACAGCATCGCGCCGGCTTTCATACCAATTCAAAAAAGTAAGCTAACAAGGCGGCGAGCCGCAGACAGTACAACTAGTACGGCAAGGCGAGACAACGAAGTTAGGTTATTTTTTTGGATTGGTATCAGACGGCCTTTCCACAAAATGCACCACCTGCCCCTGCGCGGCGCGCTGCGCATCCAGCTCGGCTTTGGCCGCAGCCTGCTTTTGCTTTTTGCGGTTGACCTGCACCACATGCGGGCAGTCGGTTTGGTGGTGGTAGAGCATTTGGCAGTTGAGGCACTGAATGCATTCGTTCGGGTCGATATCGCCCTCGGGGTGAATCGCCTGCACCGGGCAATCGTGGGCGCAACGCTGGCAGGGGTTGCCGCACATCGGATAGCGGCGCAGCCAGTCAAACACCCGCAAGCGCGCCGGAATGGCCAAGGCCGCGCCCAGCGGGCACAAATAGCGGCAATAAAAGCGCTCGACAAACAAACCGGCCAAAAGCAGCACCAGCGCAAACGCCACAAACCACCATTCACGCATAAATTTCAAAATCATCGCGGTTTTAAACGGCTCCACTTCCGCCAATTTTTCCGCCAAGCCCAATTCATAAAGCGACACACCGAAAAGCAGCATAAAAATCACATATTTCAACGCTGCCAACCGCGTGTGCATGCCGTGCGGCACATTAATCTGGCGCACACCCAGCTTTTTGGCGATGCGGTTGAGCAATTCCTGCAAAGCGCCAAACGGGCACAGCCAGCCGCAAAATGCGCCGCGGTTCCAAAACAAAATCGAAATCGCCGTGGCGCACCACAAAATAAACACCAAAGGATCCATCAGGAAATATTCCCATGAAAATCCGGTGCGCAAAGCCGTGGTGAAGGTGAGCACATTCACCACCGACAATTGCGCCTGTGCATACCAGCCGATGTAAAACAGGCTGAAGGTAAGGAAAACCAAGCGGAAGCGGTCGTAAAATTTCGGGTGTTTTGTGAGCGTGTCTTGAAAGAAAAACACCGCCACCAAAATCAGCAAAGAGAGCGACACCACGCCGATTTGCCAGCGTTTGCCCTGCCAAATCTGCTTCCACAGCGCCGAATCGGCTTCTTCAACAACACCCGCAGCCGCATCAATCGCCGCCGGCGCGGCGGCTTCCAGTGGCACCGGTGTGCCTTCGGGGTCGTCCACCGTGTAGGCTTGCGGCAATTGGTAATTCAAATCAGCTGTGGCAAAGGCTTTATCGTTCACGCTCAACACACGCTGAATCATCAATTGCAGCCGCCACGGCTCGGCGGCATCAAAATGCGCATCTTCCGGCACGGTAAACAGCGCGATTTCTTTGAAATGCGGCGCGCCCTCGGCAGCAAAAGCAGGCAGGCGCTGATGGTTGAGGTCGGTAAAGCGGAAGCTCTCATCGCCCTGAATCACCTCGATGCGGTCGAAAATGCCGCCGCGCACATAGCCCGAGCCTTTAAACGAATAACGCCCTTCGCCCGCCACCACGATTGCCTGCTGCCCGCTTTTCAGACGGCCTTGCAAATCATTCCAGTCCGCTTCACCGAGCAGGCTTTTGCCGATGGCAGGCTGGCTTACCAAAGCGGTGTAAAGGTTCACAAAAGTATCGTCGCCCGGGCCTTTTTCAGGGTGCTCGGCCGCGGCGGCTTTGTCACCGGTTTCAAACGCTTTGTTCACCTCATCCACCGTCATGTGCAGGCGCGCAATCGCGCCTTGATCGAGCAGCGCCTGCCACGATTGCACATCGGCTTTTTGCATATTCACCAAGCGGTGCGGGCGGGTTTGCACCGGTGCAGCCACAGGCGCCGTGCCGCCGGCCGGTGCGGTAGGCGCGGCCGCAGCCGCTGTGCCGATGCCGTATTGGTGCGCCAGCGCGCGCACCGAGCGCTGGATGCTGTCGTTAATCACCATCAGCGTCACCGTGGCGCCGCTGATGATGTCGGAAGGCGCTTTATTGCCGGGGGTGGGCGATTTAATCAGATTGAGGCCGATATAATCGTTGATGAATTTATCGACCTTGGATTGCGGAATGCCGATCAACACAATCGGCTCGTGGTGCTCCACCAGCTTGGCGCCCACAATGGTGCCGTCGTTGGCGATGCCCACCAAAATATCAATCGGCTTGCTCGAATAGCCGCGCGTGTTCACCACATCGGTGGTGAGATACACATAGCCCAGCGGCTCGCCGCCTTTGAGCGCACGCGCCACCACAGGCTTACCCTCGGGCGCACCATAAGCATCAGCGCCCGGAAAAATTTCCGCCACCGGCGTTTTGGCCAAAAATTCAGGCAAACGCTCGGCCCACGCCTGCGGCACCACCGCCACCAGCACGGCCAACCACACCAGCATGGCCGCCAGCCAAGGCCGGCCGCACAGCGCGAGAAACTTTTGGGCGCGCAACATCGCCATTCCCTTACACAAGCATTTTAATATTCCTATTATATGAACTTAAAATTCACTCACCTTGACTTAAATCAAATTCACATCCACTAACACTACAAAACACTACACGGCATCACCATAAAAATCCTATTTTATTTTAAACAAATAAGTCAGCCCTAAAATCAAGAGTGTTTCCGCCTTTTCGATATCGGGCAAAAATTCCACTCATATAATAAATAATTTAAATGAATCTTTTATAAACGCTAGCCACCCATCGGCGCATACAAAAAGGCCGCCTGAAACGTTTCAGACGGCCTTTGCCAAGCTTGCCCGGCTTTTATTCAAGCCCGATTTTCTCCAACACATAATCGATGTCTTTATCGCCCCTGCCCGACAAATTCACCAGCAGGCGTTTGTCGGCCGGCAAGCGCTCGGCGCGGCGCAGCGCATAGGCGAGCGCGTGGGCGGATTCGAGCGCAGGAATAATGCCTTCTTCGCGCGACAAAGCCAGAAAAGCGGCCAGGCATTCTTCATCGGTGGCGCTTTCATAGCGGGCGCGGCCGATGTCTTTCAAATGGCAGTGCTGCGGCCCCACACCGGGATAATCCAAGCCCGAAGCAATCGAATGCACGGCGGCGGGATTGCCCGCTTCGTCTTGCAGAAAATAGCAGTGAAAGCCCTGAATCACGCCGGGTTTGCCCAAGGTCATGGTGGCGGCATGGCGGCCGGGCTTGTCGAGCCCTTCGCCGGCCGGCTCCACGCCCACCAAGGCCACGGCTTCATCATCGAGAAACGCGTTAAACAAGCCTAAGGCATTAGAGCCGCCGCCGATACAGGCCACCACTTCATCGGGCAGGCCGCCATAAGCCGCTTGAAACTGCGCCCGTGCTTCGTGGCCGACGATGCTTTGAAAATAAGCCACCATTTCGGGATAAGGCGCGGGCCCCACCACCGAGCCGATGGCAAACATGGTGTTTTTAAAATCGGCCATATAGGCGCGAAAAGCGCTGTCTACCGCCTCTTTGAGCGTGCCCGCCCCTTCCGACACCGGCACGAGCTTGGCACCGAGAATTTTCATGCGCGACACATTCGGATGCTCTTTGGCCATGTCCACCACGCCCATGTGGATTTCGCATTCCAACCCCAACAGCGCAGCCGCCGTGGCCAACGCCACGCCATGCTGGCCGGCGCCGGTTTCAGCCACCACTTTTTTCTTGCCGAGTTTTTTCGCCAGCAGCACTTCGCCGATGCAGTGGTTGATTTTGTGCGCACCGGTGTGGTTGAGGTCTTCGCGCTTGAGGTAAATCTGCGCGCCGCGCTGCGACAGCGTGCGGGCATGGTAAATCGGGCTGGGGCGGCCGACATAAGTGGCCTGAAGCCGCTTCATTTCAGCGATAAATGCCGCATCGCCGATAATGCTGCGAAAGCCTGCTTCGATTTCGGCCAGCGCCACCGCCAAATCGGGATGGCCGATTTTGCCGCCGTGCATGCCGAAAAAGCCTTGTGCATCGGGCAGCACCAAAGCGTTTAATTGCTCTTGAGCCATGGAGTTTTCCTTGTATTATCTGTTCTTTTATTTATCCGCCGAGGCCGTCTGAAACGTTTCAGACGGCCTCGTATCATTATATCGCAATATGATGTTTTACGGCTTGCGCCCGAGCAAATGCAACACCGAGCTTTCACCCTGATGGCGGCTGCCCTCGCCCAAGGTGATCACTTCGTGTTCCGCAATCAGCCATTCCAGCCCCGCCAAAGCCTGCTGCATTTCATTTAAAGTGCCGAGCATGGCCGCATCTTTGGGGCCGCCCGTGCCCAACGCGATTTGGTCGGGGTGGTAAAACACGCCGGCAAACATACCGCCCGGCTGCAAAGCATCTATCATGCGCTGCAACACCTGTGTGCGCACCGGCTCGGCAAAATGGCAAAACACGCTGGCAATCAGCGCATAATGTTCGGGCGGCAACACCATTTCGGCGATGTTTTCCTGCCGTGTGGCAAAGCGCACACCTTTTTCAGCCGCCAGTTTTTGCGCTTTCTCCAGCCCCACCGCCGACATATCCACCCCTTCGGCCTCGAAACCGTGTTCGGCCAAAAAAATGCCGTTGCGCCCCTCGCCCGTGGCCAAATCCAGCGCCCGCCCGCCTTTGGGCAGCAAGGGCAGAATACGGGCGATAAATTGATTCGGCTCGGTGCCGAACACATAATCATCGGTGAGGTAGCGCTCATCCCATTTGCTCATGGTTTTCCTTTGCGGTAAATGTTTTCAGACGGCCTTTAATATAGCATTGAAAAAAGAAAAAAGGCCGTCTGAATGCTCGGTTTGCTTTCAGACGGCCTTTTATCACAGCTCAAATATGGTGCACAAAATGTTGCCTATATTGCCAACCAAGCACCCTGATAACCCGTGTTTGAGCGGCGGCATAAATTATTGGGCACGCAAACATGGCGCAACCGCAAGCCGGCTTTGCGGCTCTCAACACTCACACCGCCAGCCCCAATTCCGTGCCGGCTTTGATGGCGCGTTTGGCATCCAATTCCGCCGCCACATCGGCGCCGCCGATAATGTGCACCGGTTTGCCCAGCGCTTCGCATTCGGCCTGTAAGGCGCGGTTGGGCTCTTGCCCCGCGCAAATCACCACATTGTCCACAGGCAGGATTTCTTCTGCGCCGTTGCGGCGGATGTGCAGGCCGTCTGAATCGATTTTGAGGTATTCCACGCCGCCGAGCATGTTCACGCCTTTGTATTTCAACACGGTGCGGTGTATCCAGCCGGTGGTTTTGCCCAAATTGCGCCCCACCATGCCTTCTTTGCGCTGCAACAGCCAAATTTCGCGCTCAGAGGGCGGCAGCTGCGGCTCGTTCGACAACAAAGCGCCACGCCGTGCCATGCTCGCATCGATTTGCCATTCTTCGCGAAACAAATCGGGCGACAAGGCGCTGTCTTCGCCGTGTTGGCTGAGGTATTCGGCGGTGTCGAAGCCGATGCCGCCCGCGCCGATAATCGCCACGCGCCTGCCCACGGGCTTTTTGTCGCGCAACACATCCAAATAGCTCAGCACTTCGGCCCGCTCGCTGCCGGGCAGGCCGATTTGGCGCGGCACAATGCCGCTGGCGAGCACGATTTCATCAAAGCCCTGCAAATCAGCCGCGGCCGCTTTTTTGCCCAAAACTCGCACCACGCCCACATCTTCCAACACTTGGTCGAAATAGCGCAGCGTTTCCGCAAATTCGGGCTTGCCGGGGATTTGTTTGGCGATATTAAGCTGGCCGCCGATTTGGTTTTGCGCGTCAAACAGCGTCACCTTGTGGCCGCGCGATGCGGCGGTGTGGGCAAACGCCATGCCCGCAGGGCCCGCGCCCACCACGGCAATGTTTTTGGCTTTTTCAGCCGCGTGCACCGGCATTTGCAATTCGTGGCAGGCAAACGGGTTCACCAGGCAAGAGGTGAGCCTGCCGGCGAAAATATGGTCGAGGCAGGCTTGGTTGCAGGCGATGCAGGTGTTGATGCGCGCATCGTCGCCTTTTTCCGCTTTAATCACCCATGCGGCATCGGCCAAAAAGGGGCGCGCCATGCAAACAGCATCAGCCAAGCCTTGCTGCAAAATATTTTCGGCGGTTTGCGGCATATTGATGCGGTTGGTGGCCACCACGGGAATGCGGCTGATTTGCTTGAGCTTACCGGTGAATTCGGCAAAAGCCGCGCGCGGCACGGAAGTGGCGATGGTGGGAATGCGCGCTTCGTGCCAGCCGATGCCGGTGTTGAACATATCTGCGCCTGCCGCTTCGATTTCGGCGGCCAAGGCCACGTTTTCATCCCAAGTGGAGCCGTTTTCCACCAAGTCGAGCAAAGAGATGCGGTAAATCATCAGAAAATCATCACCGCAGGCGGCGCGGATGCCGGCCACGATTTCGCGGGCGAAGCGGCGGCGGTTTTCGGCGCTGCCGCCGTATTCGTCGTCGCGCGTGTTGGTGCAGGGCGCGAGAAACTGGTTAATCAGATAGCCTTCGCTGCCCATCACTTCCACGCCGTCGTAGCCCGCTTCTTTGGCCAGGCGGGCGCAGGCGATATAGTCGGCCACGGTTTGGCGCACTTCTTCGGTGGAAAGCGCGCGCGGCTTGGCCGGATTGATCGGCGCTTGAATGGCGCTGGGTGCCACCGGCTCGCGGCTCATGGCATAGCGGCCGGTGTGCAGAATCTGCATGCAGATTTTCGCGCCGTGTGTGTGCACGGCTTCGGTAACAATGCGGTGCCACGCCACTTCTTCAGCATTGGTGAGCTTGGCGCCGCCATCGGTCACCGCGCCCGCCTCATTGGGGCCGATGCCGCCGGTGATAATCAGCGCCACGCCGTTTTTGGCACGCTCGGCGTAAAAAGCCGCCAAATGTTCCGCACCCTCGGGGTGCTCTTCAAAGCCGGTGTGCATCGAGCCCATAATCACGCGGTTGCGCAAAGTGTGGTGCGGCAGCACCAGCTCGCTGGCAAGTGTTCTCATTTATTGCTCCTGATTTATTATTTTGTGCGGGCTAAATGTAGCATGCCGTCTTAAAAAAAACACCTGTTTGAATGATTTTAAATAAAGCAAATGCTCGAAAGGCCGTCTGAAAACATTGGGTTTTCAGACGGCCTTTCTTTATGCTAACGTGGCCGCACACAATCCCCATCAGGAGCCGGCACATGAATAAACGCACCCCCGGGCATTATCCCGTGCTCACCACCGACACCATCCGCTATGGCGACACCGATTGCCAAGGCCATGTCAACAATGCCGTGTTTTCCACTTTTATCGAAACAGGCCGCTCGGAAATACTCTACCGCCAACAGCCGCCCGTTTATCCCGAGGGCACGCAATTTGTGATTGCGCGGCTGGAAATCGATTATCTGCGCGAAATTTTGTGGCCGGGCGAAGTGGTGTGCGGCACGGCGGTGGCCAAAGTGGGCAACAGCAGCGTGCGGCTGGTGCAAAGCCTGTTTTGCCAAAATATCGAAGTGGCCTATGCCCAAAGCGTGATTGTGCTCACCGATAAAACCAGCCGCCAATCCTGCCCGATTGATGCGCCATCGCGGGCTAGGCTTTTAGCATTCGGTTTGCGCGAAGCATGATCAACAAAGGCCGTCTGAAAACATTTTCAGACGGCCTTTAATAACATCACCGCGCTTTATTCGATATTCTGCACTTGCTCGCGCATCTGCTCGATCAGCACTTTCAATTCCACCGAAGCCTGCGTGCATTCTGCGGCAATGGCTTTGCTGCCCAGCGTGTTGGCTTCGCGGTTGAGCTCCTGCATCAAAAAGTCGAGTCGCTTGCCCACGCTGCCTTTGCTCTCGGTTACGATGCGGCGCACTTCGGCAATATGCGTGCGCAGGCGGCTGAATTCTTCATCCACATCGGCTTTTTGCATAAAGAGCGCAAATTCCTGCTGCAAACGGCCATCGTCAATATTGCCCACCGCCTCTTGCAGGCGCGTGCGCACTTTTTCCAGATGCGCGCTGAGCAAATGCGGGAAAAGTTGGCTGAGCGAATCCACAATTTCTTCCATCGCCGCCAAGCGCTCGAGCAGGTGTTGCTGCAATTTTTCACCTTCGCGCGCGCGCGCGGCGGCAAAGTCTTTCAGCGCTTTATCGAGCAGCTTTTGCACCGCTTTGGCAAACGCTTCTTCATCTTCGCTCTGGCTCGTGAGCACGCCGGGAAATTTCAAAATATCGGCCACGCCGAGCTTGGCCAAATCTTCATGCTGCTTGCGCCATTTGCGGTTGAACCAAGCCAATTGGTGCACCAATTCCTGATTCACCGCCAGCTTGCCGCCCGCGCCCGCTTCCAGCGACTGCACTTGGATGCGGCATTCGATTTTGCCGCGCGCGGCCTTGCCGGCCACAGCTTCGCGCAAAGCGCTTTCCAAATGGCGCAAATCATCGGGCATTTTGAATTGCACGTCCAAATAGCGGTGGTTGACCGCGCGGATATCCAGATTGATGCGGCGGCCGCCGCTCTCGCCTGCCGCATTGGCAAAGCCGGTCATGCTGTGGATGCTCATGGTGTTTGACTCCGTTTGTAGAATAATGAGTGAAAGCCCGCTCAATATACCATAAGGCCGCATGTTATAATCCGCGTCATCAATATTTAAAGGAAGCCACATGAGCCACTATACCCGCAGTGGTCGCGCCGCCGATGCGCTGCGCGAAATCCGCATCACGCCTGATTTTCTGCCCCACACCGACGGCTCCTGCCTGATTGAAGCGGGCAACACCAAGGTGATTTGCACCGCCAGCATTGATGAAAACGTGCCGCCGTTTCTGCGCGGCAAAGGGCAAGGCTGGGTAACGGCGGAATACGGCATGCTGCCCGCTTCCACCGCCTCGCGCATGCGCCGCGAAGCCGCCGCCGGCAAACAAAGCGGCCGCACGCAGGAAATCCAGCGCCTGATCGGCCGCTCGCTGCGCGCAGTGGTGGATTTGGCGCAATTGGGCGAGCGCCAGATTTTAATCGATTGCGATGTAATCCAAGCCGACGGCGGCACGCGCACCGCGGCCATCACCGGCGCTTTTGTGGCGCTGCAAATGGCGGTAAACAAGCTCGTGGCCGCCGGCATGCTGCTACACAACCCCATCCGCGAAGCCGTGGCCGCCGTGTCTGCCGGCGTGGTGGGTGGCGTGCCGCTGTTGGATTTGGATTATCCCGAAGATTCGGGCTGCGACAGCGATGTGAATATGGTGCTCACGGCTTCGGGCAACATCATCGAAATTCAGGGCACCGCCGAGGGCGCGCCCTTCAGCCCGCAAGAATTGAATGCCTTGATGCTGCTGGGCCAAAAAGGCGTGGCTGAATTGGTGCAACACCAGCAGCAGGCTTTGCAGCAAGTGCAGCCACAAAACCGCTGATTGCGCGGGAAATTGGCGTGAATCGGCATGCCAATGCGAGGCCGTCTGAAACCTTTCAGACGGCCTCAGGTTTGAATATCACCCAGCTACGCATTTTCGCCACAAGCTGTAGGTCGGATACTTGTATCCGACATTTGGCCGTTCAGAGCAAAGTACACACCTTATTTATTCTTCAAAAATCCGGCCTACACATCCACTCAAACCGAATATTTGCAGCAGCCCGTAGGTCGGATTCTTGAATCCGACACTTGTTCGTAGAACAAGGTGTTCACATCGCTTTGGCCGCCGGCCAAACGCCGGATTCAAGAATCCGACCTGCGCAGATGGTGCAGTCGAACGGCTTTTATTTTGTTAGGTTATCTTTTTGGAGTGGTATGAAACATTCAGGCGGCCTCAGTTTATCCACCACGCATTTGCGCCACAGTTTCAGACGGCCTGCCGCCATCCTGCCATCTTCTACTTCAATTGCGGCGGTTTGTCTTATTTGTTGACAATCCATCTGCACACCAAAGCAGAAAATGGCAAATCATTTTAAGCATTGGCACAGCATTGCGCCGCACCCGCCGCCAAATTCAATTTAAAACCAAACGAGCCTTGTCATCACCATCAAAAATAGTAATAATGTTTCAAATTTTCGCAGATAACAGCGATTTGGTTTAACTTTCCCATTTTTCAGTTCAGCAAGAAAGCATAAGCAACATGGCGTTAATCGTACAAAAATACGGCGGCACCTCAGTGGGCTCGGCCGAGCGCATCAAAAACGTCGCCAAACGCATTGCCCAAGCCCGCGAAGCCGGCCACGATGTGGTGGTGGTGGTGTCGGCCATGAGCGGCGAAACCAACCGCTTGGTGGCATTGGCGCACGAAATGCAGGATTTTCCCGACCCGCGCGAAATGGATGTGGTGCTCTCCACCGGCGAGCAAGTCACCATCGGCTTGCTGGCCATGGCGCTCAAAAGCATAGGCGTGCCGGCCAAGAGCTACACCGGCTGGCAAGTGGCGGTGAAAACCGACACCGCCCACACCAAAGCACGCATCGAAGAAATCGACGACGCCAATATGCGCGCCGATTTGCAGGCCGGCACCGTGGTGATTGTGGCAGGCTTCCAGGGCGTATCGCCCAACGGCGACATCGCCACCCTCGGCCGCGGCGGCTCCGACACCTCAGCCGTGGCGCTGGCCGCCGCGCTCAAAGCGGATGAATGCCAGATCTACACCGACGTCGACGGCGTGTACACCACCGACCCGCGCGTAGTGCCCGAAGCGCGCCGCCTCGACACCATCACGTTTGAAGAAATGCTCGAGCTCGCCAGCTTGGGCTCGAAAGTTTTGCAAATCCGCTCGGTGGAATTCGCCGGCAAATACAAAGTGCGCCTGCGCGTGTTGAGCAGCCTGCAAGATGGCGGCGAAGGCACTTTAATCACCTTTGAAGAGGACAACAACATGGAACGAGCTGCCGTATCCGGTATCGCATTCGACAAAAACCAGGCGCGCGTGAATGTGCGCGGCGTGCCCGACAAACCGGGTGTGGCCTATCAGATTCTCGGCACCGTGGCCGATGCCAATATCGAAGTGGACATGATTATCCAAAATGTGGGCGAAAACGGCACCACCGATTTTTCATTCACCGTGCCGCGCGCCGATTACAAGCCCACGCTCGAATTGATGGAAAAGCTCAAAGACAGCCTGGATGCCGCCGATATCGACGGCGACGATGCCGTGTGCAAAGTGTCTATCGTCGGCCTGGGCATGCGCTCGCATGTGGGCGTGGCCTCGAAAATGTTCCGCACGCTGGCCGAAGAAGGCATCAACATCGAAATGATTTCCACCTCTGAAATCAAAGTGTCGGTGCTGATTGACGAAAAATACATGGAATTGGCCACCCGCGTGCTGCATAAGGCATTCGAGCTGGCTTAACCCTGCGCTTGATAGAAAGGCCGTCTGAACGCTTTCAGACGGCCTGTTTCTTTTTCCTGTTTCTTTTTATAGTGCAGCTGCACAGGCCATTACCACAAGCATACGGAAAGGTCGTCTGAAAACTTCATGCCCGGATTTGCTGCCACTTGGCCGAAGGCGGCTGATTATGGACCATCTTGATGTGTTTATGCTTGATGTATTTATGTGTGCCGCCAAGGTTCTTCATACCTATGGCATTTCCTACGCTGTGTATTTATTAAATCATCACCGCCTACTGTCTCTATTTTTTATTATCTTACTATTGAATTTTATAACGCCTTTTTGAAAAACTTATTAAAATTAATATATTATTCAGACATTTAAAATTATTAACAATACAATATTTTGATTGTTTGACACAGCTCAAGCACCCAGCCTGCTCATCTCCATCATAAAGGCGTAATATCCGCGTCACACAATATTCCGTATTGCAGGAGACGATTATGATGTCCAACTTTCTCGCCATCAAAAAAATTCCCAATAAAGGCATTCCCATTGCCGAGCAACGGCGCATGTGGCTGCGCCAGTTTTTAAAAGCCTTTATGGTGGTATTTCTCACCTATATGTGCATGTATTTGATTCGCAACAACTTCAAAGCCGCCCAGCCGATGATGAAAGAGCAGCTCGGCCTCAGCACACTGGAATTGGGCTATATCGGATTGGCTTTCAGCGTAACCTACGGGCTCGGAAAAACGGCTGTCGGCTATTACATCAGCGACAAAAACACCAAGAAATCTATTTCAGTGATGCTGATCGGTTCCGCGCTTACTGTGCTGGCAATGGGCTTGCTCTTGAGCGCTTATGGTTCGGTTATCGGTATTTTCGTGGTGTTGTGGGGCTTAAACGGCGTATTTCAGGCCGCAGGCGGCCCGGCATCTTATTCCACCATTTCCCGTTGGGCACCGCGCACCGAGCGCGGCCGCTATTTGGGCTTTTGGAATATGTCGCACAATATTGGCGGTGCGCTCGCGGGCATGCTGGCTTTATGGGGTGCAAACACGTTTTTCGGCGGCAATGTGCTGGGCATGTTTATTTTCCCTGCGTTGATTGCGCTGGTTATCGGGGTGGCCGGCCTTTTTATCGGCAAAGATGACCCGGAAGAGCTCGGCTGGAACCGCTGCGAAGAAATTTTCGGCGAACCGGTGGAAGCAGAAAATGCCGAAGCCGATGAAATGCCGATGTGGCAGGCATTCAAGCAGTTTGTGCTGCGCAATCCGTGGATTTGGATTTTGTGTATTGCCAACGTGTTTGTGTATATCGTGCGCATCGGCATCGACAACTGGGCACCGCTTTATGTTACCGAAGCGCTCGGTTTCGACAAGCTTGATGCGGTGAATACCATTTTTTATTTTGAAGTGGGCGCCATTCTCGCCAGCATGAGCTGGGGCTATATTTCCGACAAGCTCAACGGCCGCCGCGCGGCTGTGGCCGTGGCCTGTATGGTGGCGATTATTTTCGTGGTGATGCTTTACCGCAATGCCACCAGCGTGATGATGGTGAACATATCCTTATTTTTGCTCGGCGCACTGATTTTCGGCCCGCAATTGCTGATCGGCATTTCTTTGGTGGGCTTTGTGCCTAAAAAAGGCATCAGCGTGGCCAACGGCATGACCGGCACATTCGGTTATCTTTTCGGCGACTCCGTTGCCAAAGTGGGGCTCGCCGCCATTGCCGACCCCGAACGCAACGGCCTTACCGTGTTCGGCCACACGCTGCACGGCTGGTCGGATGTGTTTATCGTGTTTTACGTTGCGCTGTTTATCGGCATCGCACTGCTCACGCTGGTGGCTTTCGGCGAAGAGCGGCGCATCCGCCAAGTGAGCAAACAGCTTAGCCAATCTTAAAACAATCGAGCAAATAATCCAGGCCGTCTGAAAACCTGCATGCAGCAGCGTTTCAGACGGCCTGCTGCCGAATCATCAGCAAAAAAATGCTACAATCGGGCATTGCCAACCTTTTATGCCCACTCATCATGACTGCTCCCGCTATCGAACATGTACAAGCCGTTGCCTTTGATCTGGACGGCACGCTCTGCGATTCTGTGCCCGACCTGGCCGCCGCCGCCAACGCCACCCGTGCCCATATGGGCTTGCCGCCCCTGCCGGCGCACATTGTGGAAAGCTATGTGGGCGACGGGCTGGCCAATCTCGTGCACCGAGTGCTCACCGACAAGCGCGATGAAGCAGCCCCGCAAAACGAATGGGAGCAAGGCTTCAGCTTTTTTATCCGCTATTACCGCGACCACCTGAGCGACTTCACTCGCCCCTACCCCGAAACCGAAGCCGGCCTGATTCTGCTCAAAACCTTGGGCATTCCACTGGTGGTCATCACCAATAAAAACGAAATGCTGGCCGTCGAATTATTAAAGCAATTGGGCTTGGCCGATTATTTCAGCCTGATTCTCGGCGGCGACAGCCTGGCTGAGAAAAAGCCCAGCCCGCTGCCGCTCTTGCACGCGGCCGAAGTGCTCAATATCAACCCGGCCGACATGCTGATGGTGGGCGATTCGGCCAACGATATTCTCGCCGCCAAAGCCGCCGGCTGCCTTTCCGTGGGCGTAACCTTCGGCTACGGCGATATGCAGGAACTGGTGCACAACCCCGCCACCAAGCCCGACTGGCTGATCGGCAGCCTGCCGGAAATCTACGAAAACCTGCGCCCGCAAAAAACGCCGGACAACGAATAAACCCAAGGCCGTCTGAAACCTATCGTGAAATCAAAGAAAAACGGATACAAAAATAAGAAATCCCCAATCGTGTGCAGGGTGTATGGCGCAGCCACACACGCGGTTTAAACGGCTTCTGCGTATATGGCTTGCTGTACACCTGTATTAGTTTTTCATTCATTCCACTATATTTTCTGTTTCAGACGGCCTGATTTGTATCGGCATTTCCTGATTTTTATTGCCATTTAAAGCTTACCCAGCGCATTGCGCCGCAAGCCCGCTGCTTCCAAGCCTCAATCCACGCTCATATGAAACCCGAAAAATCCCTGCGCACACGCGCCATGGAAATTTTATCCCGCCGCGAAATCAGCCGCGCCGAGCTCAAACGCAAGCTCGCCCCTCATGCCGATAGCGAAGAAGAAATCGAAAAAGTGCTGGCCGAATTTGCCGAGCGCCAATGGCAATCGGATGCACGCTATGCCGAAGCCTATGTGCACAGCAAAAGCCGCCAACACGGCGCACTCAGGCTCAAGCAGGCGCTCTTAGCCAAAGGCGTGTCCGGCGAGCTTATCCAGCCACTGCTGCCTGCGCCCGATGCCGAACGGCAAGCCGCCATTGCCGTGCTGCGCAAAAAATTCAAACAACCGGCCGCCGATTTGGCCGGCAAGCAAAAGCAGATGCGTTTTCTCGCTTATCGCGGCTTCGACATGGAAATTATCCATGCCGCCATCAAAAGCGATTGGGCAGAAGCGCCGGAAGAATGATGTCGAACCTAAAACACGGACAACCAAACGGCAAAACGAGTCCTCGCTTTTGGTTATTTTTCAGGCTTGGCATGATGCCCCCAAAACCCCCGCAACCCCACCACAAAACCGGCCGTCTGAAACCCATTTCCACCACCCACCGCCACCTTTCATTACCACCCCGCCCAAGCCGTTGCAAACACCGCCTCCTCATCTTGATAACATATAAACTAACAGCCAGCCGCCGCACGCTTTCCACCAAGCGCGCACGCATTTCACCTGCCCGTTATTTTCCCATTCAGCATTATAATCATTACTATTGAAATTAAATTTTCACCTTATGATTCAATAAAATCATTCAAAAAAATTTGTTTCAAACATATATTATTAATATTTCAGACGGCCACTTCAGCCTGCAAAAAAGCAAAGTCCTTAATCCATAAACCTTGCGGCCTTCATCATCATGTTTTCTGATGGCATCCATAAAAAATTAGAGCTTTACAGCAACAGCAAAAATTACTACATTCGGCTACACAAGAAAAACACCAACGGAGCCCCAATATGACCATCCAATCTGCCGGCGCCAAATTCCGCCAAGCAGTCAAAGAAGAAACCCCGCTGGCCGTTGTCGGTTGCGTGAATGCCTATTTTGCGCGCTTGGCCACACAAAGCGGTTTCAAAGCCATTTATCTCTCCGGCGGCGGCGTGGCCGCTTGCTCACGCGGCATTCCCGATTTGGGCATCACCAGCCTGGAAGACGTATTAATCGACGCGCAACGCATCACCGATAATGTAGACACCCCGCTTTTGGTCGATATCGACACCGGCTGGGGCGGCGCATTCAATATCGCCCGCACCATCAAAGCCATGGAAAAAGCCGGCGTGGCTGCTGTGCATCTCGAAGACCAAGTGGCACAAAAACGCTGCGGCCACCGCCCGAATAAAGCCATTGTTTCTCTTGAAGAAATGGTCGACCGCGTGAAAGCCGCCGTCGATGCCCGCGTGAATCCCGATTTCGTGATTATGGCCCGCACCGATGCGCTGGCGGTTGAAGGCCTGCAATCGGCCATCGAGCGTGCCCAAGCCTGCGTGGAAGCCGGCGCCGACATGATTTTCCCTGAAGCCATCACCGAATTGGGCATGTACCGCCAATTTGCCGATGCCGTAAACGTGCCGATTCTGGCCAACATCACCGAATTCGGCGCCACCCCGCTTTATTCGCAGCAAGAATTGGGCGAAGCCGGCGTGTCGCTGGTGCTCTATCCGCTCTCATCATTCCGCGCCGCCAGCAAAGCCGCTTTGGGCGTGTATGAAGCCATCCGCCACGACGGCCATCAGCAAAACGTGGTCGACACCATGCAAACCCGTATGGAATTGTATGATTTCCTCGGCTACCACGATTACGAGCAAAAGCTCGATCAATTGTTCAACCAAAACAAATAAGCCCGTTTTGCCGCCTGCCGTTTTCTTTTCCGACAACGGCAGGTCGGTTGCAGCCTTTCAAACGGCCGGGCATTTGCATCAGGCCGTCTGAAAAAATAAAAAAAGCAAGTCTACTTAGGAGAAACCCATGACCGAAGCAAACACCCCTGTTACCCCCAAGCCGAAAAAATCCGTGGCCTTGTCGGGCATCGCCGCCGGCAACACCGCCCTGTGCACCGTGGGCAAACACGGCAACGACTTGAGCTACCGCGGCTACGACATTCTCGATTTGGCCAAACATTGCGAATTTGAAGAAGTGGCGCACTTGCTGGTGCACGGCCACCTGCCCAACAAATTCGAGCTGGCCGCCTACAAGAAAAAGCTGCAATCGCTGCGCAACCTGCCCGCCAACGTGCTCACCGTGCTCGAAAGCCTGCCGGCCAACGCCCACCCGATGGACGTGATGCGTACCGGCGTGTCTGCCTTGGGCTGCACCACGCCCGAGCGCGAAACCCACCCCGTGAGCGAAGCGCGCGACATCGCCGACAAATTGATGGCTTCTTTGGGCAGCATGCTGCTTTACTGGTATCAATATTCGCACAACGGCAAAGTGATTTCCCTCGACAGCGAAGAAGACAGCATCGGCGGCCATTTCCTGCACCTTTTGCACGGCAAACGCCCGAGCGCCGAACATGTAAAAGCCATGCACATTTCACTGATTCTTTATGCAGAGCATGAGTTCAACGCCTCCACCTTCACCTCGCGCGTGATTGCCGGCACCGGCTCCGATATGTATGCCGCCATCACCGGCGCCATCGGCGCACTCAAAGGCCCCAAACACGGCGGCGCCAACGAAGTGGCTTACGACATTCAAAAACGTTATCGCAACGCCGACGAAGCCGAGGCCGACATCCGCGAACGCATCGGCCGCAAAGAAATCGTGATCGGCTTCGGCCACCCGGTGTACACCGTGTCCGACCCGCGCAACGTGGTGATTAAAGAAGTGGCACGTGAATTGAGCGCCGAAACCGGCGACATGCTGCTCTTTGATGTGGCCGAGCGCTTGGAAACGCTGATGTGGAACGAGAAAAAAATGTTCCCCAACTTGGATTGGTTCAGCGCCGTGAGCTATCAAAAGCTGGGCGTGCCCACCGCCATGTTTACCCCGCTCTTCGTGATTTCGCGCACCTCAGGCTGGGCCGCGCATGTGATTGAGCAGCGCCAAGACGGCAAAATCATCCGCCCGAGCGCGAATTACACCGGCCCCGATGATTTGGCTTTTGTGCCGATTGACGAGCGATAAGCAAAAAGTTTTCAGACGGCCTCTTAATTACCAAGGCCGTCTGAAAGCCGAAAACCCAACACGGCAGCATGATGTGCCGGACAACAAGCGCATCATGTGTGAAGCAGATGCGCTTTTTTTATTGCAGGCCGTCTGAAAAAGCGGCCGCAACAAACCGTAGGTCGGATTCTCGAATCCGACACTTGGCCGCAAGGCCAAGATAAAGCATTCATCCTGATAAACAGTTTATCAACCAATCTTTCAGACGGCCTCAAACACCAACAGGCCGTCTGAAACCCCGCCCACAAGAAAAACACGAAACGGAAACCACCATGAGCACCAACGCCCAATACCTCAAACCGCTGCCCGGCACCGACCTCAAATACTACGACGCCCGCGCCGCTTGCGAAGCCATCGCCCCCGGCAGCTACGACACCCTGCCCTACACCAGCCGCATTCTGGCGGAAAACCTGGTCAACCGCGCCGACAATGTCGACCAAGCCACGCTCGATTCTTGGCTCACGCAATTGATTGAGCGCAAGCAGGAAATCGACTTTCCGTGGTTTCCCGCTCGCGTGGTGTGCCACGATATTCTCGGCCAAACCGCGCTGGTGGACTTGGCCGGCTTGCGCGATGCGATTGCCGACAAAGGCGGCGACCCGTCTAAAGTAAACCCCGTGGTGCAAACCCAGCTCATCGTCGACCACTCGTTGGCCGTAGAATGTGGCGGCTTCGACCCCGATGCCTTCCAAAAAAACCGCGATATTGAAGACCGCCGCAACGAAGACCGTTTCCACTTTATCAACTGGACCAAAACCGCATTTGAAAATGTGGACGTGATTCCGGCGGGCAACGGCATCATGCACCAAATCAACTTGGAAAAAATGTCGCCCGTTATCCAAGTGAAAAACGGCGTCGCCTTCCCCGATACCTGCGTGGGCACGGATTCGCACACCCCGCACGTTGATGCGCTGGGCGTGATTTCCGTGGGCGTGGGCGGCTTGGAAGCCGAAACCGTGATGCTCGGCCGCGCTTCAATGATGCGTCTGCCCGACATTGTGGGCGTAGAACTCACCGGCAAACGCCAAAGCGGCATCACCGCCACCGACATCGTGCTCGCGTTAACCGAATTTTTGCGCAAAGAGCGCGTGGTGGGCGCATTTGTGGAATTCTACGGCGAAGGCGCAGAAAGCCTGTCTGTGGGCGACCGCGCCACCATCTCCAACATGACACCCGAATACGGCGCCACCGCCGGCATGTTCTACATCGACCAGCAAACCATCGATTATCTGAAACTCACCGGCCGCGATGATGCACAAGTGAAACTGGTGGAAACCTACGCCAAAACCGCCGGCCTGTGGGCGAGTGAATTGAAAAACGCCGAATATCCGCGCGTATTGACATTCGACCTTTCCACCGTAGGCCGCAATATGGCCGGCCCTTCCAACCCGCACGCCCGCTTTGCCACCGCCGATTTGGCCGCCAAAGGCTTGGCCGCGCCTTATGAAACCCCTGCCGACGGCAAAATGCCCGATGGCGCGGTGATTATCGCCGCCATCACCTCGTGCACCAACACCAGCAACCCGCGCAACGTGGTGGCCGCCGCCCTGCTGGCGCGCAATGCCAACAAATTGGGCTTAATCCGCAAGCCGTGGGTGAAATCTTCATTCGCACCCGGCTCCAAAGTGGCCGAAATCTACCTGCAAGAAGCAGGCTTGTTGAGCGAATTGGAGCAGCTCGGCTTCGGCATCGTCGCCTTTGCCTGCACCACCTGCAACGGCATGAGCGGCGCACTCGACCCGCAGATCCAGCAAGAAATCATCGACCGCGATTTGTATGCCACCGCCGTATTGAGCGGCAACCGCAACTTCGACGGCCGCATCCACCCCTATGCCAAACAGGCTTTCTTGGCTTCGCCGCCTTTGGTGGTGGCCTACGCCATTGCCGGCAGCATCCGCTTCGATATTGAAAACGATGTTTTGGGCGTGGCCGATGGCAAAGAAATCCGCCTGAAAGACATCTGGCCGACCGATGAAGAAATCGACGCCATCGTGGCCGAACATGTGAAACCGCAGCAATTCCGCGATATTTATATCCCCATGTTCGACACCGGCGCCGCCGAAAAAGCCCCCAGCCCGCTCTACGACTGGCGCCCCATGTCCACCTATATCCGCCGCCCGCCCTATTGGGAAGGCGCATTGGCGGGCAAGCGCACCCTCAAAGGCATGCGCCCGCTGGCGATTTTGCCCGACAACATCACCACCGACCACCTGTCGCCTTCCAACGCCATTTTGATGAACAGCGCCGCCGGCGAATACCTGCACAAAATGGGGCTACCTGAAGAAGACTTTAACTCCTACGCCACCCACCGCGGCGACCACCTCACCGCCCAACGCGCCACCTTCGCTAACCCCAAATTGTTTAACGAAATGGTGAAAAACGAAGACGGCACCGTGAAACAAGGTTCACTCGCCCGCGTGGAGCCCGAAGGCCAAACCATGCGCATGTGGGAAGCCATCGAAACCTATATGAACCGCAAACAGCCGCTGATTATCGTGGCCGGCGCCGACTACGGCCAAGGCTCCAGCCGCGACTGGGCCGCCAAAGGCGTGCGCCTAGCCGGTGTGGAAGCCATTGTGGCCGAAGGCTTCGAGCGTATCCACCGCACCAACCTCATCGGCATGGGCGTGTTGCCGCTGCAATTTTTGCCCGGCACCAACCGCAAAACGCTTGAATTGGACGGCACCGAAACCTACGACGTGATCGGCGAACGCATCCCGCGCGGCGAGCTCACTTTGGTGATTCACCGCAAAAACGGCGAAACCGTAGAAGTGCCCGTCACCAGCCGTTTGGACACCGCCGAAGAAGTGCTGATCTACGAAGCCGGCGGCGTGCTGCAACGCTTTGCGCAGGATTTCTTGGAAGGCAACGCCGCTTGAGTTGATGGTTGTTGATTTGAAGTAACGATAATGCCGTCTGAAAAATCCTTTTCAGACGGCATTTTAGTAACCGTCAGTTGGGTTAGCCGCAGATGCAACCCAACAAAATCCTGAATTTTCCATACGTAACCAACCTAACCCTACATCGCCCCCGCCAAGAAGGCCATAATAAAATTAGCACAAGTTAAGTGTAGCCTAATATCATAACGTACCGGATCGATGTGCATACGATAACTATCTATCGTTAAATTTTATTACAACCATGAAGCAATATAGATTAACTCAAACATTTGTTCGTTATTTCGTTATTATGAGCAATAAGTTCATTAACTAAATTTGGAGTTGACCATGAGCACAGAATACTACGTAGCCATCATCGTGTATAAATCAGCATCCGACTCTGCTGGCTACACCCCACTTTATGAAGAATGTATCACCTTAGTAAAAGCAAATACCATGGATGAGGCCAGATCAAAGGTTGAAGATCTAACCAAGCATCGAAACACGACATACAAGAATGCAGAAGGGCAGGAAATATCTTGGTCTCTTTACAGTATCGTTGATATCAATCCAATGCTAGAGAATTCTTTTGATGAGGTCACCGAAATCTATGCACGCCACTTCAGAGATATTGAAGCATATAGAAAATTTGAAACTTTTTCAAAATAAGGGGGTTTCATATGAAAATATTAAAACTTGCGCTTATTTTATGCTTTGTTGGCGGTATCGACTATAAAGTGGGCAATGATTCATTATTCTTGTCTAACGCATACGCTGCAGATTGCGTGGCTACCAACAATCTTTCGGAGACGGCTCAAAGCTATATCAGTCGTTGCAGGAAAGGAAGTATAAATAGTGAATTTCCCGGAGAAATGTACTCAAAAACGCTGAAAGAAATCAAAAGCGGCATCAGTGCGGTTTATAAAAAAGCGTGGAAACTTCTTAATGACGGTAGATTTGCCAAATAATTTAACAACGCCATAATTAAAAAGATGCCGTCTGAAAGGTTTCAGACGGCATCTGCATGCTGCACAATAATGGCTTATTCATTCAAGTCGATATTATTCGCCGCTTGCTGCGCCTGCGCTCAAGCTTTGGGCGATTTTGGCCAGCTCGATAAATTCGCTACGCAAGCCGTAGGGGTCGGGCTTATCGGCTTGCCGGGCGAGGCGGATGATGTCGCCCCAGCCCATTTTGCCGTTGTATTGGCCGCCGCGCAATTGCTGGCCGTAGGCGGCTACGGCGATGGCAAAGCGGGTGTCGGCATTGGCTTGTGCCAAGGGTTTGCTGCTGGCGGCCACGGGCTGGCTGATGAGGATGCTGGCGCTTTTGCCGGGCAATTTGTAGCGCAAGTTCACATGGGCGTATTCACCGGCTTTGCTGTCGGCGGCAGGTGCGGCGGGCCGGTAGCGTGATTCGCCCAGCCAGCCGGGCTGCCCAGCAGGGATGATTTCATACAGGGCGGTGACGCTGTGGCCGGCACCGATATCGCCGGCGTCTACATTATCGTTGTTGAAATCTTCTTGCTTGAGCAGGCGGTTTTCATAGCCGACCAAACGATACTCTTTTACGGTGGCGGGATTGAATTCCACTTGGATTTTCACGTCTTGTGCCACGGTGGCCAGGGTGGACGACAATTGGCGTTGCAGCACTTTTTTGGCTTCGTTTGGGTTGTCGATATAGCTGTAGTTGCCATCGCCCGCATCGGCCAGCTGCTCCATCAGGCGCTCATTGTAGTTGCCGGTGCCAAAGCCCAAGGTGGTGAGGGAAATGCCCGCTTTGCGCTTTTCGGCCACCATGCCTTTGAGGGTGTCGAAATCGGTGATGCCCACGTTGAAATCGCCATCGGTGGCCAGCAAAATGCGGTTGATGCCGTTTTTAATGTGGGCTTTTTCGGCTTCTTGATAGGCCAGCTGAATGGCTTGCTCGCCGGCCGTGGCGCCGCCGGCCTGCAAGCCGTTAATCGCGCGCAAAATGCTTTGCTTTTGGCTGCCGGAAGTGGGCGGCAGCACCAGCTTTTCTCCGCTGGCATAGGTGATTAGCGTTACCTTATCTTGCGCACGCAATTGCTCGGTGAGCAGGCGCAGGGTTTGTTTTACCAGCGGCAGCTTGTCGGGCGCGTTCATGCTGCCGGACACATCCACCAAAAACACCAAATTGGCCGGCGGCAATTCTTTGAGCGCCAAATCTTGCGCTTTAATGCCGATTTTGATGATCTTGGCGTGTGGCTGCCACGGCGAATCGACAGTATCGGTGTGCACCGCAAAAGGCGCGCGGCCTTGCGGCAGCGGATAGCTGTAGTCGAAATAATTGATTAATTCTTCCACCCGCACCGCATTCACCGGCGGCAGGCGGCCATTATTGAGGAAGCGGCGGCTGTTGGCATAGCTGCCGGTGTCTACATCAATGCTGAAGGTAGACACCGGCTGCTGCGCCACGGCATGCACGGGGTTGGTGCTGATTTGGCCGTATTGCTCGGTGTTTTGCAGCGGCAGCGCGATTTCAGCGCTGACGGGCGGCGAGGGCATCACCGCCATGCGCACACGAGCTGTGCCGGCATAAGCAGCGTCCATGGCTTGGCTTTTGGAGGCTTGGGCGGTTTCTTGTGCGGGCGCGGTATAGCTGGGTGTGGCCGGCCGGCTGCAAGCCGCCAGCACAGCAGCGGCGATAACGGTAACAGCAATAGCGGAGCGGATGGCAGCCATAATTTTCTCCTTGTGGTGATGGGCGGCTTGCGGCATAGTGTCGGTGAATTATCTTGATTTGACAAGCCTTTATCTTCTGGGAAATGCACACGGGCGCAAAAGAAACACCGCCTGCATTTTTTGGATCGCATTCAAAAGGAGCGCAAAATGAGCAGCCACACCGAGATTATGAAATTAGAGGCCGAATTCTGGCAGGCAATGGCCGACCAACGCCCCGAGCAAGCGGCTGCGCTGCTGGCTGCCGAAGCGGTGAGCGTGGCCATGTTCGGCATTCATCATTTCAGCCCGGGCGAATATCTATCCATGGCCCAAACCGGCCCGGCAAAACTCACGTTTTTTGAATTTTCAAATGAAAAAGTGATTTTTCCGATTGCCGATGTGGCGGTGGCCACTGATGAGGTGAAGCAAATTTTTGAAATGGATGGCCAAAGCCACGAAATGATCTGCTTCGACACCACCACATGGGTGAGAAACAACGGCCGCTGGCTGGCAGCGGCGCACACCGAAACGCAAAAGCCAAACCAGGCCGTCAGAAAGCATGAAAAGCAAGCTTTCAGACGGCCTGGTTTGTAATTAAATTACAAATTTAGCCCATAGTTGATTTGTCTCAATATCATCTTATTCAAAATTCATAATAATCATCATATTGAATTTACTACACCCACAAGGCATTTATGATGAGTATGCTTAATTCCACCCCCGCCGCTTGGCAAATCAACAAAAAAATCATCCTCTGGACCACGCTGATTGGCGGCTTTTTCAGCTCATTGGTCAAATGGGGCTCCGAAGTGAATATGCCGCCGCGCATGCCGGGCGAAATTTCACCGCCAGGCGCCAATATTGATGCTTGGCTCGGCTGGCTCGGCTTCAATTCGCATTCGCTCGATTACGTTTATCAAGGCGTTACCGTGCCCGGCGCTGTTACTTTATATCACTGGCTGTTTAGCTTCGTATTCGCTTTCGTTTATGTTGTGGGCTCTGCTTATTGGCCGAAAATCCGCTTGTGGTATGGCGCTTTCTACGGCTTGCTGATCACCATTGTGATGCACGGCTTTTTGATTCCCCTCTTCGGCTTTCGCAATCCCGTCTATGCCGATGGCGCCACCGGCTGGCTGTGGAACCTGAATGCCGCCGAATTGTGGAGTGAAATTTTAGGCCATGTTTATTGGTCGGTGTCGATTGAAGTGTGCATGATTGCCGTCCTCGCTTATTTTGTCCGCCCGATAAAAGGCAACTGGGTAGCCAAATAGCACATTACCCTGCCAAAACAAAAGCGCACCATGGAGTGCGCTTTTTTGTTGCCGTTTAATTAAAAAGCCTCAAGCAAACCGATTTCTCTAAAAAACCGCGCATACGCTGCCGCCTTTTGCGCCAGCGGCAAGGGATAAGCCCGCGACGACGACGGCAGCCGATAAAGCCGCAAGCGCCGCCCCGCAAATTCCGCCTCGCTATAAGCGCCGATGGCAGGCTTGGCTGTTTCAGACGGCATCAAGGATACCAAAGTATCCGTGGCCAGCTCACCCGTGGTCATCACCACATCGCAATGCGGCATTTGCGCGAGCAGCGCCGCCAAATCCAGCGGCGTTACAATCTGCAAAAACTTATCCGACGCATTGCCCTGCAAACGCACCACTTGATGCGCCGTATCGCTGATGGCAATGCCTTTTTCCTGCAGAAAATCCCGAATCAAGCCTTCCTTAAACGCCTTGCCGCCCGCCTCAACGAAATAATCTTTATCTGCAAAAAACACCAGCCCGAAAATCCGCCACATATCGTTTTGAAAATTCGGATAATAAAAATCCATCTTCCACCGCGCCCGCGGCGGCGGAAAGCTGCCCAACATCAGCAATTTGGCGTTGGGCGGGGCGAAAGGCGGTAAGGGGTGGGTTTCGATGGGAGTGTGCATAGAGATTATTTAGACATGCATCTGTTGGAAAACAAAATGTTTGTCATATTCAACACATATCACACCATCTTCTGAGGTGCTGATAATAAAATCAACTTTATCCAAATGGTTCATACTTTTTCCAACATACTTATCAGCTTGTGGTATTCCTATCCCATAAAAAATATTGAAATCATCTGGGGAGTTAATTAATTTTCCCAAACTAACTGAATATTTATTTAATGATTTAATTTCCCATATTTTTTCAAAATCGGATAAAACAAATCTATTCTTATTTTCAAAAAAAACAACTTTTCTATTTTTTACAGCAATAATATCAGGGATGATACCGTCTTGATTTTTACTTTTCGAACTATCCCGATTATTTGGGTGCAACATAACTCCTGTTCCACTCTGAGGAAAATCGTAGCAAATAATCTCCCAGCCCTCTTTTTCTAACCAGTTAAGGATATTGACTGTAACTTTGGCCTCTTCCAGCATCAAGCATCTCTCCATAATGAGCCATCAGGAAACAATATCGCATCCGCAAAATATGAAAAGACTCGAATATGTTTCGCTTTTGAATAAGTGGAACCATAACGCACTTGCATATAATAACGAGGTATTTCTCCTTTTCGCTTCAATTCATTATAATCTTTATTTAAGATATTTTTGTTCTCGCTATTTTGTACTGCGTGAATAAAATCATCAATTTTTCCCTTTGTACCAATTAACTTAATCGTCTCAGCATTATCATCTATTTCAACATCAGACCAAACCAAGACTAAGTTGTACTTACGTTCTTCAAAGGATACTCCTTCTCTGCAACACAAATAATCAATGGCTGCCAATGCGCCAGGATAAGGGTCTCCACGAAATTTAGCATTCACTTTATATAAAATAGTCTCTTCCCTACTACGTAATAACTCTCCAATTGAATAACTCTTACATTCAAGATAGTTTAGTAAATAAACTGTAGGTATTTTTATAGTAGCAGAGAGTGGAGACATATCCTGATGCCCATCTTTTTTATAATATTCTTCACTCATCCAGTTTTTATGTTCTTTGATATTATATTTTCCTAATAATTTTTTGCGACCCTCAATAATCCCTGTTTTCTCGAACACCTCAATCACTTCATTTATAGCGCAAAACATTTTCCGCATTTCCGTATCCACCGACAATGGCGAACCTGCATATTTTCTATTAGGCTCATATAGCAATCCTCCTGTATTCTGATTTCCAGACAAAATTGCATTATCGGGACATGATTTGAAATCACTAGGAAAATAATAAAATAGCGCTGGAATATGATAAATTGACATCACATTCTCTAATGCTTTAAATATCAATGGATTGATTTTATCCCACTTTGTACTCCCGCGTTCTCGACTGATAATGACTGCTTCAGGATAAATATAGAATGCGGGAACATTGTTTTCTACGGATGCTGCCAATCGGGCAAATCTTTGAAAAACATTATGTCCAGTACCTGCTTCGGTAGAGACTTCCACAGAAAAAATTGGTTCTTGATCAATCTCTACAATCAAATCAGGTGCATCTAAATACAATATTTTTTTAATATGGTCAGGCATTGCATGAAAGTTTTTCGCATTATTTGCATCACTTTCATACATCTTTTTCTTTACGCATTCTTTATCTTTTAGATCAGTATGATCAATAATGAAATCTGCAAACTCTTCCGTGCTATACCAAATTCTATATTTCATAAATATTCCTTGATTGCTAACGCAACGGCCTTTGCTAACAATGGTGGAACAGCATTTCCTGTCTGCACTCTACCCTGAACAATCCCACCATGCACAAAAAAATTATCAGGAAAACTCTGAATTCTGCATCTTTCCCGAATGGTTAATCCCCGATTATCTTCAGGATGTCCAAATTGAAATTGTGGACGAATCCCTCCCGATACTTGCGTAGGGCTTTGAATATCCCAAGCCAACCGAATTCTTTGTTTAAATTTCGGATACATTGGCTCTCCTGGTAGTGTATTTTTAATTTTCTCAATTGTACTAACTGGATGATTAGGCGCAACATGGCAAGTTAATACATTGCCATTATCACTTCTCATTAATTTTTGGTATTCTGAAGTAGGCGGGCTTGCATAGTTATTTTTAGATTCTTTAGGATTGAGTGGCGGTAAATCTCCAATTGCATCACGAACAGTCACATATGACTTACCTGTCTCTTCTCCATGCGTTTTACGAATCTTATTAAAGTCAAAACTAGTTCCTTGAACACCGACAAATAACAAGCGGTTCCGTTTTTGAGGAACACCATAATCAGCTGCAGATAACAATCTACTTTTGACTATCATTTTTCCAGCTCGAGATAAGTCTTGTTCAATATCCTTAACAAATGTTCCCGTACTTCTCATCCCTGAAACATTTTCCAGCACAATTGACTTCGGCTCCAATACCTCTACAAATTTCACAAATTCTTTATAGAGCAAATTACGATCGTCATCCTCATGACGTTTACGATTATTTAAAGAAAAACCCTGGCAAGGCACACCCGCAATCAATACATCCACTTGCCTGCCATGTAAAATTCTTTTCACTTCCAAAGGGTCTACTTTTTTTACGTCTCCTAAGATAGTCCATGCCCTTGGATGATTATGTTTAAAAGTTTTTATAGCAAAGGCATGGATATCACAACCTAGAGCAATTTCGTATCCAGCCATTTCAAACCCCAAAGATGTCCCCCCGCACCCACAAAAAAGTTCGATAACGATAGGGTTAGTAGAAAATTCATTTACGCCACGCGTAACAATGGGATCCTTTTTCCAATAATATCCATTCTCCTCAGCTTTAACAGATTTGTCCCAGATATTTTTTTCAGAAACATCTGGTTCGTACTCTCCATAAATATTCATTTGTGGTTCTTGCAATGTATTAATGCTTTTTTTCATAATTTAGTGTCAATCTTTTTAAGTTGAGCAACATTTTACCGTTTCAACTTCGCAAACGCATCCGCCATCGCCGAATTGCCCTGTGCTTGTTCGCGGGGTGCGCTGCGTTGGGGGCGGGTGTCTTTGCGGGTGTTGTTTTCAGACGGCCTATCGCGTTTGACGGTGCTGCCGGGTTCGTCGTCTAGGCGCATGGTGAGGGCGATGCGTTTGCGCGCTGCGTCGATTTCCATCACTTTGACTTTCACCACATCGCCCGCCTTCACCACTTCGCGCGGGTCTTGTACGAATTTATTGGCCAGCGCGGAGATGTGTACCAGGCCGTCTTGGTGTACGCCGATGTCGACAAAGGCGCCGAAGTTGGCCACGTTGCTCACCACGCCTTCCAGAATCATGCCCAGTTGCAAATCTTTGATTTCGTTCACGCCTTCGGTGAAGGTGGCGGTTTGAAACTCACCGCGCGGGTCGCGGCCGGGTTTTTCCAGTTCGGCGAGGATGTCTAAAATCGTGGGCAGGCCGAATTGTTCGTTGGTGTATTGGGTGGGCTTGATTTGTTTGATTTTGTCGCGGTTGCCGATTAAGTCGGCAGCTTTGATGTGGTTGTCGGCCAGCATTTGCGCCACGATGGGGTAGGCTTCGGGGTGCACGGCGCTGGCGTCGAGCGGCTCTTTGCCGCCCTGAATGCGCAAGAATCCGGCGGCTTGTTCGTAGGTTTTGTCGCCCAGGCGCGGCACTTTGAGCAGGGCTTTGCGGCTGAGGAAGGCGCCGTTGTCGTTGCGGTATTGCACGATGTTGTGCGCCAGCGTTTGGTTGAGGCCGGAGATGCGCGCCAGCAGCGGCGCGGAGGCGGTGTTTACGTCTACGCCCACGGCATTCACGCAATCTTCCACCACGGCATCGAGCGATTTGGCGAGCTGGCTTTGGTTCACATCGTGCTGATATTGGCCGACGCCGATGGATTTGGGGTCGATTTTCACCAATTCGGCCAGCGGGTCTTGCAGGCGGCGGGCGATGGAAACCGCGCCGCGCAGGGATACATCGAGCTCGGGAAACTCTTTGGCCGCCAATTCGGAAGCGGAATAAATCGAGGCACCGGCTTCGCTTACCACAATTTTGTGCAGCTTCATTTCAGGTAGCCCTTTCACCAATTCACCGGCGAGTTTGTCGGTTTCTCGGCTGCCGGTGCCGTTGCCGATGGCAATCAGTTTAACGCTGTGTTTTTTGATGATGCCGGCCAAAGCGGCCAACATATTGTTTTCTTGATGCAAATACACAATCACGGTGTCGAGCAGTTTGCCGGTGTCGTCCACCACGGCGCATTTCACGCCGTTGCGGTAGCCGGGGTCGAGGCCCAGCGTGGTGAGGCGGCCGGCGGGCGCGGCGAGCAATAAGTCTTTGAGGTTGCGGGCGAACACGGTAATCGCGTCGGTGTCGGCGGCTTCTTTCAGGCGGTTGAAGGCGTCTAATTCCAGCGACAAGAAGATTTTGGCGCGCCAGGTAAGGCGCACGGTGTCGCGCAGCCATTTATCGGCGGCGCGGCCTTGGTCGGCAATGTTGAATTGTTTGGCAATGGCTTGTTCGTATTCGCTTTGCTCGGTAATCGGGGTGTCGTCGGGCTGGTATTTTAAGGCTGCCTGAAGAATGTTTTCGTTGCGCCCGCGCAAAACGGCCAAGGCGCGGTGGCTGGGCATAGTGCGCACGGGCTCGCGGTGGTCGAAATAATCTTTGAATTTTTCGCCCGCGGCTTCCTGCCCGGCAATCACTTGGGCGTGAATTTCGGCTTCGCGCCACAGTTTTTCACGCAGGCGGCCGATGAGCTCGGCATCTTCGGCGAATTGCTCCATCAAAATTGCGCGTGCGCCGTCGAGCGCGGCTTTTGTGTCGGCCACGTTTTCGTTCAGGTAGCCTTGCGCGGCGGTGTCGGGGTTTTCAGACGGCGTGCTCAGCAATAATTCGGCCAAGGGCTGCAAGCCGTTTTCGCGCGCAATTTGCGCTTTGGTGCGGCGTTTGGGTTTGTAGGGCAGGTATAAATCTTCGAGTGTGGTTTTGTTGTCGGCGGCGTCGATTTGCGCTTTTAATTCATCGGTGAGCTTGCCTTGTTCTTCAATGCTTTTGAGCACGGTGGCCTTGCGCTCCAGCAATTCGCGCAGGTATTGCAGGCGCTCGGCCAGGGTGCGCAATTGGCTGTCGTCCAGAGCGCCGGTGGCTTCTTTGCGGTAGCGGGCGATAAAGGGCACGGTGGCGCCCTCATCCAGCAAAGCCACGGCGGCTTCTACTTGGGCGGCGGTGGCGTTTAATTCGGCGGCAATGGTTTGGGTGATGTTCATGAATCGTCTTTAATCGGGAAAACACAAAGGTGAAAGCATAGCGGCCTTGGGCTTTTTTGTCATCCGCCTTAGGGTCTGTTCACAATTACTTGTCATAACATTGAATAAAAAGGAAAGCAGGTGTAAAAAGGGAGCTCTCACACAACCCTAATACACCTGCCAT